>DATBEG010000054.1:0-57558 GCA_036276155.1 Bryobacteraceae bacterium | reverse complement strand
TCGGACACATATCCGCTGTTGTAAACCATGTGCGTTGCCCGAGGCATCCTCAGCTAAGGTTAACGCCGGAGAACCCACACCAGCAACGTCCGAATTCGCGTGGATTGCGGATGAGTTTCTGTCGGTGACTGACTTCGAAATGATATGGAATCGGGACGACAAGTCACGGGATATCGAGCCTTTCAGTCGCCCAAGGAAAGGGGATACCCCTTCCTTGACCATCCCCGCATGCAGGAAATCCGCGATAGCCTGATTAAGGCCCCTTGGGCTTGTGGCCGCGACCACGCCGATTGACTGTTTTCCCGTCAGAGCCTATCCTTACGCGACAATAGCTAGAGAAGTCGGTCATGACCATTCAACTGAAGCCCGAACAGGAACACCGCATTGCCGAAGCGCTGCGCTCCGGCGCTTATAGCAGCACCGATGATGTGATTGACCGCGCCCTGGAAGTGCTGCACGAGCGGGATGAATGGCTCACCGCTAACCGCCAGGCCATCGACGCGAAGATTCATAACGGTATCGCGGAACTCGAACGCGGCGAGGGCATTCCCGAAGATGAGCTTGACGCCCATCTGCAACGGCTGAAAGCCCAGCCAGAATGAAGCGGCGCTACATCCTAGCGCCCCAAGCCGCCCGCGATCTCGTAGCCATCTGGCGTTATCTGAAGGAGGAAAGCAGCGAGGAAACCGCCGACCGCGTGGAATCCGTCATCCGCAACAAATTCATCTACCTTGCGGAGTTTCCGAACGGGGGACATTGGCGGCGTGACCTGACATCCGCCTCCGTGAGATTCTTCTCGGTCTATTCGTACCTGATTGTCTATCGGCCCGACACGAAGCCGCTGCAAATTGTGGCCGTCCTGCATGCCCGCCGCGATATTGCGGAAATCCTTCCCCAAAGAGGCGTTTGACACTGTAACTCCAAACTGCGGCGAGTCGAGAGGGCAGCCACTTCGCTACACCCCAGCATTCCAGACGAGGCGAATCGTCCCGCGCCATAGTTTTGGAATGAATTGGAATGAAAGTGCTGAGTGGAAGCTATGTAAGCTGTTGAAATAATGGTGGCCAGGGACGGAATCGAACCGCCGACGCCAGCCTTTTCAGGGCTGCGCTCTACCGACTGAGCTACCTGGCCGTGGAGTTTCAAAGAGCAGAATTTTCAGTCTAACAAACGCACCCATGCGTTCCTCTCGGCGCGTGGTCGAGGCGGAAGTGGAGGCCACGTCTCGTTTGAGGCCCAGTCTCGTTTATTGGTATACTCGCGCTTGACGGCCTTCATCATGGGTGAACAGCGACTAGGCGATGTCATCGACGATCATTGCATCAAGTGTCGCCGCATAACCAACCACTCTATTGTGTCTCTCGTCAATGGAGAAGCGGCTAAAGTTCGGTGCCGGACGTGTTATCACGACCACGATTATCGTCACGAACAGGCTCCGCCTTCCAAGAAAGAACTGAAAAAGGCTGAAGCGGAGGCGCAAGCCGCCGCGCTGGCGGCCCAAGCCGACGGTGTGCCGGAAGCTTCAACCGCCGGCCACGAAAGTGACGCTGGAAAACAAGTCAAGTCCGGACACGCCTGACGTAAGCCCGGCGGGAAAATCATCTACTGACGCGCGCGAAGACCTAGCCCGCGATATCATTTCGGGCCTGCGCGATCGGGGTCATTGCGCGTACCTTGTCGGCGGATGCGTGCGAGACCGGCTGCTTGGGATCGCGCCCAAGGATTACGACGTCAGCACCAGCGCATCACCTGACCAGATCCTGTCATTGTTTCCAATGGCCGAAACAGTCGGTGCACATTTCGGCGTAATGCTGGTGTCGCGCGGCGGCGTACACGTGGAGGTTGCCACCTTTCGCAGCGAAGGAGAATATGGCGACGGACGCCATCCCGATCAGGTGCGGTTTGAAACTGACCCTGCACTGGATGCGCAGCGCCGGGACTTCACCATCAATGGTTTGATGCAGGATCCGTTCACGGGACAGGTACTCGATTTCGTGAACGGTCAAACGGATCTCAACTCCGGGCTCATGCGTGCTATCGGCGAGCCCGCGCGCCGCTTTTCCGAAGACCATCTGCGGATGCTGCGAGCGGTGCGCTTTGCCGCGCGGTTCGGATTTGAAATCGAGCCTGCCACTCTCAAGGCGATCCAATCGCACGCGTGCGCGATTTGTCGCATTTCTGCAGAGCGAATCCGGGAAGAGATTGTGCGCATACTGACGGAGGGTAATGCCCGGCGAGGTTTCGAACTGCTCGATGAAGCCGGCTTGTTGATCCATGTTCTCCCGGAAATCAAAGCGTTGCAAGGTGTCAAACAACCGCCGGAGTACCACCCCGAAGGCGACGTATGGACGCATGTCCTGATAATGCTGGAGCACTTGCAGCGGCCGACGCCGACCTTGGCGCTCGGGGTTTTGCTGCACGATGTCGGTAAACCGCCGACCTTTCGCATGGCCGAGCGCATTCGCTTCGACGAACATGCGGAAGTGGGCGCGAAGATGACGGAGAAGAGACTCGGACAATTGCGATTATCCAACGACGAAGTGGAGCACGTGACATCACTGGTAGCGAATCACATGCGATTCAAAGATGTCCAACAGATGCGTACCAGTACTCTCAAACGATTTCTGTGTCTTCCCCGCTTCGAGGAGCACCTGGAATTGCATCGCCTGGATTGCCTGGCCAGCAACGGCTACACGGAATCCTACGACTTCGTGAAAGCCAAGCTGAAGGAATTCGGTCAGGAAGACTTGAAACCTCCCCGCCTGATTACGGGGCGCGATCTACTCGAAGCGGGTTATAAGCCGGGTCCGTCGCTTGGGCGCGCTTTGCACGCGGTCGAGACCGCTCAACTGGAAGGCGAAATTCGAGACCGGGAAGAGGCGTTAGCTCTGGCGAAAACGGTCCTGGATCCAGTCGTTTCGAAAACGTTCCAGCCGGAATAAATAACGTTTATGTTCGTACGGAAATTTTGGTATGTTGACCAGGGTCTTGGCATCAAATGGGCGTTGTTGGATCTGTTACAAACCGGGAGACCTGTTCGAAGATGCCCCTCGTAGAAGCGACACCGACGAAGTTGCTGACGGAATTACAGTTGGCGAGAAAGGAAAGCGACAAGCTGTTTCAAATTCTCCGGCCTGAAGCGCTGTACGAACGACCTATTGCCCAAAGACACCGCGTCATTTTCTATATCGGTCATCTCGATGGGTTTGATGCGATACAGATCTCGCGCGAGGGCGCGCATAAGCCCTCCCCTGATCCGGAACTGGATGCTCTTTTCCAGGCGGGCATCGACCCGGATTCCGCAAATCTGCCTAAAGACAAGCAGTCAGAGTGGCCGACATTGGACGAAATCACCTCCTATGTTGCACGCTGCCGACAGCATGTCGACGAAGTATTGGACCAGTGTTCTGAGGACCTCCTACTCATGGCGATCGAGCACCGGCAAATGCACATGGAAACGCTGGCATACATGTTTCATAATTTCGCCTTCGAACTGAAGCGCCCGGGCGAAGACACAATCGATGAGCCACCGAGTTCCGGAACTGAAACGAATAACGAATGGATCACGATACCTGCTGGAACGGCCACGCTTGGGATGAAAGATGATGGACAGTTCGGATGGGATAACGAGTTCGGTCAAGTACGACGCGAAGTGCCATCATTCCGCATCCAAAAGCACAAGATCACCAACGGCGAGTATCTGCGTTGTGTCGAATCGGGTGCGCCGATGCCGCATTTCTGGACGAAGCGTAATGGTGAAATTCTCTATCGCGGCATGTTCGCCGAGATTCCGTTGCCGTTGGATTGGCCCGTTTACGTCACCGAGCAGGAAGCGGAACAGTATGCACGCTGGATTGGTGCGCGATTGCCAACCGAAGAAGAGTTTCACCGCGCCGCGTATGGAAGTTTCGACGGGAACGAGAGGATGTATCCTTGGGGCGAACAGGAACCAAGCTGGTCGCACGGTAACTTCGACTTCAAGCGTTGGGATCCGGAACCAGTGACCGCTACCCCCGATGGCGACAGTGCGTTTGGCGTGAGTCAAATGCTAGGGAATGGCTGGGAGTGGACCGAGACTATCTTCGCCCCGTTTCCCGGATTTCATTCTCGGCCGAGCTATCCGGGATATTCTGCGAACTTTTTCGATGGTGAGCACAACGTGATCAAGGGCGGGTCTCCGCGTACAGCCGCGCGCTTACTAAGAAAATCGTTTCGAAACTGGTTCCGACGTGACTACCAGTACGTCTATGCCGGGTTTCGCTGCGTAACTGATTTGAACAACTGATAGTCGATACAACGACATGTCGGCTTCCGTCGAGTCCCAACTGTCTTCTTTTGCCGTCGAAGTCCTGGAAGGGCTGAGCGCACCACAGAAGAAAATCTCACCTCGCTTTCTTTACGACGATCTGGGCACTGCGTTATTTGAGGCAATCACATTGCTGCCCGAATACGGCCTGACCCGCGCGGACGAGCGGCTGCTGCGAATACATGCGTCCGATATCGTAATGCAGGCGGGCGCTGTTGCGATCGTGGCGGAGCTGGGCAGCGGCAGCGGAAAGAAAACGCGGCACGTGCTGGAGGGTTTCTGCCGGCTGCACTCACTGGTGTCTTACAGGCCCATTGATGTGTCGCAAGCAGCGCTGACAGCTTGCGAAAAAGAATTGGAGACACTTTGTGAGATTCGCGCAGTTTGCGATGACTGGCTCGAAGGCCTTCGCAAAGTGACGCGGGAACGTGGACCGGGCGAACCGCTGCTGCTGATGTTCCTCGGAAGCTCGATCGGCAATCTCGACAGGGAAGAAGTGCCTCAATTTCTTCGCGCTGTCCGCGCCAACCTGAAGCCCGGCGATTGGTTCCTACTCGGCGTCGATCTAGTGAAGGATGTGGGGCAAATGCTTGCCGCCTACGACGATCCGACAGGAGTCACCGCGGCGTTCAACCTCAATTTGCTGGGACGCCTCAACCGCGAAATGGATGCGGATTTCGATCTGCGTACTTTCGCGCATGAGGCGCGATGGAATGCCGAAGAACGACGCATCGAAATGCACTTGCTGTCCGGCCGCGACCAGGACGTCTATTTGGGTGCACTCGATAAGACAGTGGAATTCCGGGCGGGAGAAACGATCTGGACCGAGTCATCCCACAAATTCACATTGAGTGAACTCGATGATTACGCCCGGTCCAGCGGTTTTCAGGCGCTTGCAGCTTGGACAGACCAGGAATGGACCTTTACCGAAGCGCTGTGGCGCGCGGCGTGATCGGAGCTCAACTGCTTGACAAGCGTTAGCGCCTGAGCGACAACCTGATCCATGTTGTAGTACTTGTAAGTCGCCAAACGGCCGACGAAGTGCACGCCGGGTGTGGTGGCAGCCAACTCGGCATATTTCTTATACAAAGCCGCATTCTCGGGGTTGGGCACCGGATAGTACGGGTCCCCCTCGCTTGCGGGATACTCGTACACTACGCTCGTTTTGCGATGGCCTTGACCGGTCATGTGTTTGAACTCTGTGACACGCGTGTAAGCGTGATCGTTTGGATAATTGATCACCGCCACAGGTTGAAGAACTTCCATATCGAGCGTTTCGTGCTCGAAGCGCAAAGAGCGATAAGGCAGCTCGCCGAAACGGAAGTCGAAGAATTCGTCGACCGGACCCGTATACACGAGCTCGCTGAAACGAACATCGTCGATGATGTCGCGCAGGTTGCAGCCCGGCTCAAACGTGATGTTCGGATGGTCGAGCATATTCTCGAACATCCGGGTGTAACCATGGCGCGGCATCGCCTGGTAGCGGTCGTTGAAGTAACGATCGTCGCGATTCGTTCGCACCGGGATACGCGCCGTGACGGAAGCATCCAACTCGGATGGATCTTTGCCCCACTGCTTGCGCGTGTAGTTACGAAAGAGCTTTTCGTAGAGATCGCGCCCGACCTTGCTGACCACAACATCTTCTGATGTTCGGCAATGGCCTCGTTCTTCTGAACGGGAGGCAAAGAAATCCGCGACCTCGTCTTCCGTCTGGAGATTGAGGTCGTACAGAATGTTGACGGTGTCGAGATTGATAGGGACGGGAACTAGCTTCCCGTCGACGCACGCCAGCACGCGATGCTCATAGCAACGCCACGCCGTGAACTGAGATAAATATTGGAACACCTGGTCCGAATTTGTGTGAAAAATGTGTGGGCCGTAGCGATGAACAAGAATGCCCTCTTCGTTGTGATGGTCATACGCGTTGCCGCCGATGTGTTTGCGGCGATCGATTAAAAGAACCTTCCTGTTGAAGCTGCGCGCCATTCTTTCAGCGACTACCGCTCCAGCGAATCCAGCGCCAACGACCAAGTAATCAAACATGGCCGACGCCTTCGGCAGTCTTTGAGAAAGGTGCGCTTTGCGCCAGCCGCGACCGTTTGATACCCAAAGTGTTGTTCATAAGTTCATTCATTCCGTTCCACGTTTTGTCCCACGAAGATTGAGCCAGGAAGCAGTCAGCACGCTTCGTGAACTCATCATTAGCTGGACTCTTCAAAAGTGCATCCGCCTCTCTGATAAATTCACTAGCCCCGTCTATGATTCGAACCAATCCCAGGTCTCCGTAAGGCGTGACCACATCCCGAATAGGTGTAGAGATGACTTGAAGACCCGCGGCCAGATACTCCGGAGTTTTGGTCGGACTGATGAAGCGTGTCGATTCGTTGAGAGCGAAAGGCAGCATCCCTATTTGCCATCCGGAAAAATAGGCGGGAAGGTCGGAATACGACTTCATGCCGAGATAGTGAATGTTCGGAACACGGGGTAAAGTCGCGGGATCGATTTTCACAACCGGACCGAGGAGCACGAATTGCAGATCGGGGCGGCTTTCGGCTGCGGCTTTCAAGAGTCCGAGATCCATTCGCTCGTCGATCACACCTGCATACCCGATGCGCGGATACGGGATGTTTGCCTGATCTTCCGGTTCTTGCTTCTGCTCTCGTGCGCGACGAAAATGTTGGACATCGACGCTGCTGGGGAACAAATGCACGGAGCCGTGCTGACGGCGCTTCGATTCGAAGAGGCTCGCGCCCCCAGTGAAGACGAGGTCTGTGAGGCCGAATAGTGTCTGCTCGTTTTCACGCATCGCCGGAGGAGCGCCTGCAAAGGCGGACAACTCATCCATGCAGTCGTAGACCATCAGCGACGGCCGCAAGTCATGCGAGTAACTCAGCGCCATCGGTGTGTAATACCAGGCAGTGTAGTCAGTGAGGTTGTTTTGATCCATCACGGAATGCAGAAGCTGACGCTGTACAGTGGCGACTTCCGCAGGTGTAAGTCCGTGCGGCACAACCGGTGTGCAGACCCGCACTCCAGACTGTTTGCAAATGGATTCACGCACCCACGGCGACTCATCCTCAAAAACAGGCTCTTCAAAGAACAAGACCTGGCGATCCCGAGCGAAACGACTCATGAGATGTTGCGGGCGCTGAAAGACGAAGCCCCAGCGGAGATGAGACAGGCAGAGTAGATCGTTGTTTTGGGATTTCATTGGTGTGTTTATAGCTTTCAAGTAATCTGGGCGTCTGGCGGACAATCGCATCGGCTAAAGGTTGGTGAACTTCGCGATGGCCGTGACTATCGGCGTAATCGAATAGACCGTTGTGGCAATGGCGATCGTCTTTCCATCCGGGGTGATTCAGGATCGGGTAAAGACAGATACCGTGGACGGGAATCCCCGACTGGTGTGCGGCCACGACTTCGTTACAGATGTAGTCGAACCAATCAGCGCGTTCGTCGTCTTCGGCGCCGGTTTCCGCGATGAAGATGGGCCGACCGTAGCGCTCCCAGACCTCCTTCAAGATGAACTGAAACGGCCGATAGCGTGGATCGCTCCGGCGAAGAAAGGTCTTCGAGTTGTGTACCCACTCATTGCGGTCATAGAAATTCACGCCGATGATATCGAGATAAGCAGGCTTGCCGCCGAGTTCCGGATTTAGACGGCCAGTGAGCATATCCCAAGCTTGAAACTGCGCCTGCCGGTATGCCTCCGTTTCCGCTTCGTCGTTCGGAATTTGCGAATTAGGAACGATGTGAATAACCGGCTCGGGCGACACGAGGCGAACGCCGGGAAGCTCGTTTATCAACACTTCGCTGGACGCGATGGCAGCCCGAAGCAAGTTGCGCTTGATTTTGTGCGATGTCGTTGTCTGATACGGATTGATGCATGCCGCTTCGCCCCCGCCCCATGCGTGAAAAGAAATCTCGTTGATGGGTGCGATGGCCGTGCAGCAGGTGTAGGGGTTCGCCCGCAACCATCTCGCGACGGCACGAGTGAAGCGGCGGAAACGATCCGGAAAAGAGGGCGACAAAACATTTACGTCGTCAGGCCAGCCGAAGTGAAGCAGGTCGAGAAGAACTTGTGTTTTCGTGTCCTCTGCTGCGTCGAGAATTACTTTCAGCGAAGTGAAGTCAAACTGTCCGGAGATTGCTTCGATTAGGTGCCAGCGCGCGCCGGTGCGTATGGTGCGAATTCCTAATGGCTGCAGGCGATTGAAATCCTCACGGGCAAATTGTTCATGTTTTGTGGACTTCAGCAGGTCGAGACGTTGTCCGTTGCGTCGCCGATGTGTGGAGCATTCGAATCCGGCTTGTAGAAAGGACACGAATACGGAGAGCGCCATTGAAGATTTGATTCCTTGTCGAAAAACACAGAAATATCCCGCCAGGGGGATTGTTGCCTCTGTCCACCCAAATGGATCTTATTTAACGCTTCTTTGTTACTATTCCTGGTAATTCAACCTGTAAGTTCCTCACTCATTTAGTGTGCGCGCCGCTTCTTTTCCCAGTGTCGTAGCAGCGTGGAACATGCTATTCATCTCCGGATCCATTTCTTTTCCTGGAGTGAGTGATGAACGTTTTTTGCCCTTGGGCAAAATGCTATTCACAATGCTCAACACAGCGCGAGTAGTGTCGGGCAATAGCGTTTCGGAGGCGACCAATAACTTCGCAGGGAGAGAAATGGTCACGTTGAATTGTTTTTTCTCAAGGGCGGCGATGACTTGATGTGCTGCCTCGTCCGCAGAGATGGAGAATCCTGGAGCGTTTCCCAACAGCCCGAACCACGTAAATTCTTTCTTCGACTGGCCACCAAACTTGGCGTTCAAGTAGGACCCGGTTCGCATTAGACCGGGTATAACGGTCAGGACATGTATGCCCTTCGATTTGAGCTCTGATGCCAAGCCCGTCGAGAATCCGACACACGCGAATTTGGCGCAGCTATAGGGCAGCAAGTGTGGCATGCTCACTTTTCCCCCGACGGAGGTGATGTTGACGATACGGCCCGAATGCCGCTGCTTCATTTGCGGCAAAGCAGCGAGAGTGAGATTGACGGGCGCCCAGAACATGAGTTGCATCGCGCTTTCGAGATCTTCGTGGGTGAGGCTCTCGAGAGGCGCAACCTGAATGTCGCCGGCGTTGTTTACGAGAATGTCGATGCGACCGAAGTGCTGCATGACACGGTCGATCAGCGGGCCCGTTTCCGACTGCTGCGCGACGTCCGCGATGAAGGGCACTGCCTGATAATTTTTTTCTCGAAGCTGCCGACATGCTTCATTGAGTTCTTCACCGTCTCGAGCACACAGCGCGAGGCGCGAACCACGTGCGCCAAATGCGAAGGCCAGCGCGAGGCCCAATCCGCGCGAGCCGCCTGTGATGAGAACAACCTTGTCGCGAAAGACCTTATCCTCTGGTGGTTTGTCTCCGGCTAACTGACGCGAAGCGAGTTTGCGAACAGCGTAGACGGTGGCACCGGTTACTGCGATCTTTGTCAGGATGGAGAACGGCCGTACGCCTTCGCGCCGAGCAGAAGCTGTTGGATTCATGGACCCCCGAAAAGTCGGATTCATAAAGGTGGGAAACGTTTCGCGATAGAGCGAAACTGCGATGCTACTCTGGAACTGAGCTTGCTTATCGCAAGGGCCGGTAGCTCAGTTGGTAGAGCATCGCACTTTTAATGCGGTGGTCCCGGGTTCAAGTCCCGGCCGGCTCACCATTCCTTTCTTTCAACATGTGCTAAGCGGCAATTACCTCTGCGCTTGAACCCTTTTCCCTTTCTCTTCTGAGCCGTTCTTCTTGGCGGAGGTGGTCGAGCACCTTTGGATCTTTTCGTTGGTCTATGGTGTACTTTCCGATTTTGAAGAACCGGGCGGCAATTGTCTCAGTTGAAAATTCAGACCCAAATTCCGAGGCGTCGAATTCGCCTTCGCGTTCCTTTGCATAGAACTCGGCGTAATGCCACGCGAGTGCGTCGAGTTTTTTGTTCCTGACTTTCTCGTGGTAATTCATCTGTTCGCTGCGATGCGATTGCAGCTCCTTGAGCGCCGCAGTGTCTTTTTCGCGGTGACAGCGAAGCCGGTTCTCCTGGATACGGAGATTAGTGAGATCGCGGCGATACAGAATGGTGATCTTGGCCTCAATGAGGAGCTTGCGCTCGGCGGCATCGGGGATGTCACTGAACAATTCGGCGCACTCGATGCGGCCGAGGGCGTATATGCCGGCTTCGAGCGAGGGGATGCGATTGAGCCGCCACTCGGTGTCAGCGAGCGCCTGTACGAGGTTTGTTTCCGCGTCTCCGACTGGTTCAAAGCGGACGCGGAAATTAGCGCAATGGTTTGCGTACGCGTCGGCATCATCGCTTGGCAGCAGGATGGTGCGACCGGTTAGCCCGGTCTTAAGTGCATTCTTAGAACAGGTCGCTTTACCGGCGGGGCTCGTCGGTCCCGGTGACAATTCCGCGTTGCGGCAATTGGCTTCGATTTGGGCTTGAGTGGCCATGCTTGGAGTCCTTTCGTCATACTGCACGCGCGAATGAATACGGTCGGCGGATTTCGAATCCCGCACGACGCCAACCGGCTGTGCGCTTTCGCGCGCCCTTCGCGCTTCAGCTCTGAAGTAGCACGGCGGGGTGATTGGACGACGTGGACTTTGGAGGCGTTGGAGCTGGTATGTCAGTGAGGGTGAGAGACTTAGAGGCCGGGAAACTTTTTGGGGAGTTTTGTGAATCGGGCGGGGGACGGAAGCAAGGCGCGAGAGCTGCGCAATCAGGGGGTGACGTGAGCGAACCAGCGGAAAATAAAAAAGTGGCGTCCGCACAGATCGCAGCGAACGGGAAGCAAGAACCACTTAATCCATTGCTCCCAGAGGTTGCGTGCACCGACATTTCTAAACTCCACAGACCCGCAATGGGAACATTGTTTGGACGTCATGCGCCGCGCTGCCTTCCTCCCGACCGATGTCGGGTTCACGTCTTGCACGCCAGTGTTGCACCTGGCCTGTCCACCCAGTTCAACCGATAGAACTGATCGTGCTCATGCCCCGGTAAGTAGCACTTCCGATAGATTCCTTCTCAGGAAACCTGAAATGTCGATACCCTGGCGTGAGTTGTTGAGCAACTATATCCATTGGTAATTCAAGCGGGTCGCGTTGATCCGGAGTAAAGGCGGGACGACGCCAGTTCAGTTTGCGTATGTCTGCTACCAGGCGACCGCTATTTGAAACTTCGCCGAGATAGGAGCCTAGCACGCCGTAGACTTCGTCTCCTCGGAATACGCCGATCTGTGTTCCGCAGGAAGAAAACAGAGCTTCGTCATCGCGATACCCGATTGCCTTACCAGCCGCTGTCCAGAACCAATCGTAATCAGACAAGTTGTCAGACATAATCAAACCGGCTTTCTGGAAGTTCGCTCTGATGGAGCAGCGCTTTGGGGATTGCTTACGGAGCTGTCGGACGAAGTTAGCGTTCGCCGCAGAATCCTAAGTTGTTGCCGGGCTACGCGTCTCTTCTTGAGGTGCTTGTTAGCTCTTGCACGGTCTCCGTTTTTGGATGACAGGTTTACCTACTTTCTTGGATTGTAAGAACGATGAAAAAACCGGGACTTCCATTGGCCGGCCGCATGGGTTCGGCTGCTCAAGCATAGCAGTAATTAACAGTAAACGGGTGGGAGGGTGAAGAAGGCAACGCCGGGAGACCACCGGTTTGGCCCGATGGTCTCCGAACAGCAGCTTAGAAGTAGAACTTTGCGCCGAGTTGGATGATGCGCGGGTCGCGGTAGCCGGTCACAACACCGAATAAGGTGCTGGTGGTGGACAACGAACCGAACGTGCTCGGGTTGGTTTGGTTGAAGGCGTTTTCGGCTTCGCCGCGGAGTTGGAAGCGGAAGCGTTCGTGGAAGATCAAATTTTTCGAAGCGGAGATGTTCCATCCCTCGTAGCCGGGTCCGCGGATGATACCGCGGCCAGCGTTACCGGGGATGTGGACGCCAGCAGGAACAGGGGCAAAGCACGCGGTATTGAACCATTCGAGGCGGGTTTGCGGACCCTCGTTGGGCTGGCAACCAGCAACCACGTTGGGGCGCAAACTGGAAGCGCTGGCGCCAAGGATGCCGAGACCGGCGGGATCGACACCGGATGTGGTGACGGTGTAGGGCAGACCGGTGTAGTAGTTCGCAATCGCCGAAGCTTCCCAACCGCCGAGCACCTTGCCCGTGAAACCCTTCTGATCCCGGAAAAAGGGAAGAGTGTAGACGATACTGGCTACGAAAACCTGGCGGCGGTCGTACTGAGCCGGGCCGTATTCGCCGGCATTGAAGTTGTACGTGTTCTGAGCCGCGGTGGAACGGTCAGTCTGGTTGTCCGTGTTGTTATGCGACCAGGTGTAAGACGCCGTGAACACGGAGTCGCCGGTCAACTGCTTCTTGCCATATACCTGCAGCGAGTTGTAGTTCGAATTGAACCAGGGCTCGATGGCGTTGATGGCGTTGTAACCGGGGTAGGGACGCAGCGGATTCAGCAACGGCGTATTTGCCGAGGTGATGGTCGCATTGGGGCCGATCACGCCGGAAGTGTAGGCGAGCCCGGGGTAGACCTGATTTAAGTCGATTTCGCCGAACAGGTGCGTGCCCTTGTTTCCTACGTAGGCAACGTTGACCAGCGTGGTGGGCGTAAGCTGACGCTGAACTTCAAGACTCCACGATTGCGTGTAGGGAGTCTGGAACTTGCTGGGGGTGGCGTGCAGGGCGACCGGCGAGTTGCTGACCGTGGCAGTGCCGCCGGCAGGATTGTCGAGCGTTGTGTTCAAAATCGTCGCCGACTGAAGGTAAGGCGGATTGGCGAAGATGTTCTGTTCATAGATGCCGTATAGCGTGGCGTCGAAGAAGATGCCGTAACCGCCGCGGATGGCGGTCTTGCCGTCGCCATGGGGATCCCAAGCGAAGCCAAAGCGCGGACCGATGTTGCTGTTGTCCTGCGAGGAGACGCCCCGACCGAAGGGCGAACTGCTGCCATTCGCGATGATGCCGTTCAGGTAGGGATATGGGGTGCCGGCAGCGAGCAGACCACTGGCTGTGAACGCAGGCGCCGCAGCACGATTGTAGAGAGCCGGATCGAAGTTCGTCAGTTCGTTCCTGTTGTCGACGGGCTGGCGAAAGTTTGAGTAGCGTGCGCCGACGTTCAGGGTGAGTTTCGAAGTGACGCGCCAATCGTCCTGCAGGTAGAACTCGAATTGCTGAGCCTTGATATCGGGCGTGATGTCTTCAGACACCTGGGTGAAGGTGGCGACGTTGCCCAGAAGGAAATTTGCAAATGCCTGCTGGAACTGAGTTGCACCGGCGGGCACGCTGGCCGGAGTGAACGTGAATGTACCCTGATTACCGCTGGCTGCATTTTCGCTCTTTTCATAGTGGTTGTAGCTCATGCCGAAGCGCACGGTGTGATTACCGAGAATCTTGGTGACGTTATCGAAGATATTGTGATTGCGGTTATAGTCACGGTACGGCCCGAAGCCGACAAGTGCGGTGCCACTCGCGAACGACAGGTTGGGCACTTCCGTCAGTGTGACCGGGAACGGCAGATTCGTTTTGATATCCGGCGAGTAAGTGGAGTTAATGAGCCCAATGGGATTGCTGATGATGGCGCCGTAGGTGAAGTCCCAACCGATTTCATTGAGCCAGGTAGGAGTGAAGGACGAGGTGGCCCGGACAGCCCAGTTGCGACCGGGCGAGTTGGTGCTGGTATTACCGACGTTTGGCAGCGTTTCACCGAGCGAGAAGAGGCCTTGGGGCTCAATCGTGGGGATCTGGTCGCGGAGGTAGCGGGCAGAGATACGGAGCTTGTCGCCGAAGCTCTGATCGAGTTTATAGAGTTCCTGCTCAAAATAGTATTGATTGCGGAAGAGGGAATTCAGTGTATTGGAACCAGTTGGAAGCGTGACGCGCGAGTAGATGTCGCGAATGTATTGCTGGGCCACTGGATCGATGGCGCCGATGGTGTTGGAGGTTGCCGCGCAGGTGCTGCCGGTGTAGCGAATGCACACGGGATTTGGGAAGATGCCCTTGGTTTCAGCCTGCGTCGGTTCGACGGCGGCGCCGCTTGAATAGGTGATGTAGCGGCGGAATTCCTGCGAAAAGAAGAAGAAAGTCTTGTTCTTGCCGTTGTAGACCTTAGGAATCCAGACGGGTCCGCCGAGAGTCCAGCCGAAGTTGTTGTAATGGAGCGGCGCAACCTGCGCCTGACCGTTCACAACGTTGATGCCGGTTGCATTGTTTTCAAAGTTATTCGCGGCGAAATCGTTGTTCCGGACGAATTCGAACAGATCGCCGTGGAAGTCATTCGTACCGGACTTGGTGACAACGGTGACCACACCGCCCGCGGCACGACCGATATCGGCCGAGTAGCCGGTGCGCATGACCTTGAATTCTGCGATGGAATCGATGCTGGGAGTATTGACGAGAGTTTGATCGGAACCGCGGTCCATGATGTCGCCGCCGTCAACGAGATATTCACTTTGCGAGTTGCGGGTACCGTTGATGGAAAACGGAATGGTTGCGGCGGTTCCTGAGGGCAACGTGTTGCCGACGTAGAGTTGATCGACGGAAGCTTGCGTGACACCGGGCTGGATACTGATGAGCTGTTGCCAGTTGCGTGTAATGAGGGCGAGTTCGCGGACTTCGGTGCCGTTGATGGTAGTGCTTTGCTCGCCGCCTTGTTGTAACTGGACCTGCACGGGTGCGGCTTCGACATTCACCAGTTCCGTGGGATTACCGATTTGCATGGCTAGATCGACGGTGAGTTTGTCGTTGACGTTCAGGACAATGCCGGCCTTGACTTCGCGCTTGAAACCTTTGGCTTCGACGGCCACGTCGTAGCGGCCAATGGGCAGAAGGGTGGCGGTATAGTGGCCGCCGTTATCGGTGGTGACCTTTTGCAATTCCTGCGTCGCGGTATTGGTGACCGTCACCGACGCGTTTGCAATGGGCGAGCCGGACGGATCAGTCACGGTGCCGACGATGGTGCCGGTTACCGTCTGCGCGAGGACGTTTAGCCCGAGCAGACCGAAAAGAGACAAAAATACAGTTATGGAACGAAAGAGCTTGCCCAAGTGACACTCCTGAAACTAGAACACTATGCCCGATAACCCTTCGGGCTAAAAGCTTTCCTCTATTCTGCAACGGATTTGCAACAAATGCACGGGGAAAACTGCTGATTGGGGTTCTGTGTTCTGATACCTGTTGAAATGGCAAGGATGAGTCAGCAGAGAATTGCGATTGTTACCGGCGCCGGGAGTGGCATAGGGCGCGCCGTCAGCGTTGAGTTGCAAACTGCCGGGTATCACGTTGTGCTGGCTGGCCGGCGCGAACAGGAGTTACAGCGAACGGCATCGATGGTGGCCGCAAACGGGGGCAGGATGCTGCCGGTCCCGACTGACGTGAGGTCCGCCGAATCTGTTCGGAGCCTGTTCGATCGCGTGCGCGAGTCGTTCGGACGCTTGGATGTGCTATTCAACAACGCCGGTATGGGCGCTCCGGAGAAGCCTCTGGAAGAACTAACGCTAGAGGAATGGAACAACGTGGTCGCGGTCAATATGACCGGTATGTTTTTGTGCGCGCAGCAGGCGGTGCGGATCATGAAAGCGCAACATCCAAGAGGCGGGCGCATCATCAACAACGGATCGATATCGGCACACACTCCGCGCCCTAACTCGGCGCCGTATACGATGACCAAGCACGCGGTTACCGGACTTACTAAGTGCATTTGTCTGGATGGGCGCAACTTTGATATCAGCGCCAGTCAGATAGACATCGGGAATGCCGCGACCGAGATGACGGAACGCATGGCAGCGGGCGTGACTCAGGCGGATGGAACGAAACGCATGGAGGCAAGGATGGATGTGCGGCATGTTGCGGATGCTGCGCTTTACATTGCCAATCTGCCGCTCGACACCAACGTTCCCTTCGTGACCGTGATGGCGACGAAAATGCCTTACGCCGGGCGCGGATAGTTCACGCCAGCGCGAGATTGACGTTTTGGATGGCTTCGTCAATCTCGGCGGTGTTCTTGTAGCCAACGGTGACGCTGTTTACGCCGTTGCGAAACGCGAAACGCATGGAGGCCTGGCGATCTTCGCGAGTGGTGAACGCGCCTTCGCCAACCAGCTTCATGCTGATGACGCCCATGCCCTTCGCGCGCACCTGATGCACGTGCTCCACAACCTCGGAGACGTTACCGGTGCCGCTCGTGTTGTAATCTTCGGCGTCCATATGGACGCCTTTGTGATTCATGCGGATCATCGCGATCTGCAGGAACTGGTTGTCGGGAAAGCGGCGCAATGCGGGCAGTCCGTGTACAGAAGCTCCACGCCCGAGGATGACCTTGTCTGACTGAGCGCGCAGGATGGCGTCTTCCCATGGCTGCGAATCGGTGGGCCAATTGGGCTCGTGCTGCCAGTGCAGCAGCATGACGTCAAAGTAGTCCGTTTGGGCGAGCTTGCGGAGTTCGTCGAGTTTCTGCTGCGGCGGGACATCGCCGTGAGTCGTGATCTTCGACATAAGCGCGTACTTATCGCGCGGAATGCCTTTGAGCGCGATGCCGAGCATGCGATGCATGTCGGTGTAGGATTCGGCAGTCTCGAAGAAACGGACGCCATTGTCGTAGGCGTAGCGAATCAGGCGATTGAATTGGTCCTGCCCGAGATCACGCTGCAACTTGCCACTGTACGTGCCGGTACCGAACGCGAGCCGCGTCACTTTTACGCCGGAGTTGCCGAGCGTGATCCAGTCCGTTGCGGCGCCCCCGGCGGCTGCCTGGGGAAGCAGATCTTTGAGTGTTCGCGCGGCGAGGGCACCGGAACTGGCCAGCGCGCCAGCGGCTAATCCGGTTCTGAGAAAGTTGCGGCGGGAGCAGGTACTCATTTGTCCTCCAACACCCGCAGGTTATCACCAATTCAGCGTGAGATGCGGGATTGAATGTGCGATTTAAAGGAGGCGCTGGGGTTTAGGCTTCGCTGCGCGTTTCTCCAAGCGCACCTTGCGATGCAGGAGCGCCTCGCTCGGTTCGAGAGTAAATGCCTGGTGCGTGAACTCGAGCGCCAGAGCGAAATTTCCCTCCTGATGTTCGTAGAACTTCGCCAGTTCCTGGAGCGCTTTGGCGCGGAATTCGTTGCGGCAGCCGGCGAGTTCAGTGAAAGCGGGTAGAGCCGCGTGCGGGCGCTCGAGTTTCTTTTCGGTGATGCCGATGTCCCAAAGCGCCCGAAACAGGAGGTGGTCCGACATCCCGGCGACTACGGCACGCTTCATCAGTTCCAATCCGCGCTCGAGTTCTCCGGCGGCGATGAGCCAGCGCGCGATGCCGCTGAGATCTTCGCCTCTGCGCACTCCGAGCCTCGCGAGCGCATCATAGCCCGTATCGCGGAAGGCTGCTGGAACGATGGCGGTGAGGCAGGCGAGCGTCAGGATATCGATCGCGTTGTGATGAAAGATCGGCATCAGCCGGTGAGCCTCACGTGAGCGCAAATATTCGAAGTAGACGTAAGGAATCATCTCGCCAGGAAGATCGCCTTCCCGGTGAAAGCCGAGTATCTGGCGCTCCAGCTCCATGAGGCGGCAGCTTTCCAGCCGCAGTTTCCAGATTCGGCGCGCACCGAAGAGAAGGTCGACATGGGCGAGGCGGGCAAAGGGGGGCTTTGCGCGGCACATCCGATAGCGCGTTTCGAGGAGCGGCTGATCGTAGGTCTTGCCGTTATATGTGATGAGGACGTCGAACTCTTTCAGATGGTCTTGCAAGGCAGCTAACTGGCTGGGCTCTTCGGCGAACTCGCGCATGAAGAATTGGCGCAGGCGAAAACCATCGCGCGTGATGCGGCCGACGCCGATCAGAAAGGCGTACGTGCCGGAGCCGCCGGCGAGTCCCGTTGTTTCGGTGTCGAGAAAGGCCCATCGCTCGCAGGATGCTGCGGGCACGTCGCCGCCGCCGAGGGCATCCAACAGGTTCGAGGGCAATTCGGCCAGGGTTCCGATATCGGCCGCGCCGTGTTGCTTGTGCGCGGCGAACAGGCGTTCTGTCTGAAAATGTTCGCCGAATTCGTTTTGAACCACTTGGCCTTCGGCCCACTGTTCGATGTATGAGCGGGATGGCTCATCGGGTGGAAATTCGGGAGCGCCGGGAACAGGCGCTGCAGCAGGTGCAGCGGCGCGCTGTGCAAACCTTAGGTCAATAGCGGCGATCCGCTGTTTGAGCCGGGCTAGTTGTGAGTCCGTATCAAGCATTCGTCTTCGCTGTTTCTTTGCCATTATAACGATGATGCTGACACTTCGATTAGCAGTTTTGTGCGCGCTTGGGCTGACCGCCTCCGCGCAAAGCTTTGATATCCCGTCGCACTACACGAAGCACGAGTACAAGGTCGAAATGCGCGACGGCGTTCACCTGTTTATGGCAGTGTATGTTCCCAACGACGCTTCGCCGGATAACAAGTATCCGTTCCTGATGACGCGCACGCCATACAGTATTGCTCCGTATGGGGAGGACAAGTTTCCCGCGATGCTCGGCCCGGGGCAGAACTTCGCGCAGGAGGGATTTATCTTCGTGGTTCAGGATGTGCGCGGCCGCAATATGTCTGAAGGCACCTTCGTCGAGGAGCGGCCGGAGCCGGACCAATTGACGGACAAAGAGACGGATGAATCGACGGACACGTACGACACGATTGAGTGGCTGCTGAAGAATGTGCCGAATAACAACGGGCGCGTTGGGTTAGTGGGCACGTCTTATCCCGGGTTCTACACCGACACCGGTGTTCTGAATGCGCATCCAGCACTGGTGGCGGCATCTCCGCAGGCACCGATGACTGACCTGTTTCTCGGCGACGATGCCTATCACAACGGCGCGTTCATGCTGGTGGCGAATTTTGACTTCTACACAGGTTTCAACAAGCAGGACAACCCAGTCATTGAAAAACGCGAGAGGAAGTTCGACTACGGCACGAAGGACGGGTACGAGTTCTACCTCAACATGGGGCCCGTAGTCAACTCAGACGAGAAGTACCTTCACTTTACGAATCCATATTGGACCGATGTCTACAAGCACGATACTTACGACGAATACTGGCGGTCGCGAAACCTGGAGCAGCATCTGAAGGACATAAGGCCGGCGATCCTGGTGGTGGGGGGCTGGTTCGATGCGGAAGATCTGCAGGGAACGCTGAAGACCTTTCGCGCGATCAAGAACCACTCACCGGCAACTTCGGACAAGCTCGTGATGGGTCCGTGGGCGCATGGGGGCTGGCTGCGGCGGCCCGGCGACAAGTTGGGGGATATCAAATTTGGAGCGGATAACTCGACCTTCTTCCAAACGGAAATTGAACTGCCGTTTTTCCGCCATTATCTGAAAGCGGGGACTGATGCGGAGCTTCCGAATGCCTATGTTTTCGAGACGGGCAAGAATATCTGGCAGAAACACGATTCCTGGCCGCCGGCGAACGCGGCGGTGCGCAAGCTGTACTTTCAGGCCAGTGGAAAGCTGAGCTTCACAGCGCCCAGCGGAGAATCGGGTTTCGATGAATATATCAGCGATCCGGCCAATCCTGTTCCGTTCTACAGTAAGCCCACGCTGGATATGGCGCGAGAGTACATGGACGCCGATCAGCGCTTTGTGCAAGGGCGCTCTGACGTGCTTACTTATTTGACCGAACCGCTTAGCGACGATTTGACCGTAGCGGGCCCGATTTCGCCGACCCTGTTTGTGTCGACAACGGGCACAGATTCGGATTTTGTCGTCAAGCTGATTGACGTCTATCCAGATTCTGCCGGTGATGCGCTCGGCGGATATCAACAGTTGGTGCGCGGCGAACCGTTCCGCGGCAAGTTCCGGAACAGCTTTGAACATCCCGAGCCGTTCACGCCGGGTACCGTGTCGCAGATTCATTTCGCTATGCCCGATGTCTACCATTGCTTTCAGAAGGGACATCGCATCATGATCCAGGTTCAGAGTTCCTGGTTTCCGCTGGTAGATCGAAATCCACAGACCTTTACGGATATTCCGTATGTGAAACCGGACCAGTTCCAGAAAGCAACGGAGCGTCTGTACCGAGCAGGCGAGCATTCGTCGTTCGTGGCGATGGGAGTTGTGCAGTAATGCTTCGGAACCCGCGAGAGAATGAGCCGCAAAAAAGGGGCGTCCTTCGGACGGTTTTGCGCTTTACATGGATTGGGGTGCTGATTGTGGCGGCGTATGTGGCGTGGATCTTCTATTCTCGCCACGAACGTCAGGCCGCGGCAGAAGCAGAGGTGCAGCAGAAGAAACGGCAACAGGCGGAGCGAGTGAACAATCTGATCTTCGGCTCGGGTGAACTTCAGTTCAGCACGTTCGTGGCGGATCGCGGAGTGATACACCGCGGCGAAAGTACCGAGCTTTGCTACGGCGTGGTGAATGCAGTGAGTGTGGAGCTAAATCCGCCGATTGAGCAAGCGAAGCCGAGTTACAGACACTGCATCGAGATCTCGCCCAAAGTTACGACTACTTACACGATTACGGCAAAGGACGCGAAGGGGAATTCGAAGACGGCGTCACTTACGGTGGACGTGAAGTGAGGTGAAAAGAGGAGTTCCGGACCAACCCAAATTTGGTCCCCCGATCCCAGAACTCCTCCTGCAGGGGGCGAGCCGGACGGTCTAGCTCAGCGTCTGAGCCCCCAACCCGCTAAAACTAACGTCTGTGGCCCCAGTGGCCTCGCGTCCAGTAACGTCCGTGAGGACCATTGCCCCATCCGCCGCCAATCCAGATTGCTCCTGCGTACGGCGCAGGTCCGACATATTCGTCCCCGTAAGGGGCAGCATACGAGTCGGTATATGGCGCGGGCGCGGAGTAAGCATAGGGATCCACATAAGGCGCAGGCGCGACGTAGTTGGAGTAATAACCGGGATTAACGCCCAGGTAAACTCCGTCTCCTCCGCCGTACCCGTAGCCGCCGCCGTACCCATAGCCGCCGCGGTATCCATAGCCGCCGCCATACCCGTAGCCGCCACGGTAACCGTAGTCACGTCCGCCGCCTCGATATTCCTGGTGGTATCCGCCGCGGTTCTCGCCGCCACGGTTCTCGCCGCCACGGTTCTCGCCGCCGCGGTTCTCGCCGCCGCGATATCCGTGGTCTCTCCCATCGGCAGCAAAAGTAGCCGATGATAATGCCAGCAAGCCGGCCAATGCGAAAGCAAATTTGTTTTTCATTTTGCAACTCCTGCCCATAGAACGCGGCTCGGGGTCGAAATGGTGCCTGGTTCACATATGTTTAATGTGGTATCCCGTGGGCAAGGAGGCGCGGCGGCGATTTCGGGCAAAAGTGGTTCAATACAGCCGCTGATTGCTAAGATCGAAGCACGGAAAGGTGGCCGAGCGGTTGAAGGCACCGGTCTTGAAAACCGGCAACGGGGGAACTCGTTCGTGGGTTCGAATCCCACCCTTTCCGCCATCGGCTACATAGGTCCGGTCCGGACAGCGTCGCAAATGCAATCAGCGCGTCGAGCGGTTCCATCCTGTTCCGGGTTACGAGATGCTCGTGAGGTACGTACTTGCTTCGAGTCAGAGATTTGAGCCTTACGGCGCGTGCCAATCGAGCGCGTAGATCTCCTGCGTTCCGATGTCGCGTAGCACAAGGGGCGAATCGTCTGGAGTAAGGCCGAACCAGAAGCTTCCATTAACTCCGGTTCGCTTCACATTTTGCAGGCTAGCGACCTCCTCTATATTGTGGGTGGCTAGGGCGACACGCATTACGGCATGCTGAGTTCCATGCTGTTCGAAATAGACAAACCGACCGTCTCGCGACCAATTCAGCCAGTTCAGTTCGCGCCTCGCCAGTTCCGTCCAGGTTTGAGTTTTGAAATCGAAGAGCATGAGGGTCTGATGATCTGAGCTGCGGGTAACGATGTATCGACCGTTGGGTGACCAGGTACCAAGCAAAAGTCCCTCCGAGCCGGGGAGCTGCACGGCTTTGTGGGTTCGCAAGTTCACGACAACCAATCCATGCTCGGTCTCCGGCCCCGGGACGTAACCGAAGACGATGGAGTTCCCGTCCGGAGACCAACTGGGGCGATTTTGATTGCGCCGTTCCTCGAGCAGCGGCTCAGGCGTTCCACCGTCCGCAGCAACCAGGTAGATCCTCCAAGGCTTGCCTGCCGTTATGGCCTGAAAGGCAATTCGTTTGCCGTCGGGTGACCAGCTTGGAACCAAAACCTGCATAGGAGACGCGGTGAGTTGAAGGCGATCACGACCGTCTACTCTGCTCCTCCATAAAGTGTTCCCGGGAGAAGCAACATAGGTGATCCACTGCCCATCCCGCGAAAAATCGACAAACTCCGCCGAAATTCCGGAAAGGTAGGATACCCATTGCCGAGACTTGGAATCGTAATGGGTAATCTCGCCTCGGAGTTGTTGGCCCACAACGTAAAGCTTCTTGCCGTCCATGCTGAAAGAAGGCAGGACTGAGTTCAATTGCCCGGCGGTGAGTTGTACTGGTTCGCGATCCAGCCTCCGCAATACGTCCAGCAGACTGCCTTGATCTCGAGTTGCCCAAATCTCAGTTTTGCCGTTGCGGGTAGCCTGGAAGACAAAGTATTTTCCGTCGGGGGTCCAGTTGCCGCAGCACGCTGGCGAGGACTGGTTCCAATCAGCCAGGAAAGGATGAAGCTGTGTTCCATCTGCTGAAACTTCCCAAATTGCAAGTGCGCCGATCCGGGAAAGCGGGTTGCCGAGAGTTAGTCGCAGACGGCTTCCGTCCGGAGACCAGCGCAGCCAGAATGCCGTTTCAGGAAGGCTCGCGATTTTTCTCGCGTTGCTCCCGTCGCGGTTCACCCGATACAAGTCCCGCTCGGTGACATAGGCGATCTCTCGCCCGTCCGGGGACCAGGCGGCGCAGGTCATCAAAATATCTCCGACACGGCGCGCCGCGCCCGCGGGTAGTGGCAAAACCCAGAGAGGCCACCCAAGCTTTTGCCCAAATCCCATGTAATTTGAGACCAGGAGTTCGGAGTGGTTTGGTGAGATGTCCTGGACCTCGGGTTCTCCAACGGGGGCTTCAAGCAGTGGGGACGTCTCCCCACCGGCTGCGGAAACCTGCGCGATCACAGCCGACATACCCGACCCTTCGCCGAAGTAAAGTCGCGAGCCGTCGGTCACCGCAGCGCCCTCAAATAGCCCTTTCCCCTGGCCGTCGTTCGTGATCTGGGCATAGCCCGATACTCGCGGTGGCGGCAACGGACGCATGAGGAGATAGCTCGCGATCGCGATCAAGATCAGCGCCGCACCTGGCAACATAAAACGCCGTGCTTGCCTTCGACGAAGTAGCGAGTCCTCATTGCGCTTCAGGCGTTCGAGATCGGAGCGAATCTCTGAAGCATGCTGATAGCGAAGATCGCGGTCCTTCTGCAAACATTTGGAGACGACGCGCTCCAGCTTCTCGGGCACTTTGGCGTTCAGACTTCGGAGAGACACGGGAGTCTTATGTAAAATCGCATCGAATATTGCGGCGGAACTTTCGGCCGCGAAGGGAGGAACTCCTGTCGCCATTTCATAAAGCACGGCACCGAAAGAGAACAAATCGGTGCGCGCATCGAGCGGCTTGCCTAGCGCTTGCTCCGGAGACATGTAATCAGCGGTTCCCAGCATCACGCCAGCATCAGTGAGTTGCTCGTGCGTTCTGGTGATCTCATCGGGTGCGATCGGTTGCACCTCCGGAAGCTCGAGACCCGAAATCTTTGCCAGTCCGAAATCGAGCACCTTTGCATTTCCGCGTTTCGTAATAAAAATGTTTGCAGGCTTGATATCGCGGTGGACGATTCCTTTCGCGTGCGCCGCATCAAGGCCATCGGATATCTCAATTGCGAGTCTCACGAGCGTGTCCTTTTCCAACGCTCGCCCGCCGATGAAGTGCTTCAGCGTCGCTCCTTCCATATACTCCATGACGATAAAGGCGCGGCCGTTCTGTTCGCCGATATCGTGAACAGTGCAGATGTTCGGGTGGTTGAGCGACGAAACAGCTCGTGCCTCGCGTTGGAAGCGCGTGAGCGCTCGAGTATCGCGAGCAACACCATCCGGCAGAAATTTCAAGGCAACCAATCGCTCGAGCCGGATGTCGTCAGCCTTGTAAACCACACCCATGCCTCCGCCGCCAAGCTTTTCGACGATCCGATAATGCGAGACGGTTCTTCCGATGAGCGAATCGACGCTCTCTCTTGTCTCCTGGTCCCGGCTTAAAGCAAACGCGCGAGCAGTTACTTCGATAGCTGGACTTTCAAGGAAGCTTCCGGCCTCCTGGTGTGAAGCAAGGAGTGAGCGGACCTCCTGTTCCAGAACCCTGTCGCCGTGGCACTCTTGGTGCACAAACGCAATGCGCTCCTCCGGCGACTGCTGCAATGCGGATTGCAGCAGTTCATCTATTTTTTTCCATCGCTCACCGTCCACCGGCGGCGCCGCCCGTCATTTCGCGATAAAGCCACGCTTTGGCTGTGTTCCAGTCGCGCATTACAGTAACGGAAGATATCTTGAGCACTTCCGCAGTCTCCGGAACGCTAAGTCCGCCAAAGAAGCGAAGTTCGACCACCTGCGCCTTGCGCGGGTCGATCTGAGCCAGCGCGCCCATCGCATCATCCAACGCGATAAGATCCGCAGCCCGGTCGCCGCCGACGGTAGCTACCTCGTCGAGCCTAACGTGCTGCACGCCGCGGCCGCGCTTCAGATTTTGGCGCCGCGCATGCTCCACTAGAATGCGCCGCATCAACTGCGCCGACACCGCGAAGAAATGCGCGCGGTCCTGCCACTGCATGCGGCTGTAGTCCACTAGCCGCATATAGGCTTCATTAACCAAAGCTGTGGTCTGTAAACTGTGACCGGCGCGCTCGCCGCGCAGATAACGCCGTGCAAGCTGGCGCAGTTCCTCATAAACGATAGGCGTCAGCTTGTCCAGCGCGGATCGGTCGCCATCACTCCAGGCTCGGAGAAGCCCGCTCACTTCCAGGGATGAGCTTTTCGTTCCGTGCTGTTCGGCTTCCCTCTCCATGTGCAGGTTGGCGTACAGTATAGCGCCGCAAAAAAGGAAGATCCGTTTCGATGATAGTTTCGCCGCGCCGTTTGCGCCCCTTCCAGATGAGGGCGGCTGAGTTTGCTCATGACGCCCAGATAGGAGACAAGATGAAAGCGTCAATATTAAACGGGATTGCCGAGGCAGCTTTATGCGCCGCTCTGGCAATGTCGACCCAGATTACAGCGCAGGCACAATCAGCGGCGCAGGAGGAGAACTCAGAGCAGGTTCGCTACACCATAATTGACCTCGGCAATGTGGGCCCGGACGGCCAGCCGCTCCAAATCACCAACAACGGCTTGGTCGCCGGTGCGACCGCCGTAGGCAGCGCACTGCACGCGGCGCTTTGGTACCACGGCCGGATGCTGGATCTCGGAACACCTGGACTTAAGGGACAGAACAGCGAGGCATTTGGGGTCAACGTCCAGGGCCACGCTGTAGGCGAAGCGCAAACTTCCAGCCTGGACCCGGAAGGTGAGGATTTCTGTGGGTTTGCGGCGCTCGGCCTTCCCTCGCCCGGTGGCACTTGTGTGCCATTCCTGTGGCAAAACGGCGTAATGAACCCGCTTCCCACGCTAGGCGGCAATAACGGCGCTGCCAACAAAATCAATAGTCCGGGCGAGGTAGCCGGAACGGCGGAGAACAACATGCCTGACTCGACATGTCCATCCGGCGGTCCCCAAAAGTACCAATTCAGGCCGGTGGTCTGGCGAAATGGGGCTGTTCAGGAACTTCCGACGTATTCCGCTGACCCGGATGGAACCGCGATGGCGATCAATGATCTCGGACAGGCCGCCGGCGCATCCGGCGACTGCGCAGCCTTTAGCCCCATTATGGGGGACAATCTACAGCCCCTTCACGCCCTGCTCTGGGAGGGCGGGAGAGCCACTGATCTTGGGACGCTCGGAGGCACTGGCCACGGCTTCGGAATCCGTGCGGAAAACCTGAACAATCTCGGCCAGGTGATTGGGTATTCAGACCTCGCGGGCGATGGCACTTTTCACGCGTTCTTGTGGACCAAGGAGACGGGTATGCAGGACCTCAAAGCGCTCGGGACCGACCCCAACAGCATCGCTATTGGTATTAACGACGCGGGCGACGTGGTCGGCGCCTCGATCGACGCGACTTTTACCGTCGTGCGCGCGTTCCTGCGGCGCCGCGGAGAGGATTTGATCGACCTCAACGAACACATCCCCGCCGACTCGCCTTTGGATCTGTTCACGGCCTGTTCCATTAATGCCCGCGGCGAGATTATCGGCATCGCAATCGACAAAATCAGCGGTGATGTTCATGGCTACCTGGCGGTGCCGGACAACAGCCAAAACCCCTTGGAGAGTTTGCCGGCGGTTACGCCGACGCAAGGCTCCGAAAGCACTGGCAAGCTCCAATTCTGGCGCTTCGGAATTGGTGGGCGGTAAAAGATCGAAGCGGGCGAGTTGTTCCGTCAAGTCGCTGGGGTGGCGCCTGGAACATCCTCTGGACCGGCGCGGCAAAACGCGGTCGCGCCGCCAGAAAACGCCCAAAATGGCCGCCTAAACCAAGTCGAAAACTCGAACGCTCGAGATGACCAAACCACAACTGCGTCTGCGCAACATCAACCCGCATCCTCACAGATAAAATGGAAACTCCATGGCAGGAAAAAAAATCGGCATCCTGACCGGCGGTGGAGATGTCCCCGGTCTCAACGCGGTTATTAAGAATGTTGTTTATCGCAGTACGACGGATGGTCACGAAGTGACCGGTATCCGGCTCGGCTGGAAAGGGCTCACGGATCTCAACTTCGACGATCCGAAGTCCATCTCGCGTTACGTGCTGCCGCTCACCCGCGACAACACCCGCACCATCGATCGCACCGGAGGAACGTTCCTGCACACCAGCAGAACCAGTCCTTCCAAAATGAAAAAAATTCCCGACTTTCTGAACCTCGCCGATTTCCCGGCCACGACAAAGAAAGATAAGGAGGGCGTCGAAACCACCACATACGACATGAGCAAGCGCGTTCTGTCGAACCTGCAAAAACTCGGGATCGACTACCTCTTCGCCATCGGCGGCGACGACACGCTCAGCTACGCAGCCATTTTGGATAAGCTCGGCTTCAAGGTCATCGGCATCCCGAAGACCATGGACAACGATGTGCGCAACACCGAATACTGCATTGGCTTCTCCACCGCTATTTCGCGCGCCAAGGAAGCCATTGACCGCCAGCGCACTACCGTCGGCTCGCACGAGCGCGTCGGGATTTTTCGCGTCTTCGGCCGCGACGCCGGCTACACCGCGCTTTACACGGCCTACGTCACCTCCATTCGCTGCGGCATCCCAGAGTACGCGTTCAATCTCGATCATATGGTCGATCTGCTCATGACCGACAAGAAGAACAATCCCAGCAATTACGCCCTCGTGATTCTCTCCGAGGGGGCGCGCTGGGAAGGCTATGTCATGAAGGAGTATGGCGAGCCCGATGCATTCGGACACCGCAAAAAGTTCAGCGTGGCCGAGGCATTCAGTGACGAAATCACCGCCCGCACCAAAGTGGAGACCGTTGTTAGCGACTTGACCTACGATCTGCGCAGCGGCGCTCCCGATTTTCTCGATACGCTCGTCGCGACAACCTACGGCACCATGGCCTATGACTCGTTCTGCAGCGGCAAGAGCGGACTCATGGCCGCCATTGTGGACGGAAGATTCACGATGGTGCCCATCCCCGATCCCAAAGACGGCCCGCGCCATGTCGACGTCGCCCACATGTACAACACGGAGCGCTACCGTCCCACTTACACCAGCAAGGAAGGGCAGTCCGTCTTTCTGACGCACTCCACTTAGGCATGGCAGAACAAGCTGCTGCCGAAACGCAGTTAGGTTTCTCAGACGTCGTCGAAGCCCACGGCCACCTGATCGACTCGCACATCATGGAGCGAATCTTCGACGCCGTGGTCGAGGCGGGCGGCAAATTCACGGTTGAACAATTCTCCATCGGTCGAACCAATAGCGATCCTTCATCGCTGCGCCTGAAGATCGAAGCCGCGACTGCGGATCAGATGGAGCGCATGATGGCGGCCTTGCTCGGCCTCGGATGCGCGCCCGTGGAAGGCGGAGAAGCGGAGTTGAAGCCGGCCGAAGGTGACCGCTGTGCGCCCGAAGATTTCTACTCCACCACCAATCAGCGCACGCTGGTGCGTCATCGCGGCCAATGGCTCGAAGTGAAGAATCAGCGTATGGACGCGGTCATCGTGATTCGCGATGGCGTCGCCCAATGCAAGCGCCTCCGCGACATCAAGGCCGGCGATCCTATCATCACCGGCATGCATGGAATTCGTGTTATTCCGGAGGCAAAGGAACGCGACCGCGACTCTTTCGCCTTCATGAGTAACGACATTTCGTCGGAACGTCAGGTCGAAACCGCGGTCGCCCAAACCGCCGCCATCATGCGCCAGGTGCGCCGGGAAAGGAAGCGGATCGTCGCTGTAGCCGGTCCCGTCGTCGTCCACACCGGCGGCTGCGGGCCGCTCTCGAATTTGATTCGCGATGGCTGGATCGATGCGCTGCTCGCCGGCAATGCGCTCGCTGTCCACGACATCGAAGCGGCCCTGTTTGGAACCTCTTTGGGCGTCCGTACAAAGGATGGCAGGCTGGAAGAGCATGGTCATCGCAATCACATGCGCGCCATCAACGCCGTCTACCGTGCCGGCGACATCGCCGAAGCCGTCAAAATTGGCCGCCTCACCAGTGGCGTTATGTATGAGTGCGTCACGTCGGGAGTGCCGTTCGTGCTCGCAGGAAGTTTGCGCGATGACGGGCCGCTGCCCGAAGTCCTCACCGACATGAATGAAGCCCAGGACGCCTACGCCGCACAGTTGAAAAATGCCGGCGTGGTGCTCTGCCTCAGCTCCATGCTGCACTCCATCGCGACAGGCAACATGCTGCCCGGCTGGGTCAAAATCGTTTGTGTCGATATCAACCCCGCCGTGCCCACCAAAGTAAGTGATCGCGGCACAGGCCAGGCTGTCGGTGTAGTCACCGACGTCGGTCTGTTTCTCACGTTGCTGTCGAAAAAACTGGAAGTTGATGAAGAAGAATCCGCAGTACACTGACGAGCACGCGAGCGCTGGAACGAGAGCGCCGCTGCCCGAAATCGAAACATGGCCCAACCAGTATCCCGGCTATCAGATTGAAATCGAAATGCCGGAATTCACCTCGGTGTGTCCGAAAACCGGTCTGCCCGACCACGGCACCTTGACCCTGATCTATACGCCGGGCGAGCGCTGTCTCGAGCTGAAGTCGCTGAAGATGTATACGCTCGCTTACCGCAGCCTCGGCATTTTCCAGGAAAACGTGGTAAACCGGTTTTTGGCCGACATCGTCAAAGCCGCGGATCCGGTCGAAGCTACCGTGATTGGAGACTTCGCCGCCCGCGGCGGCATTTCTACCCGCGTCACCGCAACTTACAAGCGAACTAAGAAGAAGTAACCTAATAGAACACCAGTCAACATGAGGCTCACCGCGTGCGTTGCCCTGTTCTGCGGCGTTGTGCTACCCGTGTGCGCGGCCGATTACCAGAACGGGCAAGCCGCCATCGCGGTCATCGGCCAGCCAAATTTCTCCGCGCACGAGCCCGGTCTCAATCCAACCGCTCTCTCCATCTCGAAGGATCGTCTGTACGTCGCCGACAAGTCGAACCGCCTGTTTGCATATGACATCGGGCAGCTCGCGGCAACGGGTTTGTCGCCAGTTGCCGTCCTCAACCAATCGGTCGTCGCCGGCATCTCCGCCGTCAGTGTCAACGGCAAGTCAGTCGCTATCGCGGACACCACGAACCATCGTGTTCTCGTGTGGCATGACGTTACTTCCGAGGCTGCTCTGAAGGGACCTGACGTTATTTTGTCGGATGCATCTGCCCTTGTCGATCCCATCTCAGTCGCTGTCGACGGCCAGCGCCTCTACGTCGGTGATGCGGCTCTGCATCGTGTGCTCGTGTGGAATGAGTTGCCGCAGTCGAACAATCAGCCGCCCGATGTCGTCCTTGGGCAGCCCTCTGACGGTCCCACCGCGACTTCCATCAATCGCCCCATCGCTCTCGAATCCGATGGCCAGCGTTTGTTTGTAGCCGATTCGGCGTATCACCGCGTCCTGGTCTTCGCGTCTTCCGACATTCCGCTGAAAAGCGCGTCGCTGCTGAACACCGCAACAGAAGCCGCAGGTCCGCTCGCGCCGGGAACGTTGATCACCATCGCTGCCGCCGGCTTCACAGATTCGTCCCTCGCTGCTCCTGACGACAGCGGCCAGCCTTTGCCGCATCAACTCTCGGGCGTTGAGGTGTTTCTCGACGGAATCGGTCTGCCTCTAATCTCGGTCTCACCCACCGAGATTCGCGCCCAGCTTCCATACAACATCGAAGATCGATCCTCTGCAAGCCTACATATCGCTAGCCACGGAAAGAGCAGTAGCGCCATTCCCGTCAATCTGGTTGCGGCTACACCCGGACTCTTCGCATTTCCCGGCAAAGAACCTCGTCCCGGCATGGCGTTTGCAGCGAGTGCCCCGGTTTCTACCAGCAGTCCAGCTCATCCCGGCCAGGTCTTGACGCTGTGGGCGGCAGGACTCGGACTCGTCAGCAATCCTTCCGACGATTCCGCGCCGGAAGCTGGCGTCCAAAACGCGCAAGGTGATTTGGCGGTCCAGATACCCGTAACGGCAACTGTGAATGGCATGCCCGCGGAGGTCGTTTCGGCCACGCTCCCGGCGGGATCGATTGGCGTCTATCAGGTCCGGGTCATTCTCCCGCCGCCGCTGACCGGCCTCGCATCCACCGCTATCCTCACCATCTCGCAAGAAAGCCGTGCCAGTAATTCAGTTACGATTCCGATAGGCGCCACAGTCGAATAAGAGAATGCATCAGCTTCGATGGCATGCCCTGCTCGCGCAATGGGTCGTAGTCACAACCGCGCGTCAGAACCGGCCGCAGATGCCGGCCAACTGGTGTCCCTTCGATCCCGGCTCCGGGCGCGTGCCCGACAACTACGACGTCTATCTCTATCCAAACGATTTTCCGGCGTTCTCCCCCGACGCGCCGCCGTTCGAACCATGTCCGCCCGGCCTGTTCGCCGAGACCGGTCCGCGTGGCGCATGCGATGTCGTCTTGTACTCGCCCGAGCACACGCTGCCTCCTTCGAAGCTCACGGTTGAGAACTGGCGCAAAGTAGTCGATCTCTGGACCGAGCGCACGCGCCATCATGGCCAGAATCCCGATATCACGCAGGTTGCTGTGTTTGAAAACTGCGGCGAAGCAGTCGGCGTTACCATGCCCCATCCGCATGGCCAGATCTACGCCATGCCCTTCGTCTCGCCCATTCTGCAGATGGAGTTGAACTCGTCAAAGAAGTTTGCCGACGAGCACGGAGGCGACTGCCTGTTCTGCCGCCTCATCGAAGGCGAGGTGAACGCGAAGTCGCGCGTGGTCGACCGCAACCGGCACTTCATCTCATTCGTTCCCTATGCAGCCCGCTTTCCCGCCGAAATCTGGCTCGCGCCTGCGCGGCACGTCAGAACGCTTCTCGATTTGACCGATGCCGAACGCGGCAGTCTCGCCGAAAGCATCAGCATCGTGCGCCGCAAATACGACGCGCTCTATGGTTTCGTTCTGCCGCTGATGATGTCCGTACGCCAGGCGCCAATGCGGCAGCCAGACGCGCCCTATCATCTCTATATTCAGTTCTGTCCCCTGCAGCGCAGCGCAACAAAGCTCAAATATCTAGCCAGCATTGAAACCACTTACGGCACCTTCCTCGCCGACACTGCGCCTGAGGAGATGGCCCAAACATTACGTGTTTGCGAACCGCGTACCGATCCCTATGATTCGGGTTCGTAAGGCTTGTAGTTGTTGGCGGCAAGTAATTCGCGAACCGGCTCCCGGTTGGCAGTCGCAACATAAAAGAACGCTCCCGTCAGCTCGCGCTTGAAGAGAACGCCGCCCATATAGGTTCCGGTCTCGACCATGTAATCGAAGCCGGCAGCCGTGAGAAGTTCTTCGATCTTCAACGCATCGCGCAGCCGATGCGCCATATACACGAGGTCGAGTTCGGCTTCTCCAAAGTATTCACCGTCTTTACGCATTTGGTTTGAGGAAGGTTGTCGTACGCTGAGGTAGTCGCCTTGTGCCCGCATTACTGAAATACCACCGTCGCTGGCGCGAAGCGCGGATGTTCGTTCGCGCGATGGCCGAAAAAAGCCATCCAATTCTGGCCCAGATCATCCCCATCCGGCGCTGCAATCTCGCCTGCACCTATTGCAACGAGTACGACAAAGACTCGCCTCCCGTACCTACCGATGTCATGCTGCGCCGCATCGACAAGCTCGGCGAACTCGGAACCAGCATCATCACCTTCAGTGGTGGCGAACCCACTCTGCATCCTGATCTCGACGCGCTTATTGCTCACGCCCGGCGGCACGATGCCATTGTCACCATCATCACCAACGGCCTGCTGCTCACTCCCGAACGCATCGAATCCCTAAATAAAGCTGGCCTCGATTATCTGCAAATCAGCATCGACAACGTCCAGCCGGATGACGTGTCGAAGAAGAGCCTGCGCGTGCTGGACAAAAAGCTGGAGTGGCTGGCCGAATACGCCGATTTCGACGTCACCATCAACTCCGTGCTCGGCAGCGATGTCCGCCAACCCGAAGATGCGTTCCAGATTGCAGCTCGTTCACGCCAACTCGGTTTCGGCAGCACGGTTGGCATTCTGCACGACGGCTCCGGCCAGTTGCATCCTTTGAGCCAAACACAGACGAGCGTCTATGACCGCATCATGGGCCTCGGTAGTGGCTTGTTCTCGTTCGCGCACCATGACGGATTCCAGAGCAATATCGTCCGGGCATTGCCGAACAACTGGCACTGTCCCGCAGGCGGCCGCTTCCTTTACATCTGCGAAGACGGCCTCGTCCACTATTGTTCCCAGCAGCGCGGCAAGCCGGCGATTCCGCTGCAAGACTACACAGTGGAAGACCTGTTGCGGGAAGGCGCCAGGCCGAAAGGATGTGCGCCATTCTGTACCATCTCCTGCGTGCATCAGACCGCCATGCTCGACAGTTTTCGAACCAGGCCGCGCGAAGCGCTCGCCGGCATTATTAGCCGCCGCAAGGAGCGTGATCCTAGTTGGCAGCCTCCGTTGTCAGTGCGCCTGCTCGATCGACTTTTCGTGCGTGACTCGCGCCTGCGCGACGTGTTTGGGGGAATCGCGCTGCGCCTTTTCCGGCTCAAACGCGCCTAAGCGATCTCGGTCAAGATCTCGGCAACAACGCGCGGTTCTTCCAGATCCTGTTCGCCACCGGCGAACTTGGCCAAATCAGTCAGGGAAGAAATCTTCACTACGCGACTTTCCTCCATGTGGATGAGGCCGCGCGCCTGAAGATGCGCCAGAGCGCGGCAGACTACTTCGCGCGTCGAACCGATGCGGCTCGCCATCTCCGACTGAGTCATTTTGATCTCCACGCTACACGCGTCCGATCCGGTTACGCCGATTTCCTGGCAAACGTTGTAGATGTACTGAGCCACCCGCTGCTCGACGTTGCGTAGCGCCAGGATTTCAATCAACTCTGCATAGTGCCTGAGGCGGCGCGCAAAGAGCCGTGTCAAAGCCCACAACAGCTCTGTGTGCTCATTGCAGAGTTTCAGAATATCCTGCGAGTCGATACACAAAACCGTCGATTGCGTGTCGGCGATGCTCGTTGTGTAGAACCGACCGCCGGCGAACACCGGAACCGCTGCCAGCACAGCGCCCGCTCGCTCGGTCGAGAGAACCTGCTCACGGCCTTTGGCGTTGCGGCGAACGGAGCGCAATTCACCATCAACCACGATGTACAATCCGGAAGCTTCATCGTCTTCTGAAAACAGAACCTCCCCGGCTCTCAGGCTGAGAATAACTGCCCGCGATGCCAGTTCCGTGAGAATCGGCTCCGACACTGTAGCCAGCAGTTCCGTTTTCCGCAGCGCGATGCTTCTATCGACACTTTTGTCAAGGTGATTATTATCGTTTGTAACTTCGAGTGACTTAGTAAATCCTGTCATAGGTAACGTTAGAGTAAGGTGCTACGATGCCCGCAGTGAAAAAAGTTCTCTCTTACAGTGGCATCATTGCGGGCGCGGCCATTGTTTGCGCGAGTTGCAGCGCACCGCCAAAGCCGGTTATACCGGCCTTAACTCCCGAAAATGCTGCCTCCCTTCTGCAAAACTCTGCTAAGGCACAGACCTGGATCACTTACGTCAAACGTCAGAATCCGGGCTGCGGTTATCAGTTGAATATCCCGGATCAGTCTGGACAGCCGACAACGATTGACTTAGATCACATCATCCGCTGCGGTAGCGCTCCTAGTCCAAAAGAATTCGATGCCAGCGCTTCGTTCTCCTTTGATAAGGACGCGCAAAAATGGGTTCTGTCACGGTTCGCGAGTTAGGTATTTAAACCGGAATTGCGAGCGGAAACGAGCCCAATACTCGACCAATCAAGCTTCTCCTGACCATGAGCTAACGCTGAAAGAAAGTGATCGCGCAGCACATTCGCAATGGGCAGCGGTGCGTTGAACTCTGTAGCCGCTTCCATCGCCAGCCGCACATCTTTGAAGCCGAGCTTCAGTTCGAATCCGGCCGGCTCAAACTCCTGGTCCGCAATTATCTTGCCGTAATTCTTGTACACCGGCGAGCCGAACAGTTCGCTCATGATTTCGTAAAACTCGTGATGGTCGGCGCCGGCCTTGCGAATACCTGCGAATGCCTCGCCGAATGTTTCAAGCGTGGTCGCGATCATGAAATTGCCAAACAGCTTGAACAGATTCGCCTGCCACGGCTGCTCGCCAACAACGAAGGTTCGGCGGCCGATGGCGTTGAGTAACGGCTTACACCTTTCGACTGCTTCTGTCCTTCCTGCCGTCACCACTACCAGTTGTTTCGATTCCGCTGCTTGCGGCCGGCCAAAAACCGTCGCTGCGATCAGGTGACTGCCGCGCTTTTCGTGCTCTTCTTCGAGGTGGCGCGATTCCTTGATGCTGATGGTGCTACTCGAGATGTGGACTGCGTTCTTCGCGAGCCCGGCGGCAATGCCGGCGTTACCCAATGTGATTTCTTCGGCTGCCTCATCGTCAGGCATCATGCTGAATACCGCTTCGGACGCGCGCGCCACCTCAGCCGGCGAATCTGCGGTTTTCGCGCCTTCTTTCGCCAATGCTTCGGCTTTCTCCCGTGAGCGGTTGTATACCGTCAGTTCATTGCCGGCGCGCAGCAGATTTTGCGCCATGGCAGCACCCATCTTGCCCAGGCCAACGAATCCGATTCTCATGTTGTACCCGTTGGACTTCGTTCATCCACGCAGTGTTTCGGTGGGCTGTAGGTTATGCCTGAAAGGCAGGTAACATCGGCATCGAGCGAATACGGCTGCCCGTAGCCGCGAAAATAGCATTGCCGATGGCCGGCGCGATGCACACGATGGGAGTTTCTCCTGCACCCGCGGAAGGGATATCCTTCCGATCGAGCAGAACCACTTCAATCCGAGGAGCATCACTGAAACGCGGAACGCGGTACTGGGCCAGATGAGGATTCAGAATGCGGCCGTTTGAAAAGTGAATGGCCTCAAACAGCGCGCCGCCAATGCCCATCATGATGGCGCCTTCCACCTGGTTTTCAAGGTGCTTCGGATTCACAATGGCGCCGCATTCCCACGCGACGACAACGCGTTTTACGTGTATGTCTCGATTGGGATCGATTTCGACTTCCGCGCAACCGGCAACATAGCCGCCTTTCTCCAGGCCGCACGCCAACCCAAAACCGGTCGTCTTCGTCGATTGCGCCTTACTCCAGCCGAACCGTTCCGTCGCCGCGGCCAGGACGGCCTTTACACGCGGATTCTGCAGATTGCGCAATCGGAACGCGAGCGGATCCATCCCTGCCTTCGCAGCCAGATCATCCATGTGCGACTCGCGCGCGAAATGGTTAGCTGTTGCCGCCAATCCGCGATACGATCCTTGGCGCAGCGGCGAATCCACTTCGTGATACTGCTCGTGCTTGTCCGCCACTTCATAGGGAGTCGGCAGGCCTGACGGGCCGGACATGTAGTTATGGAACTGCCATGAGCTGAGACTGCCGTCCGTATTGAGAGCGCTGTTGATTTCAATCACGCCCGCGGGACGCAGGTAGGCCCAAGTGAACTCTTCCTCGCGCGTCCAAATCAGCTTTACCGGCTTACCGGCGGCCTTTGCTAAGCGCGCGGCTTCGATGGCGCATTCGCCCGAGTGTTTGCCACCGTAAGCAGAGCCGGTGTCCGGCATGATGATGCGGATCTGCTCTTCCGGCATCTTAAAAGCGCTTGCCAGTTCCGAACGGACCCCGAATGGACGCTGCGTTCCGGTCCAGACCGTAAGCTTGTCGCCTTCCCAATTCGCTACGGCCGCGCGCGGCTCCAGCGGCACATGAGCGATGTAAGAAATGGTGTAGCGCGCGCTGGTTGAGGCATCATCTTTCTTGATGAAGCCGAACAATTCGCCTTCGGAGATCTGCTGCTTCTCCTCCCACTTCGGCTTCAACGCAGCGAGCGCCTTCGCCGCAATCTGCTCATCAGGCGCCGTGATGCCGAAGAAATCACCATCGCTGACTACAGTGACACCGGGGATTGCGCTCGCGCCCGTTATATCGATCTGGTAGCTGGTTGATTGATACGTGGAAGCAGCTGTTAACCTCGCGCCGAAGCTGGGCGGCCGAAGCACGCGCCCATACAGCATTCCGGGCAGCTTGTGATCGGAAGCGTACTTGTGTCTTCCGGTCACGATCTCGCGAGCATTCACTTTCGCCAGGTTGTGCCCGGCGACTTGCCAGTTCGCTGCGGGAGTGACACAGTTCGCATCGCCGACTACATGCACCCAGTCGATCTGCGTCGCAAGTTCACCATAGCCGGCGCTATGCGTAGCGGATCCATTGTGAATGCGGCCATCGGTAACGGTAACTGATTTTGGATCTACTTGCCAGCTTTTCGCGGCTGCTGCAATAAGTTGCTCGCGAGCAGTTGCCGCCATCTTGCGCATCACCGGCGCCATGGTCGGCGTTGTGCGACTGCCGAACGTTCCCATATCCCAGGGCGTCAGCCCGGTATCGCCCATCACGAGCTGCACCGACGAGGGCTGCACGCGCAGTTCGTCTGCCACGGCTTGCGTCAGTGACGTGCGGATGTTCTGGCCAACTTCCACTTTGCCGGTAAACGCCGTAATCTTGCCGTCAGGCGCGATATGCAGCCACGCCGAGACGTTGTCGGGCAGGGCATTCCCGCCTCCGCGACGGCGATTTCCGCCGGACTCCTGCGCCTCGAGCAAATCCGTCGCGGACCAGAGCAACAGCAGACCGCCTCCCAGGCTATGCAGAAACTCGCGTCGGCTAGGCACGGTGATTCTCCTGCCCTTCGCTCAGCATCGTGTGTCGCGCCTTCTCAATCGCCTCGAGAATGCGGTTGTAGGTGCCGCACCGGCAGACGTTCCCCTGCATGCCTTCCCGAATCTGGCTTTCCGAGGCATTCGGATTTTTGCGCAGCAGCGCCACACTGCTCAGGATCATGCCCGGTGTGCAGTAGCCGCACTGCATGGCATCGCATTCGATAAATGCCTGCTGTATTGGATGAAGACGGTCCCCGTCCGCGAGCCCTTCTATGGTGGTGATCTCTTTACCGGCCACCGAACCGGCCGGAGTCACGCAAGACCGCTTCGCCACGCCGTCAATCAGAACGGTGCAGGCGCCGCACTGCCCCTCGCCGCAGCCGTACTTAGCGCCCGTATAATCCAGCTCGTTACGCAGGATAAACAGCAGTGGCCGTTCGGGATCAACAGATACACGCGTCCGCTGGCCGTTGATAACCAGGTCCATGCAGTTATTGTAGGTCCGAACGCAGGCTGACAACTTCTACAATGGTTCTATGTATCGTCTTGTCCTGCTTCCGTTTGCTGCGCTTATGCTCTTTGCGCAGGATTGGAAAACGGCGACCACTCTGCCCGGCATCGATCTAAGCGGGCTCAACACTCAGCAGAAGGCCACCGTTCTTAAGACGCTGCGCGACAACCCTTGCTCCTGCGGTTGCGGAATGAAGCTGGCCGAGTGCCGCATCGCAGATCCGCAGTGCCAATACAGCACGGGTATGGCGAAGATCATCATTGATCAGATCAAAGCCGGCAAATCTGCCGACGAGGCGCTGCAGGCGGCCATTTCGTCTAAATGGGGACCCCAGAAGATTCTTGATGATCCGGTGAAGATCCCGGTTTCCGGATCTCCCGCCACCGGTCCTGCCGATGCCAAGATCACGATCGTAGAATTTTCCGACTTTCAGTGCCCGTATTGCGCTGCTGCGGTGCCCCAGATCCGCGACATTCTGAAAGCCTACCCGACCCAGGTGAAGCTCATCTTCAAGCAATTTCCGCTGGAAGAGCATCCGCAGGCCGATCTCGCTGCAACCGCGGCCGTGGCGGCACAGAAGCAAGGTAAATTCTGGCCGATGCACGACGCGCTATTCGCACACCCGAATAATCTCAGTCGCAAGTCCATCCTTGCCTACGCGAAAGAAGTGGGGATTGATGTTGACAAGCTTGAGAACGACATGGACACCACCGAAGTAAGAACCAAAGTCGAACGTGACGTGCAGGACGGCAACGACGCTAACGTGCAGGGCACGCCGACGATCTTCATTGACGGTCAGCGCTACAACGGCGCGATCACTGTTGCTGCACTGAAGCCGATTCTCGACGCGGAAATGAAGCTGAAGGGCGCTATCGCTCGAGTTCGCTGACCACTCCCACTACGACATCTCCCACAACCTGCAGGCTGTGCGCGCTGAGCTTGTCTATAGTGTCTTTGTCCGTGTGCCAGTAGCTGTTCTGCGGTCCGTAGTTGAAGTCGATCAGATCGATCGCGTTCACGCCTGCATTGACGAACGGCATATGATCGTCATCGATGCCGCTGACATTTGTGTGGAAGTACTTCGAGTCGCCCAGCTTGGCCGCTTCTTTCAACACAAGATCGCGAAGGGACTGTGAGGAGTTTCCGTCGTTCAGCACGTCCAGATCCTTATCGCCGATCATGTCGACATTGATAAGCGCTTTGATGTGCGAAAGAGTCCCATTCGACAGCCATTTGTCTACCAGATGTCGGCTGCCATAGCGGCTGTTGGTATCCGTCCACTCTCCCACGGCTTCTTCGCCGTCGAAGAAGACGACATAGAGATCATCCGGGTGCTTCATCTTCGCAGCCTCACGCGCGAACTCGATGAGGAACCCTGTTGAAGAGCCGGCGTCGTTTGCGCCCAGGAAATGGACCATCGGGATCCGTTTGGTGTCGTAGTGGCCGGCGACAACCACTGCCTTGCCGGATGCCCCCGGAAACTTCAGGATGATGTTAGTCATCGGCACCGGCCCGGTGGGCGTCTGGCCGGTGAACGAGTCGAGCTCAATTGTGCCGCCCAGCGGTTTCAACTCGCCATCGATCCAGGAACGTAGTTTCGCGATCGCGTCCGAACCCGAGGGGCGTTCCCCAAAGGAAAGGGCCTTCTGTGTGAATTGAAACGCCTGAGCTCCACTGAAGGCAGTCGGAGCAGCCAATAGCAGGCGTGGAAAAAGCGCATTAAGCAGAAAGGCGCCGAGGAGCGTAAGCCTCCTAATAGTGGAGGTGAAAATAGCCCGAGAGGGAATAGAGGGGAGTATCACTAGAACTCTTAAGAGTTGCTTTTCTTAGTACGACAACCGAAACGCTGTTCCAAGGTCGGAAAAAAGCCGAAAAGACTGTTGTATTATAACGTTGCCGCCGATGAGGCATTTTAATACCACTAAGGGAGCATATGGAGTCTGTTGGTAAAAAACTCCGTGACGCGCGCTTGTGTCTTGGTCTGACGCTTGAGCAGGTAAGCGCGGCTACACGCATAGGCGTTAAGAACCTAGCCGCTATTGAATCAGACGATCTCCCCAGCATTCGTTCTAGATTTCACTATCGAAGTTTCGTTAGACAGTTTGCCGCTCATATAAAGCTGAATTACGAAATAATCGCCGCGGAAGTAGAGAACGCGGCGGCCACTATGCCCGAACCGCTTGTGCCGGGCCAGGTTATGCCTGGCCAGCAGGATGCGCGTGTCATTCATGTCAAACCTCTCAAACCGGAGCGCCACTCGAAGCTGAATTGGATTCGCTCCGTCGTATCGTTCTCGCTCGTGATGGCGGCGTGTACGGGGATGTACGCCGCCTGGCAAAACTCGCACGCTAGCTTTCACGTGATGGTCAGCGACATCGGCGGACAACTGACCGAACTGAAGGCTCGCCTTGAACCCGCGAAACCGCCGGTGCAAGTAAACACCCGTGCTAGCGCAACGGTCACGAAAGCAACCCCGCCCATGGAACATCTCAAAGCCGTTGATACGGGCTTCCACGTCCAGCTTGCCGCGCTTGAGAAAACCTGGCTGTCTATTGTCGCGGACGGCAAAGAAGTTTTCAGCGGCGTTCTGGACGCAAGTCAAACAACGGGACTGGACGGACGTGAATCGGCTCGCATCCGCACCGGCAATGCCGGCGGGCTCACATTCACTTTCAACGGAAAACGAATCGGAGTGTTAGGTCCTCGGGGGCAGGTTCGAACGGTGATCTTCACAAAGGACAATTACGAAGTTCTGGCGGCCGCTCCGGAAGTGGCTTTCACCAGTTTTATCCCGGTCGCCGAATAGTCGACTCGGCAGATTCCCCCATTACATCGTTCGTCCCGGCTTTCCGCGCGGCCTTATCCATCCGTCGTTTCTGCCGTTCCATGGCGATCAGTTCATTGCGGCGTCGCAGTTTTATGCTGTTATCTACCTTCCGCCAGAACTTGCGGAAGTAGTCGACGGCAGACGCCAGTCCGAAGACCACTACGCCCCACAGCACCACCAGTGCGTATATTCTGATCTGCGGCCACCTTATGGACAGCATCACGAGCACTACGCCGACCACCTGTAGGAGAGTCTTGGATTTCCCCAGCTCGCCGGCCTTAATGATGTATCCTTCCGCTGCCGCGATGCTACGCAACCCGGATACGGCGAATTCGCGGCTGATGATCAGAATGACCATCCATCCGGGCAGAAGTCTGATTTGCACCAGTGACACCAAAGCTGCGGAGACAAGCAGTTTGTCGGCAATCGGATCGAGCAGCGTGCCGACGGTGGTGACTTGTTTCCAGCGCCGTGCCAGGTAACCGTCAAGAAGATCAGTGAGGGCCGCGGCCAGAAAGACGATCAGCGCCAGAAAATCGTTCGCAATGACGACGCGACCGCCCCAGACGATACGAAAATTCTGCTCGACCAGTACTGCCACCAGAAGCGGCACCAGGAAGATGCGGATCAACGTGAGCAGATTGGGGAGATTCGTCAATCGATTTCAACTATAAAACATACGGGCCGTTTTTTTGCTTCCTGATGCAATGACGTGGCGCGCGGCATTGCCAGGAATGGCTTTGGTCTCGACTCGGCCCCTCAGTTGGCCACAGGATTTTTCGACCCTGAGTTGGCCGCCGGCACGGGCGGCGATGGGATCTTAAGGGTGGTGGCACGGCCCGATTCATCACCTCGCAGCCACAGGTAAACACAAGTTTGGTTCGCTGCCGGAACGGGCACGTTGACGGTGAGAGTCTGCTTCTGATCCTGCCCCGGTAATGGAGCGGGCAGGGCAGTCACATCCACACCCGTGGTATCAGCCCAGCCGATCTTTTGAATCATCTCGAGGTTCTGGCCGGTCAGCGTATAGGTCGTGCTACCGTCAGGAGCCGTACCAGCAATCGAGAAAGAATCGATCTGCGGCATGAGAACGATCTTCGCCAATGCGAACGGTTGTGATTTTCCAATCCTGCCGTTATTAATAACCGCATCAAGGTTGCAGCCCGCGGGCAGATTCCCGGTCCCGTAGGAAAGAAACAGTTGATCGGGCGATAACTGCTGGAGGCTTGACGTGTCAGTCTTCTCACCAATCTCCAACGTCGCACCCGGCCCCGGGTCGCCTTCGCACGACAGCAGCAACGTGCTGCGGCGTTCAATGTTCTTCACGTCGAGCATGGCCGTGAGGGTGTAGCCTGCAGGAAATTCGTTCGGCCGCGTGGTGATGCTCAAACTGGTGGGAACCGATAGCCGGGTGCTCGCAATCAGCGGCAAAGGTCCGGTTATCTGCAAGCCCCCGGCAATGGTGTCGGGTGCGCTCCGGTCGACCACATATTCGACAATTGGGATGGAAGCGCCGGGCTTCAGACTGCCATCTAGCTGTACTGTCATGCTTCGCTCAGTGCCGTTGTTGCTCACGTCGCCGAGTTCGACTTTCGCGCCGTTCGCCTCCAGCTTCGCCAGTTGCTGCAAGCGTTGGCCTTTTAGCACGAAGTGCTGTGTCGTGACGCCCTGGTTCACCAGTACAGGGAAATTCGTCACGCTGGCAGTTTGATCCAGAACTTTGAATCTCACTGGATGACTCTGGTCGTCCTGCTGGCTGACGAGAAATTCATACTGCCCCGGATCGAGCCCGGCGGTGTCGACCTGCACATCCATATGGCTCTGCGGACCGTCTCGCAGCCCGTTGGGCAGAAGGAACTTCACCGGCTCGGTTGTCGCGAATTCATCGCCGAATTTTTCCAACTCCACCTTAGTGGTGAATTCATAATCGGCACCCGTTAAGGTTGCCTGAACTTTTCCCGTGTGGGCCAGGAGTCGGTCCTGCGATGCCGGGTCGAGCGTTGCTTTATCAAATGTGCTCAGCGGCTGGACATGAATGACTCCGTCCGCGGTGAAAGGGGTCCAGTCCCAATACGCTGCCAAGTGGTAATCCCCGGGCGCGAGCTTTGCCTTGCCGAGATCTAGTTCGAGCGATTTCTGATTCCCGAGCGTCAGAACGGGGATATCTACTTTCTTATTCTTGTCATCGGAAACCGTCCACTCGCGCGCACGCCCCAGGTATTTCCAACTGACTTCGGGCACTTCGACGGGCAGCGGCGATTTCTGATTTTGCGGCAGATAGTCTGCGTTACCGATCTTCACGGTCGGCGTAGGAGCGTTCGGAATGCGCGTGGCCCAAATGTAGGCGACTCGCGTGTGCGGGGGCGTCGGCGCCTTCTCGCCACAGAGATTCACAGAGGAGCCTTTCAGCGCCTCCGCGAAAGATGCGCGAAATTGTGTGTCCGGAAAGGAGATCGCCTTCAAATCGAGCAGCATGGCTGTGCCCCCCGCTGCAAGTCCAACAGGGCTGCCAAAGAAGAGTGCTGCCGCTGTCGTTGCCAGGCTTGCGGTCTGGCCGGCGCGCTCGGCTGTTGAACTCGCCAGCGGATTGTAAGTAGCGAGTTGCGGATTCATGCTGGCGAAGAGAGTTTGCGCCTGCACGGCCGGCGGAGCGGTCTTGTCGATCTGAACCGCGAAGCCATATTGTGATGCAAAACCGTTCAAAGCGGCATTCATGCTGTCAGCGCTGCTTTCGCTATTTGAGAGCGCCGCTACCAACTGTTCAGTCTGCGCGGTCTTCTCTGCGTAGTCGGCCAACTGCGCCACAAGGACGTCGTCCTGCGAGAGGAATTTGGAAACCTTCTTTTTGCTCAGGCCGGCGGGTCCGTAGACAAAGCCGACCAGGGAAACAGTCTGATCGATCTTCCATTCCTGAGGCTTGTCGGCGTTCTTGGGCTCCGTCACAGTGAGAATCGGTTCGTTCGGCTTCTTCTTCGTGGGAACAATTACCAGCGCAATATCGCCGGGGCGTTTCTCGTTTCCACGCAGCACTGGGGAGTACACCAGCGTGTCGCCCTCGCTCAGGTGATTGATGTTCTGGAATGGCAACTGGACGAGGTCCGGCTGCGGCGATTTCACACTGATATCGATGGAACCGAGCGGAGTTCCTGCCGGACAGCTCAGCAGCGCCGGCGCCTCCGGTTGGGCGGCAGCAGGGTTGGCTTGTTCCGCGCTATTGTCACTAGAGTTTTTCGAGCCTTTGCGAGCGGTACTGCTCTGCGCTGCGGCAAGTGAGCACAACAAAAGCGCAGCCGTCGCGATGCGCAAAATCATTCTATAGCCAGGATATCGAAGGCCCGCCCTCACTCGTTGTGATGCCTGATGCTCGCTGCCCCGACGGCGCAGTACTAATCTGTTTAAGGCGCTCCGTTTGCCGCTGGATACCAACCGGCCCATAACTGCGTCACAAAGTTTCTTGGAGTAAGGTCCAAATAAGGAGAGATATCTTGCCAACCACCGAGACGCAAACAAGTCTGGAAGAGCTGTGCATTAACACGATCCGCTTTCTCTCTGCAGATGCTGTGCAGAATGCAAATTCAGGACATCCTGGAATGCCGATGGGCGCCGCGGCCATGGCTTATGCGCTCTGGACGAAATACCTGAAGTTCAATCCGAAAGATCCGCACTGGTTCGATCGCGATCGCTTCATTCTGTCCGCCGGTCACGGCTCGATGCTGCTCTACAGCCTGCTGCATCTGACCGGCTACGATTTGCCGCTTTCTGAGCTGAAGCGATTTCGCCAGTGGGGCAGCAAAACTCCCGGGCATCCGGAACGTGGACACACAGTCGGGGTGGAAGTTGCGACAGGGCCGCTCGGCCAGGGTTTCGGAAATGCGGTTGGCTTCGCCATCGCGGAAGCCTGGTTTGCCGCCAGTTTCAACAAGCCCGGGCACGAGATCATCGATCATTACACTTACGGGATTTGCGGAGATGGCGACCTGATGGAAGGCATCAGCCAGGAAGCGGCTTCGCTCGCCGGCCATCTCCAATTGGGCAAGCTGATCTTCCTTTATGACGACAACAAGATTTCGCTCGCCGGCCAGACTAGCCTGACGTTCACTGAGGATGTGGGCAAGCGCTTTGAAGGCTACGGGTGGGATACACATCACGTTAAGAGCGGCAACGATGTGGAAGCCGTCACCAAAGCGATCGAAGAGGCGAAGCGAGAAAGGCACAAACCCTCGCTGATCCTGGTGCATACGCATATTGGATATGGCAGCCCGCACAAGCAGGACACCTTCGAGGCGCACGGCAATCCGCTCGGTGACGACGAGCTTCTAGCAGCGAAGAAGGCGCTCGGCTGGGGCTCGACCGAGAAGTTCTGGCTGCCGCAGGATGCGCTGGACTTCTTCCGCAAAGTGGGTGAGAAAGGTGCGAAGACCCAGGCCGAATGGCAGCGGCGCTTTGAAGCCTACAAGAAGGAGTTTCCGAAAGAAGGCGAGCAGCTGGAGCAGATGATCGCCGGCAAACTACCGGAAAACTGGAAAGCCGATCTGCCGAAGTGGAAGCCGGAAGACAAGCCGATTGCCACACGCGCGGCAGGTGGACAAGCTCTGAACGCCCTTGCCAAAAACATACCGAATATTCTGGGCGGATCTGCCGATTTGAATCCCTCCACCAATACAGCTTTGAAGGGCATGGGCGATTTTCAGCCGGCCGAGTCGGTTGGGCCTTCCGCACAGGGCGCAGTCGGCGGCGTCTGGGGCTACGCCGGACGCAACATCGCTTTTGGCGTTCGCGAGCACGCCATGGGAGCGGCCGTGAACGGGCTGGCAGCGCACGGCGGCGCTCTGCCGTTCAGTGCGACGTTCCTGGTCTTCTCCGACTATATGAAGCCTTCGGTGCGCTTGGGTGCTCTGAGTCAACTGAAGTGCTTTTATGTGTATACGCATGACAGCGTGGGTGTCGGCGAGGATGGACCCACACACGAGCCGATTGAGCAGCTTGCCGGTCTGCGCGCAATTCCCGGTCTGAACGTGATGCGTCCGGCGGATGCGAACGAAACCGCGGAATGCTGGGCTGCCGCTGTCGAACACGACGGGCCGACTCTGTTCGCCTTCACGCGCCAGAATGTGCCGCATCTGGATCGTAGTCACGGCAAAGATGTCGACGTAAAGAGGGGTGCTTACATCCTTTCTGAACCCGACGGCGGATCACCCGATGTGATGCTCATCGGCACGGGTTCCGAGGTGTCGCTGTGTTTGCGCGCAGCGGAGAAACTGCAGAAGGACTACAACCTGAAAGCCCGTGTGGTCAGCATGCCGAGTTGGTTCCTGTTTGAAAAGCAGGACGAAAGCTATCGCGAAAGCGTGCTTCCGAAAGCAATGAAGAAGCGCGTGACCGTTGAGGCGGCGAGTCCGTTCGGTTGGGCGAAATACGCCGGCGATGAAGGCACCATCATCGGCATCGACCATTACGGCGCTTCGGCGCCAGGCGCTGAAATCATGAAGCACTTCGGCTTTACGGCGGAGCATGTCACGTCGGCAGCGCTGCGCCTGCTGGGCCGCAATGAAGAAGCAGACAAGGAGTATGGCGCCGAGACCACGAACGTGGCTCCCACTGCTCCGCACGAAGGACACTCTTAATAGAGAGGATTGGCCCGGGCTCGGGCGCGACAGTATGGGCTATCGTTTCAAGGCTAAGGAATCCGTACCCGAGGGAGTTCGACGTATCGTGCGGGAGGAAGTAGAATCCGCCACGAGCGAACTCCTCGAGGGAAAGGGCCGAAAGCGCGATGAGGCCATCCACGAAGCGCGTAAGAGCATTAAGAAGTTGCGCGGCGCTTTGAGGCTGCTGCAGCCCGAGCTCGGGGCGATTTATCGGGATCAGAATACAAAGCTGAGTGAGACCGGTCGGCAACTGTCCGAAATCCGTGACGCCGAAGCCATCATTGAGGTTTTCAATGGTGTCGTCGAGAAGTATCGCGCGCAGTTGAAGCCTGAGGCTGTTCGTGCGGTGCTAGGCGGCTTGAACAAAAATAAACAGGACACGTTGAAGCGGCTCAACGTAGATGCTGTGGTCCGGAAGGCGGTAAGCGGTTTGCGGTCGACAGCGAAAGGGGTAGATACCTGGCCGCTGAAGAAAGACGGCTTTGAGGCTCTGGCCCCAGGTCTTCGAAAACGCTACAAGAGCGGGCGTAAAGCCATGACTGCGGTCATGAGGCAGCCGACGCCCGAACATTACCACGAGTGGCGCAAGCGCGTTAAGGATCACTGGTATCATGTGCGCCTACTCGAGGATATGTGGACGGACATCCTGAAAGCGCGCGAGGGCGCGTTAAAGGATCTCGAGACTTGGCTCGGGGACGATCACAATCTTGTGGTACTTCGTGAGAAGTTGCAAGCCGATCCCGATCTTTACGGTGGCAACGAAAATGTCCACGTCTTTACGGGCCTCATGGACGAGTACAGCCGGGAACTGCGCGAGAAATCTCTCGTTCTGGGAAGCAAGGTTTACGAACAGAAATCGAAGCTGCTGGTTCGGGACATGGGGAAGCTTTGGGAGGCTTGGCAGAACGAGTCCGCAGTCAAGAAGACAGTCGGCAAACAATCGCCTGCGAAAACCGCGGCCAAGACGGCTGCGGCCTAAATGCCACGTATGAACGGCTTGCCTCCGCCCGTGAGGTTGCAAATTCTCTCGGGAGGGTCGGAATTTATTCCACTGCTCACCGGGTATAGGGTGCGCCGGCTGACGAGTGTACTCCGAAAACAGTTGAAATCAGGCGGTTTTCGATGTTGAGCTTCGGTTTGGCAGGTTGGCACGCGAGTTGCTCCTATACCCACGGAGGAGAGAAAACAACATGCTCTGGTATGCCTGGGTGTTCTTGGTGATCGCGATTCTTGCTGCTATTTTCGGCTTCGGTGGCATTGCCGCCGCATCAGCCGGCATTGCGAAAATCTGTTTCGTGATCTTCCTGGTGCTGTTCCTGGTCAGCCTGTTAGCAGGTCGCCGCAGCGCCCTCTAACACAACTGGAAAAGCATCAGAAGCAGTAACTAACTTTCTCCAGCACAAAAGGCTCTGGAATGGGAGGGCAACGCCTCTCTCTCCGGAGCCTTTTCCGTTAATGCCGGTTCGCAGGGAAGAATATAAGCCGCTAGTGGCAACGCTCCGGTTACAATCACACCAGCATGGCGAACAGTCCCTGGGGTGATCTGCCGGTCAATGATGCGCACCTGCATTTCTTCTCACATGTTTTCTACAGCGGCTTGGCGGGGCAGAAGAGAGTTAGCGACGCGAGAGAGTTGGCTCCGCTTCTGAACTGGGACATTCCGGCCGAAGACCCGGTTCTACTGGCACGCGAGTGGGTAGCAGAGCTTGATCGCCATAACGTCGTGCGTGCCTGCCTGATTGCTAGTGCGCACGGAGACGAGGGTAGCGTTGCAGCCGCGGTACGCACCTATCCAGATCGATTCTACGGCTACTTCATGCTGAACCCGACGCAGCAGGATGCACTGGATCGAATGCAGCAAGCGGCAGCGAATCGAAACTTGCACGCGGTTTGCCTGTTCCCGGCGATGCACACCTACCCCATTACCGATCGGCGTGTGGTGCCGATCCTTGAGATAGCCGCCGACAATCGCCTGGCAGTCTTCGTGCATTGCGGTGCAATCAGTGTTGGCATACGGCAGAAGCTTGGGCTGCCTTCGCAGTTCAACATGCAGTTTTCAAATCCTCTGGATCTGCATGCGGTGGCGCTGCATTTCCCAACCATTCCGTTTGTGGTGCCGCATTTCGGCGCTGGCCTGTTGCGGGAAGCGCTGATGCTCGCGGACCTTTGCCCCAATGTGTACCTCGACACGTCGAGCAGCAATCGCTGGATGGCGTATGAAGGCCTTGACCTGCGCACTGTCTTACGCCGGTCGATCGACGTAGTTGGCGTCAAACGTCTGTTATTCGGCACAGACTCGAGCTACTTTCCACGCGCGTGGAACTCGGCTGTGTTCGATCAGCAGGCGACTGCGCTGTATGAGTTGGGCTTCGATCGCGGGCAAGTGGAGGGCATCTTTAGCCTGAATATCGAGACCATGCTCGCGCCCAGGCGGACGCCCTCACTTGGCTGAAGGGCTTTACGCCCAGGAAAAGCCACTCTTATAAAGCGGCAGTGCTCGAATGCGCTGCCCTGTTATCGCGAAGATTGCGTTCGCGACAGCGGGAAGGACTGGAGGCAACGATGGCTCGCCTAATCCCGTCGGTGAATGATCTGTCGGGATGAAATGCACGTCGACCTGAGGCGCCTGACGCAAGGCCATCAATTGATGCTGGTTGTAGTTGGTTTGGACAACGCGCCCGTTCTCGAGCGTGATCTCCTGGTGCATCAGTTCGCTCAAGCCGTCAATGACGCCGCCCTGCACCTGCGCTTCTGCGCCACTCGGGTTGATGATCTGACTACCGACATCGCCACAGACCCAGAGCTTATTCACCTTCAGTTTGTTGCCTGGCAGCACGGTGACTTCCGCGACGTGCGCAAAGTATCCCTGGAAGCTGTAGTGGAACGCGACGCCCATGCCTGTGCCTTTCGGCAACTTGCTGCGTTGCGCCCAGTTTGAGCGCTCAGCAACAGTTTGCAGAACCTTGGCCATGCGGACGGTGTCGTAAGCCTGCTTGGCTTTATCGCCAGGATGATATGCCGGCTCGTTTTCGACTTTCGGCTTGGCTGCTTCGTTGACTTTCGACTTGGCCGGTTGGCCGAGGAGCTGAAGGCGGAAGTCGACCGGATCCATCTTGGCGGCGTACGCGAGTTCGTCGATGAAGGACTGCATGACGAAGGCCTGCGAATTTGCGCCGGGAGCACGCAGCGCGCCCGTCTTCAGCATCAACGGCATGACCGAAGCGTCGGTACGGAAGTTGGGAACGAACCCGGCCGGAAATTCGCCCGGCTGTATCTGTGCCGAAGAGGAAAATTTTTCGCCTTCACCGAAGCTGACGAAGTGATTATGCCAGGCAACGAGATTGCCTGAGTCATCGACTGCGCCTTTCAAGTAGTGGAAGCCGCCGGGACGATAGTAGTCGTGCGTCATGTCGTCTTCGCGCGTCCAGAGAAGCTTGACCGGCACGCCCACTTTCTGCGCGATGGCGCCCGCTTCGACCATGTAGTCGTTCGTGAGACCGCGGCCGAACGAACCGCCCGCACGGAACAGATGGATGGTGATGTCGTTCTCGGCGATGCCGAGATTGCTCGCGACTAACGTACGGCCGCGCGCCGGAAGCTGAGTGTTGCTCCAGATTTCGAGCTTGCCGTTTTTGAAGTGCGCGGTGCAGGTGCGCGGCTCGAGCGGAGCGTGCGAGATGAACGGATAGGAATAGGCGCCTTCGATGACATGGGCGCCATTCCCCAAAGCCTTGTCCACATCGCCGTCGTTCTTCAGCACGCGCTGCGCCGGTTGCTTCGAGAGTTCGTCGGCGCGACGCTGGAACTCGGCGCTGCTCTGCTGCGCCGCCGGGCCTTCGTTCCATTCGACCTTCAGCTTCTGGCGCGCTACATTGGCTTGCCACCAGGTGTCTGCGACGATGGCGACGCCGGGCTCGAGACCTGGATCACCTTCGATCAGCGGACCGACTTTGACTTTGCCTTCGAGGACGAACGCGTGACGCACACCGGGCATCTTGCTGATCTCATCGAGATTGGCGGTAACTACTTTGCCGCCAAACACCGGGCACTTGACGTACTGGGCGTACAGCATTTCGGGGAGCGTGATGTCGATGGCATAGAGAGGCTTGCCGGTGACGATCTGCGGCACATCGACGCCTGTTGTCGGCGTACCGATGACCTTGAAATCTGTTGCAGCCTTGAGCTTCACCGAGTTCATGTCAGGCGGAGGCATGGTTGCGGCCGTTGCGGCGAGTTGGCCATAGCCGAGTGAGCGATCGGTCGAGCGGTGATAGACACGGCCCTTTGCTGCATAGCATTCGGACTCAGGTACTCCCCATTGTTTGGCGGCTGCGGCGATAAGCATCATCTTGCCGGCGGCGCCGACCTGGCGCATGGGGATCCAGTTGTTGGAAGCGGCACGGCTGCCTCCTGTGGTTTGAGTGCCGTACTTCTCACTGAAATCGGCCTGTTCGACTTTGACCTGCTTCCAATCGACTTCGAGTTCCTCGGCAATCAGCATGGGGAGCATGTTCTTAATGCCTTGGCCGATCTCCGGATTGCGCGAGATGAGCGTGACTGTTCCGTCGGCGTCGATCCTGATAAAGGTGTTGGGATCGAGCGGAGCCTGTTGCCGCTGTTGCTGTGCTCTTGCCTTCGGTCCGATGAATGTGCCGAGCAGCAGACTGCCTCCCGACAAAGCGGAGACGTGGAGGAAATTGCGACGAGTGACGACCATGTTAGAGTGCCTCCGTTTCTGTCGTGATGCCGATCAATGCAGCGCGTTGCGCGTGCGCTCCATTCGACATGCCGGCGGCTTTGTGAATGGCGGCGCGAATGCGTAGGTAGGTGCCGCAGCGGCAGAGATTGCCGCTCATTGCCGTGTCGATGTCGGCATCGCTTGGTTTCGGATGTTTGGCGAGTAGTGCTGCCGCGGTCATGATCTGGCCAGCCTGGCAGTATCCGCACTGAGGAACGTCGACTTCCTGCCATGCGATCTGTAACGGATGTTTGCCGTCTGGCGAAATGCCTTCAATGGTGGTGATTTTGGCGTTTGCGGCAGCCGACAGTGGCGTGATGCAGGAACGTTGCGGCTGGCCATTCACGTGAACCGTGCAGGCGCCGCATTGGCCGATACCGCAACCGTATTTGGTTCCGGTTAGCTTGACGACATCGCGTAGGACCCAGAGCAGGGGAGTGTCGCCCGACGCGTCGACAGTAGTCTCGCGCCCGTTTACGATCAGCTTCGTAGCCATATGCCTCTTTTCAGATTACGACTTGTCGCGCAAAGTGTGGACAATAAGTTCAGGATGAAAGTCTTCGCGCTGAGCTTCGCTACCTTGCTGATACTAGTCACAGCATGCACGCCTTCGGGAAAACGTGGCATTGCCGACAAGCGGACCAACTTCCAACAATTCCTGCCGATGAAGAGCAACCCGGAGCGAGACGGATTGAAGCCGGTGAAACCGTACTTCCGGGTTCCCGTTCGCTCCGAGATTCTCCGCGAGATTCAACACGCCTGCGCGGGCGGCAAACGGGGCAGTTCCGTTTTTGACCCGGCGCGAGGCACGGGCTTTTACGTGAACTGCAATCCGGAGAACCGGCAGTTGCTCAACGGCTACGTGCCGCTTTCCGCAGGCCAGCAGCCGCATAGCCGTTAATCGGTCAGAAAGGCGGTGGTCTTGATGCCGGAGATCTCAAAGGTACGGCGGCAGCGCGGATTGCGGCAGGCGACCTTATCGTCCACCAGCACCATGTAGCTGACGGCTTTGGCGAATTTTGCGCGGTCGCGTTCATCGGCATTGCGGGGTAGACGATCGATCTTGCGGCGCAAGAGCCATTTGAGATCGTAGGTCTCGGGGGTGCGGCAGAAGGGGCAGTTCAGCGTCGCCGGTTTCGTGGCCGTCGACTCGCGATAAAAGTTTCGCTCGTCCATTATTGTTCACCCTGTTTGAACACGCCGACGCGGCCCCGGGTGAAATCGCGTCCTGGGCTGGTTACTGATCCGATGTCTGTCCACTCGCCGTCGGGTGTCTTCGCTTTGGCGTCAATCATGTTCGGCTTCACCGCGATGTCTATTTGTACCCATTGATTCGACTCAAGATTAAACGGAGTCTTACTAACCTCAGAGGATTTGCCGTCGCGCACATCCCGCACAATGGCGTGCTTGCCATCCAAGGTGAAGAGGACATAGTTCTCGGAATCCTGAAAGCCGGCGTACCACTGGAGCTTGTTGTGCTTGAAAAGGCCGCCGACGTGCGCCTGCGCCTGGAACGAATAATGGCCGACGCCCGCTGCCGGGGGCGGCGTGGACGGCGCAGGGCCTGACGGCTGTTCGCCTGGCGCGGGAACGGGCGGCTTCGCTTCAGTGACCACTTTCTCGAGAGTCGCGTCGGCGCCCGTAACCATGACTACATCACCTGTGCGGAAGACGCGATCGAAGCGCTTCGGCAGGGCCTGATCGCGACGCAGTTCGACGGCGTGATCGCCGGGTGGAACGTTAGGAACCGTGGCATTGCCATCTGCTCCGACGGCAGCGGCGAAAGCTCGATCGACATAAATCATGGTGCCGGGGAGCGCGCCTTTGACTTCGAGTGAAGCAACCTGCGGAGCCGGATCCAATTTGAACTCGACTGCTGCTTCTTCCGCCTTCTTGACCTCAACACTGGCAGACGGCGGATCGATGAAGCCGGGCTTGTGCACGCTGATGGTGTAGGTGCCGACGCGAAGTGGAATGCGCAGTTGCCCATGATCGGTCTCACGCTTATAAGGCTTGCCGTTGATGGCGACGGCGACGTTGTCCAAACCAGTCTTGACGACAACCATGCCGCCGGGGAAATCAGATTTGACGTAGACAGTGAGAACGGGGGCTCGTGTATAAGTCATGACGAAGCGCTGGCGATCGTCATCCTGGGTGACCTGCAGATTGTGATCGACAGTGCCGAGGCCGGTGAGCTGAAGTCCGTCGGTGCCGACTTCGCCGGCAGGCTCGCCGTCGAGATACACGGTTGAGTGATCGGCATTCGTGATCAGGTGGCCGGAGCCGTCCTGTTCGGAGACAAGCACGGCCATGGCGTTGGAAGCTGTGGGCAGGCCGATCACACGGGGCGCAGATTTCTGCGACACATCGAAGGTGAAAGCCGCGTTCCCGCTGTGTCCGGTGACTTTGATGGAGTGCTGGCCTGGTTGCAGATTGTCGAGCACCAACTCGCCGTCTTTCAGATCCTGCGGCGGATTGTCGTCGATGGTCACGGTTCCGGGAATCAGATCGGTGTACAGGCGCAGGGTCGGGTTCAGGGGGGCGACGGGCGTGGGGTTGTTGGTTGCCGAAGGATTACTTTTGTCCTCGGGAGCGGAAGCGGCGTTGCCTTGCATCCCGGCAACCTCATTGGGCGTCAGGTTGATCTTGCGGGCGGTCTGGATGAGGTAGAAGAAAGCGGCGAGGATAGCCGCGGTGAAAATCGCTGCAAGATACAGCGCCCATCTGACGGTCTTGGGATCGACGCGCGGGACTTCGTGCGGGATTTCGGCAACGTCCTCGGGCGGCACTTCGTGTCGCCTGGACGACGCCGTAACCGGCTCGTCACGCAGGGTACGAGCGCGATTGATGACCTCTTCCTGAACCTCAGAAAGAAGAAGCTGGGTATCGAAGTCGTCGGGACGCGCGTATCGAATGGCCTGAATGCGATCGAAGAAGCTTCGCACCTCGTCGAGCGACGTAGCCCGGCGCGCCTCGTGCTGAATGTGTCTCAACTCATCGAGAGCTGAATTCGTGTTTTGGGAACGCGCCACAGGACGGGGGTCCTTTGAATTATAGCGAGTAATCTCAATGACGGACGGAAGGGCTGTTCAAGAGCGCCGCGCGTAGTTCAATTCGTAAAAATGGCGGTACTCGCCGCTGCGTACGTGATCGATCCAGGTTTTGTGCGTGCGATACCAATCGACAGTAGCTGCAAGGCCGCGATCGAAGTCCATGCGAGGCTCCCAACCTGTTTCACGCGTCAACTTTTCATTAGTGAGCGCGTAACGGCGATCATGACCCGGACGGTCTGTAACCCGGGTGATGAGCGATTCCGGTTTGCCAGTGGCTTTGAGGATGCGATGGACGACTTCCAGGTTAGGGAGCGAGCAGTTGCCTCCAATGTTGTAGATTTCGCCGGGTCGGCCCTTTTCGAGCACAGACCGAATGGCGCGGCAGTGATCTTCGACATAGAGCCAGTCGCGGATTTGTTGGCCGTCACCGTAGACCGGTAGCGGCTTGTCTTCGAGCGCGTTCGAGATCATCAACGGGATCAGCTTTTCGGGGAACTGATAAGGACCGTAGTTATTCGAGGCCCGAGTTACCGAGACATTCAGTTTATAAGTTGCGAAGTAAGACAGCGCTAACAGATCAGAGCCGGCCTTGGAGGCTGAATACGGACTGCTGGCGCGCAAAGGATAAGTTTCGTCGGCATCATGGGGTGGATCGATGCTGCCGTAGACCTCGTCGGTGGAGACGTGGACAAAACGAGCGATCTTGTGTTTGCGTGTGGCTTCGAGCAGCGAGAACGTGCCGTTGAAATTGGTCTGGATGACGGGGGCAGGGGAGTGAATGCTGCGATCTACGTGCGATTCGGCTGCGAAATGCACGACTGCATCGGGCGATTCCTGTTCGAAAATGCGGTCGATTTCAGCGCTGTCGCAGATGTCGGCCTGCACGAATCTGTAGTCGCGGTTATCCGCTACCGGCTCCAGGTTTTCCAGATTACCGGCGTAAGTGAGCTTGTCAAGGTTGACGATCTCGTCGGCCCAGTTCTCAACCAAGGCGGTGCGCACGAAACAAGATCCAATGAATCCCGCACCGCCAGTTACTAATAACTTCATTTGTACTGTAACTCCCAGTCGTAAGCAATCGAGCTATCGTTATAAGCGATGCGGCCTTCGTCTTTCGGGTTATAAGTCCGGTTTGTAACGTATACAAGGATAGAGGGCTGCTCGCCTATCACTTTGTAACCGTGGGCCACGCCCGGCGGGACGAGAAGCTGCCACGGGCGAAGCGCGCCGACGTATAAGGTATTCTTGGCGCCGAAGGTTCTAGAATCTGTGCGCAGGTCGACAAGAACGACCTGGAGGAGGCCGGCCGCGGGCACCCAGTAATCGGTTTGGAAACGATGATAGTGAAACGCCTTGATGATGCCGGGATAGTTTACGGCAGCCGAGACTTGCGTTGTTTCCGAGGGGAAGCTGGACACAAGGCCCTGGCCGAAGCGAGCTATTTCGAGGAAGTAGCCGCGATCATCGGGCCAGAGTGGAAAAGGATTGATCTGGACGTCTGCGATGAGGTCGGCGCTGGTGGCAGAAAGAATCACCTTGCCAATGCCCGGTTCCGATACCGGTATGGCGATTTCGACGCCAGATTCCAGTTCGCCGAGGCTTGCAGCGGTGGTCATCTGGCAGGCGCCTCGACACTTTCGCTCGGGGTTTTCTTTGCTGCCTCGCGTGTATCCTTGACGAGGTTGGCGGCGCGTAGGAGCGACTCGAAAGTGCCGGCATCGGTCCACCAACCCTCAAGGAAGTCGAAGGACATGGTTCCTTCCGCTATATAGGCGTTGTTAACGTCGGTGATCTCGAGTTCGCCGCGGGCGGACGGCTTGAGAGTCTTCGTTTTCTCGAAGACCGTTTCGTCGTATAGGTAGACGCCAGTGACGGCGTAATTCGATTTCGGCTTGCGAGGCTTTTCCTCGATAGCCACGATGCGGTTGCCCTGAATTTCAGCGACTCCGAAGCGTTCGGCGTCATGGACCTCTTTAAGAAGAACTTTAGCGCCGCGCTCCTGCTGGCGGAACTCGTCCACGGCCTGCTTGATAGAACCCTCGATGATGTTATCGCCCAGAATCACGCAGATTTTGCTGTTTTCGGCAAAATGTTCCGCGAGGGCGAGAGCCTCCGCGATGCCCCCTTCGCCTTCCTGGTAGGTGTAATTGATGTGCTTGAGTCCGAACTCCTTGCCGTTGGCAAGAAGGCGAAGAAAGTCGCCGGAGTTGCGGCCGCCCGTGACGATCAGGAGGTCTGTGATGCCGGCTTCGACAAGAGTCTCGATGGGGTAATAGATCATCGGCTTGTCGTAGATAGGCAGCAGATGCTTATTAGTGATTTTGGTAAGGGGGAACAGGCGGCTTCCCGTGCCTCCGGCAAGTACTATACCTTTCATGAAACCTCGATGGTAGCAGGCGGGGGTGATCCACCCCACTACGGAAACTAATGTAATTTCAGGGTCGATTGCGCATCGGGCTGGGCGGCACGAGGCGATTTTCCGCGCAAGCGACGGCTGAGTTGCCGCAGGATCAGTAGCAGGATGGCCACGACGACGGCGGCCGTTTTGAAAAAGCCCGACGATGCGCCGTTATTCAGACCGACAATGATAAAGATGACGACGAGGAGCGCGAGCCCGGCGGTCCACAGATTCATGGACGTGCGAAGCGAGGCCGTACGCTGCTGCTTCGCCTGATTCTCATACTTATTCATACGTTTCTGGCTCGTTATCCCTAAGATATACCTGTTGTCGGCCTTCTTTTTGCGCCCGGCAGGTTTCAGGCCGCCAAGTGCCGCGCGTTGAGCTGTTCAAAGGCGACTACAGCCCTTGCCGTGTTGAATTGCTGCTGCAGAAGCTTCTCGTTTTCGATGGCGTGGGCGACTTTGTGGCGCTCGTCGCGGCGCTTTTCCTGATTTTCGCGGTGCTGAGCCGCAGTTGCCCGGCGGATCTCTTCGTTTTGCCGGCGGCGCTCCTGATTCTGTTTTCGGATTTCATCGGCCTGAGCCCGTTTTTCCCGTTCAAAGCCAATTTCGGCTAAACGC
>DATBEG010000053.1:0-2998 GCA_036276155.1 Bryobacteraceae bacterium | reverse complement strand
ACACGCTCCCGGTCCTCAAGCGACTGCGTCAGGTTCTTCACGCTCATCTCAAAGTTCAACCGCTGCTGGGCGGTGATATTGCTGTCGCGATCGAGCCGGTGGATAGCCTTGTCGATTTGTTCCTTCAGTACGTCCTGGTCGAGCAGCATGACAATCACGTCGTAGAAGTTGTAGCGGGCGCCGGTATAGAACAGGACGCGCACAATGTCGCCAAGGTAGTTCAGCTGGTGCTTGGCGAAGAACTCGTCGTGCAGGTTAAAGCTGCCGAAGATCATGTTCACCTGCGCCATATAGTTGTCGTCCCGTGTGAAGAACGGGTTGTACAGGGCGGAAAACTCGGGACGCGATGGATTGAGCAACCGCAGTTGGTGCAGGCGTCCGGCGCGGTGAATGTGTGGCAGCAGTTGTTCGAAGAATTCGAGGTCTCCCTTGCCGTCGAAGATGACCATCGGGATGTGGTGACGATCCTCCGGTGGCCCAACGAAACGGGCGATGTCCTGGGTGATGATGTTTTTGAGGAGCGTGGTCTTCCCCGATCCGGTCATGCCGAGCACAATGCCCTGCATCACGCGTACTTCGTCCGGCCAAATCCAGGGCGTTTCGTCCATGTCGTAGCCGAGCAGCACGGCATTTTGGTTCCACGCGGATTCGATTTCACGCTCATCTTTGCGCGCCGGGATGACAAACGGCGGACGTTTGTTCCGCTTGCCCCTCGTGGTGAACTTTCGTAAGACCGGCGCAATTACCGCCGCGGCAATGACGAAAAGATAGAGGCCAGCTTCGGCCAACTGTTCTTTGCGGATATGGTAGCGCTCGACTGCAAGGTACAGCAGCAGAGCGATAAGCCCAAAACCGAGGACCGCGCCAACGACGCCAGCCTCGGCATTGGTCATCTCACGCCGGGAGTTTTCAGAGTGTTGGATCATATATGCACCTCACGCACGGGCCCATCACCGTGCCGCTTGTGGCCGCTCTACATCGGCGCGAGATAGATTTCGAGCAACTTGCTGCAGCCCATGACGGCGACCAGGCTGGCGGCCGTTATGAGCATCTTCCAGGTCCGTTGTCCTCGTAGGGCGCACCAAGCCGCATGTGCGAGAGATCCGACGACGCCGATCGGTGCCAGCGGCAATATCAGCCACGGAGGTGTGGTGATGCCCCACGGATCGTTCGCCGGCGCGGCGTAGGGTCCTGGATGGGTGAGCCACCAATCAATCAGGTATGTGCCGACGATGGCCAGAAGAAAGATGGTTGTCCAGTAACATACCGAAGTGACCGGTGCCGAGAACAGCACGTCCTGAAGCTGGACATCAGGCTGCTGTTCCTCCCCCGTCTGTTTCGGTTCGTTTGCCATTTTGGTTGCGCTTGACGCCATATTGCTCAGCTCCTCTTGTACATCTCGTTCCGGTTCCATCTATCTCGCGTGATGGAAGCTGAAATAGAGAAAGATAAGTGCCAGGACGAGTACGAGGATGAGGGTGATGGCGACCACCGATTTAGGCCGTCGATTGCTTGCAGGTTCGAACGGGTTCCGCGGCTCCAAGACTGCATCTGTCACGGCGAGCCGGAATCCCGTATCGTTGCGTTGACGAATCATCAACCGCAGACGCTCGTACATCTGCCCAACTGTCTGATACTCGGATTCCATGGCTTCGACTCCGGAGAATCTACAGCACCAGTGTGGCGGTCAGATTTCCTGCGCGATCGATGGGAAATAGAATCTTTAGTACGGTGGGCTGAGTCTTTTTCGCGTCCGGGCTCACCTGCGGAAGCTGGAGCGCGATCAGACCAATGCGCGCTGCGCCTGGACCCACTTCCGCAACTCCTGGCTCGCATTGTGTGATTTTGACTGGAATCGGTGCGTCGTAAGTCTTCAAACGGCTGGCGTATTCCATCCCCAACTGCGCGTTCTGGAAGGCCCACAGTGACCGATCAAACTTCAGTCCAGTTAGGGATACGACCGCCGGAGTGCCCGCGCGCAACGTCTGGCTTGAGCGGTTCTCGATGGAAAAACGGACAAAGACCTCATCCTGCCTGCGATAGACGTCCCGGATCAGCACACCCAGGTCGGCCTTCGCGGCCGCTGCTCCGCCAACTAGTCGCACTGGCGTGCTGTTCAGGAGCATTTCGTTCGGCACGGTAGACACGACGGCCACCGGCGCTGGCTTCGGTTGCGCGACCTGTGCCTGCGGCTGGGGCTGGCGGTAATCGATGGCGAAGTCCATTTGCCCCGCGTCGCTGACGGCCGGTACCAGTTCGTAATTCAGGCGGGTCGAAGCGGTCCAGATGAAAAGATTCGTGGCCACGTTCTCTTGAAGCGGCTGGATGAACACCTTGTTCTCGCGTCGCTCAACCTTGAAGGCTTGGGGAGAGCCGACAGCAACGGTGGCTACTGGCTCCGCTACTTCGATTACGGTCAGATGGTTCATAGCAGTTTGTACCCGCACCACGCGCTCGCGTGATGGGGTTTCAGTGTCGATTTTCTGCGCCGGCAGCGGGGGGAACGTCATTGTCAGCGCGAGAGTTCCTATCAGAAGGCGTCTCATATGTTGATCTCCTTTCCTTTTCCAACTAGCCCAGCGGCCGCTCTTTCGAGCGGCCCCGGGTAACTTGTTTACTGCTCTAGTCGCGCTCCCTGAAACGGCCGGGATTCCCAAGGGCGAACCGGCGCATGTTCGAGGAACGTTTGCTTCTTGGCATCGGTGTCGAGTTGCCGGATGCTCGCTGGATCGCCGTCCACGAACACCGAAAAGCTCGAACCGAGAGTTTTTTCGCAGGTTGCCAGAAACTCGCGCCGCTCCTCGCGACTGCGCAGAACTCTGGCCTTGCGGGTGCGAACAGCGGGGTGCTGCGGCAAGTTCGAAAACGTCACCATGCCATTCCGGATCTCTCCAGATCCTTCCTGGATGGCGAACGGTTGTACCGAATCCACACGCACACCGTCGAGAATGATGTTTCCGTGCTCCGTGATCTGGAACAGGAAAATACGCCGCTCCTG
>DATBEG010000052.1:0-12063 GCA_036276155.1 Bryobacteraceae bacterium | reverse complement strand
GCCAACCGCATCAACAGTCAAAACTCGCCCGGCCCGTCATCGCCGGAAGCCAAAGAGAAGGTTTCTCAGAACCGCACCGTCCACGGTCTCTGCGGCAAATTCTGCGTCCGGCCCTTCGAAAGCCAGGAACGCTTCGACACTCTTCTCGACGCCCTCACGCAAGCCGAAAAGCCCGCCGACGCATCCGAGATGGAACTTGTCGTCAAAATGGCCGAGCACACATGGCTCGCTCGCCGGGCTCTGCGCGCGCAGGACAACTGCTTCACCATGGAGCCAAGAACGGCAGACCAGGAACGCGCGGGCGTAATCCCTGTCGGCATCGATCCCCGCCTGGAACGCTATGTTCGTTATCACGCCGCCCAGGACCGCGCCTACCGCCGTGCTTCTCAGGAGCTCATGGAGCGAAGAAAACAAAGGCAATTAGCGGAAATTGGCATTGAACGGCAAAAACAGGCCGCAGCCGAAGAACAGCGCAAGCAAGCCCAGGAGCGTCGCAGACAAGAAGACGCCCAGCGCCGGCAAAACGAGGAAATCCGCCGCGACGAGCGCAACAAAATTGCCACCGAGATCGCGAAAACCCGCAAACAATTGGTCGAAATCAAGGCCGCCAAGGCACTCGCCGACATTTTGCCGGACGATCCCGCATTCGCCTCTATGATTCCTGGTTTTCGACCGACTCAGGGTCCTTCACCGGCCTCCAAGATGGGTATCGCCGCGTAGATCACAGTCCATCCCGGACGGCGTCGCGGCCGCTGCACCCGGAATTCATGCCACATCAGCGTCGCTCCCGTGAGCTTTATCACCCCCGCTGCGGCACGGAATAGACCGTTACATCGAAACAAGAAATATTCTTGCGAGGGCGCAAAATGAAGTGGTTATAATCAGGAGTTGACACGTGCAACATTGCTGGTCCCGCGCGTCTCAAGGTAACGTTTTCTCCTATGCCTCAGCTTTTTCGACCCAGTTCGAATACGATCGCTCGGTTATCGATCGTGGCGGTAATTCTGTTACTCGGCTCAACGCTGGCACTGGCCTACATCATGGATCGCGGTCCGTGGACCACGAGTGTCAGGGTCGCCCCGGAGCAACCGATTCCTTTCAGTCACAAACACCACGTTAAAGATGACGGAATTGATTGCCGCTATTGTCATACGTCTGTTGAAACCTCGGGCTTCGCCGGACTGCCCCCGACAGAGACCTGCATGTCCTGTCACTCACAGATTTGGAACAACGCGTCTGTGACACAGCCGATCCGGGATAGCTGGGCCAGCGGGCAATCTATCGTTTGGACGCGAGTGCACAAACTGCCTGATTTTGTGTACTTCAATCACAGCATTCACCTGAACAAAGGAATTGGTTGTTCAGCCTGCCATGGTCAGGTGAGCGAAATGCCGCTGATGTACAAGGTGAACACGCTGAATATGAATTGGTGCGTGAACTGTCACCGAAATCCCGCGGCGTATATCCGGCCGAAATCGGAAATTTTCAACGTTGATTATGTTTATCCGGCGAACCAGGCGGAACTGGGCGCGAAGCTTGTGAAGGAATACCACGTAAACTCCCTGACCGATTGCGTGACTTGCCACCGATGAAACAGTCGCTTATACCGTTAGAGTCATTACTGGAAGCTCCAAAGAAAGACGCGCCTGACCTGCAGGCGATCCGTGAAAAGCTCGCTTCCGGGCGCGGACCGGCGTTCTGGCGAACGCTGGACGAGGCCGCCGAAACTAAAGAACTGCAGGAATACGTCGAGCAAGAGTTCCCCGGCCTTTCCGGCCAGATTCCGCAAGGCGTTGACCGGCGCAGTTTGCTTAAGGTGATGGCAGCGTCGCTAGCCATGGCGGGGGCGGCCGCTTGCACCAAACTGCCAAAAGAAACCATCGTTCCGTACGTTCGGCAACCGGAGAACTTGATTCCCGGCCTGCCGCTTTTCTATGCCACCGCGATGACGTCGGGCGGTTATGCGCGCGGCGTGCTGGTGGAAAGTCACCTCAACAGGCCTACCAAAGTCGAAGGCAATCCGGACCATCCGGCCAGCCTGGGCTCGACCACCATCTTTGAACAGGCTTCGGTACTCAACCTTTACGACCCCGACAGGTCCGAAACAGCACTGCACGAAGGCGAAATAAGCAATTGGGCGACTTTCACCGGCGCATTCAGCACTGAAGCGCAGGACATTGCAGCGCGCAAAGGTGAGGGGCTTGCCATCCTCACCGGCCAAACGACATCGCCCACGCTGATCTATCAGATGACCACCCTGCAATCGCAGTATCCGGGTGCAAAGTGGTACATCCATGAGCCGGGCGTCAATCCGGCCATCTCAGGCGCAGCGAAAAAGATCGCGGGCAAGAATGCTTTCGTCGCGTACGATTTCTCTCAGGCCGACGTGGTCGTCAGCCTCGACAGTGATTTCCTGAATAACGGCCCGGCCGCACTGGCGTATGCGCGCCAGTTCTCGAAGAAACGTTCCGTTGATAACGGCAACACTCCGGTCCGGCTGTACGCTATCGAGTCCACGCCGACCGTCAGCGGCTCGATCGCGGACCATCGCTTCCCGGTGAAGAGCAGTGCGATTCCGAGCATTGCTTATCAGCTTGCGAAGGCTTGTGGTGTAAATGCTCCCGACAGCGGCGCGGCCAGTCCCGTTTGGCTGAATGCCGTGGCGCAGGATCTGCAGAACTCCAAAGGCCAATGCATCGTCGTTGCGGGCGAATATCAGCCGGAAAGCGTTCATCTGGCCGCATGGGCCATCAACTCAGCGCTTGGCAACGTCGGTAAAACGGTACGGCTGCTGGAGGGAGTTGAGGCGGACAACACTCACGGTATCGAAGAACTCACCGGAGATCTTAATGCCGGCAAAGTGGAAGTTCTGGTCATCCTCGATTCGAATCCGGTTTACTCGGCGCCGGGAGCCCTCAACTTCGTTAGCGCCATCCGGAAGGCCCGCCTTGTTGTTCGTCTGGGTCAATTCTTCGACGAGACGTCGCGATACAGCCACTGGCATGTCCCGGCGGCGCATTCGCTCGAAACCTGGTCGGATGCGCGTGCATTTGACGGCACGACGACAATCATTCAACCGCTGATAGCTCCGCTATACGAGAACAAATCGGCGCACGAGCTGCTATCGATTCTGATGGCAAAACCCGATCAGAGCGCGCACGACATCGTAAAGGGCTATTGGCAAAGCCAGCTCAAGGGCGGCGACTTCGACACAATTTGGAAAACGTCTCTTCACGACGGGTGGATTGCCGGAAAAACCGTCAACACCATCAACGCCGGTGGAACAGTCGCTCTGCCGAACTTGCAGCCCGCAATCGCAGACCTTGAAGTAGTTTTCCGACCCGACCCGACCATTGGCGATGGATCCTGGGCGAATAACGGTTGGCTGCAGGAATTGCCCAAGCCGCAGAGCAAGATGACGTGGGACAACACGGTTGCAATCAGTCCCAAAGATGCTCAGCGGATGAACGTCACCATCGGCGACATGCTGAAAGTGATCGTGAATGGTCAGAGCGCAACTGGACCGGCATGGATTCTTCCCGGACACGCCGAAAATTCAGTTACCGTTTACCTCGGTTACGGTCGCACCGCTAGCGGCAAGGTTGGTACTGGCATCGGCTACGACGCTTACCCCATCCAGCAGGTCAATACGCCCTGGAACGCGCCGGGCACAATCAGCAAGACCGGCGAGCATTACCGCCTGGCGAACGTTCAGGAAACACAGACGATGGCCGGTCGCGAGCCTGTTCGGGCCACGGACCTCGTCGAATATCGCAAGACTCCCAACTTCCCGACGGCGGAGGAGCCGCCACTCGATAAGGCCACCACGCTCTATCCGCCATGGCCTTACGAAGGTTACAAGTGGGGCATGACCATCGACCTGAACGTCTGCACCGGCTGCAGCGCTTGCATCATCGCGTGTCAGGCAGAGAACAACATTGCGGTCGTCGGCAAGGATCAGGTGGCGCGCGGCCGTCACATGCACTGGATTCGCGTTGACCGCTATTACGCCGGCAACGACATCGATAATCCCGAGATCTACAACCAGCCTGTGCCCTGCATGCATTGCGAAGACGCGCCGTGCGAGGTCGTTTGCCCGGTGGCGGCCACGGTTCACAGCAATGAAGGTCTCAACGAGATGGTCTACAACCGCTGCGTTGGCACCCGCTACTGCTCCAATAACTGCCCTTACAAGGTTCGGCGCTTCAACTTCTATTTGTACTCGGACTGGAATACAGAGTCGCTGAGGGGCATGCGCAACCCCGATGTGACCGTCCGCAGCCGCGGCGTGATGGAGAAGTGTTCGTACTGCATCCAGCGCATCCAGGAATCAAAGATCCAGACAGAAAAGGAAGGTCGCAGCATCCGCGATGGCGAGGTGGTTACCGCTTGCCAGCAGGTTTGTCCGACACAAGCCATCACCTTCGGTAACTTGAACGACAAAGGTAGTGCCGTGGCGAGAAAGCAGGCTCTGCCACGCAATTACGGATTGCTGGACGATCTCAATACTCGTCCCCGCACTACATATTTAGGTTTTGTTCGGAACTCCAACGAGGCGCTTAGTGGCTCTACCAGAAAATCCTAATCTGATCGAACTGCCGGAGATCCCGGATCCGGGTCCAGACGAAATACTTGGGCCCGGGCACAACTACGCCACCGTCACTGACCGGATCGCCGGTGTTGTCTTCTCGCCCTGGAGTCGCTGGCCTGGGAAGTGGTGGATCGGCGCCATCATTGCCTTTGGCTTTGTCAACCTGCTGATGCTCGCGATGTATGTGCTGTTCTTCCGCGGTATCGGAGTTTGGGGCGTCAACATCCCGATCGGTTGGGGTTTTGCGATTATCAATTTCGTTTGGTGGATCGGTATCGGCCACGCCGGAACGCTGATCTCGGCCATCCTGTTTCTGTTAAGACAGGATTGGCGTACGTCAATCAATCGATTCTCTGAAGCTATGACGCTCTTCGCCGTAGCTTGCGCCGGTATGTTCCCCATCCTGCACCTGGGCCGTCCTTGGCTCGCCTACTGGCTGTTCCCCTATCCGAACAGCATGTGGTTATGGCCGCAGCCGCGCAGCCCACTCGAATGGGACGTCTTTGCAGTCTCCACTTACGGAACCGTTTCGCTGGTCTTCTGGTATATCGGCCTCATCCCTGACCTCGCCAGCTTGCGCGACACCGCCCCGCATCCGTGGCAGCAGAAGATCTACGGGATTCTGTCGCTCGGATGGCGCGGTTCGGCGGTTCACTGGAGCCGTTATCAGAAGGCTTACTTGTTGCTCGCCGGCCTTTCCACGCCGCTGGTGCTCTCTGTTCACACCATCGTCAGCTTTGACTTCGCAATCAGCATTATTCCCGGCTGGCACACGACGATTTTTCCGCCATATTTCGTCGCCGGCGCCATCTACTCCGGCTTCGCCATGGTGCTGACGCTGATTATTCCGCTGCGGTCCTGGTACAACATGCGCGACTTGATCACGCTGCGCCACATCGATGCCGCCTCGAAGTTCATGCTCGGCACAGGACTGATCGTTGCCTACGGTTATGCAATGGAGGCCTTCTTTGCCTGGTACAGCGGCGACAAGTACGAAAGTTTCATGTACTGGAATCGCATGACCGGCCCGTATGCAGTCACTTATTGGCTGCTCATCCTCTGCAACATCACACTCCCGCAGGCCCTCTGGAGCCGCAGGGTGCGCCACAACATCGGCCTTGTCTGGGTGATCTCCCTCATCGTCAACGTCGGCATGTGGCTGGAGCGATTTGAGATCGTCGTGACGAGTTTGACTCGCGATTTTGTGCCATCTTCCTGGGGCACCTACATCCCCACCAAATGGGATTGGGCCACCTACACCGGAACACTCGGCTTCTTCATGTTGCTGATCTTCCTCTTCGTGCGTATGCTGCCGTCCATCTCAATCTTTGAGGTTCGCGAAGTGGTGCACCACCAAAGCCATCCCAAGGCCACGTTAGCGGAGAAACAACGATGAGTCAGGAAATAGTTCTCAACGAACTCCCGACCATTCACGGAGCAATGGCGGAGTTCGATACACCCGAAGAACTGCTGCACGCCAGCGAACTTGCGCACGCCGCCGGATTTCGCCGCATGGACGCCTACGCGCCTATGCCTGTCGCCGGTTTGCCCGAAGCCATCGGCTACAAGCGGAACAAAGTCGCTTTCTGCGTTTTGGTCGGCGGCATCTGCGGCGTGATGTTTGGGTTCGGATTGCTCGAATGGATGACGGTTATCGCATATCCGCACAATGTAGGCGGCAGACCCGTGAATAGCTGGCCTGCATACATACCCATCACGTTCGAGTGCATGATTCTGTTCGCCTCGCTCACAGCTTTGGTGGCCATGCTGGCCATGAACGGACTGCCAAAGCCCTACCACCCCGTTTTCAACGTCCCCGCGTTTGATCGCGCTTCGGTCGACAAATTCTTCCTTTGCATCGAATCTTCCGATCCAAAATTCCGGGTGGAAGACACACTGCAGTTCCTGCGTGATACAGGCGCGAAAGAGGTGAGCGTTGTTCCTGCATAAATTGGGCTTAGCTGCGGTTGTGCTGGGCGCCTTGTGCGCGTCCGGCTGCCGTATCGATATGCATGTTCAGCCGCGGTATAACCCGGAAGCGGAGACGAATTTCTTTGGCGATGGGCGTTCGGCGCGGCCCACCATTGAAGACACCGTGGCGCGCGGTCAGTTGCACGTCGACGAAGCGCGTTATACGGGCAAGCAGAACGGAAAAGATATCGAGTTCTTCCCGATACAGATCACGCAGGCTGACGTCGAGCGTGGCCAGCAGCGCTTCAACATCTACTGTTCGCCTTGCCACGGCCTCGCCGGTAACGGTCACGGCATGATCGTCAGTCGCGGCTTGCGTCAGCCGCCCAGCTATATGGACCCTCGCCTGATGACCGCGCCGGTAGGACATTTTTTCGACGTTATGACAAACGGCTATGGGGCTATGTACAGCTACGCTTCACGCGTGGCCGTGGACGACCGCTGGCGTATCGCCGCTTATATTCGCGCGTTACAGCTCAGTCAGAACGCGCCTGCTGACGTTGCCCAGCAGGCTGCTCCCCCGAATGCACCGGCAAACGCACAGCAAAAGCCACCCGCCGGAGGAACGAAGTGAGCAGTCACCGACACGACACATACGAGCCAATACCTGATTTTCGGCTGGGACCGAAGGCCGCCAGCGTGGAGCGCATAGCCGCCATCATCGGCGGTCTGGGACTGATCCTGTGCGTTCCCGGCTACATCATGAATCACGCGCAGTTCTTCCAGTCTTACCTGTTTGCGTTCCTGTACTGGAGCGGATTCACGCTCGGTGGTCTGTGTCTCCTTCTTTTGAGCGGCACAGTCGGCGGCGTCTGGGGCGTTACGGCCCGTCGCTTCTTTGAGGCGAAGATGCGCACGTTGCCCCTCGTCTTGATCTTCCTCATCCCGGTGCTCGTCTTGGGTCTCAGATATCTGTACCCATGGACCCATGCGGACTTGGTTTCGCATAGCGGTTACCTGAAGGCGCGGCAACACTATCTGAACGTACCGTTTTTCATCGCGCGCGTGGTTTTGTACTTCGCCATCTGGCTGTTCTGGGGCTTGCGGCTGAGCAACATGTTCGACCGCCAGGATGCTACCGGCGATCCCACGCTGCGTGAACGTATACGTGCCTTCAGCGCGCCCGGATTGCTGATCTTTGTCATGTCGGCGACGTTCGCTTACATCGATTGGATTCTGTCGGCAGACGCGCAGTATTACTCGACTGTTTACGGGGCGTTGATCATCATCGGCGACGTGCTGCAGACATTCGCACTGACGATTATCGTGATGATCCTTGCCTCGCGTGGTGATCGCTTCGGCGGCAGAATCAACTACTCGGTTCTGCATGATCTGGGCAACCTGATGTTTGCCTTTACCATCTTCTGGACCTATCTCACCGCTTCGCAGCTCATCATTACCTGGCCGGCCAACCTGCCCCAGGAGTTGCAGTGGTATCTCGATCGGGTCCATGGCCCGTGGAAGTGGATTACTGTCTTTATCGCCCTAACCATGTTTGCCATTCCGTTCCTGGCGTTGCTGTCGCAGGCGCGTAAGCGCGATCCGCGCCGGTTGATCAAGATGGCCATCTGGCTGTTGCTTGCTCGAATTGTAGACATCTTCTGGTTCCTGGCCCCGACGTACCGCAATGTAAGCCCGAGCGCACTGCTCGCGACCAGCCGCGGATTCTCAATTTACTGGACCGACTTTGCCGCATTCCTCGGCCTCGGTGGTATCTGGATTTACGTGTATTTGCGCCAATTAAGGAGGCGTCCGCTGCTCCCGTTGCGGGATGGCCGGGTTTCGGCGCCCATGCCGGAGGTGCTCGCTTGAGTGAGCAATTTCTAGACGAACAACACAAACCGAATCGGTTGGTGTCGCCGCACGGCCAGGTAGTTCACTCGGAACCGCACGGCGGACATCACGGCACGAGCTTCGAGGGCGGCGATGCGCGCGCCGGAATCATCATCAAATCGCTTGCGCTCATTGCGGTGATGTTGGTTGTCGTTTTTGCGATCACTATCGGGATTCAGAAAATCCTGGAACAGCGAAATCCTCCCGGCCAGTTGCCCAGTCCGCTCGCCCCGGCGCGCACGATCCCCAGTGGTCCGCTCCTGCAGGTTCACCCATGGGAAGAATTGCCGCAGGTGAAAGAGGACGCACAAAAACTGTTGAATAGCTCTGGAGTCGACGCGGATGGCCGCAGGCATATTCCCATCAACCAGGCCATGTCGATGGTGGCCGGCCAATTGACTATAGCGCCGAACGCGCCGCAGGGCATCACAACACCAGGCGGAGAGGGCCGCAATTTTTCGGGCAGCGTCAACTCGATGCCGGCGCCCTATCGGCGCCCCCAGATCCAAGGAGAAATTCAGAAGCATGCGCGGTAAGTGGTTCGTGATTGTGGGAATGGCTGTGGCGAGTGTGTTGCCGGCGCCGGCGCAATACCCGCGCCCTGCGATCACAAAGGGTGTGAACCTGCAGCAAAAGCTGAATTCTCCGGTTCCCCTCGACCTGATTTTTCGCGACGAGAACGGCCAGACAGTTCCTTTGCGAACTTTCTTCGGCGACAAGCCTGTGGTAATCGAAATGGTGTATTTCACCTGCCCAAGCCTGTGCCCGATGAGCATACACGAATCGGTCGTCAGCCTGAAACGCGTTTCGCTGGTTCCAGGCCTCGACTACAACGTGCTTGTTGTCAGCTTCGATCCGCACGACACACCGCAGCTTGCCGCGCAGAAAAAGGCGGAATATGAGAAGCAATTCGGCCGGTCCGGGTTCAACTCGGGTTTCCACTTTCTGACAGGTGCCCAAGACAACATCGCCAAGCTGAGCGCCGCCACTGGTTTCGGTTTCCGATATGACGATCCGACGAAACAGTTCATTCATGCCGCCGGCATTATGGTTGCCACACCGGACGGCAAGATGTCTCGATATTTCTACGGAATCGACTACTCGCCTACCGATCTGAGAATGGCTTTGCTGGATGCCTCGCGGCATCGCATCTCAACGCCAGTCGATTACGTTTTGCAGTTCTGCTTTCACTACGATGCGGCGACTGGGAAATATACCCTCGCAATTTTGAACATCTTGAAGGTTGCTGGCTTCCTCACGATTGCATTGTTGGCCGGCCTTATCTACTTACTCATGCGAAATAAAAAGACACCGCGGCAGCCCAATGCCTGGAGGGAGACGCGGCATGTTCATTGATTTCTCCGTTCTCGCTGATCTCCAGCTCTTTCCGGTAGAAGCATCTGAACAGTCGGTTGGCATGGACCAGTTGTACTGGTTTATCACTATTGTCTCCATCGTGATGACGCTCGTCATCTTCGTTGGTTTGGGGATATTTGCGTGGAAATTTCACAATAAACGCAACCCGCACGCGACCCAGATTGAGGGCTCCACGAGGCTGGAGTTGACGTGGTCCATCTTGCCGTTCCTAATTATGCTGGTGATGTTTGGATGGGGTGCTGATATCTTCTACCGCGCACAAAATCCGCCTGCAAACGCGATGGAAATCTTCGTCACTGGTAAACAGTGGATGTGGAAGATTCAATATCCGGATGGTTATCGTGAGATCGACGCCTTACACGTGCCGGTAGGACAACCGGTGAAGCTGACCATGGCTTCGGAAGACGTGATTCACAGCTTCTCGATTCCGGCCTTCCGCGTTCGTCACGACGTGATGCCGGGTCACTACAGCACGCTTTGGTTTACGGCCACGAAACCGGGTCGTTATCACCTCTTCTGCACCGAATATTGCGGCAACCAGCACGCCGGCATGATCGGCTGGGTGGATGTTATGGAGCCCCGCGAGTACGCAAATTGGCAGAGCGGCGGCGGCAGCGGTGGAAGCTTGGCCGAACAGGGCGAAAAGCTGTTCCAGCAAAACGGTTGCGTCACCTGTCATTTGCTTGATCAACAGGGCCGATGCCCCATTCTTCGTGGCCTCTATAACAAGCCCGTGCAGTTGAGCGATGGCCGTACGGTGATCGCCGACGATGCCTATCTGCGCGAATCGATTCTGGAACCGAACGCCAAGATCGTGTCCGGCTTCCAGCCGAACATCATGCCGAACTTCAAAGGTCAGATCAGCGAACAGAATGTGATTCAGCTCATCGCGTACATCAAGTCTCTTTCGCCGACCACGCCCGCATCGCAGCAAGGATCGCAGCAGCCGCCGGTAGTAATCGCGCCGCAGGCCGCAAAGCCAACGACGGTGCCACACGCAGCGCATTAGAAGGTTGAGTTAAGAAAGATAAGAAGCAATGGCAACTCTCGTACAAAGATCACCTGAGGTCGAAGCCGCAGAGGTCAATTATTTGAACGTGGAGCACGGCTGGAAAAGCTGGCTCTTCACGACCGACCACAAACGAATTGCGATGCTCTACGTGATTTCCATCACGTTGATGTTTTTTGTTGGTGGTTTCATGGCGGTGATGTTCCGCATCAACCTTCTCGAGCCGGAAGGGCTGTTCTCCGCTGAAACTTACAACCGCCTGTTCTCGATGCACGGCATCATCATGGTGTTCTTCTTTTTGGTGCCGTCGATTCCCGCAACACTTGCCAACTTCTTGATCCCCATCATGGTGGGCGCCAAGGACCTCGCCTTTCCGCGTGTGAACCTGTTGAGCTGGTACATCTATATCCTGGGCGCGATCCTCACGCTGTACGCAGTGGTTCGCGGCGGTGTGGATACGGGCTGGACATTCTATGCTCCGTACAGCAGCACCTATTCGAATTCGTATGTTCTCGCTGCTGCCTTCGGCGTCTTCACCGCCGGGTTTTCGTCCATTCTTACCGGCCTGAACTTCATCGTCACCGTGCACAAGATGCGCGCGCCCGGTATGACCTGGTCGCGGTTGCCGCTCTTTGTTTGGGCGAATTACGCGACGGGCTTAATCCAGGTTCTCGGAACTCCGGTTCTTGCAATCACTCTTCTTCTGCTGGCGTTCGAGCGTATTGCACATGTCGGCATCTTCGATCCAAATATCGGGGGTGATCCGATCCTATTCCAGCATCTGTTCTGGTTCTACTCGCACCCTGCGGTTTACATCATGATTCTGCCGGGCATGGGTGTGATCAGCGAAATCGTGGCGTGTTTCTCGCGCAAGCGCGTTTTTGGCTACAACTTCGTTGCGTTTTCGAGCATGGCTATCGCGGTATTGAGCTTCGTCGTCTGGGGCCACCACATGTTCCTTACCGGCGAGAGCATGTACACCGGACTGGCGTTCTCTATCCTGAGCTTTATGGTGGCCGTTCCATCCGCCATCAAGATCTTCAACTGGACTGCCACGATGTACAAGGGGTCGGTTTCGTTCGATACGCCTATGCTGTACGCGTTTGGCTTTATCGGATTGTTCACCATCGGCGGTTTGACGGGTCTTCATCTGGCGACGCTCGGAACGGATATTGCAACGCACGGCACCTACTTCGTGGTTGCCCATTTCCACTACGTCATGGTGGGTGGAATGGTGATGGCCTTTATGGGCGGCTTGCACTTCTGGTGGCCCAAGATCACC
>DATBEG010000051.1:0-16517 GCA_036276155.1 Bryobacteraceae bacterium | reverse complement strand
CAGCTACGTTTATTCGTAGCTTCCTTTTCCTCAGCGCGGTCGCGCTGTTTTTCTCCCTGTCGAGTAACCAACTTTACGCACAGGCCACATCGACCAGTACCATCACTGGCCAGGCCACTGATCCCACCGGTGCCGCTGTGCCCGGCGTGAACGTAACACTGACGAACCCGGAAACAAGTACCCAACTCACCACCACCACAAATACAGACGGACGATACGTCTTCACAAACGTGAGCGTTGGGACGTACAACATTACTTTCGCAAAGCAGGGATTTGCCAAATCCCGAGTTGAACAACAGAAGGTCGAAGTCGGTACAACATTGACCGTCAATACCGCCATGGAAGTCGGTTCCACAAGCACAACCGTAGAAGTCCAGGCGCAGGCTGCGGCCGAATTGCAGACCACCAGCGCGTCAGTCGGCACGACGGTCACCAGTAAGGACCTCCAGGATCTGCCAAACCTCGCCCGCGATTCCGCCACTCTTGCGGTTTTGCAGCCGGGCATCACACCCGGCGGTTCCACGGCCGGTGCCGTGCAGGACCAGAACACCTATACGGTGGACGGTGGCAACAACAGTGACGACATGGCGGGCAACAGCACGTCATACGTGACAAATTTCACCGGTTTAGGCGGCGCGCAGACGGGCGGTTCATCCGCCGGGGCGGTTCCTGTGCCGGTGGAGAGCATTGAAGAATTCAAGGTCACCACGTTCCAGCAGACTGCTGACTTCAATGGCGGTCTTGGCAGTCAGGTGCAGATGGTCACCAAACGCGGAACAAACCAGTTCCACGGTTCCGGCTACGAATACTACTTCGCAACCAATGTCGGTGCCGGCAATTCGTGGGCAAATGACCACACCTGCACGCCGTTCTCGACTCAGTGTCAGTCCGTCACAACACCCAGCGGTACTGGCACCTTCCCCACGCAAGGCTACGCAAACCCGCTGCCCTCCAATCACCGGAACCGGTTCGGCGCATCACTTGGTGGGTACGCAACACCGAACGTGCTCGGGGGAAAGTGGTATTTCTTCTTCAACTACGAAGGCCAGCGGTTCCCGAACAACAATGTCTATGAAAGGTCTGTACCTTCCGACCTGATGAAATTGGGTGTCATCCAGGTCCCGATTGGCGCAAACAACACCTACACGGCCTTCAATCTCAATCCCTACCCGGTCACATATCAGGGCACGACCTATCCGGCTTGCTCGGGAGCTTACTGCGACCCGCGCAGCATTGGTATCAATCCGGTCGTGAAACAGATCTGGGCGCAGATGCCAACCGGCAATGACTCACAGTATGGTGGTACCGGCGCTGACCAGCACAACGTTATCGGATACTTGGGCAGCCTGAAGACGCCACTTACTGACGACATCTACGTAGGTCGCGTTGACCACGACTTCGGCGATAAGTGGCACTTCTTCAGCAGCTATCGATTCATGCGTCTGGTGAACTTGACGAGTAACCAGGTCGATATCGGCGGCGTGCTGCCCGGTGACGTAAAGGGTACTCCGGCTGCAGTCGCGCCTCGCGACCAGTTGCCTTCGCTTCTGGTGGGTGGTCTGACAACGGTTATCTCCGCAACCATGACCAACGATTTCCGATACAGTTACACTCGAAACTTCTGGCAGTGGGGAAGCGTAAATGCTCCGCCACAGCTCGCCGGTCTCGGCGGAGCCGTCGAAATCGCGCCTGGTTCGTCGTCTACGAACGCCGAGTCAACAAGCGCGTTAATTCCTTACAACGTAAACACACAAAACGTCCGTCAGCGTTTCTGGGATGGTCATGACCATATGTTGAAGGACGACGTTAGCAAGATAAAAGGGAATCACATCATCCAGTTCGGCGGTCTGTATCAGCGCAACTACGACTTCCACATGCGAACTGACAACGGAAATGGCGTAAATAACGCGATCGTTTACCAGGTCGGTAGCGGCGGCGTCAGCTTCTCCGGCTTCGGCTACCCGGCAGGTCTCTCGAGCAGCAATCAAACGATCTTCCAACGGCTCTATGGTGAAACGCTGGGATTGGTAACTCAGCCACAGGTTGCTTACACCCGCACCGGTAGCAATCTTACGATTCAGCCCGTCGGAAGCGTTGCCTACGAGCGGAGCATCATCCCTACTTACAGCTTGTACGCTGCCGATACTTGGCACATGACCCCGACGTTCACCCTGACCTACGGGATGTCTTGGGAAGCGCAGCTTCCTCCCTATGAACTCAATGGCAGCCAAGTCCTACCGGTTGATGCGAACGGCAAAGTCGTCAGCGCAAACCAGTACATAAGCGCGCGAGAATCAGCGGCACTCGCAGGTCAGGTCTACAATCCGGTGGTGGGATTTGAAACGATTCGCGGTACCGGGCGAAAGTATCCTTACAACCCCGTTTGGGACCAGTTCAGCCCGCGTGTCGCAATAGCCTGGAATCCGAAATTTTCGAGCGGGCTGTTGGGCAGCGTCTTCGGTGACGGCAAAACCGTTATGCGCGGTGGTTATGGCCGCATCTATGGTCGACTCAATGGTGTCGATCTGGTGCTGGTTCCGCTGCTTGGACCCGGCCTGCTGCAGGCTGTGAGTTGCCCGAACCCGAACATACAGGGAGTCTGCAACAGCAGCGTTACGCCTTCCACGGCGTTCCGCATCGGAACGGATGGCCTGAGCGCTCCGCTTCCCGCGCCCACGCAGACTTTGGCACAGCCGTTCTTTCCTGGTCTAAACGGCAATCCTGCGGCCCAGGACCCAAGCGTTCTCGATCCGAACTATCGCCCCGAACGCACTGACAATTTCACATTCTCTGTTCAGCGCGCGATCGGCAATAAGATGACCTTCGAAACCGGTTACATCGGTCGGATCATTCGGAATGAGACGCAGAATGTCAACATTGACGCCGTGCCCTACATGACCCAACTCGGCGGCCAAAGCTTCGCTTCAGCCTACGCCAATATCTATCTTTCGCTGTGCGGCGCTGCTTATTGTGCGGCCACGCCCTCTTCGGCAACCGTCTCGGCGGTCCCCGTACAGCCCTTCTTGGAAGCGGCACTGGGAGGAGCAAATTCCACCTACTGTAAAGGCTCGGCGAGCTGCACAGCGAAATTTGTCTCGGCCAACCTGGCGAATTGGACGTCTACTTCCGTCTCCACCATCTGGAGAAATCTGAACGCCAACTGGACTTTGCCGCAAAGCATGATGGATGTCAGCCAGCAGATTACGTCCCTGGTCTACATCGCCAGCGGGGGATATGGCAACTATAATGCGCTGTATGGTACCTACCGGGTCAGAGATTTCCATGGCTTCAGCTCGACGTCGAACTTCACATGGGGACGTGCTCTCGGGACCGGTGCCGTGACCCAGGCCTCAAGTTCATACACGCAACTCGACTCGTACAATATCGGCGCGAACTACGGGGCTAACGGCTTCGATATCAAGTTCCTCTTCAACTCCGCCGTGAGCTGGGAATCACCTTGGTACAAAACCCAGAAAGGTTTTCTGGGCCATGTGCTCGGTGGATGGGTTCTCTCGTCGATCCTGACTGCGCAGAGCGCGTCCGGTGAATCGGTGACGTACAACGAATCCGGCCTTTGCGGCGGCGGCTGTCAGGCATTCGGGGAGTCTAGCTCCAGTAGCATTACCTCGAATACGGAGAATGCGGTCGCTGCGGCGCCGTATACAGGCGGGACCAGCGCCCACTACAATGTTGCCGGCTCCGGCGGTATCGGTACCAATAACCCCGCTGGTGTGAATCAGTTTTCGAATCCGGCTCAAGTTTACTCTGAATTCCGGCCTTGCATTCTCGGATACGACACTTCTTGTGGCGGCTATTACAACATTCGTGGCTTGCCATCCTGGAACGTGGATGCAGGGGCTCTGAAGGACTTCGGAATTTGGAAGGAGGGTCGCGTGGGCGCCACTCTCAGCTTCCAGATCACGAATGTATTCAACCACGTCGTCATGAACAATCCCTCCTACATCTCCTCCAGCAACCTGAGTCTCAGCAGCCAGAATACTTTTGGTCGCATTACCGGTGCTGCCAATATCCCGCGTAACATGGAGTTCGGTCTGCGAATTCACTTCTAACTGAAGTCGTACAACCGTCGTCAAACGCTTCACGGGCCGATTCGTCGGCCCGTTTTTTTATGACAAGTCGCAACAGGGAAGCCGCGGCCGAATTTTCGATAGTGACTAAGTTTCAGCCCAACTTCCCCGATGCGCATTACAATCTGGCGCTCGCTCTTGCTCAGGAAGGTAATTTGTAAGCTGCCGAACCGGAGTTCCGCAAAACTGTTCAACTTGCGCCCGATGATGCCGATGCCCGCCTCGATCTCGGTGTCACACTAGCGAAACTCGGCCGCATCAACGAAGCCATTATGCAGCTTTCGGAGGTTCTTCGTCTCAAGCCGGATTTCCCCGAAGCCCAGCAGCTTTTGGCTCAACTTAAAAGCGCAGCCCACTAGCGCGGCAGCCAAGCCATGCTTGATCGACACGTCGAAGCGACTCATGTGTTCTTGCTTAGAAGCTGCTTAAGCCGCCGCGACTTTCACCTTTCCGTCTTTAATTGCTTTAGTAAACAATTCGAAGTCGTTGCGCGTGACCTGTGCATAGGAGACCGCATAGTTGACGATGGCTCGCACGACCTTCTCCGGGCTTCCTATGTATCCCTTGATCACGACCGCATCGCCCGATCGAGTATGTCCGCGGGCAAGCAATTCCCCGGCAACTTCAGCCAAACTGCGCAGACCTGGACCGCGCAACTTTGCCAGATCTATAGCCCCTTTGTGATCGTTCAATTGACGAACGAGAAAATCGTGTTCGCCCATACGCGTCCATCCCAGAATCAGGTCGGAATTGGGCTGAATCCTGCGCTGGCCCAGCACGACCCGTTCACCCTGACTTGCAAAATGCAGGTTTCGCAAATAAGGAGCATAGGCTGAAGACACTTCCTGCTTGATCTGCAGGAACAGGGGATCATCTGGGCCATTGCCATCCATAAGTACGATGTAGTCGCGCAATCCGACGCTGCCCGTCCCAACTACCTTGAAGCCCACGTCGACAGGCGTGAAGAAGTTGCAGAAATGCAATCGATCCGGCGCCAGCGACTTCCGATAGAGCGGCAAGCTGTCCAGCACCGCCTGTTTCTCTTTTCCCGCCACTCTCCAAAGCGCATTCTTGATTTCTTTGAAGCACGGGCGTCCCTTGCTGTCTTCAATGTATTTCTTCAGCAGATCGCAAGGCGTGGCGCGCGCCGCCTGCTCCCACGCTGCCGCAACTGCGCCCGCCTTCCTTACGCGGTGAATCTGGTGTCGCGCCGCCGTAAGAATTGGCTGGTCGGCCAACATCTCGATGGTCGCGCAGTAGCTCGCCGCAAACGCCCGCACAGCGTCTTCGCACCCTGAACCCCCGTGACCGGCCATCTCCCCGGCAAGCACTATGCTCGTCGCCATGCGCTTTACGTCCCATTCCCAGGGTCCGGGCACGGTCTCATCGAAGTCGTTGATGTCGAAAACCAGGCTGCCGTCTGGCGTCGCAAAGCAGCCGAGGTTCTGCACGTGCGCGTCACCACACAATTGAACTCGCAACCCCGTTTGGGGCTCATTCGAAAAATCCGCCGCCATAATCGAGACAGCCCCACGGAAGAACGCAAAAGGGTTGGCGGACATCCTCTGGTACTTGATAGGCAGCAGCGCGGGGAGGCGACCCTCTGTCGCGCTCAACAATACTCCGATCGCTTGAAACGTCCGCTTCCGCGGCTGCACTTCGCCGAGCTTCAGTCGGCTGATGTGGTTTCGGCGGTCGCGCCCATGCCGCAGCCTTTCGCGCACGCCCGCGCGCTGATCGTATTCCCTTGTGCTTTGCTTTTGGGGGACGTTCTTGACGGCTGCGGCTTCAGCGGCGGCCATATCGAAACCTCTGCATTCTTAAAAGCATATGCGAAGGCCCGAATCGCCCTGACACTCAGTCCAGTAGCGTCAGTGGCGATTCGCTCTCGCGTCTTACCTGAGCAATCGTGCAGCTCTTGGGCGATTTTTCCGGCCGCCAGCGTAGCAGTTTCGTGCCATGACGGAAGCGGTGGCCTGAGAAGTGATCGTACTGCACCTCCACAACAAGCTTCGGAGCCAGAGGTTCCCATTCTGTGCTGCGTTCTGTGCTCCAGCGGCTAGGTCCGCCCGGCTTGCTGCCGGTAAATCCAGGTGGCTCGCGCAGATCTTCCAGCTTTTTCGTGAGCGTGGCTTTCTCGGCTGCGGCGATACCGGAACAAAAGCCAACATGATCCAGCAGACCTTCCTCGTTGTACAGCCCTAATAGAAGAGACCCCACTTGTTTGCCTTTTGTGCCATACCGAAATCCGCCGATAACGCAGTCGGCAGTGCGCAAGTTCTTGATCTTCAGCATCGCGTGGCGTGCTCCAGCATCGTACGGCTGGTCGACCCGCTTCGCGATCACCCCATCGAGAGGCCCTGCCATGCGCTGAAACCATTCCTTTGCAACGGCGAAATTGCGTGTGCGCGGCGAAAGTCGAATGCGTTCCTGGCCGGCGAGGCACGTACCCGCAAAGTGTTCGAGTTCCGTTCGGCGTTCATCGAGAGTGTCCGTGCTGATGTCGTTGCCGTGATCGTTCACAAGCAGATCAAAAATAATGTACGTGGCAGGTGTTTCCGCCGCCAGCCTCTTGATCCTGCTTTCAGCAGGATGTATCCGCTGCAGGAGAGCGTCGAAATCGAGCGTTCTTTTTTGAGTGACGATCAGCTCACCGTCCGTGACAAAGCGTTTTGCAGGCAAAGCGCGCACTGCGTCGACAATCTCCGGAAAATATCGCTCCAGTTCCTGGCCCGATTTCGACATGAGCCGCACATCGTTGCCGTCGCGGAATGCCAGGCAGCGAAAACCATCCCACTTCGGTTCGTATTCCCACTCCGCGCCGGACGGGATTTCCTTGGCCGTATCCGCCTCCATGGGCGGAAAATCGAGCGGCAGGGGCAAGCTCACTGCAGCATCTCCAGCTTGAACTTGTTGGAAAGTACAGGCTTAAAAAGATCACCCACTTTCGTGACTCGTTCCGGCATGGTGTCCATCCTGAAGTCAGACATCGAAATGCCGCGTTCAATCTCATCCCACGTGACCGGCGCTGAAACGGTCGCGTCCGGCTTCGGCCGTAAAGAATAGACGGATGCCAGCGTTCTGCCCCAGGCATTCTGGTTGTAATCCACTAAAACGCGTCCTGGAGGCCGCTGCGCAATCCGATATTCCGAAGTGATGATCTCCGGGTGCCTCTTGCCTAGCTCGATCGCAATCCGTTTCGCCACGGTCCAAACGGCTTTCTGCAACGGCTCACGCTTGATCGGCACATATATATGAATTCCGCGCGAGCCGGTCGTCTTCGGATAGCTCTCGACCCCGCGTTCGTCCAGATATTTCTTCACCAGTAGCGCCGCCTGTAAGACCTCCGGAAAATCGGCCGGCGCAACAGGATCGAGATCGAAGTGCAGAAAGTCCGGCCGGTTCACGTCGTCGCAGCGCGCGTACCAGGGATTGAGATCGATGCAACCGAGATTCACGATCCAGAGCAGCGAAGGCGAATCCTCTGCGATCGGAAAATCGATGATGTTGCCGGAGCGATGCTCAATGGAACACGTTTGAATCCATTCCGGCCGATGCGCGGGCGTGCGCTTCATAAAGAAGAACTCGCCATTAATCCCGTTCGGATATCTTTTCATCACCATCGCGCGATCCTTCAGGTGAGGAATCAGGACCGGAGACAACGCGTCGTAATACAAGAGCAGATCGCGCTTGGTTTTGCCCGGCTTGGTCTTATCCAATCCAGGCCAGAAGACCTTTTGGAGATTGGTTAAGCTCACCTTCTTCCGGCCGCATTTGACTTCGCAGTTGTCTGCGTCCGGTGGGATCTCGATCGGCATCAGCTCACAGCATCTCGGGTGAGTTGCCCGTTTACGTTTCTCCAAATGTGCCGCGGATTCGCGTCCTGCAACTCCATAGGCAAAGCAGCTTGCGGGAAGTTCTGGTAGCAGACGGGTCGCACGAAGCGATAGATGGCTGTCGTGCCGACAGAGGTGAATTTCGCATCTGTCGTCGCAGGGTAAGGGCCGCCATGATTCATCGCCTGACAGACTTCCACGCCTGTTGGGTAGCCGTTGAAAATGAGTCTTCCTGCTTTGGTCCTCAACACATCGATCAGCTCACGATAACTACGAAGGTCTTCTTCGCTGCCATGTATGGTCGCAGTCAGGGTGCCGTCGAGTTTGTGCGCTGCCTTGAGCAACTCTTCACGCGATCCGCAATGTACGACCACTGTTGCAGGTCCAAAGATCTCTTCGCGCAGCTTGTCGCTCTCCGACCAGGTTTCGCCTTCCACGGCAAATACGCCCGGCGCACCTTCGGTTCGCCCCGTGCTCGCAGCCTTCTTGGCGGGAAAAGTCTTTACTCCGCGGACGTCGGTGAACTCCTGAAATTTTTCGGCATATCCTTTGGCGATGGGGCCGTTGAGCATCGTTGCCGGCGCACCCTGCTCAAAGTTTTCGATCAGCTTCTTCTCAAACCCTTTCATGCTGTCTCCCTCGACGCCGAAGACGAGCCCGGGCGATGTGCAGAACTGCCCGACGCCCATCGTCACCGAACGAAACAGTCCGTCTGCAAGCCCGTCGGGGTTCGCCTGCATCGCGCCTGGAAGAATGAAAACCGGATTTACGCTCCCCATCTCGGCGTAGACCGGAATCGGTTCCGGACGCTTGGCGGCAGCGTCGAAAAGAGCTCGCCCGGCCCGGAGCGAACCGGTGAACCCGACGGCTTTCAACTTGGGATGCGTCACTAGCCCGATGCTGACGGCCGGCTTTCTGCCATGAAGGATGGAGAACGTGCCTTCCGGCAGACCGTTTGATTTCACAGCTCTGATAATCGCCTCGGCGACGATGTCGGACGTGCCCGGATGCGCCGGATGCGCCTTCGTGACAACCGGGTTGCCGGCCGCAAACGCCGACGCGGTGTCGCCACCAGCCACGGAGAAAGCCAGGGGGAAGTTGCTTGCGCCGAATACCGCTACCGGGCCGATGGGGATCAACATGCGCCGCAGATCAGGTTTGGGCAGCGGTTTGCGATCGGGCAGCGCGGTCTCAATGCGCGCGTCCACCCAAGAACCTTCGCTTACCAGGTCGGCGAACATCTTGATCTGGTTCGTGGTTCGATCACGCTCACCGCGCAAACGGTCAATCCCCAAGGCCGTTTCCTGGTCCGCTCTTTCAAGGAGCATGTCGCCGGCCGCGATGATCTCATCGCGAATGGCCAAGAGAAATTTCGCGACGTCCTCCGCGGATAGGTTTCGCAACACGTCGGCTGCTTCGGCTGCCAGGTTTACTGCGCGATCTATCTCTTCGGCCGTCGCTTCGTGAAAGACGCGGTCAAGCGCTTGCCCGGTTCGCGGATCTATAGCGGTAAATGAACTCACGGCTATTAGATTAGCGAGCGCTATTTCTTCTTCACTTCGCTTTTTGCACTGGCCAGATCGGGAGAACTGGGCAGCACGCGATCGAGCCGCGTCAACTCCAGCAGCCTCTTCAGATCCGGCTGCATATTGATGAGCCGCATGGGACAGTTCTTTTTGCTCGCGAGCGTATAGACGATCGTCAGTTCGCCGAGACCGGAGCTGTCGGCACGGCTGACTGAACCTACGTCCACCAGCAGAGCTTTCACGTTTTTGCCGTTCAGGATCTCGCGTGCTTTATTGCGGACTTCGACCAGCGAAGGCCCGAGACTCAGGGGGCCTGACAGCTCGAGTACCGCAATATCGTCTTCCATCCTCTGCATGACAGTGAGAGGCATGGCTTAGTATGTCTCAACTTTGCGCTGACGGTAAGGCGGCGTGACGAATGCCGACACCAGGCTCTCGTTTCCATCTTTGTCGACGGCCTTCACGCCCAACACGACTTCATCGATATTCAGGCGCGGCAAAGTGTATGTCGTCACGTTTCCGACGAAGATTTCTTTTTCCCATGTGGGCGATGTTGTCTTGCGCATGACAACTGCGTAGCCGAGCAGATCCGGTTCCGGCTGATCGTTGTGCCACGTCATCACGGCGTCGTAGCCATCCCCTCTGCCGAGCGGCGTTGCGAACGATCGGCCACCCCCAGGGGGCGCCGTTCTTATATCCGGCGCTTTCGGCGCCAAGGCGAGGGTCGCGATTGCGGATGCATTCGCTTTCGCCACAAGCGCCGTGTACTCAGGAGCGGTATTTGCGAAGGTATCTGTCGCCGTGTGCTGGTTAGAGAAATTCTCCATCGGCGTGGTTATTCGAACCGCCGCGAACCCATTCGCGTTGAATGGACTGTGATCTCCACCGCGGCCGAACCGATCATGCCGGAACACCAGGTTCACGTCGAAGCCCGGCTGATACCGGGTGTTGATCTCCCGGATATAGCGAGCTAGCTGCCGAGATGGCGAGTCGTTCGGATCCTCAGAGTACACGTTCACGTAGCGGTTCGACATTTCGGAGTTACCGGTTACATCGCTTCCAATAATGTCGTTGTTGAAGAGCGCTTCAATCAGCTCATGCTTCTCGGCTGCCGCTTGCGCATAGAGCGAGCTTCCTTCCAGGCCGTACTCTTCGCTGGCAAAAGCGATGAACACGATCGTCTTACGGAACTGGAACTGGCTCATGACGCGAGCCAACTCCATCACCGCGGCGGTCCCGCTTCCGTCATCGGTTACGCCCGGCGCGACGGCTGCCACGGTTGCTTCGGCGTCTAACGTCCGGCGGCCATTCTCTCCTTGTTTGGAGACCATGTGGATGCTGTCGTAGTGACCGCTCACGGCGACTTCGCGCTCGGGCTCACTCGTGCCCGGCAGTACAGCGACCACGTTCCAGATTTCGACATCTTTGTAGAGCCGGTCTGAGGGATTGCCCTTCAACCGGTGCTTATCGAAGGACACCTGCAACTTCGGACTGTAGCTGCGGAACTGGGCCGCAATCCATTCGCGCGCAGCCCCGATGCCATGCTCCGGGTCGGTGGTTGACGAATAGATATTGCGCGTTCCGAAGGACTCCAGCTTCCGCTGTGTGTCCGCAATTCGTTCCGCAGATACCTGCGAAACGATGGACTTCACTTGCGGATTTACCGATAGCATCTGCGCCGCAGCATTGAAGGCCACGAGCGAGCAGAAGACACCTAACGCTGTCCTCACCATGTTGTGAGGATAATCTTAGCGCAGCGACACGTCAGGCGATAGCCGGCTGAAGGTCCTCTTCGCGCACTGGTGTGGGACGGCTTGCCGTCTGCCGGCCATCTGCCGGCGCCTTGAACTTCACCGACACCAGACGCGATATGCCGGGCTCCTGCATGGTGACGCCATACAGCGACTGGGCCGCTTCCATGGTGCGTTTTGCGTGCGTGATGATGATGAACTGCGTCTGCTCCGCCAGCTCTTTCAGCAGGCGGGTGAGCCGTTCAATGTTCGGTTCATCGAGCGGAGCATCGACCTCGTCCAGAATACAGAAGGGACTCGGCGTGTATTGGAAGATGCCCATGAGCAGAGCCATGGCGGTCAGAGATTTCTCGCCGCCCGACAGCAGCAGCACGCTCTGCAGTTTCTTGCCAGGGGGCGAGGCAACGATGTCGATGCCGGATTCGGCCGCGTTCTCCTCATCTGTCAAACGCATCTCGCCAATACCGCCGCCGAACAGCGTTGAGAACATGTTGCGGAAATTCTCGTTGATGACATGGAACGCTTCGGCGAAACGCTTGCGCGATTCACCGTCGATCTGGTGAATCGCCCTTTCCGTGTCGCGAATGGAGTCGAGCAGATCCTGCCGCTGTGCACTGAGAAAGTCCTGTCGATGCTGCGCTTCTTCGTACTCTTCGAGCGCCTGCGGATTGACGGGGCCGAGGGCTTCGATTTTGCGACGCACTTCCATGTACTTGCTGTCGAGATCGGAAACAGCCGTCTCGTCGGGAACTGTTTCGACCGTTGCCGCGAGTTCCGGCAGGCTGGTTTCGAGTTCCTTTTCGCAGGTCTCCATGAGGTGCCTCATGTCGCTCTCCGAGCGAGCGAAGCCTACTTGAAGTTCTAACCGCTTCTCCTGAACAGTCTGAGCCTCTGAACGCAGGCGCTTCAGCTCCTCTTCGGCAGCAGCGAGTCTGGTTCGCAGTTCTGTTTCACGCTCGATGAGAGTGCTCACCTGCTTTTCAGTGGCTGCGATGTCCTGAATCAGGGTCGCGGACTTGGCGGCGAGCTCGGCATTGCTCTTCTCAAATTGCGCTTTATCGGAGATGAGGCGCTGCGTTTCGTGCTCGAGGTGATTGCGGCGATTCTGAAAATCGCGGACCTGGTTTTCGAGTCTCGCGCGCTGGGAAGTTATCGACTTTCTACGCTCATCGAGACTCGCGACCTGAGCCCGTAATCCGGCATGCTCTTCCGTCGCTTTAGCGAGCTCCGAGCGAATGCCGTTCAGCTCTTCACGCGCCACTTCGAGCGACTTTTCCTGTTGGGCGCGCTTGTCTTCCGAGACCTGAAGCGCTTCACGCTGAGTTCCGAGCTCGGACTCCGTGTGCATACGATCTTTCGAGAGGCGTTCCAAGTCGAGCCGGGCGCGAGAGAGGCGCGATTGAACACGCTGAAGCTCTTCGGCGAGCTTGCGGCTTTCGTGATCGAGCGCCAGAACATCTTTCTCCTGTGCCTGCTGTTTCGTGCGCAGACGCTCCAGATGTTCGGTCAGCTTTTGGATATCGCGCTCAAGTTCAACAAGGGCGGCTTGAGCGGCCTGCAACTCGCGGTGCTTCTCTTCTTCGACTTTAGCGAGTTCCCGCAGTTCGCGCTTGAGGGCGAGCGGTCCAGCGCCTGTTTTTTTACCGCCGCTGACTGCGCGGCCGTGATAGTTGACGCCCTCGGGGGTGAGAAACCAGCATTGCGCGAAGCGCTCCGCAAGATCGCGAGCGAGCCGGCGATCTTCAACCACATAACAATTCGCGATGCGCGGCAGCGTGTGCAGCGGAATATTTAAAAGGCTATTTGTGAAGCGAAGGGCATCAGTAAGCTTCATCAGGACACCGGCTTCGCTCGCCAAAGCGGGCAGTTCCGTGTCGGGTTCCAGGGGCGCGGCTCCTTCTTCGACAAGAAAGGTGGCGCGGCCATTCAGATCGGTTCGCATCAGCTCTACGCCGCGCTCACCGTCGCTCCAATTGCGAACGACCACGTACTCGAGTTCGTCGTGCAGGAACTCTTCGGCGGCCTTTTCGACCTGCGGATCGACTTCGAGGAAGTCGGCCAACACGCCGACTGGCTGCAGGTCATTGACCTTGCCGCTTTCGATGGCTGTGAACAGCCGCTTCACAGTTTCGGTTGTATAGCTGCGGTGCTGCAGTACGTCGTCGAGCGAATCCTTACGCGCCTTGACGCGCGAAAACTCGCTGCGCACGCGCTCCAGATTGTGGCGATTCTCCTGCAACGCCGCGCGCTTCTGCTGCAGTTCCTGTTCCACTTCTTTTCTCTGGTCTGTGACCGAGAGCAGTTCCGTTTGTCTTGCGGAGAGACGATCAGAGAGTTGCGCCCGCGCCGACTGGATACGGGCGAGATCGCTTTCCGACTGCTGCTCTTCGTTCTTCGCGCGCGCCGTGTCGCGATCGTGTGAACCGAGCTGCGCTTCCATCTGGGTGATGCGATTTTTGAGACCGGACGATTCACCGAGCAGCCGCAGGACGGATTGCCGGGACGATTCGAGTTCGCGTTCGTGTTCGGACAGGCGACGCTGCACCTGCTCGCGCTCCGCCAGTTTTGCGTCGAGCTGTTGGCGAGCGGCGCTGAATTCGGCTTCAATCGTCTGCAACTCAGCCGCGTGCTGCTCCAGTTCGGCTGCACGCTCCTGCTGCTGCTGTGCGAGGGACTGGGCGTCACGCTCCCCGGAGACGAGCCGATTCTCAATCTCAAGGATCTGCGTGGTCTGATACTCGACCTTGCCGCGGGCGCGTTCGGCCTCGAGTTGCAGATCGGCCAAAACCTTTCGCGCCGCAGTGAGTTCCTGCTCTACAGCGTACGATTCCTCGATGATCTTCGTCTGCCCGGCCTCACGCTCCGCAACAGTGGTTTGCGCGGCCTGCAATTCGGTGGAAGCGAGATTCAGCTCAATGGCGACCTTGGCCATTTCGCGTTCGAGGAGACGGAAACGCACGGTCAAAACCTGGCGCAGATAGCCGGTGGCCTCCGATTTCAACTCGCCGTAGCGTTTGGTCTTGGCGGCCTGGCGCTTGAGCGAGTTGACCTGACGAGTGACTTCTTCGAGAATGTCGAACACGCGCGCGAGGTTCTGCTTGGCGCTTTCGAGTTTGGCCTCCGCGAGGCGCTTGCGCGCTTTAAACTTCGTGATTCCCGCGGCCTCTTCAATGACGGCGCGGCGATCCTGCGGGCGATTGCTGAGGATCTGGCCGATGCGGCCCTGCTCGATGATGGCGTAGCTCTCGGGACCGAGGCCTGTGCCGAAAAAGAGGTCCTGGATATCGCGGAGGCGGGTCGATTTTCCGTTAATGAGGTATTCGCTTTCGCCCGATCGATATAAGCGACGGGTGATGGTAATTTCACCGGACCGTTCGGCTGTCCTATCGGCGTCTGAAGTTACAGGAGCGTGAACAGCAACCCCGTTGGCGTGATGCCCATTGACACCGTTGAGTGCATTAACCCCGTTGAGAGGTGCGGGGTGTTCAGTGCCCTCGATAACAGCCGTGGTTTCGTCTCCAGGGGACGGCTCAGGCGCGGCGGACTCGGGCTCAACCTCTTTTTCGTCCGGGTGCGTGGCTCCCGCGGGCGACATGACCGTGGCAGCGGCCAAAGCTGCGCGATCGGGCACCAGAGTCATGGTGACGGAAGCCATTCCGAGCGGTTTCCTGTCGCGGGTGCCGGCGAAGATGACATCTTCCATGCGGGCGCCACGCAACGATTTAGCGGACTGTTCGCCCAGGACCCAGCTAATGGCATCACTGAGGTTGGACTTCCCGCATCCGTTCGGTCCGACGACGGCAGCGATTCCACTGCCGTTGAACTTCATTTCAGTTCGGTCGTAGAAGGATTTGAACCCCTGTATTTCGACTCGCTTCAGCTTCAGCAACTCGTGCGACCCTTCCTAAGGCAATTTCTCGGGGGTGTCTCTATGGTAACCGGTGGGAACAAGGCTGTAAAGGTCTCTGGGTTCTTTGTGTGGTGGGGCTGTTTGCTGCAGCCACTATATATTGGGGTCATGCTCTAATATGCCGTTTATCGATCACGAAGGCGCTCGTCTCTACTGGACCGAACATGGGTCCGGACCTCCGGTACTCCTTATTATGGGCCTGAGTTTCACCCATGAGATGTGGTATCGGACGCTGCCCGGGCTGGCGGGTTACCGCGCGATTCTGTTGGACAACCGCGGCATGGGGCGGAGCAGTGTTCCTTCGGGGCCTTATCGCATCCAGCAGATGGCGCGAGACGCCGATGCCATTTTGACGGCGGCCGGAGTGGAATCGGCGCACGTGATCGGGGCATCGATGGGCGGAATGATCGCCCAGGAATTGGCGCTGCTGAGGCCGCATCGGGTGCGCACTCTGTTGCTGGCTTGTACGACATTCAGCGGAGTTTTCGGACGGTGGCCGGATTTTCGTTCCGCGCGCTGGGTGACCGGGTGGAAGAGCAGCCGCGAGGAGCAGGACCGATTGCTCGCGACTCTCCTTTACGCGAACACGACGCCTATGTCGCGGATCGAAGAAGATATCCGGATTCGCAGCGCTTGCCTTTGCTCCCGCGATGGTTTTCTGAACCAGTTTGCGGGCATTCTGCTGTGGAATTCGTATTTCCGGCTGCCGCGCATCACTGCGCCGACACTGGTGATGCACGGAGACCAAGATCGCCTGGTGCCGATTCAAAACGGAAAAGTCGTGGCGCGACGGATTCCGGGTGCGCGCTTCGAAATCATTCCAAACGCGGGGCACATTTTGACGACGGATCAGCCAGAGATGTGCCGCGATCGGCTGGTTCGGTTTCTGAATGAACATGGTGAGGGCGCACCGGCCGCGATGCCGTCCGGGATGGACCGTGATCTACGCGGCGATACCTATCGTTGAAGCCGGTGAAGGACCTTGGTTGGGTCTAAAACCGGGGATTATTGAGGCGAATGCGGCGGGGTCATCGGGCAAAATGCCGGCGAGTACCTTGGCGGCCTTGATTTCGACCAATTGTTTGCGGGTTTTCGCGATCTCGGTGGCTATTTTGTGGCGTTCCTCACGGCGGATTTCTTCGTTTTGCCGGCGCTGGGCGTCTTCTTGTCTGCGACGCTCCTGTGCTTGCCTGCGCTGTTCTTCGGCTGCGGCCTGTTTTTGCCGTTCAATGCCAATTTCGGCTAATTGCCTTTGTTTTCTTCGCTCCATGAGCTCTTGAGAGGCACGGCGGTAGGCGCGGTCCTGGGCGGCGTGATAACGAACGTAGCGTTCCAGGCGAGGATCGATGCCGACGGGGATTACGCCCGCGAGTTCCTGGTCTGGGGTTCTTGGCTCCATAGTGAAG
>DATBEG010000050.1:0-26134 GCA_036276155.1 Bryobacteraceae bacterium | reverse complement strand
GTGCTTTCTGTCATGCTCGGCATCGGCGCGAATACGGCGATATTCAGCTTGCTCGACGCGTGCTTGTTCAAGGCCCTTCCAATCAAGGATCCCCAGCAGCTTGTCATGTTGTCCGACCCCACGGCTTCCGGAGTACAAGTCGGTGTCAGCAGCGGGGAACGCGATCTCATCAGCTATCCCGAGTTTCAGGAGTTTAAGCAGATGAAATCGCTCCGTGGGCTATTCGCGACGGAAAGCTCGTTGTTCAGAGTGGATGCGACAGTCGAAGGGGCGCAAGAACCGGTTCAGGCTCGCATGGTTTCCGGCGACTTCTTTTCTACGCTCGGGGTGCAACCGCAGCTTGGATACTTCTTCAACGCGACCGCGGATGATGGTCTAGGACAGGCGCCCTACGCCGTATTAAGCGACGGGTTCTGGGCACGTCGCTTCGGACGGTCGCCCGACGTGCTGGGCAAAACCATCACCGTTCGCCAGGCGGCTCTCACGGTGATTGGCGTTGCGCCCCGAGGGTTTTTCGGCGAGAACGTTGGCAGCACGCCGGATTTTTGGGTACCCATCAGCATGCAACTGCAGGTTGTCGCCGGACGCGATTGGCTCCGCGTGCAACCAAACCCGATCATGAAGGTGCAATGGCTGCATGTATTCGGGCGTCTGAAGCCCGGCTATACATTGGCTCAGGTCCAGACCGAAGCAAATGTCATCCTAAGGCGCAACTTGGAACAAAGCTACGCCTCTTTATCGGGTGACAGGAAAAAACAATTTATGGATCAGCGCATTCGAGCCCGTCCCGCGGCGGAAGGCGCGTCTGAGCTGCGCGCCGAGGTGCAACGGCCTCTTTTCGTCATTTTTGCCGCAGTGGGAACAGTTCTTTTGATTTGCTGCGTGAATGTGGCCAATCTGCTGTTAGCGCGCGCGAACAGCCGCCGGCGCGAGGTGATGGTTCGCCTTGCTTTGGGCGCCAATAAATTTCGGATCGTTCGTCAGTTAATGACGGAAAGTCTGATCATTTCGGTGCTCGGCGCATGTGGAGGTCTTTTGTTTGCGCAAAGCGGAGCTGAACTTCTGATGCGCATGGCCTCGAATCCAAGCGACCCGATCGCGGTTGACATAAGTCTCGATGGGCGGGTGCTCGCTTTCACGGTCGGTGTAGCGATGCTGACCACTCTATTGTTTGGATTGGCGCCTGCGTTCCGGGCAGCTCGCATGGGGATTGGGACTGCTTTGCGCGAAGGGGCGGGCGGAATGACGCAATCGGCGGGTCGCCTGCTTTTGAGCAAATCGTTTGTCGTCGCGCAAGTAGCGCTTTCGTTAGCTTTGGTGGTTGGCGCCGGCTTGTTCTTGCGAACGCTGATGAACCTGAAGAGCATGGATCTCGGCTATCCGCGTGAACGGCTTCTCAGCATGCGGCTTGACGGCGCTGCCGCGGGTTACAAAGATAAGCAGCTTATCGCGGTCTACAATCGCCTTCGTGAATCCCTGGCAAAAGCGCCGGGCGTGAATGGAGTGACATACTCCGAAAACGGGCTCCTCAGCACGACGGATTCGGCCGACGATGTGGAAGCGGAGGGATATCCGAAACGCGGAAAGGACGCCGAATCTACCCGGTGGGACGAAGTGGCGCCCGGCTACTTCGCTACCGTACGCATTCCCATCCTGCTGGGCCGGGAAATTAGCGAACGAGATAAGCCGGGAATGCCGCTGGCGTGCGTCATAAACCAAACCTTCGCGAATCACTTCTTCGCGGGGCGGAATCCGATCGGCAGGCACATTACTACTGTTTACGGCGATAGCCGCATGACGTTCGAAGTGGTCGGTGTCGCCAAAGATTCGCGTGACCACGGACTGCGTGGCAAGTTGCGGCCACGTTTTTTCTCCGCCTTGCAGCAAGCGGCTCCTGAGGTGCCTGAGTCGGCGTATTTTGAGGTACGAACCAACGCTGACCCCCGGGGCGAGCTGCTGTCGCTCAGACGTGTTATCCAGAACGTGGATCCGAACGTTGCCATTCTTTCGGCGCACTCCGTGGACGATCTGCTGGAGGACCGCGTTCGCAACGATCGTCTTGTCGCTCGGCTGACCTCCGTCTTCGGTGGTATCGCGCTGCTCCTCGCTGCGATTGGCATTTACGGTGTCTTAGCTTATGCCGTATCGCAGCGTACAACGGAAATCGGCATTCGCATGGCGATCGGCGCCCAGGCGGGCACAGTAGTACGCATGGTGCTGAAAGAGAATGGACTGATGCTCGTTGCGGGTCTCGGTATCGGTTTGTTGCTTTCTGTTGGAGTGACACGCCTGATCAGCAGTCAACTTGTAGGCGTCGAAGCTGCCGATCCGGCCGTGTTCGTCTCTTCTCTTGCAATCATCCTCGCGTTGGGCACTTTGGCGGGATACGGTGCTGCCTCGCGTGCCGCACGAATTGACCCAATTCGGGCGCTTAGGAACGAATAGCGACGAAATTAGCGCGTGACGGACGTCAGTTCATCCGGACCCGGAACGCGGGGAAGCTCCACGATTTCCACCCAAAAGTGCATCAGCGCTTTGATCTTGGCAAAAAAACTGTCCAGGTCCATTGATTTGGACACAAAAGCATTTGCACCGGCTTCGTAGGCCAGCCGCGGGTTGGGCGTGCCGCTCAGAACAATGACGGGAAGGCTCTTCAGCCGTGCATCGGCCCGGATCTGGCGGATGAAATCGGCACCCTCCTCATTGGAGAAGCTCATGTCCCAGAGAATCAAATCAAAATTCTCTTTGTTCAGAAGGTCTCTGGCGGCCTGAGTGTTTGCCGCAAAAGTGAGACTACACGCCTCGCCGCAATCGGCAAAAGCTTCCCGAATCAAGCCCGCGTCGCCAGGGCTATCTTCGACGATCAGGATGTTATAGCTGCGGAAAGTCTGCTGCACGGCGCGTTTTCACGGTAACACGAGCGGAGAAAAGAACGTACGAAGAATTGCTACTACTGCTGCTGTTGTTGCTGCTGCCTCGCCTGCAGTAGTTCCGCCTGTTGATCGCGTTCCAGGAATCGCGACCACTCCTGATCGGATGCCAGCTCCTGATCAGGCGGCAAAATCGCGTCCGAAGGAGTCACCCGTACACGCACCTGCAGATCGCTTGCGGCCGAGCCCTTCAACACTCCTACGGTTGGAGGCACGTCGGCGTAATCCCGTCCAACCGCAGTCCGGATATGACGCTCACCGGCGATGAGATTGTTAGTGGGATCGAAGCCAACCCAGCCCAGGCCGGGGATTAGTGCTTCCAGCCATGCGTGTGTCGCCCCGTCAGCGGAACGGTCGGCGTGAAGGTCGTCATGATAGAGATAGCCGCTCACGTAGCGGCACGGAATACGCAGGTTTCTCGCAAGCGCAATGGTGATGTGAGCAAAATCCTGACAGACGCCTTGCCGTGAACGCAACGCGTCCTCGATGGGTGAATCGACTTGCGTGCTTTGCTTAACGTAATTGAAACCGTTATAAACTTTTTCGTTCAGTAGCAGAAGCGCCTCAAGCGGATCGAATGTGTTCCGCTCGGTGATGCCAAAGTCGCGCGCCAATTGCTCCAATTCTGGCGAGGATCGCGCGAAATGGCTCGGCTGCAACATGTCCCAGTAATCTTCATGTCGGATCATTTCATCCAGTTCCTGCCATGCCTCAATGCCGAGCGACGAAGGTAATTCGATGGGAGCATCCACTTCCACGAGCGCGTCGGCGACAATCGTCAAATGTTTGTGGGGCGCCGGTATGTCGAAATGATGCACATTGTTGCCTAGATGATCCACATAGCGGAACACGCGCGCGCGGGGACTGACCGATAGTTGAAATGTAAAGCAGCGCTGCATGTGTTCGCTGCGCGGATGCATCCGCAGTTCCATGACGGACTGCCATACCGGACGGCTGTAGCGAAATCGGGTGAAGTGACGAACGGCGTAGTACATCAGACCTCGAACATTGATTCAATCGGGTACTCAAAATAGAGTTCGTGTATTGCCGCATGCAACCTATGGCACTGCCCGATGACGTCCGTAAAGAACGGATGCAGATCGCGCGGCATGATCTCGTCGATTTGGGTATAGGCCAGGGATGATTGCAGCTTCCCCACCATGCGCTCAATCGTGGAAGTCTTCCTGGCCGAAGCAATGTTAGCCAGCGCGTGCAGCGTGTTATGCATCTGCTCTGTTGAATGTCGAACCGTGAAAGGAAAGTCGGGATTCAGCAGTAGAAATTCCGCGACAGCTTCCGGCTTAAGATCGGCCGTGTACACCTTGCAGTATGCCTCAAAGGCGGAACAGCTCGTCAATAGCGCGACCCAGTCCAGATCGTCCGTGCCCGCCGCGGTAGAAAAGTAAGCATCCAGCAGAGTCGATAGTCCGCAGGCGCGCTCCAGAAAGCGTCCGAGTCGAATGAAGTGCCACCCTTCGCCATGGTTGATGGTGGAATCGGTCACTCCCTGGAATCGGTAGGTACCTTCTCTGAACAGCGTGATCAGGCGAAGCGGTTCTGAATCGACGGTCATCTGCATGCTGTTCTGCGTGATCTCGTGATAGAGCTGATTTAGCCGTTCCCACATCTCTGAGCTGATTTGCTCACGTACCTGGCTGGCGTTTTCTCGCGCGACGGCGATGCATGACACGATGGAGGACGCCAGGCGCGGCTCGGCGATCAGTCGTACCAGGCTTGTCTGCGGATCTGCGCTGCCCAAGTCGCCTGTGAGTCCTAATGAAGCCGAAATCCGGTGCCATCGTTGCTCACGCGATGGTTTCGATGGGTTCAACAGCAGATTGTAGTTTGCTTCCAGTACGCGCGAGCAATGGTCGGCGCGCTCCAGATAGCGGCTCATCCAATAGAGGCTGTCGGCAACGCGGGAGAGCATCGGTCAACCTACGACGCCAGCACCCACGTATCTTTCGACCCTCCACCCTGTGACGAGTTCACCACCAGTGATCCTTTGCGCAGCGCCACACGCGTCAGCCCACCAGGCACGATGGTCACCTTGTCGCCATAAAGAACGTACGGCCGCAGGTCCACATGCCTCGGTTCGACGTGTTCGTCGTCCACGAGGCAAGGCGCGGTTGAAAGCGCCAGCGTCGGTTGTGCGATGTAATTGCGCGGGTCCGCCAGAATGCGTTCGCGAAATAGAGCCCGTTGCTCAGACGAACTGTGGGGTCCGATCAACATGCCATATCCGCCCGACTCACCTACTGCCTTCACAACAAACTTTTCCAGGTTGTCGCACACGTGCTGCCGCTGTTTCTGATCGATCATCAGGTACGTCTCGACATTGTCCAGGATGGGCTCCTCGCCGAGGTAGTACCGGATGATGTCTGGCACATAGGCGTAAATCGCCTTGTCGTCGGCAACACCGTTTCCCAGTGCGTTCGCGAGCACTACATTTCCTGCTCGATACGCGTTGAATAGGCCGGCGGCGCCGAGCGCCGAATCGGGCCGGAAAGCCAGCGGGTCAAGGAAATCATCATCCACACGGCGATAGATCACATCGACGCGCTGCAAGCCTGATGTGTTGCGCATGTACACATAGTTGTCGTGCACAACCAGATCACGGCCTTCCACTAACTCAATGCCCATCTGACGCGCCAAATAGGTGTGTTCGAAGTAGGCCGAGTTATGAACGCCCGGTGTGAGCAACACAATCATCGGGCTCGAACGTTCCTCGGGCGCGAGTGAGCGCAGCGTCGCCAGCAGCGCCTGGCTGTAATGTTCAATCGGGCGCACGCCGCACTTCCGAAACAGCAGTGGAAAGATCTGCTTCATCACGCGCCGGCTGGTCAGCATGTATGACACGCCGCTCGGAACACGCAGATTATCTTCGAGAACCACGAATTTGCCATCCGGCATGCGGATGAGATCTGTACCGCAAACGCTGACGTATACATCGCGCGGTACTTTCACGCCGCGCATCTGCCGGCGAAAATGCTTACACGTGTAGATCATCTCGCCGGGTATGATTCCGTCACGAACGATATGCCGTTCGTGATAAACGTCTTTCAGGAAGATATTCAGCGCAGTGATGCGTTGCGTCAGTCCCCGATCAATGATTTCCCATTCAGCGCTTGAGATGATACGCGGCAGCAGGTCATGCGGAAATATCTGCTCGATTCCTTCGCCGCGGCCGTATACGGTAAAAGTAATGCCCTGGTTGAAGAATGAAAGGTCGGCTTCCTGTTTACAGCGTCGCAACTCGTCCGGACCCATGCTGAGCAGCCGTGTGTGCAATGCCCGGTATTGCGTGCGCGGACGCCCGTGGCTGCGGAACATCTCGTCGTACGCGGATTGTACCTGGTAGGCAGAGAACGGATCGGAGCCTGTTCTGTCGGCAGAATGTGAAGTCGTCGCCATGTTCCAACGCTTATGTTGCAACCGGGACCCTTCTACGGGGAATGTGCTCCGGCGGTAAAGCCTAAAGTATAACGCCTGAATGGAATTCGCTGAATATCCCGTCTTTGCGTATGGCTCATTGCTGAACCTGCGCAGCTTCGAGCGCACGGTGGGCCGCGAATATGACGTCACTCGTCCCGTCTGTTTCGTTCCCGGATGGAAACGCGCCTGGAACACTGCCATGCCGAACGAAGGTTTTTACGAAGAAACTTCGGCAGGCCGGCTCATTCCCGCTCGCATCACGTACCTCAACGTGCGGCCCAGTCCGCAGAGCATGCTCAACGGTGTGGTCTATTTCGTCACGGGCGAAGAGCTAAGCCTGATTGACGACCGCGAGTGGACATACGACCGTATTGTTGTCGATTGCGACGGGCCCGTAACGAAAGCTTATCTCTACGTCTCAAAGCCTGAATGGATTTGTGAGCCCGGCAAGCCGCGAAGTTGGGTCGCCGTACGGAAGACCTATGTTGACGCGGTTGCGGACGGTGTCGACTCTCTGGGGTCCGCTTTCAGAGCCGGCTACGAAGCGTCTACCGATCCCGTTGATCCCGATTCCATTCTTTACGACACCATCGACGACGACGTGTTCGAAATCTGAGATCAGGGCCCGGTCTCACGTGGAGGACGCCGGAATTCGATCTCCGGTAATTGTTCCACTGCACGCCGCAGTGATGTTTCCCACGAGGCATGGATCACATTGAGATCAGCGTCTGAGGACGCGAACCGCCTGTACTGGGTCAATTCGAAACTGTCCTTGCGATAGAGAACAATTTCAACGGGCGGTCCTACGGTCACATTCGATCGAATAGTGGCGTCAAAGGACAGCAACGCGTACTTCGCCGCCGTTTCGAGCGAGGTGTCCCACTCCACCCCACGGTCGAGGATCGGCCGGCCATACTTGCATTCGCCCAGCTGCAGATATGGCGAGTCTTCAGTCGCCCTCAACGGATTTCCTTGCGGATAAATGAGGTACAAACTCGGCGGTTCTCCATCGCGAACCTGACCGCCCAACAGCAAATGAACGTTAAACGAGTACTGATCGCGCTCGAGCGCCGTCCGGTCGATATCGGAGACGCGTCGCACGCAGTCCCCCACGATACGGGCTGCCTGGTAAACCGAGGACACTTGTGCCAATCCCTGGTTATGGGAAAAGTCACTGCGCAGGAGAGTCAGGACGGATTGGCTGATGGAAAGGCTTCCGCTCGAAAGGATGACAAACACGCGCTCGCCCGGCTGCTGGAATGTGTGCATTTTGCGGCACGTGTTCACCTGGTCGTATCCCGCATTCGATCGTGAGTCAGAGGCCATTACCAGCCCCTCGTCCGTGACGATACCCAAACAATAGGTCATTATTTTTTTGTCAAGCCTAAGACTACATTTTTAGCAGCAAAGGGTAGTCGAACTTTGAGATCTCCGTTACACTGTCGTTAACGCGCTGAGCTGGGACGCCTGTTCAGTCCTCATGCAACGTTGCATGCCGGCACGAAAACCGCACTGGAGATTGAAGAACGTGCTGATCCGGCTGGGTTATGACATCAGCTTTGAAACAACCATCGATGTGCCGATGGTTGCGTTGCTGAATGTGTATCCATCGCGCGCCGGCGACCTGCGCGAACCGGACGAATTACATCTCGATCCGAACGTCCCTGTTGATACCTATATCGACAGCTTCGGCAATATCTGCTCGCGATTTGTGGCACCCACAGGAATAATTCGTCTCTTCAATTCGACCTTGATTTGGGATTCAGGCGAACTGGATGCGCAAAAGCCGTATGCGCGGCAGGTGCCAGTCGGTGAACTCCCGCCCGAGACGTTGCGATATTTGCTTGCCAGCCGCTATTGCGAATTAGATCTACTTTCGCCAGTCGCTCACGAACTGTTCGGTCACACGCCTCCCGGCTGGGAGCGCGTGAAAGCGATCTGCGACTGGGTCCACAATAAAGTGACATTCGGGTATCCGTTCGCCCGCTCAACAAAGACAGCCTTGGACGTTTTTGCGGAGCGCGTGGGCGTCTGCCGTGATTTTCAGCACCTGGCGATTACGTTCTGCCGGTGTCTGAATATTCCCGCGCGCTATGTGAGCGGGTATCTCGGTGACATCGGCATTCCGCCTGCGCCGTATCCCATGGATTTCAGCGCCTGGTTTGAAGTTTACCTGGAAGACCGCTGGTGGACGTTCGACGCGCGGCATAACATCCCCCGCCAGGGGCGCGTTCTGATGTCTGTGGGCCGCGATGCCGCCGACATTGCAATCACCACCTCGTTTGGTTCGGCAAAGCTCGTGAACTTCACCGTCGTTTCCGATGAAGTGCCGGAAGGCGAAGCGGCGGCAGCCGGTTAATGCGCCATCCGCCGGCCTTCGCCCGGCCGCGGCCTTCGCATGATAAACGGCAGTGGCGTCAGGCACAGCACAATAGCCGACATCACAAAGAAGCTGTTCTTGAAACTGAGCGCGCTCGCCTGTGCCTGGACCATCTGGTACGACATCGTCAAAGCCTTCTTCATAGCGGTCACAGCATCATACCCTTGGGAGACAAACATCGATTTGAGGTTCATCAGCATCTGCTGGAAATTTGCATCCCCGTGGCTCGTATGCGATGCAAACGTTTCCTGATGCGTTTGATTCTGCCGGGCAATAAACGTGCTGAGCAGGGAAGTGCCGATACTGCCGCCAATATTGCGCGCAAAGTTTGACAATCCTGATACTTGATTGCTCTTCTCGCGCGGTACGCCGACGTAATTCAACGTGCTAATCGGCACGAAAATCAGCGGCAGCGGCAGCACTTGAACAACTCGCAACCACACAATTGTCTTGAAGTCCATGCCCGGATAGATCGCAGTCATCTGATGCAGAGTGATGGCCATCCCGAGGAAGCCGCATGCAACCAAAATTCGCGGATCGATCTTCGATTGTGTCAGCCGTCCCGCGACAGGCATCATGACCATCAGCGCTAAACCTCCGGGCGAGAGCGCCATACCGGCTCGTTCGGCGGTATAGCCCATGCTCGTCTGCAGAAATTGCGGAATAAGCACAGTCGATCCAAATAGCACGATTCCCAGAACGAAGGAGAAAAACACAGCCGTGCCGAAGTTGCGGTTTCTCAGTAGCCGCACATCTACAATCGGGTCCTCGTGATACCACTCCCATAAAAAGAACGCAAACAGCACCGGAACGCCAATGCTGAACATGGTGGTGATCAGCGGGGATCCAAACCAATCAGACTCCTGCCCTTTATCGAGCACAATCTGAAAACACGCAACACCGATCACGATGAGCGCCAAACCGATGTAGTCAATCTTCACACCGGAATTCTTCTCTTCCTTAAGCCATGGTGGATCTTCCACCAGCCTATATGTCAGAAGCAGTGATAGCAAACCAACCGGCAGGTTGATAAAGAAAATCCAGTGCCAATTGAAGTTGTCGGTAATCCATCCACCTAATGTGGGGCCAATGGCGGGCGCAACAACAACGGCCATTCCGTACATCGCGAAAGCCATGCCGCGCTTCTCAACCGGAAACGTGTCTGCGAGAATCGCCTGCTCGGAAGGTTGCAGGCCGCCACCGCCACACCCTTGCAGCACACGCGCCACAATCAACATCGGCAGACTCGTTGCGAAGCCGCAAAACAAAGAGCAAATTGTGAATAGCGCAACGCAAGTCATGTAAAAACGCTTACGTCCAATGAGCGTCGAAAGCCATCCTGAGACTGGCAGCACGATGGCGCTCGATACCAGATAGCTGGTCAGCACCCAGGTAGCTTCTTCATACGTGGCGCCGAGCGATCCCGCAATGTGGGGCAGGGAAACGTTGGCGATGGAAGAATCCAGCACTTCCATAAACGTCGCCAGCGTCACCGTAAACGCCACAATCCAGGGATTGTGTTTCGGTCGCCAATTCGCGTGACTGATTGGTTGCGAACTCACTGCCGTTAATCCCTGACGCGAACTTCCGGTTCCACTGACATTCCGGGCCGCAGCCGGTCAAGCCCGTCCTGATTGGGTTTGAATCGTATCCGCACGGGAATGCGCTGCACCACTTTCACGTAATTTCCCGTGGCGTTTTCCGGAGGCAGCACGCTGGCGACGGACCCGGTAGAGCCGCCGATGTCCAGCACATAGGCGTCAAAATCACGATTGAGAGCGTCGACGTGAATCGTCGCAGATTGCTGCGGTTTGATGCTGCGCAATTGGGTCTCTTTGAAGTTGGCAGTCACCCAAAGATCGTTGATCTGCGAGACCTCCATGAGTTCCTGCCCGGCTGCGATATGAGCGCCTACTTCCGCAGAACGCTTCATGATGATCCCCTGCACTGGCGCGCTGATCTTGGCGTAGCTCAGCTTGAGTTGCGCTTCCTCGACGGTTGTCTCTGCTGCGTGCGCACTCGCCCGGTTCGATTCCACTGTCGCCCGACGAATTGCGACCTGCGCTGGTGCGTTGCTTCGATACTGCGTTAGTCGGCTCTGGCTTTGCGCAAGCTGTGCGCGTCGCTGATCCACTAACTGTCCCGCCGATTGCAGGCTGGACTGCGATGCCACCACCGATGCTGCCTGCGCCTTAGCGGCGGCAACCACCTGATCGTATTCCTGCTGTGAAACCTCTTCCTTTGCGATCAGCAGTTTGTATCGTTGCAGGTCCGCCTGCGCTTTCGCATTGTTCGCCTCTGCTTCGGCAAGACGCGCTGCCGCTGTTTCACGATCTCTCTGCGCGGCCGATAAGGCAGCCTGGGCATTCGCCACGTCGGCTTCGCCGGCCGAGATATTACTTGTATTTTCAACCTGCGTGATAGGGATATTGGGCTGCTGAGCGATAACCATGCTCTTCGCTTGCGCCAATTGGGCCTGTGCCTGGTCGAGCGTCACCTGAAGGTCTCGGCGATCCAGGTCGATGAGAGGCTGCCCCGCATTCACCGCGTCATTGTTGTCGACATACACGCGCGTGACGGTTCCGTCGATACGCGACGTCACCGGGATCAGATGCCCGTCCACCTGTGCATCGTCCGTTGTCTCGAACTGACGCGCATGCAGCCAGTACAGCAAGCCGCCCGTCCCGACGATCAGCAAAACGATAAAGAAAATGGTGAATGCCCGGCGGCGAGCGCGCGACGGAGGTTTCGATTGTACTGTCGCCGGCGTTTGCGTTTGGGTAGGCTCTACTTGCTGTGTGCTCACGGATGGCTCCCTGCAAAAAGATTTGGTAGATCGGCCTCAGCTTCGCCAGTGGCGCGCGCCAGTGTCAGCTTGGCGAGATCAAGAGAAAAAAGGCCTGAGATGTAATCTGATTCAGCGCTGGCTACCTGCTCTTGTGCCTGGACCACCTCTACTGTTGTCGCCACGCCCGCTGAAAAGCGGTCGCGCGCCTCGGCCAGTGTTTCGTTGGCGTACCCTCGATTATTCGTCGCAAGCTTCACCTGCCCCATTGCTGTTTCGAGTTCAATCAATGCTGTCCGTACCTGCTCCTCCACTCTGGCGCGTTGATCGGCTAGTTCGGCTCGCCTCTGCCGCAGTGTCGCGTCTGCCTGCTGAATATCTGCTCGAATGCGACCGCCTTGATAAATCGGAAGGTTGACTGATCCCGTTACGGCAAAGACGCCGTGCTGCGAGGCCGGATTCGGCCCAATCGTTCCGTAATCGCCGCTTATGGATGCCGAGGGTAGCCTTTCTGCATGTGCTGCCGAGAGCGCGATTTCAGCCGCCTTCACCTGTGCTTCGGCTGCTCTGAGATCCGCCCGGCGTTCATTGGCGATTCGCAGTTCGTCTTCAGTTTGCGGCAGAACCGTGTCCGGCGCTGCGAGGGCGTTTGTCAGGATCAGTTCCCGATCAAGCGGCAGCCCGATCAGGCGGGCGAAAGCGATCTTCTGCTTCTGCAGATCCGATTTAAGCGAACTCAACCGCTGCTGTTGCGTTTGCAATTCCACCAGGCTACGGACGACGTCGATGCGTGCATTTGTCCCTGCCTCCTTCCGGATCATGGCCTGATTGTAGACAGCCTGCGCATTGTTCACTTGCGCCTGTTGCGATGCAACTCGGGAGGCCGTTGCGACTGTCTGCAGGTATGTACCGGCTACTGCCAGAACGACAGTTTCCCGTGCATCCTTCGCGGAGAGAACGGACGCGCGTTCGGTCTCCTGGCTTGCCTTCCAATTGCGCCGGGACACCAGATCCAGAATGGATTGATTCAAGTTGGCCTGTGCCTGCGAATAACTGAAAGGGCCCACGACGCTGGGAATGGAAAAGCCGAGACTCGGCGGAGCATTGAACTGAAAGCCGTATGCGGCCAGGTCGATCTGTGTCACAGTCTCACTCGCACTGATTCCAATCGTCGGCAGCAGCGCGCTGCGCGCCTGTGCCCTCTGCGCCTGAGCGATGCTGGCCAAATTTCCGGCTGAGATGGGCCCTAGGTTCGCCTCGAGTCCGCGCTTCACTGCCTCGTTAAGAGTCAAGCGCACCGGTCCCAACGGCAGGTTATTCGAAGGCACGCTGCCCGCGAAATCACCCGAAACCGAAATGGAGCTATTTACCGTCGCTACACCGCTGCCCGGATTAGCAGATTCATCTGCGGTCACCGACCCCGCTTGGCCGTTTCGTCCGGATGCGGGCAATGGGCTCGCGCGAGTAGTTCCTCCCGATGGTCCGGCGGGAGTGAGTTGTGCCCACGTGGGAGTTGCCCCGGCAAGTCCGAACAGGAATAGAGCAACCGGGATGCCTATAGCGGACGCCAATTGCGAATTCAAGCCCATAAACGCTCTTTCATAATACATCCATACACGTACGTAAATACATACGTCTGTGTATATAATTAACGTAGCCATGCCGGTTGCTGTCCTTTTGAACAAACATCAGCAGAAAACGGAAGCTACCCGACGGAAATTTCTTGCTTCAGCACGGCGAGTGTTTGCGAAAACCGGTTTTGAGGCCGCGCGGATCGAAGACATCGCGGCCGATGCCGGTCACACAAGAGGCGCGTTTTACGCGAATTTCGAGAGCAAGGAAAGTTTGTTCCTCGCGCTGCTGGAGCAGCAGATTTCCGAACACGTCGGCCGCTTCACCGAACGACTTCAGGCTTGCAAAAGCGACGCCCAGAAACGGGCCGAGCTTCGCAAGTACTACGTCGAGCGCGCCTCAGACCGCGAATGGTCTATGCTGATGCTCGAATTCAAGCTCTTCGCCGTGCGTCATCCAAAATTGAGGGCTAAGTTGGCGCGCGCTCATCGTGAGATTCGCGCGTCCGCGAAACCGCAATTGAGCGCCTTACTCGACAGCGAGTTCCAGTCTGATTCGGAAGGAACGCGTGTTGCTCTTGAAGCTGTATTGAGCGGGCTGGTGCTGCAACACGCGTATGACCCTACCGCGCTCTCCGAACGGCAACTCATCGTGACCCTGGGCCACATCTTCGACGTACTTCTTCCCTGGTCCCGAAACTGACGAAAGTACGGGGAGCAGATACGCGCGCTCGCCAACGAAGGCGGCGGGGCAACCGGAATTTCATTCTTCCTGACGTCGCGCACCCGCGTTATGGCAACAATCCCACCATCCTGGCATACCGGTGCAGAGTATCAATATTTGTGTCGGCTCCCCGGTACCCAATGTACCCATCGGGCCGGACCACGACCAAGGTATGCGGCCCGCAAAATTCTCGCAACTGTCCCTGAGCCTGAAACGCCACGAGGTGAGCTTTCGGGATTGCATTCCTGATTGCTGGTTCGTTGCTGCACTCGACAGCTAAAGCGAGGTGTCCGGCACTGCGCAACGGATCGAGCAGGCGATAGGATCCGAGATCGATATTCGGCATTCGATCACCTGCGCGCAACGAGCCAGTTCCGCCCGCATTCACGACCATCGCTGAGTCGTGATAAAAGATTGCTGTCTCCGAAATGAAACCGAGTGCCGCATCCTGCACCAACGGTACCCTTGAAAGTAGCGGTCCGAGGTGGTCGCGCGCCGTGGCAACCAGTGGATTGGTCGTTGTCGCAAGTTTCAGGGCGCGTGAAGTTCTTTCGAGGAGTGCTTCGCCTACCTCGCCGCGTTCCCGCTCATAGCTGTCGAGCAAGCTCGAGTTCGCGCCTTGCTGGACCGCCGCTAATTTCCAGGCCAAGTTGGCCACATCCTGCATACCTGTGTTCATCCCTTGACCGCCCACGGGCGAGTGGATATGCGACGCATCCCCGGCCAGGAACGCGCGGTTGATTCGAATGTGTGCTGCCTGGCGATCGTTCACGTTGAACGGCGTCATCCAGCTTGAAGAAGTAACGCGGAGCCGAATGCCGGCCCGGTCGATTGGGCCCTGAAAATCATCCAGCGTTAGTTCCTTGTTTTCGTCGTCCCCATTCTGTTTCTCATGGAGCGCTACGATTACACGCGACTCGTGATCGCTCAGCCGGCCAAGGAAAACCACATCTCCGCCTCGGAGGTAAACTCTCAGTTCGTCACCAAGTTTGTCGGGTCCCTCCAGTTGCAAATCTCCGAGATAGAACTGCATATCCACCTGCTCGCCCCCGAAGGGCACGTGCATTTCCTCCCGGACTTTGCTATGTGCGCCATCGCAGCCGGCAATCCAACGTGCGGATGCGGTTTCCGAAATGCCATCGCGATGCTGCACACCGTATGTATAGGTATCACCGCGGTCCCGCAACCACATCAACTCCGCTCCTCGCTCGATCTCGCCGCCGAGTTCGCGCAGGTGCTCGATCAGCATGCGTTCTGTGTCGCTCTGGGGCAGAAAGAGTACATAGGGATATAGGCTGCGGATCTTGTCGAGGGGAATTGAAACAATCTCTTTGCCTTCGCTGAAGAATCTGGCGCGCTGCAGTTTTCGTCCGGCATTCACGAAACGGTTTGCGAGGCCGTAGCGCTCCAGTTGCTCCAGAGTACGAGCCTGCACGACGAGGGCTTGCGACCACTTGGCCGCATGTTCCGCTTTATCGATGAGCCGAAACGGAACTCCAAATCGCTTCAGCTCGATGGCCAATGTGAGGCCGGTGGGTCCGGCCCCAACAATCAAAACGTCGTCTTCTCGCATCAACCAAAGACCCCATTCTGAAGTATTTCAGTGAGTTCTTCCGGTGACTTGTCGGGTTGAGGCTCCAGCACTGGTCCGACATGCACGTTGATCGTTCCTGTCCGGAACCAGCGGCTGCGACGCGCCTTGATCTCTCCCAAACCTTCCAGGCGCACCGGCAATGCGGGGCATTGGAGCTCCTTCCAGAGCAGCCCCGATCCGGATTTGAATGGCTGTGGAGTTCCGTCGTCCGATCGTCGTCCCTCCGGAAACACGAGCACGTTGTAACCGCGATCCATCGCTTCGCCCGCATGCTGAAAGCTCCGCCGGAAGCCCGTATACTGCGGCAACGGAAAAACGTTGTAGAAGGCGGTCATCAACAGGTACGCAATCGGCCCAACCAGATCCAGAAACCAGTTCCCTTGATTTCTGCCGAGCCGGAAATCGAGCAGCATTTCACCCGACATTCCAATTGACACACGATCACGTATTCGCCGCGGCAGCACATGCAGAACGAAGGCCGCGTCGTATGAAGTAACGTGGTTCGCCACGATCAGCACCGGTGCATGGGGCCAGCGACGGACTTCGCTCGATACTTTGGGATTTGCGAGCAGCCATAGGATCGGCTCGGCGATACATTCCTGAAACACAGCCCGGAGAAACTGCTGTGCGGGATTCCACGGCCAGTGCCAATAGAGATGCCGCGCGACCGGTTGCGCACCGGTTGCGCGGGCGGGCGCCTGATCGATGAGACGGCGAATATCGTCGCCTGACTTGGCATTCTGAATTGCCGCGTCATCAATCCGCACTCCGTACTGCTGTTCCAATTGCGCCTGCAACTGAACTCTCCCCAAACTGTCGAGATTGCTCACCGCTTCCGAAGTTCCCGTATCTTTAGCCGTGATCTCCCCGCTTGCGATCCGCCTGGTTACTTCACGCTTCAGGACTTTGCCAGTGGATGTGCGCGGCAGGTCGGGTTCCGGCCACACCATCCAACGCCTCATTTGTTGAAAGCCTGCAAGATGCTCATTTGCGCGCGCGATGGCCGCAGCAGCATTGTCGCCGTTCATGACCAACACTGCCATCGGCTCCGCTCCTGCTTCCATATCCACCTCGACGACGGCCGCTGCTTTCACCCCTGGCTGCTCTGACAAAGCAGCCTCCAAGTCTTCGGGATAGATGTTCAAGCCTGCCGACGTGACAATGACATCCTTCTTACGGCCGCGGAATCGCAGGTTTCCCCGCTCATCGAACTCGGCCAGATCTCCTGTCGCGAGCCAGTCGGATTCTTGCTGCCGCAGGTGGCCGTTCTGCCACGTAGCATTGGAGATCGTCTCCCCGCGTACCAGTACTTCGCCTTCATCGCTCAGCCGCACCTCGCGCCCAGGCAGCACCTGCCCCACGCTGCCCACCGCGCGCCTGAAGGGATGATTCAAGCTCACCAGAGCTGTGGTCTCAGTCATCCCGTAACCCTGAATAACGACGAATCCGAGCGAGTTCCAAAATTGTTCCGTCGCCGCGGGCAGCGATGCCCCGCCACACACAAACGCCCAATATTTGAATCCGAATAGCCGGTGAACATCGCGATATTTCCACCAACGCGCCAACGCACTCAGCTTGCCCGCACCCTGCATCCTCGTGCGCAGATCCGGCAGTGCCTGGTTTACATGCTGCTCCAGCAGATCAAGGACGCGCGGCACGGTCGCCAACACGGAAATGCGCTCACGTTTAATCCGCTCCGTTAGGTCGCCGGCAACTAAGCGGTTTTCGAAATGCACCTCCGCCCGCAAGAGGCTAGGTATCCACAATCCCATGAACTGTCCGAAGACGTGGCTCAGCGGCAAAGCGTGCAGAATGCGAATGGGATGGACGAGCCATTCGTACCGCAAATAGCGCTGCATCTCTTTTTCAATCGGCCGCAGACTGGCAAGCACGTTCTTGTGCGTATGGACGACCCCTTTAGGCTCGCCGGTTGTGCCGGAGGTAAACACGATCTGCAGTGAATCGTTCTCGGTGAGCCCGTCGACCACGGTGCCCTTATCAGTCGTGATTTCATCGCCAAGATGATCTAGATTCAGCAACTGCGCAGGATCCCGCAATCTTGAAATCCTGTCTGAATCGCAAAGAATTAGCTTGGCGGAGACTTCGCGCTGCACCCGGTCGACGAAATCTGTCGCACTCCCCGCGTCTATCGGCACAACCAGCACGCCCCGCATGAGACAGCCGAAGAACGTCGCGACCCACTCGGCGCTATTGTCTGCCCACAGAAGAACTCGATCGCCTTTGGCGATGCCGCGAATCTCCAGCTCCGCCGCGAACCGCTTAGCCAATTCCGCGAGGTCTGCGTAGGTTGTCCGCGTCTGGCGCAGTCCATGCCTCGCGACTACGGCCACATTGCTGCGCAGTCGCGCAAAGTCGTTGACTAGTGTTGCAAGATGCGGACGATCGCCGGCCACATTTTCAGGGTAGAACCAATGATCGTCGAGGTCTTCCGCGTAGATCTGCGCTCGTCTACGCGCCGCTGCCTGCGTAGTACCCGTCGCGCGCCTGCACGATCAGCCCTTTTTGTTTCGCCGTCACGCTGATCTTCCGGTAGCCGCCATCGGTATCCGGCCGGTCGGAGGTGTATCCCAGGCTGTACTGGTTGCGCAGCTCTTCCTCGATTTGCGAATAGATCTGATCGACCGATTTCTTCTTCGACACTTCAAAGTATCCGCCGCCAGTCTCTCTGGCAATCTGTTGCAGAATCTTCTTGCCGTCAGGGCGGTTCTGTCCATAGCCGCCGCGCTGACCGCCCCAACCGCCTCCGCCGTGGCGTCCCATTCCAGGACCACCGAAGCTGCTCATCGGTCGCTGTTCCTCGTCGGCAATTCGTACCCCGTACGCCAGCGTGTCGGCCCGCTGCGCTGCGGTGACCGATTCTCCCAGGGACACTTTACTTCCGTTGTCCTCACCATCGGTGAGCATAATCACCGCCTTCCGGCCGCTCTGCTGCTTCAGAACGTCGTTCGAAGCCAGATAAAGCGCGTCGTAAAGAGCTGTACCGCCGGCGCCGCCGCCTCCCCCGCGACGTCCCCCATATCCTCCGCCGCGGCCTCCGTAACCGCCCCCGCCACCATAGCCGCCGTTTCCGTTGCCCGAATTCGGGTCATTACTGCCGCCGGAATTTCCGCTGCCCGACTGGAATTGTGGCCGGTTCAACTGATCGAGCGCGTGCTCCAGTTTCTGACGTGAGGACGTCAGGTCCTCCAGCAACTCCACCTCGCGGTCGAAGTGGATCAGGAATGCACGATCTTTATCCGGCCTAAGCACATGCTCCAGGAACGTGTAGCTGGCGTCCTTCTCGGTTGGAATCATGCGCCGCTCGCTGCCGCTCGTGTCGATCAGCAAGCCCACCTGAAGCGGTAGATCAGTTTGCTGCGCGAAATACCGAATCATCTGAGGACGTCCGTCCTCTTCGAGAACGAAATCGTCTTTGGTGAGACTTCGGACAATCTGCCCCTGCTTATCGCGCACTGTCGCCAGTACGTTCACCACTTTCACGTTCGATGAAAATGTTGGCGTTTGCTGTGGCGCGGCTTGCGTTTGCGCGGCGTTCTGAGCTGCAAAACTTCGAATTGCGGGCATGCTTGCAAGCATGGCCATAAACATCTGCCGCCTAGACAAATAGAGCGCCTTTGCGGAATGCAAATCATCCATACCAGAACTCGTGTACTCCGAATCTAACCTGAATCGGTTGGATGTGCCAACGCCAGCGCCGGTTCCCAACGAACGCCAGTTGTGACTTTCCTATTCAGGCACTACTCGCCGGATGCCATAACCCGAAATGGGGGCGCGGCCGGCCGCTTTGACGGTTTAAGGTTGGGCGCCTCTCCGATCCTTGGCGTTGCACGCGGGGTATTGGCAATTTCATCCAGAAAAACCAGTGACGCTGGTGTCCGGGCTGCGAAATTCATGCCATGCCGGTACATTTCAGCCAGTAATTTTCGCCCACTCAAATCGTAAGCGGTCATCCCGGAGATGTCCACACTGAAGCGGCGCTGCGAAGTTTCGAGGAGTGCCTCTTGCCAGGTTTTCCTCACGTCTTGAATTGCATCGCCGGAAAATCGTCCTGTCAGCTCAATGCGAAATTCGTCAGCGCGATCGAAGAATCTGATGGTTGCCACAGGTAAATGTCCGCAAGTTGGACGCCATGACGAACATAAGATACACAACTTTTCCGGTACCGCACGTCAATGCAAGTACCTGCGAAATCCGGCAGCGAATTTTCACGTAACCTTAGTGCCAGGAAACAAATAGCGGCACCAAGACATCTTCCGCTTGGAATACTGGTTGGTGGTGTCTTCAGATCAACCTTCGCCAAAAACTGCTCAACGGCCGGGGCGCACTCGCAAGCCGGCTTCCAAAAAATACCAAAAGGATACTAAACGAAAGATGCCCTTGAAAGTACTGCCCGGTTCTCCCTATCCCCAAGGCGCGACATGGGACGGAACGGGCGTGAACTTTGCCATTTATTCCGAAAACGCCACCAAAGTGGAAGTTTGCCTCTTTGCCGAACTCGGCACCCCCCCGACAGAAAGCTTTCAGTTGAACGAATGCACGGGCTATGTGTGGCATGGTTATGTTCCGGGTATGCTGATTGGACAGTTGTACGGCTATCGCTTTCACGGCCCTTATGAACCGGAGAAAGGCCTTAGATTCAATTCGGCGAAACTGCTGATTGACCCCTACGCCCGGGCTATCGCCGGTTCCGTCGATTGGACGTACCCCATATTTAATTACCAAATGGGGCAGGACGACCTGACAAAGGACGATCAGGACAACGCTCCCGGCATGCCAAAGGGGATCGTGACTACGTCGCATTTCGATTGGCAGGGCGACCGCTCTCCACAACGACTACTCCATCAATCCGTCATCTACGAGGTGCATGTCAAAGGCTTCACCGAGCTACATCCAGACGTCCCTCAGGAAGTCCGTGGCACTTACCTGGGACTGGTGAGTCAGCCGGCTCTCGAGCATTTCAAGAAGCTCGGGATCACGGCGGTCGAACTTATGCCCGTGCACGATTTCCTGGACGACAAAACCTTGTTAGACAAGGGCCTGCGCAACTATTGGGGGTACAACACCACTAACTACTTCTCTCCTGCGTCGCGCTACTCGAGTTCGGGTGACCGAGGGCAGCAGGTGGGTGAGTTCAAGACGATGGTCCGCGAACTGCATCGCGCCGATATCGAAGTCATCCTTGACGTTGTCTATAACCACACCTCGGAAGGCAATCAAATGGGGCCGACACTTAGCTTCCGCGGCATCGATAACACCGTTTATTACCGGGTGGTTGCCGACAATCCCCGCTACTACATGGATTACACGGGCACTGGTAATACGCTCAACATGCGTCACCCGCAGGTAATAAAGTTGGTCATGGACAGCCTCCGGTACTGGGTGGAAGAGATGCATGTGGACGGCTTCCGTTTCGACCTCGCCTCCACGCTGGCGCGCGAGTTGCACGATGTCGACCGTCTCTCAGCGTTCTTTGATGTCATCAACCAGGACCCCGTATTATCGAAGGTCAAGCTTATTGCCGAGCCCTGGGATGTCGGCGAAGGCGGTTATCAGGTTGGTAAATTCCCCGCTTTATGGGCCGAGTGGAACGGCAAGTATCGCGATAGTGTCCGCCGGTACTGGAAAGGCGATGATGGGCAACTCGCGGAGCTGGGCTATCGCCTGACGGGCAGCAGCGATCTCTATCAGCGAGATGGCCGGCGTCCCTCCGCCAGCATTAATTTCGTAGTGGCTCACGACGGCTTCACGCTGAACGATTTAGTCAGCTATAACGAGAAGCACAACGAAGCCAACGGCGAAGATAATCGCGACGGCGCCAATGATAACTACTCCTGGAATCACGGTGTGGAGGGTCCCACTGACGACCCGAAGATCATCGAGCTTCGCGAGCGCGAAAAGCGCAACTTTCTTGTGACGATGATGCTTTCCCAGGGCGTCCCGATGCTCTGCATTGGCGACGAGGTATGCCGCACTCAGGGCGGGAACAACAACGCCTATTGTCAGGACGACGAAATCAGTTGGATGCACTGGGATGTCGACGATCGGAAGAAAGCGATGCTCGATTTCACTTCAAAGCTGATCGCCCTGCGCCGCGCTCACCCCAACTTCTATCGCCGCAAATTTTTCCAGGATCGCAGCATCAGTCCGTCCTCTGCCCAGAAGCGGCACTTCGACGGTGTCGAAGTACAGGACATCGAGTGGTTTCGTCCCGACGGCCACCAGATGACGGAAGAGGAATGGACAGCCGGGTGGGTGCGCTCCCTCGGTATGCGCCTGAGTGGCCGCACCATCGACGATGTCGACCGCTATGGCGAGCCGCTTCGCGACGACACCTTCCTGCTCTGCCTGAACCCCCACCACGAGCACATTCAGTTCTTTCTTCCGCCTTGTTCCTGTGGTTGCAATTGGGAGGTTATTCTCGATACAAAGAATCTCACCTTCAACGACCCGGTTGCAATCGATTCGAAGCAGCCGTTCGATATAGTCAAGCATTCGTGTGTTCTCTTCCGCGAAGCCGAGCAGGAAAAACGGACTGAAGAAACAGTAAGGCCCCGAAATATGTCGTGATACGATATAAATGTGCTGACCACTGCCGAACGAGCTACCGGCATCCATCGCCAGCTCGCTGAGTTCCGCTATCGCATCCGGCGGTTCCTGCATTTCAGTGAGGAAGCCTCGCGTGCACTCGGGCTTGAGCCGCAGCAACATCAATTACTTCTCGCCATCAAGGGCCTGCCCGAGGGGGAACGCCCCACAATTCGAACGCTCTCCACTCGTATGTGCCTACGGCACCACAGCGCTGTCGAGCTAATCAATCGTCTCGCCGAGCGCGGCGCTGTTGTTCGCCGGCACAGCGAGGAAGATCGCCGCGAAGTCCTGATAGAGCTAACCCCGGACGGCGAACGAATTCTACGCGACCTCTCAGCTTTGCATTGGGAGGAACTTCAGGTCGCGGGGCCCGCGCTGCTCGAAGCCATTCGCGACATCCTGCAGGTTGGCGGTGGCCAGTGAGCCGTGCATCTGTTCACCGGCGCATGGATGAATTGGGCGACTTCAGCACGACGGTGCAGGTCATCCCCATTTCTGTGCTGGCCATTCTCATCGGCTTCATTGCGGCGTTTGTCGCCTGGTTTCTGCTGAAACTGATTGGCTTCTTCACGAACCTTTTCTATTACCAGCGATTCGATACCCATCTCACCTCGCCCGCGCACAATCACCTCGGCTGGGCGGCGATTTTGGTGCCGATCATCGGTTCGCTTATTGTCGGTTTGATGGCGCGGTACGGCTCGGAGCGCATCCGCGGCCACGGCATTCCTGAGGCAATCGAATCCATTCTCATGAACGGCAGCCGCGTCAAACCGCGCCTCGCTTTCCTTAAGCCGATCTCGGCCGCGATCTCGATCGGCTCCGGCGGACCCTTTGGCGCCGAAGGTCCCATCATCATGACTGGCGGCGCATTCGGTTCGCTCTTCGCGCAATTCTTTCATCTCACGGCCGCTGAGCGCAAGACGCTTCTGGTAGCAGGAGCCGCGGCCGGAATGTCCGCGACATTCGCCGCGCCTTTATCCGCGGTGCTACTAGCGGTCGAACTGCTCTTGTTCGAATGGAAACCGCGCAGCGCTATCCCCGTTGCGCTCGCCAGCGCTACCGCAGGCGCAACCCGCCGCTACATTCTTGGGCTGGGCCCGCTGTTTCCGGTCAGCCAGCATCCTGTATTCATCGGTTTCGAAGGTCTTCTCGGTTGCATACTCACCGGCATTCTCGCCGGCGGCCTCTCGGCACTTCTCACCGTCGGCGTCTATGCAGCCGAAGATCTGTTCCAAAAGCTGCCGATTCACTGGATGTGGTGGCCCGCAATTGGCGGTCTGTTTGTCGGCATCGGCGGCCTCATCTTTCCGCCGGCGCTCGGCGTCGGCTACGACAACATTTCCCTCTTGCTCAAGGGTAACGTCGCGCTCGAGTTCCTGCTTGGTATCTTGATCGTCAAATCGCTCATCTGGATCATTTCGCTCGGATCCGGCACTTCCGGCGGCGTTCTTGCGCCTTTGCTCATGATGGGCGCGGCACTGGGCGGCGTCATCGGCATGTTCCTTCCACACTTCGGTGACGGATTTTGGCCGCTGGTCGCTATGGGCGCCATCCTCGGGGGCACCATGCGCTCGCCCTTCACCGGCATTGTCTTCGCCATCGAACTGACCCACGATTTCAACATGCTGCTGCCTTTGCTGGTAGCATGCTTCCTCGCGCATGCGTTCACAGTGCTTACGCTCAAACGTTCTATTCTCACTGAGAAGATCGCCCGCCGCGGCTATCACCTGAGCCGCGAATACGCCATCGACCCGCTCGAAATCCTGTTCGTCCGGGAAGTCATGCAGCCGCCTGGAGCCAGCGAGCTAGACGCGGACCACCCCGTGTTTGCCTTTTCCGATGAGCCGCTGCGGGTCGTCGTCTATCGCATGGCCGATACGGGCAAAACAAGTATGCCCGTCGTCGATCGGGACGAGCCTGCCCACGTAATTGGCTTTGTTTCGCTCGAAGATCTCCTGCGGGCTCGATCACAGAACCTGATCGAAGAGCGCGAGAGAGAACGTGTCCTGCGGTTCCGTTTCCCAATAATGGGACGAACGCCTACATCGGCAAGCTAGTCCGCAGAACCGCCAAGTAACACCGGGGCGCTCTGAATTGATCTAACGTTATTGCATATGCCGTTCCTGATGAACGCGCAGGACGTAAGAGGCTATTGGCTTACCCGCCTGCTGCTTGAGCGGAGCGTCGGTATCATCTGCCTTATCGCGTTCATCAACGCGCTCAATCAGTTCAAACCCCTGCTCGGCGAACAAGGTTTGCTTCCAGTGCGGCTTTGGGTGACACAAGTCCCGTTTCGCGAATCGCCCAGTCTTTTCTACTGGTGGCCCCGCGATGCCGCATTCACCCTGTTTTCCTGGATTGGCATCTGCCTGTCTTGCCTGGTCATTACGGGCATCGCCTCGCGCTACGCCTGGCTTGCACCCCTTGTCTGGGGCTGCATGTACCTCATCTATTTATCATTCGTGAACGTCGGTCAGACGTTTTATGGTTTCGGCTGGGAGTCGATTCTTCTAGAAGCCTGTTTTTTCGCGATATTTCTGGGCGGCTCCCGCTTCGTTCCCCAGGCAATCCCTATCTGGTTGTTCCGTTGGCTGCTGTTCCGAATTATGTTTGGCGCCGGATTGATCAAACTGCGCGGTGATCCCTGCTGGCGTGATCTCACCTGTCTCAACTATTTCTATGAAACGCAGCCGATGCCCAACCCGGTCAGCTACTACTACCACTGGGCGCCCGAATGGGTCAACAAGGGCGGTGTTCTGTTCAACCATTTCGCGGAACTGATCGTGCCGTTCTTCTATTTCCTGCCTCAGCCGATCGCCGGAATCGCGGGCCTCATCACCATTGTGTTCCAGCTCTTCATCATCTCGAGCGGCAATCTTTCTTGGCTCAACTGGCTCACCCTGTTCCTTGCGTTCTCCACGTTGGATGCGAAATTCTTCTCGTTCCTCAGCGCCCATCTACACTGGCCCACTCTGACGACGCCTCCCATTGCGGCGCATTGGGTGAATGTCGCGCTCGGCATTGCCGTCGCGATCATGAGCGTGCCCGTTATCCTGAACATGGTCTCCGCCGGCCAGATCATGAACACCAGCTTCAACTCATTTCATCTCGTCGGCACCTACGGTGCATTTGGCAGCATCACTCGCCCGCGATATGAAGTCATCATTGAAGGCACCCAGGACAAAGTCATCACCCCAGCCACGCAGTGGCGTGAATACGAGTTCAAAGCCAAACCCGGCCAACTGAACTATCGGCCGCCGCAGATCGCGCCCTACCATTTGCGGATTGACTGGCTGATGTGGTTCGCCGCAATGTCCAGCTATGAAGAATATCCCTGGTTCGTGAATCTGTTGGCTAAGCTCCTGCAGAACGACCAAGCCGTGATCAGCTTGCTGCGAACGAACCCGTTCCAGGACAAACCTCCGCACTATATTCGCGCGCAGTCGTACGAGTACCACTTCACCACCCCCGCCGAGCACGCCCAAACTGGCAATTGGTGGAAACGCACCCTGGTGGGCGCGTATTTTCCCGCCGTTTCGATGGACAGTCCCGGGTTCCGCCGCGTGCTGGAACGCCAAGGCTGGCTGCCCCCGCAATCGGCGTCAGCTAGCCATTCGTCCTTGTCCAACCCTTAATCGTTGCTCCGAAGCGTAGAAGCACCTCCGAACTCCGCACTTCCGCTCCTCGCGGCGGCCGTCACCTTCGTACGTCATGTGAGTAACCCAGAAACGTAAGCGCCCCGAGTTTCGGTCCATATCGCAGGAGATTTCAATGACGCGAGTATCCCTGATTCTGCTTGCTGCCAGCCTAATGTCCCTCCCGGCCTATTCTCAGCAGCAGCATTCGACCACTACGGGCCCCACTGCCACGAACCCGACACGTAACAACCCGGACGTTCCCACGCAGGCACCCAACACCGACAATCCCGATTTAGCCCCTGAACACCATCCGGCTCCCGGCGGCACGGGTGCAGCGCCGAAGTCCACGAAGACCAAGCGGAAGCACAAATCCACCTCGACCTCATCTTCCGGCTCGACGTCGACCGGCGCCTGAGGCTGGTCTAGCGCTCGCGATCAGGCGTCCAGAAACGCAAATAGCGTCCGGCC
>DATBEG010000049.1:0-3908 GCA_036276155.1 Bryobacteraceae bacterium | reverse complement strand
TCGGCTAATTTCCGCATATCGCTTGCAATCCCCGAAACGCCCAGCAATCCGGATTTCCTGTTGAGCAGTTTCTCCACATCCTGAGGCGAGCAGTGCTCTTTATTTGCGATGATCGTCACTACGGACGCATCCACATCGCCCGAGCGCGTGCCCATCACGAGACCCTCGAGGGGCGTTAAGCCCATCGACGTATCGAACGACTTGCCGCCGCGAATCGCGCACGCCGAACAGCCGTTTCCCAGATGAAGCGAGATGACGTTGGTTTCCTCACGGCTGCGGTTTGTCAGCCTGCGGTACCGATGTGCGACGTAGCGGTGCGATGTGCCGTGGAAGCCGTAACGGCGGACGCCGTATTTCTCGTACCACTCATAAGGAACCGCGTACAAAGACGCATACTGCGGAATCGTGTGGTGAAAAGCGGTGTCGAAGACGGCTACTTGCGGCTTATCCGGACCGAAGAAAGCGCGCGCGGCCCGAATGCCCTCGACGCCCGCGGGATTGTGAAGCGGTGCGAGTTCGACAGTCTCTTCGATGGCTGCGAAAACGGAGTCGTCGATCAGCGCCGACTCGGAAAAACGCGCGCCGCCATGCACCACGCGATGGCCAACGGCATCGACCTCACCGGTATTCCCGATCGAATTCAGAATCTTTTCGAATGCGTCCTTGCCGGACTGCTCCACTTCGCCGTGGCTGAGTCGCTCATCCCCATCGCGCGCAATGCGGGCGGGGTCGGTCGCGATGAGCTGAAACTTCAGGCTGGAGCTGCCTGCGTTGAGAACAAGAACGTTCATTTGAGCGCTAATACGGCCAGCGCCAGCCTGTGATCTCCGGCTGATCTACACCGTTCTTGTGAGCATATTCCAGACAGGCAATCTGCTGATCTCTGAAGTCTTCCTTCGCATGCGCGCCTGTGGTTTGCAATCGAGGTACGCGATCAATCACGTCCATCGCAATGCTGAACCGGTCCACCTGGTTTTTAATCGCAAGCTCTAGCGGCGTGTTGATGTTCCCTTTCTCTTTGTAGCCGCGCACATGCAAGTTGTCGTGATTCGTGCGCCGATAGGCGAGCTTATGAATGAGCCATGGATACGCATGGAAATTGAAGATGACCGGTTTATTGGTCGTGAACAAGGAATCGAAATCGCGATCGGTAAGACCGTGCGGATGTTCTGTGCTCGGCACCAGCCGGAACAAATCCACGACGTTGACGAAACGCACCTTCAGATCGGGGAAAGTGGCGCGTAGCATCGCGACCCCCGCGAGGGCTTCCTGCGTCGGCACATCGCCGCAACTGGCAACAACCGCATCCGGCTCAACGCCGTTATCAGTGCTGGCCCAGTCCCAAATACCGATGCCCTTGCTGCAATGCGCGATCGCCGATTCCATATCCAGATATTGCAAGTGCGATTGCTTATCGATCACGATCACGTTCACATAATCGGTGGATCGCAAGCAGTGATCCGCGACAGACAGCAAACAGTTCACGTCAGGCGGCATATAGATGCGCGTGATTTCCGGGCTCTTATTGGAAACGACGTCCAGGAATCCGGGGTCCTGATGCGTAAAACCGTTGTGATCCTGCCGCCACACGGTGGACGTGATCAACAAATTCAGCGATGACACAGGAGCGCGCCAAGAAAGCTGCTTGCTCATCTCCAACCACTTCGCGTGCTGATTGAACATGGAGTCGATCACATGAACGAAAGCTTCGTATGTATTCAGCAGACCGTGACGGCCGGTGAGCAGATACGCTTCCAACCAGCCTTCGAGGGTGTGCTCGCTGAGCATTTCCATCACGCGGCCGTCCAGTGAAAGCTCGGCGCCATCTTTATCTTCAGGCAGATAATCGGCCATCCAGACCTTCTTGGTCTCTTCGTAGACCGCGGTTAGTTTGTTGGAAGCAGTCTCGTCAGGACCGAATAAGCGGAAGTTGTTCGGATTGCACTTGAAGACATCGCGTAGCAGGCAGCCCAGTGGATATGTGTTTGGGTTTTCGCTGCCGGCGGGCTTCTTCACAGCGACACCGTACTCGCGAAAATCCGGCATCCTGAGCGGACGCCGTAGCAGTCCACCGTTGGCAATCGGATTCGCACTCATGCGACGTGTCCCGGTCGGCGGCAAAGCCTTCAGTTCAGGAATCAGCCGTCCTTGCTCATCGAACAGTTCTTCCGGCTTGTAGCTGCGCAGCCATTGCTCCAGGATCTTCATGTGCTCCGGGTTCTTGACGACGTCGGTCATCGGAACCTGGTGCGCGCGCCATGAGCCCTCCACTTTGTGATGGTCGATTTCCGCGGGCGCCGTCCAACCCTTCGGAGTACGCAGGATAATCAAGGGCCAGCGAGGCCGCGTTACTTCCTGCGAGTTCCGCGCTTCAGCCTGAATGTTGCGTATCTGGAGAATGCAATGCTCCAGCGTCGCTGCGATCGCCTGGTGCATGCTTTCGCGATCCGAACCCTCCACGAAGTACGGCTCATACCCGTAACCGCGGAACAACTGCTCGATCTCCTGGCAACTGATGCGCGCCAGGATCGTCGGATTGTTGATCTTGTATCCATTCAAATGCAAAACGGGAAGGACAGCCCCATCGCGCGCTGGATTGACGAACTTATTTGAATGCCACGATGTCGCAAGCGGTCCGGTTTCCGCTTCGCCGTCTCCCACAATGACGACACTGATCAGATCGGGATGGTCGAGAACGCTGCCATAGGCATGCGAGACGCTGTAACCCAGTTCGCCGCCCTCGTGAATGGAGCCGGGTGTCTCGGGCGTGCAGTGACTTCCAATGCCGCCAGGGAATGAAAACTGCCGGAAGAAGCGGCATAAACCTTCTTCGTCCTGGCTGGACTCGGGGTAAATCTCTGAGTAGGTTCCTTCCAGGTACGTATTCGACAGAATCGCGGGCGCGCCGTGCCCGGGACCGGCGATGAAGATCATGTTCAGGTCGTACATGCGGATGAGCCGGTTGAGGTGTACGTATACAAAGCTCATGCCCGGATCTGATCCCCAATGGCCTAGCAGGCGAATCTTGACGTCGTCCGTCGTAAGCGGCTTACGCAGTAGCGGATTATCGCGTAAATAGATCATGCCCAGGCACATGTAGAGGCTAGCGCGAAAATAGGCGTCGATGTCACGCAACTCCTGCGCTGGCAAAGGCGTGCCTTTAATTGTGGATCGGGCAGGCCCGAACGCGCTGATGTTGTCTTGTGTGGGTGTCATAGCGGCTGCTGAAATACGATGGTAGCCGTCTTCTGCAACGAACGAATGACTAGTCTGGGGCTGCGTCAACGAGGGCGCTGCCACATATGCGACTGAACCGGCTTCGACCGGTGTTTTCTGTTCCCAACTAATGGGATGGCGGACCGTTCGGAAACAACTCGAGCCACGCTGAACTGCTCAATCACCGGCGCTCGCGTTGATTGCCCGACCCGAGGAAAGCGACTCAATCGGACATTCTTTGCCAGATCGCTGTGGAATGCCCCGAGAGCGATTGAGTCTCCAGAATAAGTCGATTGCCCTCTTCGAAGCGGAAATGGCGGACCTGCTCTGTTCCGATCCAGTTGGAAAACGAACTGCCCTCAACACGATGCACTACGACGCGTTTCTGCGCATCGACCGCAAAAGATCCCCAGTAACCGAAATACGTCCGCCAAGCTTCGGCCGCGGCTTCAGGGCTGGCTTGAAGGGGATCGTCGCAGGCGAGCCTTGTGCGGCTCCCGACTGATAGCTGTGCCGACATGTGGCCATCGCGCTGATAAAGGATCAAACCTGTGGGCGAGTCCCCAAATGGTCTCAACACCTCACCCGACGGCGGAACATGCTCAAAGGAGACCAAAGTCCACGAGCCGACGAAGTGTTCGGAGGATTTTCGGTTCTCTCCCCGCAGTCCGAGATTAGCGGCGTCAGCCATT
>DATBEG010000048.1:0-7899 GCA_036276155.1 Bryobacteraceae bacterium | reverse complement strand
CGACCAAATAGCGAACACGCTCTACGATGCCTACGGCGGCCGCCGCGTCACTACCATTCAGACCTCCGCCAATCAGTACGACGTGATTCTCGAAGTGCCGCCGCAGGATCAGCGCAATCCCTCTGCGCTCAAAGACCTGTACATCAAGTCGAGTTCGGGGAAAATGGTTCCGCTCGCTGCGGTAGCCGAGCTGAAGCAGACTGTCGCGCCGCTCAGCATTAGCCACATCGGGCAGCTTCCCGCCGTCAATTTCCAGTTCAATACGAAGCCTGGCGTCTCGTTGAGCGCGGCCACTAAGGCCATCGATGAAGCGGCGAGGCAGATCGGCATGCCGGACACTGTCTCGTTCACTTACACTGGAACTGCCGCCGCGTTCCAAAGCTCAATTCGCGGTCTTGGCATCCTTCTGCTGATCGCCGTGCTCGTCATTTATCTCGTGCTCGGCATCCTGTACGAGAGCTTCATCCACCCCATCACCATTCTTTCCGGGCTGCCCGCCGCGGGTCTGGGCGCACTGCTCACGTTGCTGATCTTCGGTCAGGATCTGAATCTGTACTCGTTTGTCGGCATCATCCTGCTGATCGGCATCGTCAAGAAGAACGCGATTATGATGATCGACTTCGCTCTTGAAGCGGAGCGGAAAGAAGGGAAGTCGCCCGAAGAAGCCATCTTCGAAGGCTGTATGCAGCGCTTCCGGCCCATCATGATGACCACCATGGCCGCATTGCTCGGCACTCTCCCAATTGCATTCGGAAGCGGCGCCGGCGGTGAAGCGCGCCGTCCTCTCGGTATCGCGGTCGTCGGCGGCCTTATCGTTTCGCAGTTGCTGACGCTCTACATCACTCCGGTGATTTACCTCTATCTCGACCGCTTCCAGTCAGGTCGCAAGAAGAAGCGCACTGAAAAACGAATGGAATCCGTCAAGGACACACTGGTAGAGCCGGAACTCGTCACGCGCCGCACGGTCACAGAATATTGACGGCGCGCGCAGCTAGGATCGCCACCGTCGCTAGCGAAATCGAACTCTGGATCATCATCAGCGCCTTCGCCCAGCGATCGAGCACAGGCACATCGGTCGGCGAAAACGCCGTGCTCGTATTGAACGCCAGAAACAAGTAATCGACAAACTCCGGTTTCCACTCGGGCTCACACAGCGGCGATCCCTGCGGCAATGTCATCTGGGGAAATAAGAATGCGCTATCGCCATGTTTCTTGCTAGTGGCGCGTCTGTGCGGGCCGCCCGCGTCCAGACGCCAGTACCAGGACGCGAAAACCAGAATGTTGCTAACCCACAGTGCCACTGCCGAGCGCAGAAGCTGGTCCGGCTTAAGGCCTTTCGCCAGGAGTGCCGAAATCAGCAGTCCTAGCGACCAGCACAAACCGGCCGTCACTAGGCTTAGCATCGCGATACCAAGAACGAAATTCGCGTTATGTTTGCCAACGCGATGCGCCACCGCCGTCGGGATTAGCAGCAGCAGTGTCAGGGCCGGCACCAGCCATGTGGGGCCAAAAGTTAAGGGCTCCGGAAGCAGAAAATAGAGCAGGCAAATCGCGACAATGGTGACAAGCGCCGGCCAGCGCAGTTCGTTCCGAACCGCCGCAACCGTCTGGTTTAGTTTGGTCACCGGCATCCGACATGAGTGTACGACGCGTTCTATGCGACGCTCACCGTATGCGTCTCAAAATCGTACAGGCGGGGGAAGCGGTCCTGCGCCAGCGGGCCCGTCCCCTCACTCCAGACGAGATCGACAGCCGCGAAATTCAGTCGCTCATCGAATCCATGCGCGAGACGATGTATGACGCGCCGGGTGTAGGTCTCGCCGCGCCGCAAATTGGTTTTCCGATACAACTCGCCGTAATCGAAGACAAGCCCGAATACACCCGTGATGCGCCTGCTGCTTTCGTAAAAGAACGCGAGCGCAAGCCAGTTCCGTTTCATGTCATCATCAACCCGGTCCTCACTCTGATTGACGAGCCCTCGCTCGAGTTCTTCGAAGGCTGCTTGAGCCTGGCCGGCTACACAGGCGTCGTCGCTCGCGCCCAACGCGTTCAGGTCGACTGCCTCGACCATGACGGCACACCCATTCGTATCGACGCCTCGGGTTGGTACGCGCGCATTCTCCAGCACGAGATCGACCACCTCCACGGCACTATGTACATCGACCGTATCCAGACGCGTACACTGATGACGGTCGAAAACTTCAACCGTTACTGGAAAGACAAACCCATCGCGAAGGTCCGCAAAACCATCGGATGGGATCAGGAGTGGTTGCGTTCGTAGTTATGGGCGATGCGGAACATCGTTTCTTCATCAAAGTGCCGCGTGAAAATTTGTAGCCCGATCGGCAATCCCTCTGCCGATTCGCCGCACGGCACGGACATGCACGGAACACCTGCAAGATCGCCCGTCAGTGTGTAAACGTCAGACAGATACATCGCCATCGGATCGTCTATCTTTTCGCCGATTTTGAAGGCCGTGAATGGCGACACTGGCGTCACAATTGCGTCCACTTCCGCAAACGCGTTCGTGAAATCTCGCGCAATCAGGTTGCGCACTTGTTGCGCTTTCTTGTAGTAAGCCTCGTAGTAACCCGCGCTCAGCACATACGTGCCAAGCATGATGCGCCGTTTTACTTCAGGGCCGAATCCGCAGCCGCGTGTTCGCCGGTACATCTCGCTCAGCGTCTCTCCATCGGCGCGGCTGCTGTAGCGCACACCGTCGTAGCGCGCCAGGTTTGAACTCGCCTCCGCGGTCGCAATGATGTAGTAGCACGACAGCGCATATTTCGTGTGCGGCAAGCTGATATCGCTCACCACACAACCCAGGCTCTTCAACTCTCCGATGGCTCTCTCGATAACCTCGCCCGTTTCCGACCCGAGCCCTTCAAAATACTCTTTCGGCAGCCCTACCTTCAGCCCGTTCACCGGATGCTTCATCAGCGCGTGATAATCGTCGATCGGTGCGAACGCGGACGTGGAATCCTGCTCGTCACGCCCGGCCATCACCTTCAGCACCGTCGCTGTATCTTCCACAGTCCGCCCAAACGGACCGATGTGGTCGAGCGAGCTTGCAAACGCAACCAATCCGTACCGTGAAACGCGCCCATACGTCGGCGTCACGCCCACAATGCCACAAAAGCTTGCGGGTTGCCGGATCGAACCGCCCGTATCCGACCCCAGCGATACGACAGCCGAACCCTGTGCCACTGCCGCTGCTGAACCGCCGCTAGAACCGCCCGGCACCCGGTCCAGCGCTCTTGGGTTATGTACTGGACCAAACGCCGAATTCTCGTTCGACGAGCCCATCGCGAACTCATCGCAATTCGTCTTGCCGATGACCATCGCGCCTTCCGCTTCCAGGCGCACCAACGCCGTCGCATTGTAGGGCGGAATGTAGTGCTCCAGAATCTTTGAGCCGCAGGTCGTCCGTACCCCTTTCGTGACGATGACGTCCTTCACCGCCAGCGGAACGCCGGCAAGCGGTCCAAGATCCAGCCCCCGCGCAAGATCTTCATCCACGCGCTCCGCGGCTCTCAGCGCCCGCTCTGGAGAAAAGGACACAAAGGCGTTCGTCTTCGGGTTTTCTCTTTGCGCGTGATCTACCGCTGCATGCGCCAGTTCCTTGGCTGAAAATTGTTTTGTCCGAAGACCCTCGTGGACCGAACTGATCGAGAGCGAAGGCAGGTTGTCCAGGTCGATCATCGCTCGATTACCTTCGGAACCTTGAAGTAGCCTGCCCCCTTTTGCGGCGCATTCGCCAGTGCATCTTCATTTGACAGGCACACGTGCGGCACGTCTTCGCGCAGCGTCGCCGTTTCGTCAGGGTCGTAAAGCCCGCGGGACGTTTGGGGTCCGTCGTGCGCGTTCGAGTGAAGCACTTGCGCCATCGGCTCGACGTTCTTCGTGTCCAGCTCATTCAACTGATCGATATGCGTCAGCACCTGGCTCAGATCGTGCGAGATCCGCCGCACCTCATCTTCAGTCAGTTCGAGATTTGCGAGATCCGCCACTTCGCGCACTTGTGCGTCACTGAGGTTCAAACAGTCAGGATCTCACGAGGCCGCTTGTTTTTTCGAGCGCTTGTAGATCCGCCGCATCACCGGATCTTTTATCCCGTCAGCCTCGTCCCTTGTCTCCAGATCGCGCTGTTCGGCCCGCTGCGGTTCCCGCCGCGGAATGCTGATCCGAAACTCGACATCCTGCACGACATCGCTACCGGTTAGCTTCTGAATGCGATCTACAATCTGCCGGCTCAATCCGTACAATTGCCGCTGCCAGATTGCATCTTCAACCTCCACAACAAGATTGTTGCGAACCAGTTTCACCCGGGACGTGTGACTCGCGATGGCTTTCCCAACCGCGGTCGGCCACACAGCACGCGCGATGTCTTCATCGCTAACGATTTCCTTCGAGACTTTCTTGTTCTTTAATACCCGTGCAGCGCGTTCCATGTTGCTGTGCCCTGAAACTGCAGGGCGTCAGCGGGGGAGGGAAGCAGTCGTCTTGTGCGAACACGAGTCTACCAGATGCCAGATTTCGAATGTTTAATCGCGATGGCCTATCCCGCTGTGCCTAATTCTGCCCGAATCGCGTCCGCAATCCTCGTCGTCCACAAATCCACTTCTTCGTCCGTTCCCGCCTCGATCATGACGCGCGCCAGCGGCTCCGTCCCCGAAAATCTCACTACCACTCGGCCGCTGCCATTGAATGCATCCTCGGCCGCGCGAATCTCCGCCTGCACCGACGCCAGATCCGCCAACGGCCGTTTCTGTTTCACTCGCACGTTGACCAGCTTCTGTGGGAAGTTCGTAATGTCTGCTGCCAGCTCATCCAGCGTGCGCTGCGACTCCCGCACCACTTCCATGACTCGCAGCGCCGTAAGCAGTCCATCGCCCGTTGTCGCGTATTCGGAAAAGATGACGTGTCCCGATTGTTCGCCGCCCAGCACGGCCCCGCGTCGCAACATCTCTTCGAGCACATACTTGTCTCCTACCGGCGTGCGCAGCATGGCAATGCCTTGTCGCTCGAGCGCCTTCTGTAGACCCAGGTTCGACATCACTGTTGCTACCACCGTGTTTTGCGCCAGCTTGCCTTTGCGCTTCAGCGCCGACCCCGTGAGAAACAGCACCGCATCGCCGTCCACCACGCGTCCGCTGTCGGCCACGAACAGCGCCCGGTCGGCATCGCCATCGAACGCAATCCCAAAATCCGCGCCGCTTTCTCTCACCCGCTGCTGCAGCCCATGTAGATGGAGCGAGCCGCAATCCAGGTTGATGTTCCGCCCGTTGGGCGAAACGCCCATCCAGTCCACTTCCTTGCCAAAACGCGCAAACAACGGGGGCGCGATGGCCGCCGCCGATCCGTTGGCGCAATCGATCACCAACCGGAACGGGAACGTACCCTCAACCGTCGATGCTAGGTAATCCGTGTACAAATTGTCTAGGGATGGATCGGAGGTCAATGCCTTCGGGCGAGTTGGCTCATTGCGCGCCAGCCACTCGTTCACCGCGCGTTCCAACTCCAGCTCAACCTCGTCGGCCAGCTTGTATCCGGAGTGGCTGATCACCTTCAGTCCGTTATCGTGGAACGGATTGTGCGAAGCCGAAATCATCACTCCTGCCGCAAAAGGTCCGGTGCGCGTCAGGTAAGCCACCCCCGGCGTCGTAATCACACCCGCGAAACGTGTGTCCACACTCGCCCGGGCCAGCCCTCCTGCAACCTCCTCTGCCAGCCACAGTCCGCTCTCTCGCGTGTCCATGCCGATCAGAACCGCGCGCCCGCGTTCGTCCTTGCCTTTCGACACAATCCATCCGCCCAGTGCGACTCCCAGCGCGAACGCCGTCCGCTCATCCAACGGTGGCTCACCGGCCACGCCGCGTATGCCGTCGGTCCCGAAAAGTTGTCTCACTGTCTGCTCTGCCATCGCTGATTCACTACCCATCGTAAGCTCCTACGGGCGCCTGCCAGGAGATCCCTACCAATCCCATCGGAAGCGGGGAATACAATCGTTAAGGGAATCGGATGAATATTTCGGTCAAGAGCGAATACGCGCTCAAGGCTGTCTTCGATCTGGCGTCGCAACACATGGAACACCGCCAGGCGTCCCCGATGCCTCCCGTCAAAATTGCCGACATCGCAAAACGCCAGCGCATCCCGCAAAAGTTTCTCGAACTCATCCTCGGCGGACTGAAGCAAAGCGGGTTTGTCGATTCCCGCCGCGGCGCGGAAGGCGGCTATCTCCTGGCGCGTGCGCCCGACGCCATCACCGTCGGCGACGTCCTGCGTGCCGTCGAAAACGTCAAAGTCGCCGCCCGCAACAACAACGATCCCTTCGCCGAAATCTGGCGTCGGGTCGATTCCGCCGTCTCTGCCGTGCTCGACGACACCACCTTCGCCGAGCTCGCCCGCAACTGGCAGGAGAAGCAAGCCCAATTCGTGCCCAACTGGGACATTTGAGAGGAAACAGTGGTATTTCAGGACAATTCGTTTAGTATTGGCCGTACCCCGCTTATCAAACTGAATCGCGTGGTGGACGGCGCTAAAGCCATCGTTCTGGCGAAAATCGAGGGCCGCAATCCGGCTTTTTCGGTGAAATGCCGCATCGGTGCATCCATCGTCTGGGACGCCGAAGATCGTGGCGCTCTGAAACCAGGCATGGAGATTTTGGAGGCCACCAGCGGCAACACCGGCATTGCCCTCGCATTCGTCGGAGCTGCTCGCGGCTACAAAGTCACGCTCGCCATGCCGGAGACTATGAGCCTTGAGCGCCGCAAAGTTTTGAAGGTTTTGGGCGCGAATCTCCTGCTCACCGAAGGCGCAAAGGGTATGAAGGGTGCGATGGCCAAAACGGAAGAATTGCATGCTGGCCGACCCGGCCACTACTTTCTGGCGGAGCAGTTCTCAAACCCCGCCAACCCCAAGATCCACTTCGAAACCACGGGTCCCGAAATTTGGGAAGACACCAGCGGTCAGGTCGACGTACTCATCAGTGGCGTCGGCACTGGAGGCACCATTACGGGCGTGTCGCGCTACATCAAGCAGGAGAAAAAATGGCCGATGACCTCCATCGCCGTTGAGCCGACCCACAGCCCCGTTATCACTCAGGCCCTTCAACATGAGGAACTCAAACCGGGCCCGCACAAAATCCAAGGACTTGGTGCAGGGTTTATTCCCGAGAACCTCGATCTCTCGGTCATTGATAGAGTTGAGCAGGTCACAAACGACGAATCGATTGAGATGGCTCGTCGTCTCGCAACGGAAGAAGGATTACTCTCCGGTATCTCCTGCGGCGCGGCTGCCGTCGCAGCCGTTCGTGTAGCTAAGGAACCGCAGATGGCGGGGAAAACGATCGTTGTGATTCTGCCCGACGCCGGTGAGCGTTACCTCAGTTCTGCGCTCTTTGAAGGAATGTTCGAATAGGTAAAAAACTGCGGGGTGCGGTAACCCTTTCGAGCACCCCGTCGTTGTATAGGTACATACCCGTAACCCAGCGGGCGCTCACCCCACCAACAACCCCCGAGCGCCCGCAGTCGTAACTTTCGATCAGGGTCAGTATACTACAAAACCATTATTAGAGCTAGAGCGGGTTCTAGGCAGATAACAGGATCGCGGCGCTGATGCTACTTCGGCCGACTGTCGCTGCCCGAATCTTGGTTGCGAACGTAAACGTTATACGCCTTGTTCTGCAGTACGAGGTGATATTGTGTTTGCAAAATCTCGCGCGATGCGACCCATCCCGGCCCTCCCCCGCCGTAGTACTCGTTTTCGACAAAGACGTCAGGTCTTATCCCGCTCAAGTATCCGAGGAATCGGTCGTCGATGAGATAGGGCTGGAACCCCAGCGCAAACCCAAGTTCCGAGCCGCCCATCACCTTTCCGTTCGGAGGCAGATGGCTGCGC
>DATBEG010000047.1:0-3917 GCA_036276155.1 Bryobacteraceae bacterium | reverse complement strand
TAATTCGATTTGCTACGCACACCTGCGGTGTCGTCGGGGTCGCGCTTGGCGAGCTTCAGTTTTGTCCCCGGCTCAACCACAAAGCGCTTCGACAAGTCGCTTACAAGTCGCGCCATCGTCTGATGGTATCCGACGATAGCTATTGCCGGCCAGATGTTGGCACTTTCCTCAAATGAGGCGCAACTTCAACTACGAGTAACTGCTGCCACGGGACACGCAGCGCCCGGCAGTATGACTGCTAAACCCCGCTTAGTGCTCGTTCGAGGCGTCGCGCTATTTCCGATTTGGGTTGCACCCCGACGATACGGTCAATCTCGCGGCCTGCTTTGATCACCAGAAGAGCCGGTATTCCGCGGATTTGAAAGCGCTCCGCAGTAACGGGATTTTCGTCCACGTTCAGCTTTCCCACTCGAATGCGGCCAGCCATTTCAACCGCTAATTCGTCGACAATCGGAGCAATCACGCGGCAAGGACCGCACCAGGGCGCCCACATGTCGAGCAGGATCGGCAGCGGCGATTGCTCAACCTGAGCCGAGAAGTTTGCGTCCGTGACCAAAATGGGCGTTTTGTTGATAGGGAGTGGGGTTTTGCAGCGGCCGCATATAGGTTCAAGACCCTGGTCTAGTTTTTCTCGGGGAACGCGATTAGTGGCGCCGCAAGCGGAGCATCGAATTGTTAAATGTTCAGTCATCTCTTCTTAACGAGCGATGGTTCGTAACCACCGAATAGCTGAGAGATCAAACTCGGGCGAGTAGCTAAGAACTTCAGAAAACAAGCATGTACTTCCTAGCGATCGGCTTTTTCGCTGCGCCACTTGCGGGCGAGTGATTCGTCCGCCAACGCTTTTATGTAGACGCCCCCGACCACGGATCTCGCCTGAAATCCGGATTGCTTTCCGGTTTTCGTGTCGTACCAATCGGTTAACGGCACGCGGGTGGGGCCTTCGTTTATCCATTTCGTAATTGGCGTCATGAACGCGGCGAACTGGGTGGAACTAAGTGATAGAGTTGCCGTCCACAACTCCCAATCGAGCTTCGTGTAATCGGCACGATTGTCCAGCGGCAGGCCGAATTCATTCAGATGCCGCACATAGAACGCCAGCTCCGTCTCGGCGACCTGTTGCGGAAACAGGTTCAGGTGCAGCAGCCGATCCCAAACCAGGTTGTACTTCTGGCTCCAGGTGCCGGGCTTATCGAATGCCAGCTTATAATGATCGCCTTCGCGAGCCATCTGCACCCACTGTGCGGCCATATCTTTGGCTGCCTTTGAGTAGTCGTCTGCGATGTCAGCGCGGCCCTGGCCACGGGCCATATCGGCGTAGGCGGCGAGTGCATCTATCGCTTTGATAGATAGGTTGGCGTTGTGCGCTAGGTGGCCGGCGAAGTCGTCGGTGCTGAGCTGATTCTCCGGATCAAGCCCCTTAGCGCGCAGATATTCGGCCCACTTAGTAAGCTGCGGCCAGTACTGCTGGGCCAAGTGCCAGTTGCCCTGCTCCCGCGAAAGCGCGGCCAACATGACGAGCATATTGCCGCTCTCTTCGACAGGCATTTGATTCTCTTCGGTGAGCTCTCCGCCGCCATATACCTGGCCATCCGCGACCGGATAAGTGCCGAGATCGTGCGGCGCGAACGGCCATTTCCAGCGGGGCAGCGCTGAGTATTCCAGCACTGGTTTGAGCTGCGCTTCGAGTAGCCTGGGGTTGAAGAACAGAAAGAAAGGCGAGGATGGATAGAGCACGTCTACGGTGGAGATGCACCCATTGCTGAAATTTTCCTTCGGGAACATCATGGGTGCGCCGTCGATGTCCGCCGCCAAGCCGTGTGCGGCCAGAGTCTGGCGATAGGCGAGAGTGGCGAGCTGTGCGTAGCCGCCGCCCCCGGCGCGTTCCATGTCGGCCATTAGTTCCGAATCGAATTGCTTTCCGCGTTGTTCCAGTTCTTCGTATTGAGATTCGGCGATATTGAGCATGTGTTGCGTCGTCTCGCCGTTTCGCTGCCAGTAAGGACGCAGTTTGCGATCGAGATATTCAATTGCGTAGCCTTCGGTGTACGAGAGTAAAACGTGGCGAGCGACCGGTTGAGACGGCTCGACGGTAAGAGGGAACTCGACTGCAAGGTGAGAGCCGAATCGGGCGGCCTTCGGCATATCGAGATCGTCTGAATCGGGCAAGGCGCCCGATTTGACGAAGGTGTCCAGCGCGTCATTGGAGTTGACCAATTGCGCGTGTTCACTGTCGGGCAGCGCCAGATGAAAGTAGCCCCAATCGACACGAACGTTATCGCCGAATCGTTCGAGCGCGCGCTGGTCGCGCGAGCCTACGCTGAGTATTGTGAGCGCGCCTGTGTGGGCGCGGCTCCACGTGACGGGTTGATCCGAAGTGTTGACGGCGAACACAGGGTCGGCATCGAGAAAAATCCCGACCTGGTGCGTGTTGCCGTCGATTGTGGAAAGGGTCCACGTCAAGTAAGTGACGGGACGCGAGAGTAAGTCAAGGTCGTTCGGAAATGCGGGAGTGAAGAACGTTAGGACTAACCGCACTCCGTGTTCTTCGAATGTGTAGACCGTGTGCAGCGGCGTAACAGTAACCGATACCTGGCGCATGGCAGGAACGGTGCGCCGCGGTCTGGTTCCCATATATCGGTAAGTGGTTCCGTCGATACGTATGAGGCCCGATAAGGGCTGCTCAACGCCAGTCCAGTGCTTCGTGTTTTGATCTGTCAGCTTATCGGCCATGGACCATACGCTGAAATACGGATCGTGTGTGATCAAAGGGACTGCCGGCGGCCGCTCAGTGGTCCCATTCTGCGCATGCAGCAGGGCGCACGAAAGCGCAAATAGCGCGACTATTCGCGAAGACTTGAACATCATCCCTAGTTAGCGGCTGCCTGGAGTTCGCCCGGTTCGGTGCGACCCAAGGTGTCAAACAGCGCCTGGGCCGGTTTGACGCCCGGGTTCTCCTGCGCTACAGATATGGCTAGAATACGGATCTTCTCGTTGTTGGGCAACGTCAGAGTCTTCGCGTTCGCTGGAACATCGAGCGAATAGGCGAACAGATATGAATATTGATACGGCTCGTTGAGACCTGCGGCCGTGTGGTGATGCGAGGCATACCATCCGACTTGCGCCGGTTTCACGAACCCGGCGCGAAGGCCCACGTAGTCGTCCGGATATCGCGGCGACCATGCTTTCGGCCAGTTCGCGGGAGGGGGCCAGGACGCGTGATTTGCGGAAATGGCCCAATCACGGTCGGGCTCATTCTTCCACACGCGCGTGTCCCATTGCCCGACATAGCCGCCCCAGTTTTCTATGGTCAGGTCTGTAGACTGATCGCCGACGCGGAACGTGCCGTTTTGATCGCCGTCATACGCCGCGGCCAGGATGTAAATGCGGTTGTAGTGGCCGGAGGGTAGCGCCCCCGAGGGCAAAGCGATAGATTGACCCTTCGCTGCGATCGCGTTCGGAGTGCCCGTTTTCGCAGACGCTAACTGGAACTGGACATCATGAAATGCGATCTGACTCGGCAGCATTTCCGCAGGGAGGGCGTTGCCTTTGCCGTCAAAACCGCCGCCGGATGTGGGCGCGTCATCATTGCTGGCCACGGCCAGATCGTAATTGAGCGGCACAGGTTGAGACTTCACAGTTGTAACTGACGCGGGCGCGGACCCAAGCTTTAAGGCAAACGTTCGGGGCTGATACGCGGTAAAAGACGTGACCAAGGCGCCGCCGGAAACGGACGCATTGCCGATAGGCAGTTCCTGTCCGTTCACTTCACGCGCGGCTGTTATCGGACCTGCGAAGGAGATTCTCACGTCCTCCTGCGGTTTGCCGTCGACTTCCACCATGCGGAGGATGATTTCATCACTCGATTCGGCTTTCTTGAGAGCCATGACACGGATGCGCGGATTATTGATGCGGAC
>DATBEG010000046.1:0-34636 GCA_036276155.1 Bryobacteraceae bacterium | reverse complement strand
GGTGGACGCAAGAAAGGTTTTGAGAGCGGGCCTAACAGTTCGGTAATGAGATGTCTGTCGCCAATCTCGGCGGCAAGAATCGTGTAGAACTGAGTGCCCATGATCGCGCGGTTTTGCATGTGGGACAACATCAAATCGATTGCGTGCACAGTCTGGTCGCGAGGATAGGTTCGGCCAAGCGGATACCAGAGGAGGGCGGAATCGCTCGACGGCTCGTACATTGTTTTCGCTATGTCGCGCCATTTAGGATTAGGCGGGATATGCAACATCTCGCCGACCGATGTTGCGAGTTCCAGATTCTTCTTCGCAATCCCGTTCGTGTACGCATCGTTGCTAATACCAATCTGCGATTCGTTCACGCCAACGACGCCCGCGATTTCGTAACGATGCTGCTGCGCATTGAACATGACGCGGCTTGCCCAAAAGTCGGCTGTGTCGCGCAGTATGGGCCAGCCCTGATTGCGCAGCCAATTCGTATCGCCTGTTGCCGCCCAATATTCCCAGGCGGCAAGAGCAACGTCACCATTAATGTGATTCTCAGCGCTGGCATTCTGCGCCGCAAAGTGCGGCGTACTTTCTTGTCCTTCCGGACCAGCTTCCCACGGATACATGGCTCCTCGATAGCCGTTTTTCGTTGCGTTCTCACGAGCGGCCTGCAGCGTGCGGGATCTAAATGCCACGAGCGATTTCGCCATTTCGGGATGCAGCATCAGCAGCGGCTGGTACATGAAGATCTCGGTGTCCCAAAAGATGTGCCCGCAATACCCGTCGGAACTGAGCCCCATGGGGCCGATGCTGTACTCCAGCCCCGCCTGAGCGCTGCTCACCAGGTAGAAGAGCATCGAATGGATGATCCGCTGCAGATCGGTGTCGCCGTCGACGATCACGTCGGCATTCCACAATTTATGCCAGGCTTCGACGCTTGAAGATAGCAGCGCGGCCCAGCCCGCGACACGCGCCTGGACAACGCGCTCTCGTGAGGTTTGAAGGACATCCGAACCAATCGGGAAACTGCTTATCGCAGCCAATTTAGTGAATGTACGGCTTTCGCCTGGTACCGCAGTGAAACTCAGCACGGCCTCCGCCGAGTCGACGTCTTTGCGGGTTTGGACTTGTGCATTGCCCGTCCATTCAACCGCGACGCTTTCGCCGGTCCTGACGCCGGTTCCGGGCGCAGTACATAGCAGTGTCATCAACATGCCCGACGCGGATCGATTAACAGTCACTTCGCTTGTGGTGAGATGCCCCGGATACCAGATGGCCCACTGATCAGGCACGGGTTGTTTTGTCAGTTCCTCCAGTGCATAACGATGCGGCGGCGGCCAATTGCGAAGCGGCAATCGAACATTCACGCTTCCAGAGAACGACGGCGTGATCGTGACTTGCACACCGGCCAGTGAGGGATCGTTGCGGGCGACGAACTGTTCGACGCCGACACGAAGCCGCTTGCTTCCGTCCACCCACACGTAGCCGGTTCGCAGCACGCCGCTGTGCATGTCGAGCGTCTGACTGTACTCTTGAACCATTGCCCCCGCTCCGAGCGCATTCAACCAGTGGGAACCGTTGTTGATATCCACTTCGTTCCACGCCGGAGCGCTCGCCAGTCTCATCACGTCGTGAGGGCTGTGATCGTAAACGCCGGTCAGGAACGTATGGGCAGGCTCGGTGCCCAAAGGCGTGCTCACGAGACTTATGACGCCGTTGCCCAAATAAGCGGGCGTATATGGTTGGCGTGCAGTAGCCCGAAGCATAAATGAAGCGTCGTCCGCATTTGCGGCCGAGAGTATACACACCGCCGCAAACAGCGGCAGAACACCGAGTGATACGCGTGGCATCTAGAAAGTAAAATGTGCGCCGAACATCACGTTGCGTTTTGAAGCGGTCGGACCGCGCAGTGAGTCGATACCAATGATGCTACCGGATACGGCGGTATGGGATGGGCGGTGTCGTTCCCGAGAGCGCCCGTTGCATGAGAATACATGCCCGTCATGGCGCGGTTCTCGCAGGCGCTGCGGCGCAGACAAATCAGCAGTGTCGCCGATATCCGCATTGTTTCTGATATCTTGCAGCGTTATTCAAAACTGGGGGCCGCCATTTCCGTATGGCACGCGCGAAACATGCAGGTGCGAGACTTCGAAAACGGAGACAATTTTGTCCTCATTGGCAGCGCGCGCTCTAACCCGTGGGCGAGCCTGTTCGATAGGCTGTTGACCTTTCACCTGCAAAGCCAGTTTGGTAGCTCCTGTTTTGAGAAGGCGCATGCACGTGCAAACGAACAACGTCTGTACTGTCGCGGGAAAGTTTGTTCTCAACTCTCGCGCTCTACCCATTCTCTTGCAGGCTCTCCATGTCCGCCGGGTTTCTGACCTGCCGGATTTCGAGCTGTTGCTGAAGACGTACAGCGTAGGCGGTTCGGGCCGCTCACCGGAGTTGATTTACGCGAAACATTTGTAGCCGGCGAGGACTACACAAAATCAATCGCTACCACCTCGTGAAGTGCAACAGACGGAACCTCTAAGTCGATCGTGTCAGCCTGTCGCTTGAAAGGAACTTCTTTTCCGGCTACCAACAGGTGAACCTTTTGGATGCGTTGGTCCTTCGGGAGTCGGACCGAAAGCTGTTGCGGAGGGACTGGAAAGATTTCGCGAATCGGGCCTTTCATCATCATCGGATTGGTCAAGTTCACGAGATGCACTGTCATGGAGTTCTTCTGAGTCCAGACGGAAATATCAAGTATGCCGGGACCTTTTACAGATACGGCAGGCGGTTCCGCGGTCGCCCAAAGCACGGAGTTTCTGAGCAGCTTGCCGTGGTCCACATCGAGCACGTCCCAAAATGTACGGTCGATATCCCAGGGGAAGTAAACGACGCGGCCACGCCCAACTTCGCGAATGTAAACGGCAGGCTCGGTGAAGTTTTTCACGCGCGAAAAAACTTCTTCCATGGGAAGGTCCGGATAGGAGGGGACCACCTTCAGGGGCGACGAGGAATCGTTCGGTGAAGGTTTGATCATTACTCGATTGACGCCGTTGATGATGCGAGTGGCGTCTTCGAATCCGGCGAGCAAAGGACTATACCGGCCGGTTGCGGGATCTTTTGCGAGCTCCAGATAGGAGTTCAGCATGTGCTCCTGAACTTTGCCGGCGAATGAGGCACCGAACAGTGATGCGAGACCGAAATCCTCACGCCGGACACCCCACTCGTCATAAAGCGAGGTTTCATAGGTGGCAACGATGCTTCCTCCCCGATTGACGAAAGTTTGGATCTGATCGCATTGACTATTCGAGAGCGCCGCGATGTTGGGAAGTATTAATGTTCGGAACGGTGCGAGGTGCTCGGCGTCGAGCAGTTCGTCGTGAACCATCTCGAACGGGATGCGCGCCTCGATGAGCGCCTGATAGAAACCCAACGCCGGATCTTCGACCTTTGCGTGCGCTTTTTCGCCGCCATAAAATGTGGCTGTCCGTTGCGAATAGACGATGGCAACACGCGCGAGCGGGTCCAGATTTCGCAGATACTGCTCGTTGCTGTAGTGCCATTTATAAATTTCTTCGACAACCGGAAGCCAGCGCGTGTCAATCGGCTTGGCATCGAATTTTGTGAACCACGGACGTAATCCCTGCGCGATGCCGTCGGCGACCCACATGCGGATCTCGTCGCCATTTTGTACCGAGTCTTTCCAGCGATATTCTTCCTCCAGGCCCACGCTGAAGATGCCCGCGATGGCTTTTCGACCCAATGTCGCGCGGTACTCTTTGCCGTTTTTCCCGTTCATCCAGGGCGGCATCAACCCGCGGCGCGCCTGCCGGTCGGCGAACAGCGTGGGCGTTATCTCGCCGATTCTCTTCATGTCCAGTTCACTCAGCGCGCCACCGCCGGCATTTGCGATGTAACTGGCGTCGGGATTGATGGCTTTGATCCGCGAATCCCAAACATTCCACAGTTCGAAGAGCCGCTTCTGCCGCCAGACTATATACTCGCGGCGGCCCGGGTTCTGCGGATTATTCGTCCTCGGCAGATCCATCCCAGAGAACTCACGAAAATTTGCGCGGCAGTGCTCGCAGTAGCACATGCCTGACCCAGCCCAACGGTTACTGAAGATACCGTCCACGCGGTACATCTTCATGATTTCGTCGTTCACGGCCGTCATGAACTCGAAATTGTAAGGACCTAGCGCGCAGGTGACCCAGAAATCGGGGTCGGACCAGTGACGCCGCTTATTGCCCTGCGCGTCCACCATGATCCAGTCAGGATGGGCGTCATACACGTCCTGATGAACGCCGTGAGGATCGGTCCTAGCAATGACGTTCATTCCCAAAGCACGGCAGCCTTTCACGAGATCTCCGAAGCTGTCCCGGTCACCGAGCCATTTGCTTCTGTAGTGCATGGGGATCTTCGTGGGATAGAACGCAACGCAACCTCCGGCGCTGAGACAAGCTCCGTCGGCATGAATTCGCCGAAAGTAGTCGAGCCAGAAATTCGGATCGTAATTTCCGGGGTCGTCCTCGACAAATGCAAGTTGCGCCCAGCGCATCGGCCGGTCGTACCAACCAGTGGGCGAGGTCTGCAAGGGATCGGCAAGCGCTCGACCAGCGCTTCCTAAAACCAATGCTCCGGCCGTCGAGGCCTGCAGAAATTCCCGCCGGTTGATACCTGATTGCATTTACGATCTTCTCCTTGTTTGACGAACAGTGCGGTGCTTTCAGCGAAAAGCTCAGAAGTATAGTTTCAATCCGAACTGAATCTGGCGGCCGGTGGCGGCAGATGCTGTGAGCTTTCCGAAAGAGGGATTCCCGATTGTGAGTTCGGGGCTGTTTGCGGCCGGCAAAAAGAACTGCGGCGTATTCGTCAGGTTAAAGGCTTCAGCCCGAAACTGCAAATTGAATCTTTCGGCAAACAAGAAATTGCGGAACACGGAAAAATCGAGGTTCTCCGTACCCGGGCCGCGGCCGGCGCGACGCGCCAAGTCACCGAATTCCGTTATAGACACGCCGGCGGCGTTCACCACACTTCCGGGTTGGGAAAATGCCGCGGGGTTGAAAAAGCCATTTGGACCCGCATTTGGAAGATACATGGATTGACCAATGACGGCATTGGGCTCGTTGTAAGTAGCGAATATTTGCGGCACCAGACTGCTGCGGAAATCAGTGGGCAGACCGTCTTCCAGCGTCAGAATACCGTTCAGCGCCCACCCGCCCAGGAGCGCGCGGGCTATGCCAGGCTGGCTCAGGAACGGCTTGTTCGGGCCGAACGGCAGTTCGTAACCGGCGCTAGCCACGAACACGGCCGGTATGTTGAGCGCAGCGTAGCTTTTCTCCTTGTGTAAATTCCAGCTATCGAGCGGATTCGTTGTTCCCCCGGCTTGGCTGAATGAGCTGTTTCCGCCGGAACCGTTCTCTTCCAGGTTCTTGGACCAGGTGTAGTTCGCAAGGAAGTTCAACCCGTGGCTGAGGCGCTTTTCAGCTCGTAAGTTCAGCGCGTTGTATGAGCTATTGCCCGTCGCAGAATCCATCACAACCTGGTTGCCCACGTTCGGAAACAGGCGGTCGGCTTGTGCGGTCAAGCCTTGCATTGCCTCGACCCACGGAATCTGATTCAGATTGACACGGCTGGTCAGGCGGGTTCCGCGCAAACCGGAGTACGCGGCCTCCAGAACCAGGCTTTGTGTCGCCTGATATTGGAAACCCAAATTCCATTCGTAGAGTTGCGCCGGACGGCTGTTGTTGAAATCCGCCGTGCGGATGAGCAAACCTAGAGGATTCTTGGCCGTGAACGTACTTAAATTGGTAGCTGTTGGTCCCACCTGAATAGGAGTATTGATCGTGGTTGGCGGGGTTACTGTGCCACTTGCACTTACCGATGGACTGATGACAGTCGGTGCGTTGGGGGGATTCGCCCCATAAACGGTCGCCGACTGATTCTGTTCGCGAGGTCCATAGAACACTCCGGCGCCGCCGCGAACAGTCCAACGGTTAGATGCGCTGTAAGCAAAACCGAGACGCGGGGCAAAGTTCAGATCATGCCCTTTCACGATCGCGTCGGAATAGCCAGGCTGGCCTGGGACCACAAACTGGCCAGTGGCGGCATCGAACAGCCCTCCGCGATTGCGAGCATCAACAGGTTGAGTGTACAATTCGTAGCGCAGGCCCATGTTCAAGGTGAGGCGTGAATTTACTTTCCAATCGTCCTGGATGTAAGCGCCTGCATATACCTGGCGCATGCGCGCCCAATCGAGCAGTTGCGTCCCGGTAAGCTGCGCAGGATATCCCATCAGGAAATCAGCTAGTGGTGCGCCCGAATTCGGTGAGTTCGAAGAGGAGCTGAAGGTAGAACCGTAGACCGTCTCGCCGCCGCCGTAAACCGTATCGAAGCGGTCCCGCCGTATATCCGCGCCAAACTTTATCGAGTGATTGCCTTTGTTCCAAGAGAGATCGTCCGCGCCTTCGAACAGATTTTCGATATTCAAGTTTGGCCCGCCGGAGCCGAGCGTAGTGAACTCCGTGGAGCCGCCCGTGGAAGAACCGGCATAAGAGAAGAGGATTTGCGGGAACATCTGAACCGGAAATGGATACATGGCGATGTTATTCTGATTCGCAAACTGCACGCCTTGTGCCTGATCAAGAACTTCCAAGCTGCCGTTATGTCGCGAGTAGCCAAACCGTGCTTCGTTCACCAGGTGAGGAGTGAACACGTTTACGTCATTGAGGATTCCATGCGTGGAGTTATTGATATTGTTAGAGCCGCCGCCAAGAAAGCCGTTGAAGTTGCCGGGATTTACGCTCGAGATGATCGCTCTGGAAATACGGCCGTAGAACTGGTTGGACGACGAGATTTGGTGATCGATGCGGACGTCAAACTGATCGCTATCGTAAGGCTGACTTGCGACAAACAAATAGTTGGCGGCCTGCGCGCCGGGCGCGCCGTAGTTTGGCGTAGGCAGCAGTGCCAGAGTTGCCAGCGACGCGGCATTTAGCTGTGAGGAAGGAATCATGTTACCGGGGAACGGTGAAGCTATTACTTGGCCATTCGGGCCGATGTGTCGAGTGGCCGGATTGAAGATGGTGTAGGGGTAAGCAGAAAAATTCCCCGTGCGGAAAGACACGGGCGGGATATCTTCAATGCTGGACGAAGCGGACGTTGCGCGCCGAAGGCCCTCGTAATCGATGAAGAAGAACGTCTTGTCATGTCCGTTGTAGATCTTAGGTAGCACGACCGGGCCGCCCAGTGTGAATCCGAATTGATTCTGTTTGTACGGTTGCTTGGGAAGACCAGCGGCGTTGGAAAAGAAGTTATTGGCGTCCAGAACGTTGTTGCGAATAAACTCCCACACATCACCGTGTAACTGGTTCGTGCCCGCCTTGATGGTGGCACTCACAATTGTTCCGGCTGATCTCCCGAATTCCGCGCTGTAGTTGTTGGTGATTACTTTGAATTCAGCCATGGCGTCAACAGAGGGGGTGTAGTTGATGCCGTTGACTCCGATTCCGCCGGCGGTTGCGATGGTATTGTTATCGATTCCATCCAGCATGATGTTGTTGGTCTGAAAGCGGCCGCCGCCTGCGATGAACGGCAGGTTGGAGGACACACCCTTGACAGGGACCGCATTATTCGAAAGCAGACCCAGCGACCAAACATCGCGGCCATTGAGCGGCAGACTGATAACTTCCCGGTTGTTGATCACTTGCCCGAGAGACGATGTCGATGTATCGACAAGCGGCGCCGCAGCGGTGACCTCTACGGACTCACTTATCTCGCCGGGTTGAAGAACGACGGGAAGACTCACCGTCTTGTCGACTTCAAGAACAATGCCGGGCATCTGAACCGTTTTGAAGCCTTTCATAGTCACCGAGACGGAATATGTTCCGATGGGCAGATAGGAGACGGTGAACTCGCCCGAGGTGTTCGTGACGTTCTGCCGCACCTCGGAAGTCGATTGCTGGGTGATAGTTACGTCCGCGCCGGGAACCGCTGCTCCGCTGGAGTCGCGAACTACGCCATTGATTGTGCCGGTAGAGACCTGTGCCCAAGCGCAGACGCACGTCAGAGCGCCAAGCAGAAGTACACGAAGGGATGCCAACATGGGAAAAAACCTCCTGGTTTGGTTTTCGATTGGTAGAAATAATTACTTAATGGCCGGGACAGGTGCGGCCAATTGCACTTGAACTTTGGCCAGATCCTCGTAAACGCGGATGGAACCGCAAATATCCTCGTCGCCATACCCTTGAGCCACCGCCATGCGCAGCATCTGCTGAGACAATGCGGTGACAGGTACGGGCACTTCCAAATGGCCGGCGAGATCAACTGCCAGATTCAAATCTTTCTCGAGCCACTTTGCCGAGAAATTCGTCGTGAAGTCGCGGCGAAAGACGGCGGGCGCTTTGGCGCTGACAAGACCGGATCGAGCCGCACTGTTGTTCAGAATGTCGAGCATGATCTGTGGGTCGACTCCGGCCTTGGTGCTCAGCACGAGTCCTTCGTTAAACGCCTGCAGTAAATTGCCGAGAATGAGATTTTGTGTCAGCTTGGCGCGAAGTCCCATCCCGTGCGCGCCACAAAAGAAAAGCAGCTTGCCCATAACGTCGAAGTAGGGACGAACCTTATCGAACACGTGTTTGTGTCCGCCGATCATGAAGGTAAGCGTTCCTGACTCGGCGCCGGCTTTGGAACCACTACAGGGAGCATCGAGGAAGTCGATCCGCTTGTCTTCCAAGTGCAGTGCCATCTCCGCGCTTTCCGTCGGCGAGATTGTACTGCAATCCACGATGATCAGTCCCGGTTTAGCGCCGGCTATAAGTCCGTTCTCGCCTTCGATCACTTGTCGAGACATCGCCGTGTCCCCGACGCATAGAAAAATGCAGTCCGCTTGAGACGCTACGTCACGCGGCGTCACACAGTGTCTCGCTTTCTTAATTTCCGCGAATCGGCGAGCCTTTTCGCCATCGTGAGACCACACAGCGAGGTCGTGGCCCGCTTCGATAAGCCGGAGAGCCATTGGGGCTCCCATGATTCCGAGACCTAGAAAGCCAAGTTTTGCCATTTCGATTTTTCCTGTTCGGACTTCATTTCAAATGAAACGCGTAGACGTAAATCAAAACTTCCAATCCAACAACTGCTGCCAGCAGCAGACTGTGGCGCAGCGCAAAGCGAAACAACTTCGCCTGATCGGGAACGGATAAGCCAGTGGCCGCCGCAGCCACTGCAATCGTCTGTAGACTGATCATCTTTCCCATAACCCCGCCGGCTGAGTTAGCGGCAGCCATCAACGTAGGCGAGAATCCCAGTTTCTGGGCCGTAACTACTTGCAAGTTGCCGAAGAGGGCGTTAGCCGAAGTATCTGAGCCGGTTAGAAATACTCCTAACCAGCCGAGCAGCGAGCTGAAGAAGGGGAACATCACGCCGGTCGCAGCGAAAGCAAGACCTAGCGTTCCTGTCGCGCCGCAGTAATTCATGACGAACGCCATGGCGAGGACGGACGCTACGGTAAGGGTGGGTAGAAATAACTGCCGGGTTACGAGTGCAAGCAGAGCAAAGAACCTTTGGAACCCGATTCGCAACACGGCCGCTGAAAGAAGTGAAGCGAACATGCAGGAGGTTCCGGCCGCCGAAAGCCAATTGAGATTGAACACCGCGCCGTACTGGGAGGCTTTCGTTACAACGGGTGGCATTCGCAGGATCTCGTTGTGCAGCCCAGGCCAGGGAAAGCTTCTGCTTACCGTATTCAGAGCGCCCTGAACGGGCTTGTAGCCCCAGGCAAGGACCAAAACCACAAGCAGCACATACGGCATCCACGCCATGGCGATCTCCGCTGCTGGGTATGCGGGCAAGTCTGCCGTTAAGGTCGCCACGCCTTGCGTCTGAAGTGCTCTATGGTCACCTCCAGTGGAATGACGCAGATGCTTTAGTGCGGAACTTGCGTGCCCGTGAGCACCATATTCCTGGGCGGGCGGATGCCAGAACCTAAGCAGAATGACAAGCGTAGCCATCGCGCCCAGCGAACTGATGATGTCGGTCAGTGGCGCCCCTATGTAGTTGGAAATAGCGAACTGAAGCCCGGCAAAAGTTCCGCCACACACCAGCAACGCGGGCCAGATCTCCTGCAGCGCTCCCCACCCGGTAGCAGCAATGATGAGGTAAGTCGGAATGATGAACGAAACCGGTGCGCAGACACGGCCCACGTCAGCGCTCAATTTCGCTAACGGAAGACCGGTTATGCCGGCCAATGTGATCACGGGGATTCCGATGGCGCCGAAAGCCACGGGCGCTGTGTTCGCCAAAAGGCAGATTGCTGACGCGGCAAGTGGTGAGAAGCCGAGGCCTGTCATCATGGCTGCCGCGACGGCCACGGGCGTTCCAAATCCAGCGCCGCCCTCCAGAAACGCGCCGAAAGCGAATGCAATCAGCAGCATTTGTAAACGGGAGTCGCCCGTGATTGACTGAACCGAGGATTTGATGATCTCGAACTTGCCGCTTTCAAGCGTGATTCGATATAACACGATTGCCCAGAAAACGATCCAGGTAATGGGGAAAATGCCGAAGGCGGCGCCGAATCCGGCAGAACTGACGGTGTGCTTCAGTGACATGCCGTAAGCACCGATGGACAGAAGGAGCGTTGCACCCAAGCCGGATAAACCGGCCTGCCAAGCCGGTCTGCGCTTGACGGCGAGTAAGAAGAGCAGCAGGAGGATGGGCAGCGAAGCAATCAGCGCCGATACGCCGAGTCCCTGGCCAAAGAGAAGATACTTCTGATTCCAAATTGCGCTCAAGCAAAACACTCGACCAGAATGGGCATCTAATCAATAGCCGTTAATGGTCAGATGGTCTGACCAATCCGGCTTCAGTAATGGTAGATTGGACTGACCAATGTGTCAACAAGTTTTTTCACACTCAGGTAAAGCCCGCAGAGCCAAGTTGTGCTTGCAGAAGCGAATGTTGCTGAGATAATGGGGCGACCGGCGAGCTTCTAGGTTTGTACTACGCTCCTGGTCTTGGGTTCATTTTCCGCGTGTCCATCAAACGCTTGCAGAACCGATCGGCGACACGAGTCGTTACACCTGTGGTGAGAACCACTCTAACTGCGTCCGCTTTTGAGCAGTTGATCTCGTACGTTGTCAAAGGCGAATGGAAGGCCGGAGATCGTATTCCGCCCGAGCGTGATCTTTGCCAGCAGCTTGGCATCGCCCGCACGTCACTGCGTGAAGCGCTGAAAGCCATGGAGCTTGTCGGGATGCTGGACAGCCGTGTAGGCGACGGAACGTTTGTCTGTCCGCGATCGGAGTTTCTTTCACGCCCGTTGTTATGGGCGTTTACAGGAACCGATCATGCAGAATTGCGCGACATCATGGAAGCGCGTGAGTTACTGGAGCGAGATCTGGCAAGTCTTGCGGCACAGCGCGCATCTGATGCCGAAATCGAGAAGATCAAAGCTACGATCGACCGCATGCGCGAGAGCGTATCGCATAGCGAGTCGACTCTCGAGGCGGATATGGCCTTTCACTTGGCCATTGCCGAAGCTGCGCATAATGAAGTGCTGCGTAACGCTGTCCAATTGCTCCGAAACCTGATGAGGCAATGGCTGGTGCTGAAATTGATGATTCCGCAGGTTCCGGCGAACGTGCTGGAGCAGCATGAGATCATCTTTCGCGCTATTCAGGCGCGCGATGCCGAAGGCGCCAGGAAAGCGATGCAGACGCATTTGCAAACGACGGCGCATCTGCTCGAGCAGGTGGTGGAACGTTCCGGCAAATCCTCTCAAAACGGACGCGCTCGCCGTACGGCTAAGTAGTAGCCTGACTACTATCTCAGAACAACGAGTTCGTAATCTTTCAGTTCGGGCACCGTTATCTGGGTGTATCTTCCGTGCGCATGCACGGCCAGCTCAGATGCATTTCGGACAGTTTTCGCTGTCTTGAACTCACCGGCCACCTCGACTTGGATGTCTCTCATCGGGAGAGGATCGAAATAACCGGTTTGCGATTGGCCGCTCATGTTGATCAGGTGTAACAGACTACGATCCTTCTGACGCATCAATGTCATTTCGACCAGCGGGTTCGCATTCGTACGTAGCTGCGGATTCGGGTTGAGACGATTCATGACGTCACGAAATATCGCTGAATGCGCGGGCAGGCTTTCGTGATAGTAAAGCGCACCAAGATCCCACGGAATCCAAACCACATCGCCGGACCCTACATGCTTAGAGACGATACCCGGCTCGTTGGTGTCTTTCATATCGATGTGCACGAACTCGGGTGGCCCGATCATCGACGGCGGCACCAGCGTAAGCGCGGGGGCGCCCTCCGCCGCGACCTCCGTGTAAGGACCATTGAGCATTATCAGATCTGTTTCCGAGAGAGAAGGAAAGATGGAATGGTCGCGAACACGAAAGTATGCTTTCATATCCGGCCAGCGCTTTACGACTGTAGAGATCGCAAATCCCGGCTCCTGAGGGCTGACGATCAAGGCATGGCCGCCACTCGCAACGTACTGTTGCAACTCTGCCGGTGCCCAGTCGCTCGCAACAACGACGTCGAACGGACGCTTGCGCCATATTTCGAGGTTGTCGGATACGGCGAAAGGAATATGTTCTTCACTCAGCAGCCGGAAAAGACCACGAAAAGACTCTTGACTGTAGGTGCGGCCGGTATTCTGCGGAGCGCCTAATAACAGAACGCGTGCCGCACTGACCTGTTCGGAATAATATTGCTCGTGTGCTGCCATCCAGCGGAAAATTGGTTTAGCAGTATCTAAAGCTTGCCGGTCCTGTAGATCAAGCGTGCCATTTGTTTCGAACGTCAATGCGCCGCCGTTGGCGACGTTCTCCCAACACCGTAAGGCGATCTCATTTTTCGGAACAGTCGCGAAACGCCAGGGGTAATCGACAAACTGCATGTTCAAGTTGACTGCCGCTTTATCGGGTTGGCTGTTGCGCGCGCGGTTGACATTCTCGCTTGCTGAATAGGGCCAAACCGGCAAGGGGCGATCCACGGCCGTGTTCGATTCCGACATGATGCCGTCCGTGTATTCCTGGATGTAATTGAAGTAACCGGCCTGCGGTCGCTTCGAATGAATCAATTCACCGATCGCGGCCGCGACTTCGCGAGACGACGTAAACATGAATTTGCGGTAGTCGTCATCGGGAGCGTCGGGAATTTGCTTGTGGAACATCTGCCAGTACTTGGTCTTGCAGACATCGCAGTGACAGAGTCCCACATAATGGCCGCTGTAATCCCGAGACTGATTGCCGAACATGTTGAAGAAGAGACCATCGACCGGATAGCGTTCGAGCGCGTCGGCCAGGATCTTCAAAGCCTGCACGCGATAGTACCCGCCATTGATGCACGTCGAGTACAGCCCGTTGTAAATAACTGGCTGGCCGTTTGCCTGACGAAAAAACCACTCCGGATGTGCGCGGAAGACCGCCTCCTGCGTCTTGCTGAAATCGTAACGGCCGACAACGCGAATACCGTGCGCGTGTGAGGCTTGCAGCACGTCGCCAAACATATCCTTTCCGGGGGGCATGTCGGGGCTGGAATATTGAAAATCGACTTTGGTGGGATAAAACGCTACGATCCCGCCCAGATCCATCAGCAGAACATTCGCGCGCATGTCCGTCAGCTGAGCGACCAGATGCTGCGCGTCTAAGCCTGCGTCCGTTTCGCGGATATTCGTCTGAACCCAACGTATCGGCTCTTGCAGCCACCAACCCTCCTGCGCGAAAAGCAGAGGGACCGCGATGCACATCAGAAACGGGAGCTTCTTCACGAGCCCTCCCGCACCAAGGCTTCTAAATAAAAATTTCACGACGGTACTTATGGTACATAAGCTCAGCAAGCTACCTGTATCGGATTGCGGAACTCCTTCATTCCCATCGGCGGATCTCACCAGCGTAGCCGTGGCTATGAAATACGTATTGCGGCACACTACGAGGTGCCATTGTCATGCGAAGGGCGTCTTACAGACGGAGGTAATTATGGCCAACGAACAAGGCACAGGTAAGCATCCCCACAAGAGTACGGAAGAACCCCACGAGCATCACGAAGCGAAAACTCCGCAGCCCCAGCAGGGGCGTTCTGGGTCAGAAGGTGAGCAGAGCAGCCACGGCGGAAGCAGCAGCGGCCGCACCGAGGGCTCTGAATCGTCAGACCTGAAGGAGCGCGAGTACCGCGACAACAAGGGTGAGGTTCATCACCACACCCGTACCTACGAGGAGCAGCACAAGAAATAGGCAGGCTGGTAGCAGTCTGATTTGGCAGGGCCGTTCTGACGACATATCAGCTTGTCGTTGGGGCGGCTCTTTTCGTGCAGGCGACGAAGGCAGGTAGTACGCCGCGCCGCATTGCTAAACCGGGAGAGCACCTAGGGCAGCTTCGATTTCGGCTCGCGTGTGAGCGTCGCCTTTACGGGAAGCGGCTTCAATCCCCTGTTCATACGTGGTGCGCGCCTGCTCGATGCGCCCTAATTTCTCCAAGGCTTGCCCACCGTGGAAATACGCAGCGGTGTAGTTGGCGTCCAGGTTAATCAGGTTCTGAAATTCTTCGACGGCCTGCTCCAGTGCACCGCCGTTCGCGTATTCCATCGCCAGACCGTATCGCGCAAAGGAATTAGCCGGATCCTGTTCCACCATCTGCTTCAACATCTCGACGCGGTTCGTTGCCATCGTTCACATTGTAGTCAGCAGTGCGATGGTCGCATCTATCGGGTTATGAGCGATACGACAATTACGAAAGTGGATTCCGCCCACTCGCCCAAAGGCAAGTACGGACAAAAATATCTAGCCTCGGGCAAATCGGTTGCAATGCGCCTCTGGGATGAGGGAGCGGGCAAGCAGAAGCTGGAAAACGAAGCGCGCGAGTATGAGGTGGTCGGATACGTCATTGAAGGATCGGCAGAGCTGGAAATCGAAGGGCAGAAAGTGGTGCTGAACCCCGGCGATTCGTGGGTGGTGCCAAAGGGTTCAAAGCACACGTATCACATAAAGGAGCATTTCAAGGCCGTAGAGGCCACGTGTCCGCCCGCTCACGCACACTCGCGCGACGAGTAGCTCTATTCTTGATTGGAAACATCGGACGGCTGACGTTCGCCGCCGTCCCGATCGAGGTGTTTCTGGTCTTCCGGCTTGTTCTTGACCTCAGTCTCCGTTGGCTTCGGATCTTCCTTCGGATCCATGGGATCTTCCATAGGACGTATTGACTAAGACACCTCAGTTTGCGCGTATTCGCGGACGTGGCGGGCAGCGCTTTCCACTGCCCCGGCTGCCTTGGCTGCACGATCGCGAGCGGTTTTCGAAGCTTCGCTGAATTTCCGCTGTGCGGTTCCGGACAGATTGCCCGCGAGCGACGCGGCAGTTTCCATACCGGAGTTGATGGTCTCGCGCCCGCGGCGGATCGTCTCATCGAATGCGTCGACGCACCAACCTGTGCAGGCTGGAATTACCATTGCCGCCCCAACGATTGCTAATCCAACTCCAGCGCCGATCAGCACAGCTCCCAAGACGCCGTTTCCGGAAGTTTTGATTGCCATAGATATCTCCTTGGCTGTTGGAGGGACACTACAGATGCGTCGTTTCAGTGTACGTGCCGAAAACTTTACGGAGACTGTCGCAGATTTCGCCCAGGGTCGCATAGGAACGGACCGCGTCCAGGATGTAGGGCATTGTGTTCTCAGTCCCTTCCGCAGCCCCGCTCAGGCGATCAAGCGCAGTTTGGACCGCCGTCGCACTGCGGCGTTGGCGCAGATTCGCCAACCTATGTTCCTGCGTGTGCTGCGCGGTTTGATCGATTTGCAGTAGTTCGATCGCCTTTTCGTCCTCGGTCTCAAAACGGTTTGCACCAACGATGGTGCGTTCGCCCTGTTCCACCTCCCGTTGGTAACGATAACTTGCGCTCGCGATCTCGCTTTGGGGGAAGCCGGCTTCGATGGCCGGAATCATGCCACCGGAGCGGTCGATTCTCGCGATGTATGCGTTGGCGGCCGCTTCGATATCCAGGGTCATACGTTCAATGAAGTATGATCCGCCGAGCGGATCTGAGGTGTTCGGCACGCCCGTTTCGTACGCGAGGATCTGCTGCGTGCGGAGAGCGAGAGTCACGGCTTCCTCGCTGGGCAAGGCGTAAGCTTCGTCGAGCGAATTCGTATGGAGAGATTGCGCGCCGCCGAGCACCGCCGCCATTGCCTGCCATGCAGTGCGCATGAGGTTGTTGTGAGGCTGTTGCCACGTAAGCGAGCAGCCGGCAGTCTGCGCGTGGAAGCGCAATTTCATGCTGCGATCGCTTTTTGCGCCATAACGATCACGCATGGCGTAGGCCCAGATCTTGCGCGCTGCGCGATACTTCGCGATTTCTTCGAAGAAGTCGTTGTGGGCGTTGAAAAAGAAGCTGAGCCGCGGAGCGAATTCGTCGATTGCGAGACCGCGTTCCAGAGCCCAATCCACGTATTCCATTCCGTCGCGGAGGGTGAAGGCGAGTTCCTGTGCAGCGGTCGAGCCAGCCTCGCGAATATGATAGCCGCTGATGGATATGGGATTGAATTTGGGCGTTTGACGTGCGCCGAATTCGATGGTGTCCGTAACCAGCCGCATGGACGGCCGCGGTGGAAAGATATACTCCTTTTGCGCGATGTACTCTTTCAGGATGTCGTTTTGCAGGGTGCCCGAAACGCGCTGCCAGCTGACGCCCTGCTGTTCCGCGACGGCCAGATACATTGCCCAAAGAACCGCGGCCGGCGAGTTGATGGTCATAGAGACCGTCACGTCGCCGAGCGGTATATCGCGCAGAAGGATCTCCATATCTTCAAGCGAGGAAATAGAAACGCCGCACTTGCCGACTTCCCCTTTGCTCATGGCGTGATCGGCGTCATAGCCCATCAACGTGGGGAGGTCGAAGGCAACCGAAAGTCCTGTTTGGCCCTGGCTCAACAAATAGAGATAGCGGCGGTTCGTTTCATCCGGCGTGGCGAAGCCGGAGAACTGACGCATTGTCCACAGCTTGCCGCGATACATGTCGTGATGAATGCCGCGTGTGTAGGGGAACTCGCCGGGCCGGCCAATATCGCGCTGAAAGTCGACATTGCTCAGATCTTCGGGGCCGTAGACCGGCTCTACTGCAACTCCGCTGATGGTCGTACGTGGACTGTCCAGGGTGGTCTTCATCAAATAGCAACCGTCGTTTTGATCGTAGCGCGTAAAACGCGGATGGCCGGGCAAACGCCTAAGCTGTAGGCATGTATCTGCTGCTGCTGATTGCGGCTTCGCTCCTGTTTGCCACTGGCGGGCTCTTCATGAAGCTTTCACTTGGGCTCACCCGCCTTACCCCGAGCCTTCTGGTATTCGTACTCTTCTGCGCGGGCGCGAGTTGCCAGGCAATTGCGATGAGACGAGCGGATATGGGAGTGGCTTACGTGTTGGTGCTCGGGCTCGAGGCCGTTGCGGCATTCCTGATCAGCATCTTTGCGCTGAACGAGAGTGCGGCGCCGGCTCGAGTGATTGCAGTTTTGTTGATTGTTTCCGGAATAGTGCTTTTGGAACGGACGTGAGGCTATGCCTCCGAATTGGTCCGCAAAACCTAACAGGTTTCATCAAGGCCGGTAACCTTCAGGCCGGGCATTAGTCCGGCGAGATTAGATTAAGGTGAGAGAGGACTTTCGTATGCAAATGAACGATGACCGTACTCTGCGCGACCTGGTTGGAGTTGGGCCTCGGATCGAAGCCGATTTCCGATCCCTGGGTATCGGCAGCGTTGAGGCGCTTGCGGGCGCAAATCCGGATGAGTTGTACGACGAGCTTTGTCACAAAACAGGCACGCGGCAGGATCCCTGTGTTCTAGACACCTTTCGCTCTGCCGTTGCCCAGGCGCGTAACCCGGATCTGCCACTGGAGCAGCGAAGCTGGTGGTGGTGGTCGCGCCAGCGGAAGCAAGGAACGCTGACCCAGAGCAAGCTCTGAAAGAACTGCGATACTTTCATCATGCCGTGCCCGTTTTTTGAGCCGCAGCGCGCCTTGCGTCCGAGCACGCAAAGCGGCGGAAGGCTACCGCTCATCGACGAGTACGACGGCATGTGCCATGCCACTGACAGTTCCGTGCCGGCACCGGATTCCGCTCGCTTCCGACTTTGCAATCACGGGAATTCGAAGGGCTTGTGCGTTTTGTTCCCGGGCGGGGAAATCAGGTCGTGCCTACGGTATGAGGTGACGACAAACGCAGAAGGCAAACTCAGCATTCTCTGCATTGAGGAACAGGGCTATGCTCCGTTGCGGTGGTACCGGGTTCAGTATGTGCCGAGTGAAGACCGTTTAGACCCAGCGCCGGAAGACCTCTGCATTCGCGCACAGGCACTGGCTTTCGCACGGAGCTTCGTTGCGCTGACTGCGAAATCGTAGCTCGAATTCGCATGAGCATTTCAGATACGAATCCGACAGATGCGCCTGTAGCGCCCGATGAGGGGCCGCGCACAGTGAAGGAAACTCAGTCCGACTATTACGAAGTCTGCCTGCCGAATGATGCTAATTTTCTCGGCAACATGCTGGGTGGCCACGTCATGCACCTGGTGGACCTTTGCGGGGCCATTGCGGCCATGCGTCACGCCCGCGCCATCGTGGTAACTGCTTCCATCGATCAGATGACGTTTCTGCATCCCATTCACGTAGGTGACCTGGTGTGCCTGAAATCCCAGGTGAACCGCGTATTTCGCACTTCGATGGAAGTAGGGGTGAAGGTTTGGGTGGAGAATTTGCGCAGCAATCAGCGCAAGCACACTTCCTCTGCCTATCTCACCTTTGTTGCGCTCGACAGGGCAGGCAACCGCGTGGTTCTTCCGCCTATTATTCCCGAAACGGAAGAGGAGATCCGCCGGTTCGAAGAGGCGGCCGAGCGACGCTCTTACCGGTTGGCATTCAAGGATCGGACGCAGCGGTCAGCCGGATAGCAACAGAGTCTCGCGTGCGGGTGTCTTTCCTGCGGAGGAATCCCTTGGCGCAGTTCATGTTTGCAACCGGGATTGAGAACAGCTATCCCACCATTGCACTTCCAGACGGTTCGACGAAGCGAGTCGATGAGATGGAAAAGTGCTGTCATTACAAGCGCTGGGAAGAGGATTTTCACCTAGTACGTGAACTCGGGATAGAGTTTTTGCGCTACGGGCCGCCGTACTACAAGACGCATGTGGGGCCCGGCAAGTACGATTGGGAGTTTGCAGATATCACCTTTAGAAAACTGCGTGAACTGCACATCTCCCCCATTGTGGATCTCTGCCATTTCGGCGTGCCGGACTGGATCGGTAACTTCCAGAACTCCGATTTCCCAGCGCTATTTTCCGAATACGCGGGCGCCATTGCGGCCCGTTATCCGTGGGTGAAATTCTTCACGCCTATCAATGAAATCATGATCGCGGCACGGTTTTCCGCTCTGTTCGGGTGGTGGAACGAACGCCTGCGTTCACATCGCGCTTGTGTGACCGCGCTGCATCATTTGGCGAAGGCGAATGTGCTGGCCATGCATGCCATTCTCGCGGTCAATCCGAACGCAATTTTCGTGTTGAGCGAAGCTTCCGAGTTCAACCATCCAATGAATCCGTCGTGCGCTGCAACCGCGTATGTTTACAACCAGCGCCGGTTCCTGTCGCTGGACCTTACGTTCGGGCATCCGATCAGTTTCGATATGTACGAATACCTGCTAGACCACGGCATGACGCGAGAGAATTACCACTGGTTCTGCAACAATCACCGCAAGCACCATTGCGTAATGGGTACCGACTACTACGAGACTAACGAGCAGTTGGTGCACTCAGACGGCGTCACCACGCCTTCAGGCGAAATCTTTGGATACTACGTCATCACTCATCAGTATTTCGACCGCTACCATCTTCCGGTGATGCACACCGAAACAAATCTGCCAAACCCCAAACGCGCGCCAGTATGGATTCGAAAAGAGTGGGCAAATGCGCACCGGCTTCGCGAAGACGGTGTGCCGATGATTGGCTTCACATATTACAGCCTGACGGACCAGGTGGACTGGGACACTGCTCTGGTGGGCGACAACGGAAAGGTGAATCCGCTCGGCCTGTACGATTTAGACCGCAAAATTCGCCCGGCGGGCGAGACTTACCGCGAGATCATTCGCGACTGGCGAGAGATACTCCCAACGAATAGCCACAGCTTGTATCTGAACTGCTGAGGAGGCTGCTATTCCGGCTCGGCCTTATACAGATACTTAACGCAATGCTTATAAAGCAGTAGATTGGGCGCGCCGACGCGATTCAGCTTCAGACAGTCTCGGTCGTACCACTCAATCACGCCTTCCAACTGCTCGCCGTCTGTGAGCACCACGATCATGTGCGTCTTACTTTGCATTTGCTTCGAGTAGTAAAACTGCTCGGCGTTAGTTTGATCGGGCGGAGTTCCTTTTTTCACGCTTGGTGGACGCCGAACTTGTTGTTCTTTACTTTCACCGCCACTAACCGTGCGTGTAGGTTTTCTGACTAGAGAATCCAGACGCCTCTCCTCGATCATGTCCTGTTGAGTCCCCGATGATATTGAATGGCCCGGTGGGCAGGGCTTGGTTTATCTTTAGGTGCTTTCGTCCCGCTATGCGTTACGCAATTTTATAATCATAGCGTCCAGCGCTGCTGTTTTTTGTATATTTCGCCGGACCATGAGGACCAATTCGTCCAGCGACTGTACGGCAAGTTCCAGCCAGGAGAACGTGACGGCACCGGCGATATTGCTGATTCGGGCCTGCACGTCTCTATGCTTCACTGCGCTTCTACCGTGCCTGGCGCCCAGAACATCCTCCAACAGCCCGTACGCGAGCTTCAGGTAAAAGTCCAGCTTTTCAGAGCGGCTGTTTGCAAACGATTCCGACTGCTGCACCCAGTCCGAAAACGGCTTCAGCTTTGCCGCGCACTCAAACGCAGTGAGGAGAAGCGTACGGCGGCCACGGAACTCATCGAGATCGAGGCAGGCGGCCAATCCCGGGCTGCCTTCAGCAAGTGCGATTCGTGTTGCCGCTTCCGGTAGATTCTTAGCCCTGGCGAACGCCTGCATATCTTCGTCGCTGAGACGCGACATCTGCAAAACAACGGAGCGCGAACGGATTGTGGGCAGGAGATCGTAAAGATTTTCCGCGGTAACGAGAATCACGAGGTGCTCCGGCGGTTCTTCTAATATCTTCAGAAGCGAGTTCGCCGATTGCTCGTTTGCGCGATCAAGGTGATCAATGAGGAAGACCCGAAAGTTGCCGTGCAAGGGCTTCAACTGCGCACGCTCGCGCAGCAATCGCATCTGCTGAATGGTGATCTGGCGGAGCGGACCTTCGGGAACGAAGGTGACGAAGTCCGGGTGACTGGAGAAGAAGAGCGGATCGTCGCCGCGCTTCTCCGATGTCCATTTTTCGCGCTGTTCGACGATCTCCAGATTTGCCGGGAGGCTGAGATCGTCTTGCTCGATCTTGGCCGGGTCGCCCAGCAGGGTTGCCGCGAACCGCCGAGCTAACGTCGCTTTGCCGATGCCTTCCGGACCGCTCAGAAGAATCGTCTGCGGAATGCGATCGAGCTCAATCATGTGTGCGAGCGTTTCCGCTGCCGAGCTATTGCCGTAGAAGTGAGGGAACATAGAGCAACGGCGACACCTCGGCCCAAACGCGTTCGGCGACGTCGGCCGGTGTTCCGCTTCCTTCAATGATGCGAAAGCGCTGCGGTTCCAGGGCCGCAATCCGGCGGTATCCTTCCGCGACGCGAAGATGAAAATCAAGCGACTGCTGATCGAGCCTCGCCTCCGCCTGTGTCAAGGCATTACGGAGGTGTGCGCGCGATAATCCGAGCTCAACGTCGACTTGGGTGCAGATGGTGAGATCGGGGAGAAGATTGCCTAAGGCAAGGCGGTGCAGTTCCAGGACCTTTTTGAAGCCAAGGCCGCGCGCCGCGCCCTGATAGGCGAGCGTGGAATCGGTAAACCGATCACTCACGACGATATTGCCGGCCTGAAGTGCGGGGCGGATGATTTCGGCCGCGGCCTGCGTTCGCGACGCAAACATAAGCAGCAACTCCGTCTCGGGAGCCATTTCCTGATGCGCGGGATCCAGCAGAATTCTGCGAATCTGACTGCCGATAGTGGTTGCGCCCGGCTCCTGGTTTTCCGTCACAGCGAACCCAAGCTCGCGCAAGCGTTCGACGAGCATGCGCATTTGCGTCGTCTTGCCGCTGCCTTCCGTCCCCTCGAACGAGATGAAGGCCGCACGCTCAGTCATAGGCGAAGTGCAGCAGCGTTTTCAGATCTTCCCAAGCCTCGCGCCGGGCTTGCTGGTTGTACTGCCTCAACAGATAGGAAGGGTGATAGGTGATCATCACCGGAATGTCGCGCCACTTATGCCATTTTCCGCGCGACTTCGTGATGCCCTCTTTGGTATTCAACAACGCTTTCATCGCGGTGGCTCCAAGGGCACAAATGGCTTTCGGCTTGATGGCCATGAGCTGACGGAAAAGGAATTGACCGCAGATCTCCATCTCATCAGGCAGGGGCGTACGATTCTCCGGGGGACGGCACTTCACGACGTTGCAGATGTAGACATCTTCGCGCCGGATGTGGATACCTTCCTTGGCGGCGGTGTTATCGATCATCTGGGTGAGCAGTTGTCCCGCTCGGCCCACGAATGGAAGACCTTGCTGATCTTCGTCGGCTCCAGGACCTTCGCCAACGAACACCAGGGGAGAATGCTCATTGCCCGATCCGAAGACGACCGAGTGCCGGCCTTCGCACAAGCGGCAGCGTCTGCAATCGCCAATGTCCGCGCGAATCGCTCTGAGTGTGTCGCCTTGCGGTGCGAGATCGGGAAGTACGATCGCGGGTGCGGCCTTCACCTTTGGCTCTGGTGCGGCTACGATGACAGCTTCAATGGGCGCCGCCGTACGCCGATAAACCGAATTGAATCCGAGATCCCGGTAGAACTCGAGGTAATGTCGTAGCTGCTCGGTGTTCATTCCTATGCGTCAATTGCGTGCAGCGCCAGGCGAAGCATTGAGACCTGGTCGAGGATGCGGGCTGCAATCTCTTTCTTATCCGCGGGGCCGGCATGCGCAATCTGCCCCGCACGCGTGAGAATTTCCACCTCATTTCGATCCGATTCGAATCCGAGGCCGTCCTTGTTGACCAGATTGCCAACCACCATGTCGCACTTCTTCGAGATCATTTTGCGCCGGGCTTCTTCGAGGAGATTCTGTGTCTCGGCTGCGAAACCGATAAGCAGGCGGTCGCCTTTGCGCTCGCCCACGGCGGCCAGAATATCGGGTGTCGGCTCCAGGTCCAGCGAAAGGCGGGTCGCGGTCTTCTTTATCTTTTGCTTCGGGACGTCGGCGATGTAATAGTCGGCCACAGCGGCGTTCTTGATGATGATGGTCGCGTCGGCGAGATGTGCCATGACAGTATCGAACATCTCTTTCGCGGTTACCACGCGAACGACGTCCACGCCTCGCGGGGCAGGGAGGTCAACCGGGCCTGAGATCAGCGTCACCTTGGCGCCGCGACGTGCCGCTTCGGAAGCGAGAGCGTAACCCATTTTGCCGCTCGAACGATTGCTGATGTATCGGACCGGATCGATGGGCTCCTGAGTGGGGCCGGCTGTGATCAGAATGGATTCGCCTTCGAGGTCGCGCCGTGAAGGCGCGAATGCCTCAATTTCATCCGCGATCTGCGCCGGGTCAGGCAAGCGGCCCGCACCGGCGGTCCCGCACGCCAGCCATCCTTCACCGGGCTCAATTATGGATACTCCACGTTTGCGAAGGATCTCCAGGTTCGCGCATGTGGCCGGATGCTCCCACATTGCCGTGTTCATGGCCGGGGCGACCAGGACAGGTCCTGTGAAGGCTAGATACAGTGTGGAAAGGAAATCGTCTGCCAACCCATTTGCGAATTTGGCGATAATGTCGGCAGTGGCGGGCGCAACGGCCAGAACGTCGTTCTCCCGAGCAACCCCGATGTGTTCAACGGCGCTCGAAAGCGTGTCCTCCGCGGATTCCGCGGAAAATAGATCAGTAATCACCTTGTGACCGCTCAGCGCAGCAAAGGTCAGCGGCTGCACGAATTCCTGAGCCGCGCGCGTCATCACAACCTGAACCTGGTGGCCGCGCTGTTGGAGAGCGCGAACAAGCTCAGCAGACTTGTAGGCCGCGATTCCCCCGCCGACGCCCAATACGACGCGCATGGACTGGCTATTCAGCGGCTGGTGCTGGTTGCTCCGGAGCCTGATCTGTGAATGGCACCAATCCACGGCGCGCTTCTTCCATGGCGAGCACCGTGGGCTTCTTGTTGGTGGCGGGCAACACACTGCGCTGACCGTTCTGCAACTGCCGCGCTCGCTTGGCGGCTACGATGATAAACCGGTAGGTGCTGGAATCAGCATCCTCCGGAATGCAATACATTGAATTCCTATTTGGGTCTGCCATATAAAATCCTCGAATCTCAAAACAGATGCGGATTCGGTTCTTCGAAACTTCTCAGAATCGGTCGAATCTGCTCTTCCATGCGGATACGCCGCACCCGTTCAGCACGTACGATAGCAGCCAGCGTTGCCACGGACTCTTCCACCTGGTGATTGACCAGCACGTAATCGTACTGCTTGTAGTTGCGAATCTCCTCGGCCGCATCGCGTAGCCGCCGCTGAATGACTTCTTGCGAATCTTCAGACCGTGACCGCAAACGCTGCTCCAAAATGTCACGGGAAGGAGCAAGGATGAAGATGCTGACGGCCGCCGGAATCTTGTCCTTTAATTGTCTCGCACCTTTGACATCAATGTCGAGTATCAGATCCTTCCCTTCTGTCGCGGCCAGTTCGAGGTTCTTGCGATTGGTGCCGTAGAAGTTGCCAAAAACGTCCGCATACTCAAGAAATTCGTTACGCTCGATACGTTCGAGAAACTCTTTGCGGGAGATGTAAATGTAGTTTTCTCCGGGCTTTTCGTTCCCACGCTGGTTGCGGGTAGTGTAGGAGACCGAGAATCGCAGGCCGGGATCGCTCGCCAGGAGACGTGATACAAGCGTCGATTTGCCCGAGCCGGAGGGCGCCGAAATAATGAAAACGATGGGGACCTTCTCAGCACAACTGTGTCTGTCAAGTCCCATCGTCTGATCCATGACCCCACTATTCAAGGTTCAAAGCCTGTTCACGCATTCTCTCAACGTTCGTCTTAATGGCCAATCCGAGGTTGGTAATCGTTAACCCGACATCGCCGATGCCCGATGTCTTCGAAAGCGTGGTGTTCGCCTCGCGGTTCATTTCTTGCAGCAGGAAATCCAGCTTCTTGCCGACTTCGCCACCCTCCTCCAGAATGCGGCGCACCTCGCCGGCGTGCACAGTGAGACGCGTCAACTCTTCCTGGATATCGGAACGATCGGCCAACAAAGCAGCTTCCTCCACCAATCTGGATTCGGGAATGCCGTTTTCGCCCAACAGTTTCTGCAACCGTTCGCGCAATCTACTTTGGAAGTGGCTGATTGCGTCCGAACGTATCGCGGCAATCTCGGCTGCCTGCCGCTCGACCGCTGAGGTCTCCTCTTCGAGAGCTAGCACCAATTCGCCGCCTTCGCGCTCGCGATAGGAATTCAATTCCGAGATGCACGAGGACAGAGCCAACAGGAGCTCCGCGCCGAAATCGTCGCCGAGCGGCGTTGAATCGGGGGGCGTGTCGAAAACACCGGGCAGAGCAAGCAGGGCATTCAGATCCGGCTTTGCCTCGAGAGCCAAGGCGCGGCTCAAGTCCTGAAAGAGGATGACGTATTCCTTCAGGCGTTGTGAATTGCAGGCTGCCGCCTCTGTCGAACGCTGTCGGTCTACCGAGGCGCGAACCTCCACGTGCCCGCGGCGGATCTGCTGCTTGAGCAGTTCGCGCATCCCATTTTCAAACGGACCCAATTCGGATGCGTAGTGAAAATGAAGATCTAATGCGCGATGATTGACACTTCGTAAGGAGACAGTGAGTTCGCCGGCGCTGGTCGCCGCGCGGACGAGCGCGTAACCTGTCATGCTCCTGATGGGCAACTGGCGTTGGCCCGCGGCGGCTATTCGCTCGCTTGTCTCAGCCGATGATGGCATTCGGCTCCGCGTGCTGAAGTTCGTGTAAGCGACGGTAGACGCCGTTGCCGGCGATCAATTCGTCGTGCGTGCCAGTCTCTGCGATGCGGCCGGATTCGAGCACGACGATCTTGTCGGCCTGACGGATGGTGGAAAGCCGGTGGGCAATGACCAGCACGGTTCTGCTGCTCATCAACGCTGTCACGGCCTGCTGGACCAGCCTCTCAGATTCCGTGTCGAGATGCGAGGTCGCCTCATCCAGGATCAGGATAGGAGTATCTTTCAACATGGCACGCGCAATGGCGAGACGTTGACGTTGGCCGCCGCTCAATTTGAGACCCCGCTCTCCGATTTTGGTTTGATAACCGTCCGGCAGCATCAGGATAAAGTCGTGAGCGTAAGCGGTTTTGGCAGCCTCATAAACCTGATCTTCGGAAGCGCCTGGGCGGCCGTAGGCAATATTGTCGAACACTGTTTCGTTGAAGAGGAAGGTGTCCTGCGCAACGATGCTGGTCATTTCGCGCAAGCTGGTGCGCACTATCTTACGAATGTCGCGGCCGTCGATCTTGATGGCGCCTTCGCTTACGTCATAGAAACGCGGAACCAAGTTTGCGAGTGTGGTCTTGCCGGCGCCGCTTGGACCCACGAGCGCGACGATCTGGCCAGCTTTGACCTGCAGATTGATGCCGTCGAGGACAGTACGCTGGGGCGCATTGGGATAGCGGAAGCGAACATTCTCAAACAGGATGCCCTTTTCGATTTTCGTGACGCGCACCGCGCTGGGATCTTCCGGCACATCCGGCTGGTAATCGAGATAACGGAAAACAGTCATCGCCGCGCCGATGCCCTGCTGGAAGATGTTGTGGATGTTGGTGAGGCGCTTGATAGGCTCGTACAGCATGACCAGCGCGAGCGCAAAAGCGGTGAACTTGTCGGCGGTAATGCTTCCGGCCTTAACCTGTGTACGAGCCAAGGTCAACAGAAGAATCAGCGTGAAAGCGCCGAAAATTTCGATGACGGGTGACGCCACAGCTTGCTGCGCGACGTACCGAAGATTTCCGCTCTTGAGGCGTTTCGCGGCGATGCGGAACCGCGCCGATTCGTAATCTTCCGCCCCGAAACTCTTCACCACCTGATGGCCGGTGATTGTTTCCTGCAGAATCTGGTTTAAACCGGCGGCCATGTCCTGCGCGTGCCGTGTCGTTTTGCGTATGCGCTTTCCCAGTCGCACGGTGAGCACGGCAACCACTGGGAAGATCAGAAGGCTGATGAGTGAAAGCTGCCAGTTAATACTGAACATCGCAAGCCCAAGAAAGATGGCCGTGAACGTCTGACGGAGCCAATCGGCCAGCATGGTGGAGACCGCCACCTGGATTTTGTCGATGTCGTTCATGGTGGCCGACATGATGATGCCAGTGCTCTGGTTTTCGAAAAACTGCGCGTCTTGGCGGAGGACACGGTCATAGACCTCCTGCCGGAGATCCATGATGGCGCTAATGCCGCCCCAGTTCACCAGGTAATTACCGAGGTAATCGCAAACGCCCTTGGCGACAAAACAGAGGAGGATGCCGAACCCGACCATCCACCAGATGTTGTGAATGAATCCGGGGACGATCTGCGAGAGGTAGAGCTTGAAATCTGTAAGTGGAACGGTGAACAGCACTGCGGGCGCATTGTCGCCCGGATGCGGATTCAACACCCGCCCAAAGATGAGCGGAATCAGCTTCACCAGCAACCCTTGCGACGCCCCGACGATGGCCATGAAGACGACGGCGGCGATCAGGCCGGGAATGTATGGCTTCGCGTACCGCAGCAAGCGGCGGAGATCACTCAAGCGTGCGCCTCTTCCAGGATGCGCAGGCGCTCGAGCGCTGCGACCACGCGCGAGACCGTCACCTTAGCGATTCCATCCGGAGCGACCAGGATTTCAGATTCGGTTTCCCAGGGCCCCCAGATGGCCGGATTCGAGTTGCCGAAGAGCACCACAGACGGCACTCCGAAGGCAGCGGCCATGTGGGCCGGCCCGCTGTCGTTACCGATGAAAACGGCGGCTCTCGATAGCACCGCTTTCGCATTCTCCAGGCTGCCTTGAATCACCTGGTGCGGCGCATAGTGCGACGCGTCGTCGCCGGGAGCGCCCAGGAAAACCGGTTTTATATTCCAGAGCTGAAGGTACCGCGCGATTTCGCAGAACCGGTCGGCAGGCCATTGCTTATCAGGGGCGGACGCGAAGGGGTGGATTACGCCGTAACGTCCCGTCATCGGTGAAGCAGCCGCAAACAACCAAGCACGTGGAATGGGCTGCACCGGAACTCCGAGGGCGAACACGGCGGAAGCAAGATGCTCGGCTGTATGAACCGTTCTGTTTACGCCCAGGATGCGCTGGGCGCGAGGGATCTTCACGTTGTAGGCGAATGTAAAGTTGTGGTGTGCGAATCCGGCGCGCCAGCGTGCTCCCGAAAGCGCTGTCATCCACTGGCTGCGGCTTCCGCCATGCAAATTCAGGCACAACGCCGGACGCCATTTGCGCACATCCTGCCACGCGTCCGCCGCAATATTATCTACGGCGGAATTGCCTGCAAAAATCGTGGCGAGGCGCTGCTCAACGGCGACACTGAGTTGAAGATCAGGCCTAGTCTTCTTGAGGAGAGCGACGGCAGGCGTGGTCAGGACGCAATCACCCAACGAGCGAATGCGAATGATGGTGACCCGGGATCTTTCCGGCAATTGCTCCAGAATCGACACGCGTTGTAACTACTGCTCAATAGTGGCTTGATCAATCAGCATGATGGGAATGTCATCGCGAACTGGGTAGACACGATGGCACTCGACGCACTTCAAACCGCTTCCATCCTCCTTCAGCAGCACCTTGCCTTTACAGAACGGGCATACAAGGATATCCAACAACTCCTGACTGATTGGCATGGAAACCTACAGTTTATCAGCGCAAGTGTTTGTGAAGAAAGCAACCTCGGCAAATTAATTTCGTGTTGCCGCTGCAGGAATACTCGCGTTTTGCCCAATTGCTGGTACGGTTCCGCGCGTCAACCCCGATATCTGTTTTGTAGCTGGAACCAGGGGACGACCAGAAATACTCAACTCCAGCTTTATTTGGCACGGGCGCCGCGGTACGGCGGATACCGCGGCTTTTTCTTGGCGCGATGTCGTTTTCAAACGATATCCTCGAAGCGTATGGTGGACCGCGCTACCGCGCAGGAACAACAGCAGGAACTCGTTGGTCGGCGAATCGCATTGCTCAGCATGGCCGTCGGGACAATATTAGCGGCGGCGAAGATCATTGTAGGCGTTCGCGTAGGTTCGGCCGCGGTTGTTTCTGACGGCTGCGAGACGACGGCTGATGTGCTGTCTTCGGGATTCGTCTACGCCGGCCTGTGGCTCGCCAGCCGGCCGCCGGACGCGGAGCATCCGTACGGACATGGCCGATACGAGACTCTGGCCGGACTCGCAGTCGGGGCATTGCTCCTGCTCAGCGGCGCGGCCATTTTCTGGAACGGCTTCATCCGCTTCCACGAAAGCAACAGTTTGCAGCCCTACGCTCTGTATCCCCTGTTTGCCGCGTTTTTCCTGAAGATCAGCTTGGCGGCCACTAAGTTCCGCGCCGGCAGGAAGATCGAAAGCAGCTCGCTCGAAGCTGATGCGTGGCACGACATCACGGACCTGGTCTCGACTTGTGTCGCGTTTGTTGCAGTTGTTTTCACTCTGGTGAACCCCGTACGATTCGGCATTGCAGATCACGTGGGCGGCATGGTGATCGGGGTGATCATCTTTTTCCTTTCCATTCGGGTGGTGCTACGCACGGTAGGGCAACTTGTCGACACCATGCCTGAGCCGGCGAAGATGGCAGAACTCCGCGCTGCCGCGCTCGACGTGCCGGGCACGCTGGCGATTGAGAAATGCTTCGCCCGCCGGACCGGCTTGCGCTATCATGTCGACCTACATCTGGAAGTGGATCCCGATATGACGGTGCGAGAGTCGCATGAAATCGCAAGCGGAGTGAAGCGGCATATCAAACGCCGTCTAACTTGGGTGGCGGATGTACTAGTCCACGTGGAGCCCGCGAATCGCGCGCAAGCTTCAGACGCAGATGCCGCGCTAGAGCGCGTGCATGGAGAATAAGGAGATCGCGCGGCTCCTCAGCGAGACCGCCGATCTCATGGAAGTCGCAGGCGAAGACGGCTTCCGGATCCGCAGCTACCGTAACGCTGCTTCCGTGATCGTCAGCTATCCGGAGCGCGTGGCCGACATTGTTTGCAATCCGGGACGCAAGGCGACCGAGATCCCAGGCATTGGCAAAGGGCTGGCTTTCGTGCTGACCGAAATCTGCCAGCGCGGCTCATTCGAGCGCCGCGACGAGATGCTGGCGAAGTATCCCGCATCGGCTCTGGAACTGCTGAAGATTCAGGGGCTCGGTCCAAAGAGCATCGCATTGCTGTATGAGCACCACGACGTGCGCACGGTGGATGATCTCGAGAAAATCTGTCGCGAGCAGAAATTGCGCATCCTGCCGCGTATGGGCGCCAAGCTGGAAGAAAAAGTTCTGCGCAGCATTGAAGCATATCGCAAGAGCGCGGGCCGTTTTCTTCTGAGCTTCGGCAGCCGCATTGCGGATGAACTTAAGGCGGAATTCAGTTCGCTTCCGGGAATCGAAAAAGTGGAAGCCGCGGGCAGTCTGCGGCGAGGCCGAGAGACTGTTGGAGATCTCGACATACTTGTCACCGGGCCTGGCGCGGTAGCGACATTGAACCACATCGTGCAGCATCCGAAGACACAGGAAGTGCTCGCGCAGGGTGCGAACAAAGCGAGTGTCGCGTTCGGGCTGGAGCGTTTACAGGTTGACGTACGCGCGTTACCTCACGAAAGTTTCGGCGCCGCCCTGCAGTATTTCACCGGCAGCAAAGAGCACAATGTTGTTCTACGGACGAACGCAATCAAACAGGGTCTCACGCTGAATGAGTACGGATTGCTGACAATCGAGGATAATCGGCGCGTGGCGGGCGAGACCGAAAAGGAAGTGTATAACCGCCTTGGTTATAGCTGGATTCCCCCCGAACTGCGCGAAAATTGCGGCGAACTGGAAGCGGCGCAAAACGGAACACTGCCGAAGCTGGTTGAGTTATCGGATATGCGCGGCGATCTCCATATGCATACGGTAGCCACGGATGGTAAAGCGACTTTGCGCGAGATGGCGGAAGCAGCGGCTGCACTCGGATACGAATACATTGCGATTACGGATCATTCGAAAGCGCTTGCGATGGCGAACGGGCTGGACGAAGAGCGGGTGGTGGAGTTTGCCCAGCAAGTTCGTGAACTGAATCGCGATGGTCTGCCGCTGCGCGTGTTTTCCGGCCTAGAATGCGACATTCTGCGCGACGGCACGATGGATATCAGCGAAGATGCGCTGTCTCAACTGGATATGGTGACCGGGAGCGTGCACAGCTACTTCAATTTAGAGTGGCAGGAGATGACGGATCGCTTGCTACGCGCGCTGGAATCCCCTTCGCTGCGCGTTCTTGGTCATGTGACGGGGCGGTTGTTGCTGCAACGTGAAGGGTATCCGTTCGATTTTGAACGCGTTTCTACCAAAGCTGTTGAACGCGGAGTGTGGTTTGAGATAAACGCCAGTCCGGAACGGCTCGATTTGCCAAGTGATTTCGTTCGCAGCGCTAGACGCAAGGGCTGCGGATTTACCATTTCGACGGACGCTCATCGCCCAGCGCATTTGCACAATATGCGCTTCGGGGTGATCACAGCGCGGCGCGGCTGGCTCGCAGCGGCGGACGTGATGAACGCGCGCCCGGTAACGGAATTCGAGGACATGCTCAAACGCCGCTCGCGAGGCTTTGATCAGGCGCTGCTAAGCTGAAGCCAATCGGATAGCAGATCATGATGGACCCACAGCGGACTCACAGGCCGACAGGCAAGGAGCAGCTTGACATTCTGATCGTGGAAAACGACCCAGCCGCCGCACACCTGACCAAGGAGGCGTTTCGCGAGGCGGGTCTACTCAAATCGATCATTTCGGTGCCGGACGGCGATGAGGCTTTAGCCTATCTCCGCCGGCAGGGTGCTCACAAACTCAAGCCGCATCCCGACATCATCTTTCTGGACCTACATCTGCCGCGGAAATCGGGGCTGGAGGTTCTAGCCGAAATCAAGAACTCGCCGCGGCTTGCCGTCACTCCCGTTGTTGTTGTTTCCGGATCGGAAGATCCGAAAGAGGTTCGCCGCGCCTACGAATTGCACGCAAGCTGTTATATCCGGAAACCCGACGACCTGCACCAGTTTCTGTATTTCGTGAAGGTTTGCTTCGATTTCTGGGGCTCGGTGGTGACGCTTGCGCCAAAACCGCAACACGCGGAGTGGGAACCGTCTGTGCGGGACTAGCGATAGCCGTCTTTCCCGCTTTCCGGACCATTAGCCGGGACGGCTACAATCGCAACGCCGCTCCAGGATTTGTCTACAGCTATCGAGCTTCAAATCGGGTCCCAAATCTCCAGCGCTTGCTCACCTGTTAACTGCTCGGACCTGGTCTCAACCTTAATCGATCGGAATGCTAACGCTCTCAGCTACAGAGGCGCCCACTGTCACATTCAGATTCAACCACGGAGGAAGTTCGATTTAATAGAGACGTTATGCAAACTGCTACTTGCGACATCGGCCTGGTCGGTTTGGCCGTGATGGGACAGAACTTAGTCCTGAATATGAACGATCACGGCTTCAAAGTCGCGGTCTACAATCGAACGACTTCAAAAGTAGAAGACTTTCTCAAAGACGAGGCGAAAGGGACGCAGGTAGTTGGCACCCACTCGCTTGAGGAACTTGTCCAGGCCTTGAAACGGCCCCGGCGCGTTATGTTCATGGTGAAAGCGGGTAACACCGTAGACCAGATGATTGAACAGCTTTTGCCGTATCTGGAGAAGGGCGACATCATCATTGACGGCGGCAACTCGCATTTCCCCGATACAAACCGCCGCACCAAGGCGCTGGCTGAGAAAGGCATCTTATTTATCGGGACAGGTGTGTCGGGCGGCGAAGAGGGCGCTCGCAAAGGGCCATCCATCATGCCGGGCGGCGCTTCCGAAGCGTGGCCTCACGTCAAAGACATCTTCCAATCGATCGCAGCCAAAGTAGAAGACGGAACACCGTGTTGCGACTGGGTGGGCGAAGACGGCGCCGGCCATTACGTGAAGATGGTGCACAACGGTATCGAATATGGCGACATGCAGTTGATCTGTGAAGCCTATCAGTTGATGCGTGATGGTATCGGGCTGAATGCGGAGCAGTTGCACAACGTCTTTGCGGAATGGAACAAGGGCGAGCTGGATAGCTACCTCATTGAAATTACGGCCGAAATCTTCGCGAAGAAGGATGACGACGGGCAATCGCTCATCGACAAGATTCTGGACACCGCCGGCCAAAAGGGAACCGGCAAATGGACGGCCACGAATGCGCTCGACCTGGGCATGCCTGTGACGCTCATCGGGGAGGCTGTATTCGCCCGCTGCCTGTCAGCCCTGAAGGATGAACGCGTTGCGGCGTCCAAGATTCTTCAGGGACCCACCCATTCGCCGGAAGCGCACGACACGAAAGAGATGATTGAGCACGTGAGGCAGGCGCTCTACTGCTCAAAGATCATCTCCTACGCGCAGGGCTACATGCTGCTGCGCGAAGCCGGAAAGGAAATGGGCTGGCACCTGAATATGGGCGGCATCGCGCTGATGTGGCGCGGGGGCTGTATCATTCGCAGCCGTTTCCTGGGCAAGATCAAGGAAGCGTATGACAATAATCCTCACCTGACGAACCTTCTGATGGACGACTTCTTTGCGAAGACGCTGAATAAATATCAGGAGTCCTGGCGCAAGGCAGTGATTCACGCAATCGGCTACGGTGTTCCGACGCCCGCGTTTTCAACTGCACTGGCTTTCTATGACGGTTATCGCAGCGAGCGCTTGCCTGCGAACCTGCTGCAGGCCCAACGCGACTTCTTCGGCGCACACACCTATGAGCGCATCGACAAGCCGCGCGACCAATTTTTCCACACTAATTGGACTGGCCGCGGCGGTCGCGTTTCATCCGGTTCCTATAACGCTTAAGCGGTAATCATTTCAGCAACTCTGAATCTAACGGACGGAGCAAACATGAAATACGGACTGAATATTCGCCGGGATGGCGCGCTGGATTTCGCTTCGATTGGAGCGATGGTATACCGCCTGGATCCCGGAGTCATTCCCTGGCGAAAAGCGACAGAGTGCAAGATTCACGTGAGCGGCGGCGAATTCAACGTGGCCGCGAACCTCTCCGATTGCTTCAGGCTAAATACCGGCGTCGCCACCGCCATGGTGGACTATCCGATCGGGGATCTGGTCAATGAGCGCGTCCGCGCCATGGGCGTCCGCCCCTTTTACAAACATTTCAAGCACGACGGCGTATCCGGCCCGAATATTGCGACTGTCTATAGCGACCGCGGCCAGGGCGTTCGCGCGCCAGTAGTTTTCTACAATCGATCGAACGAGGCAGCGGCCCGCCTCAAAGCCGGCGATTTCAACTGGAACGCCATCTTCTCCGAT
>DATBEG010000045.1:0-28632 GCA_036276155.1 Bryobacteraceae bacterium | reverse complement strand
AACTCAGAGCCGAAAGAAGAAAAGAGCAAATTGGGTTCGACTCGCAAAAACGAGCGCAAGAGAAACACGAACGCACCGTTACCGTTCTCGATGCCCGCGTCGCCCGCGCCAAACCGGCTCCAAAATCCGTCGAAGCATCCGTTCCCGTCTCGAAAACCGTCGCGAAAACAAGTAAGCCCATCGATTCAGTTGCCCAAATCGACAGAACAGAGGTACTCGCCGCGTAAGCAAAGAATTTTTGTGTGACTCAGGCTGCGGAACCGGCTAGGGCTGAAACGCAGTGATTACGCGTGCGCGCCGTCAGACCGGTCGAAGAAGGTGTTGAGGAACGAAGTATTGAAGTTGCCGGCGACAAAGTCAGGATCTTCCATGATGCGTTCGTGCAGCGGAATACTCGTTTGGATGCCTTCGACGACGAACATGCTGAGCGCGCGGCGCATACGCTGGATGGCCTCCTCGCGATCTTTGCCGTAGGTGATCAGTTTCGCGACGAGCGAATCGTAGTACGGCGGAATGACGCTATCAGTGTAGGCATGCGTGTCAACGCGAACGCCGATTCCACCCGGCAGATTGAGGCCAGTGATTCGTCCGGGTGATGGCGCGAAGGTCTGTGGATGCTCGGCGTTGATTCGGCATTCAATGGCGTGGCCGCGCAAACAGGTGGAGCCCGTGATGATCTGGGGCAGTGTCTCACCAGCGGCTATGCGGATCTGCGATTTGACAAGATCGATACCGGTGACGAATTCGGTAACCGGATGCTCCACCTGGATGCGCGCGTTGACTTCGATGAAGTAAAGACTGCCATCGGCGTCCATGAGGAACTCGACTGTGCCGGCGTTGGTGTAGCCGATAGCGCTCATCGCGCTGCGAAGTTTCTCCGAGATTCTGGCGCGGAGTTCTTTGGAAACAGCCGGCGAAGGTGATTCTTCGACGAGTTTCTGATGGCGGCGCTGGATGGAACACTCGCGCTCGCCGAGTACTTCGACATTACCGGCTTCATCGGCCAGGATTTGAAATTCGATGTGGCGCGGAGCTTCGACCAGCTTCTCCATATAGACATCGCCGCAGGAGAATGCCGCTGCCGCTTCGGCCTGAGCTTGCGCGAGCAGGCCAGGCAACTCAACTTCAGAGCGGACGACGCGCATGCCGCGACCGCCGCCGCCGGCGGCTGCTTTGAGCATGATGGGGAAACCGATTTCCGCTGCCAGAGAAATAGCTTCTTCGGGACTCTTCAGAACACCGCGCGAGCCCGGAAGGATAGGAACGCCGGCTTCTTCCATGATGGCGCGAGCACGCTGTTTCAGGCCCATCTCATGGATGACGCCGGGCTTTGGGCCGATGAATTTGATGCCGGAGAGATCGCAGACTTCAGCGAAGTCCGGATTCTCGCTCAGAAAGCCGTAGCCGGGGTGGATTGCATCGACGTTGGTGATTTCGGCGGCGCTGATAACGGATGCGATGTCAAGATAGCTTTTGGCGCTCTTGGCCGGACCGATGCAGATGGCTTCGTCGGCAAAACGGACGTGAAGGCTGTGGCGATCGGCTTCGGAGTAGACCGCGACGGTTTTGACGCCGAGATCGCGGCAGGCGCAGATGACGCGCAGGGCAATTTCGCCCCGATTCGCAATGAGTATTTTTCGGAACATGCGCGACTAGAACGGCCGAATCGTGAACAGGGATTCGCCGTATTCAACAGGCCGGCCATTTTCAACATGTTTGGCGATAAGCATGCCGGCCATCTCCGCTTCAATCTCGTTCATCAGCTTCATTGACTCGATGATGCAGAGCACCTGCTTTGGTTCGACGCGATCGCCTATTTTGACGAAAGGCGCGATGCCCGGTGACGGGGCGTCGTAGTAGGTGCCTACGATAGGTGACTTCACAACCGAGTCGCGGGCATCTTCAGCCGGTGGCAAGGGAGGCGGGGGAGTTATGTGACCAGTTATATCGGTGAGACCGGAGGTTTGCGCAAACTGAGCCTGGGGCGCCGCGACCGGAACAGAAAGGACAGTAGGGACAACAACGTCCTGGGACATGGCCGAGGAGCGCCGAATGCGCACGCGGTTGTCTCCGCGCTGCACCTCGAGCTCGGCGATTCCGGTTTCATGAACTACGTGGATCAATTCTTTGATTTCGTCAATCGTCATCGACTGGCTCTGACCACACTTCGTGGCCCTCTTACAAAAAGAAAAGCTCCTTGGACGTCGGAGTCAGAATCTGGCAGCCGCCGGGCGTGACCACGACGGTATCCTCAATGCGGACACCCCCTAAGCCCTCCTGATAGACACCAGGTTCGATTGTAATTACCATCCCAGCTTCCAGCTTTGTTGCCTCCTTGCGCCCGATTCGCGGACGTTCGTGGATCTCCAGACCCAAGCCGTGGCCAGTCGAATGGATGAAGAGCTTGTCCACTCCGAAACCACGCAAAACGCGCCGCGCGGCTCCGTCAACACGAGCGCAGGTCACTCCGGGCCGCACTGCCTGTAAGGCCGCCAACTGGCTCTCCAGCACGGCGCGGTATATTCGCCTTTTCTTTCGGTCCAGTTCGCCGACCGCGAAAGTTCGCGTCATATCGCTGGCGTACCCAGCGACATTTGCGCCCATGTCAATTAATAGTAGTTCATCCGGCCGGATGGGATGCCCGGTCGCGTGGGCGTGCGGCAGCGCGGTTCGCGGTCCGGAGGCCACGATTGTTTCAAATGCGGTACTGTCGGCGCCCAGGCGGCGCATACGGTACTCGATTTCCGCGGCCAGATCGACTTCGGTCATGTCCCGTTTGAAATGCCGCAGCGCTTGTTCGAGCGCAGCGGAGTTAAGTTGAACAGACGCCTGAATCGTGGCCACTTCCGTCGGCGATTTGATGCTGCGCTGCGCCTCAACCGCGCCGGTCACGGGTTTGAGGCGAATGCCGATGCCGAGTTGCTTGAGATTTAAATAGTCGCGGTAGCCGATGCGACCCTCTTCGAATGCGAGCGATTTGAACCCGAGGCGCTGAATCCAGCGCGCGACTTCGATAAGAAGAGGTCCTTTGACCACGCGGACATCGCAATCACATTCCTGCGCGGCCTGAGTCTGATAACGCGGGTCCGTGAAGAGAATGGCGCGGTCAGCAGACAGCAGCAGCATGGCGTTGCTGCCGGTGAACCCTGCCAGATAGCGAATGTTGGGGAGAGCGGTGACGATCCAACCGTCTACGCGATAGAGACGAAGCGTTTGACGAAACTGGCTGCGGCGTTCCTCATATTCTGAAGGATTGACGGGCATTCTCTATAGTTTGAGGAGCAGCTTGCCCATAGTCTTTCGAGATTCGAGATCGCGGTGGGCCTGAGCGGCTTCGGCGAGCCGATACACCTTGTGGATCTGAAGCTTGAGCTTGCCCTCTTCGATCCAGCGAAACAGATCGGAGGCGCGCCATTCGAGTTCTTTGGGGTCGCTGACGTAATTGGCAAGGCTGGGGCGAGTAAGAAACAGCGAACCCTTCTGATGCAGGATTTGAGGGTCGATTTGGCCAATAGGCCCACTGGATTGCCCGAAAAGGACCATCATTCCGCGCGGGCGCAGGCAGTCGAGGCTGCCGTAGAAAGTGGTCTTGCCTACCGAGTCATAGACGACGTCGACGCCGCGGTTGCCGGTGAGCCGCTTGGTTTCAGCTACGAAATCCTGCTCTGTGTAGCGAATGACGTGGTCGGCGCCGTGTTGAGTTGCGAGATCGGCTTTTGCCTGAGTGGATACAGTGCCAATGACGGTAGCGCCGGCGATCTTTGCGAGTTGCACGACCAGCAGACCTGCGCCTCCGGCGGCAGCGTGAACCAGACAAGTGTCGCCGGGCTTCAAGGCAAGCGTCGAACGAGTGAGGTAATGCGCAGTCATGCCCTGCAGCATGACTGCGGCGCCGTCTTCGAAGCTGACGTCATCTGGAAGCGGTACGAGCAACTTGTCGGGGACAAGAGCATACTCCGCGTAGGAGCCGCGGGCCATTGCGTACGCGACCCGCTGGCCAACAGGCCGGCTTACTCCTTTGCCGACGGCTTCGACGGTACCGGCGCCTTCGTTGCCGAGTCGCACCGGATTTTCAGGAGCCTTGTAGAGTCCCGTACGGAAATAGACGTCGATGAAGTTGACGCCGGAGGCTTCGAGTTTCACCACGGATTCGCCTTCCCCGGGCTCCGGTTTGGGGAGATCGAAGACCTTGAGATTTTCGGGACCGCCGGTGGGATCAGCGACTACAGCCTTCATGCTTAGCCGATGATAACTTGCTTAGCCCGGCAGCCGAGCGGGCTTGGTCAACACAAGTTAGAAGTCGCCAAGCCCCGCACAGATGTTGCCGTGCAGTTTCTTAGAAGGCCGACTACACAGCCCAGCTATAGTCGCGGGTGAATTTGCCGGGTCCATCGCCAGACTGCAGGCGGATGAGTTCGAGTCGGAGAGCATCGACGAGGGCGCGCCAACTAGCATCGATAACGTTGTTGGAAACACCCACCGTTGCCCAACTGCGGCGGTGGTCGGTCCATTCGACGAGGACGCGGACCTTGGATTCCGTGCCGACTTTGCTGCCGAGGACGCGGACTTTGTAATCAGTCAAGCTGACGGCCGTAATTGCAGGGTACACGGAAGCGAGGCACTGGCGCAGGCAGATGTCCAGCGCGTGGACGGGACCTTGGCCGCGGGCTGTGTGGGAGTGGACGTGCCCGTTGACCAGAAGCGTGACGCTGGCGGTTGTGACTGTTTCTTCGTTCGCGCGGACCTTGTCGCTTCGAGCGCCGTGCAGCCGTGTGGTGGCTTCGTAATTGACCACTTCAAATGGGACGAACTCGGGAAGAATGGCCTGGCGGACGAGCAGCTCAAATGTCCCTTCGGCAGCTTCGAAATCGTAGCCTTCATGTTCGAGAACTTTTAGGCGCTGCAACAACTCGCGACGAGCCGTTTCGTCGAGACCGCTGTCGCTGAGGCCGAGTTCTTTCAGCTTGTACGACACGTTGCCGCGCCCCGAGAGATCGCTGAGCAAGACACGTTGGCGGTTGCCGACGGCTTCGGGGCTGACATGCTCATACATAGCTGAATCCTTAATGACGGCGCTGACGTGTACGCCGCCCTTGTGCGCAAAGGCGCTGCGGCCCACGAAAGGCTGTTCGTGGCGCAAGGGAACGTTGGCGAGATCGGCAACGAAGCGGGCGAAATCGCCGAGCTTCTTCAATCTTTCGCGGCCGATGGTTTCGTGACCCAGCTTCAGTTCGAGATCCGCGATGATGGAAACCAAATTCGCGTTGCCGCAACGCTCACCGTAGCCGTTGACGCAGCCTTGCACATGTGTAGCGCCGGCTTCGACTGCGATCAACGTGTTGGCGACAGCGACATCGGAGTCATTGTGGCAATGAATGCCGAGGGCGCCGTCGAAGCGGGTGCGAACAGCACGAACGATATCTCCGATCTGGCCGGGCAGCGTGCCGCCATTGGTATCGCACAGACAGAGCACATCGGCGCCGGCCGTTTTGGCGGCTTCGAGAGTGCGCAACGCAAATGTTGCGTTGGCTTTGTAGCCATCGAAGAAGTGCTCGGCATCGTAGACGACTTCACGGCCGTGGCGCTTTAGATGGGCCACGGTGCCGGCGATGATCTCCAGATTCTCTTCTTCGGTCGCGTTCAACGCGCGGAAGACGTGAAAATCCCAGCTCTTGCCAAAGATGGCGACCACCGGCGTTTCCGCAGCGAGCAGAGCAGCGACATTGGCGTCATCCTCCACTGCATTGCGGACAAATCGCGTGGCGCCGAAAGCCGTCAGGCGCGCATGTTCGAAGCGCAGTCGCCGGGCTTTTTCGAAAAATTCTTTGTCTTTCGGGTTGGAACCGGGCCAGCCGCCCTCAATGTAATCGATTCCCAGTTCATCGAGCTTCTGTGCGACGAGCAGCTTGTCGTCAACGGAGAACGAGACTGACTCGCCCTGCGTGCCATCGCGAAGGGTGGTGTCGAAAGTGAAAATCTTCATACTCTTGTAGCTGACCTTTCCGGATAAAGCAAAAAGGCCACCGTTGGGATGTCCCGCCGGTGGCCTCAACTTCTCAAAGACTTGAACGCGAGGACTCACGCGGGGCCGGTAATGGCCACGCTAATAAGGATTCCGTTCTCGAGGAGAAGGTTCATCGCGCTATTTGCCCCAGTATAATCCAATGCCAATCAGCCTTGAAGCTTTTTCTTCTTGGTCAGATACTTCCGGGAGATGTCCGGCCAAAATTCATAGAACACAGCGCCGAGAGTGCCTTCAGCTGTAACCGTGAATGCGCGCTGAAATGTGAGTGCCGCGCCACGCTGGTTGGCAGGGTAATATGCGTTTGCAATTCCGCCTGCGGCGATGTTGCCGAGGACATTCGAATAGTTCCAGCTGGAATGGCCGTTGTCATCGCGGCAGCGCCAGGTGGAAGCAATTGCATGCATCAAGCGGCTGTTGAAGCTGCCAGTGCCCTGACGGAAGTAGCGCGGATCCTGATGGAGCAGCGATGGCAATAACGCGTTGCCGATTATCGCACCGTCAAAGGAATCAAGGTAGGCGGCCTGAAATCGTTTGGCATAGCCTTCCATCCCTGTGCCGTATCCAGGGGATTCTTTTTCCGACTGATCGATAGAGGCATCCAGGCCGGCGGCGACGAAAGTGAATGGGTCGACAGCAGATTTCAGAGCCAACTGGAATTTCTGGCCGGAGCTTAGTGGAGCAGCGTCGTGAATGTCGGTGATGTTGAATTCTGGAACCACCCCCAGGATGCGCTGCGATTCTTCGGCCCGCAGTTCTTCAGCGGCCCTAAGTGACGTAGACAAACCGCTGCGAGGGGCAGGTTGAGCAGCTAAAGCTGGGTCAAGCGTTAGATCGCCTTCATCCTGCGCGCGAAGCGGAGCGATGACTGCCAGAAAAGCGGCAGCCATAAGCACCGCGCGGACGTACATCAACGGTGCATATCGGCCACGGATCTTGGCGGTACAGAAAAATCTTTGCAAGAAAACCTCATTCTTCTTCCCCTCGACCCCGGCCCTTCTCAATTTGAGAAGAGTTCTTCTGCCCCTGTGACGTTACACTAGCGTTCGGCGATTACAGGTTAAATGTTTTTTCACGCTAGCGCCATAGAGGATTCGGGTTAAGGTCCACATTCGGGGCATTACAGGATGAGACATTGGGTCTAGTGAAAAGTTTGGAAATCCTACCGCGGGAAGCGCATGCCATGTTGCAAGAAGAGGGCAAAGCGGTCTTAGTTGACGTGCGCGAGCCGAGTGAATTCTCTCTTTCCCGGATTGACAATTCGGAGTTGATTCCAATGCAGTACATTCCGGCGCAGTTGCAGCGTCTGGAGGGGCTTGCGGATGATGCCACGTTGCTGATTTTGTGCCATCACGGAGTTCGCAGCCTGCAGGTTGCTTCGTGGCTACGCGACCATGGCGTGGAAAACTGCTACAGCGTGGCAGGAGGAATCGACCGCTGGAGTATTGAAATAGACTCGTCGGTCCCGCGCTACTAGGTGGCGGCGCGGGCGGCTTCGGCAGCTTCGCGAAACTTGCGGCCTCGTTCGGTGACGATGTGATGGTGGCCCGCCGCGAGGGCCTTGTTGTCCACCAGTTCACTGCCGACGCCGACAGCGGCGGAGCCGGCCTGCAGGAAATCGGCAATCGTTTCTAAGTTCACACCACCGGTGGGAACGAGTTCGATCTGCGGGAATGGAGCTTTGAGAGCTTTGATGTATTTTGCGCCGCCGACCGCGCTGCAAGGGAAGACTTTCACTCCGTCAGTTCCCGCTTCCCAGGCGGTCAATACTTCTGTAGGGGTCAGGGCGCCGGCAAACATGGCGCAGCTATAGCGCTTTGCCATTTCTATCGTCTTTGTGTTGAGGCTCGGCGTGACCAGAAAGCGAGCCCCGGCAAGAATGCAAGCGCGCGCAGTTTCTGGATCGAGAACCGTTCCGGCGCCCAGGAGTATGCTGTCTCCGTATTTATCGGCAACGGATTCAATAGCGCGTAAAGCGCCTTGGACGGTCATCGTGATCTCGACGCAGTCTATGCCACCGGCGCGTAAGGCCTCGACCGCAGCTATCGCCGCCTTGGCGTCGGGCACGCGCACGATAGGGACGATAGCCAGCCGCTTAATCCACTGCAGTGTTTCTGCTTGGCGCACGCTAGGTATTGTCGCTCATTGGCAGAACGGCAGGGCATCGAAGATCAGGCTTTGAACTTTTTGTTCAGCTTGAGATTCAGCTTCACCACTTTACGGCTGTTAAAGACCGTGACTGTCTTTTCCTTGCTGGTGAGACCGTTCGCCTGAGCACGAAGCTCATAATTGATGTCGCCACTCAGATCATAAAAGTGATAGCCGCCGTCGTCCTGCGCGATGTACGACCGGATCTGAAGCGTCTTCGTGTCCTTCAAAAGCACAATGGCGCGAGGTACAGGTGCACCGTGTTCATCAACAACTTTGCCGACGATGGACTTGGTGGTATTTGTGCCTGGAGCGCCGATTACGGGCGCTTGCGCCTGCGCGGAAAGAAGACTCGCACTGGGGAGAAAAAGAAGAACAGCGGCGATGAGGCTAACGCCAGCTCTCTTCGCTTTCCCCTTCTTCCTCATCATCCTCCTCGTCGTCGCCATCTTCTTCGTCTTCGTCGAACTCGTAATCATCGTCGTCTTCGTCTTCCTCGTCCTCAGATTCGAGTTCGACCGGGTTCACGCTGGCGACGGTCAACGACGCACCGCACTCGTCGCAAGAGAGGACATCGCCCTCGTCCAGTTCTTCTTCTTCAACGTCGATAGGGGCGTCACACTTCGGGCAACTGACCATAATTTTCCTCATTCAAGCTTGAAACCGAGTTGGTTGTGAGCGTACAAGAGATACTCTTAACACGGCTGGCGTCGAGCGCACTCGCCGAATGGATTAGCGATGCTGTGGAACTGTTACACGAATCAATTGCTGGTCGTAAATGGCCAATTCCTCAGGCGTTACCGTGACGAGTTTATTTTCCATATCCTCTGAAGTTTCAATCATGTGCCGTAGGTGGGCGGCTGCGATTCGCAGGCAATGTGAGTCGGATAGGTTGTTTTGCCGTTCTTGACTGAGACGGAGGAGATCGGCGTGAGGTAAGGAAATAATCTTCTCCTCGGTTTCGCCGCCGTCAGGAGTAACAAAAAATTTCACGTCGACAGTGTTCGCGTGACGGATGGAAATGCCCGTCTGCAGCCAACGAAACTGCACCTTCCACATCCGGCCGAAAGGATCCGGACCCGCCTCGAACAGGCGGCTCTGGTCAACCATGAGGGAATGCTAACACGCGAGCGCGTTTTTGTGAGTCCCCGAATTTCGCAACCCTACAGGGCGGGCGAGCGGCCGAGCAGAGACAGAAGCTCGTGACGAGTCTCTTTGTTGTCGCGGAAGGCGCCGAGCATCGCGCTGGTGACCGCGCCTGAATGCTGCTTTTCGACCCCGCGCATCATCATGCAGAAATGGCGAGCCTCGCAGATAACAGCAACGCCGCGGGGCGAAAGCAGATCCTGCAGCGTTTCGGCCACCTGCCTGGTTAGCCGTTCCTGTATCTGCAGACGGCGAGCGAATACATCGACGATTCGAGGGATTTTGCTCAAGCCGATCACTTTCTCGCCGGGCAGATAGGCGACATGCATTTTGCCAAAGAATGGGAGCATGTGATGCTCACACATGCTGAAGAATTCAATGTCGCGGACGATTACCACTTCGTCATACTGAACGTCGAAGAGGGCGCCGTTGACAATTTTGTTGATATCTGTGGTATAGCCACTTGTGAGGTATTGGAGGGCTTTCTCGGCGCGTTCGGGTGTGCGCAGCAGGCCTTCCCGCTCCGGATCCTCGCCAAGAGATTTCAATACTTCGCGAATATGATCTGCAAAGGGCGGACGGACAGATTTCGACTGGAACTCGATTACAGAGCTCTTCTTGCTCATGCCTTGTTGTACTTTGGTGGCGCTGCTGGCTTTACGCATTGACTAATAAACCTTCGATTTCGATGTTTTCGCGATCCGGCCGCGCGGCAAGAAGCACTTCGAAGCCGTTTCGGTCGGTCTCTTGAACCTGGACGCGACTAAGTTGTGCGGTTCCGCCCGCAAAATAGTCGTCCCAATGCTGCTTCAGAATGCCGGCTATGACGCGCACGATATTTTCCGTCGTCGGAACCAACTCGGAGAACTGCGAAACCTCTAAATTGATGTTGCGATACGCGAATAGGTCCAGCACTTTTTCGGTGACCAGTGCGTCGAGGTCCTTCACAGAAATTAATAGGCCTGTTTGCTTGTCGATAGGGCCGGAGATAGTGACGGACAGAACGTAATCATGTCCATGGCCGAAGGGGTTGTTGCACTTGCCGAATATCTCCGCGTTCTCGGCATCACTCAGGTGACGCGAATGCAGCCGATGAGAGGCCGAAAAGCGGTAAACACGCGTGAGTCTCGTCACCCCTCCTCCGAACGCGTGATATCGACGTACAGATCAGCGGTCTCGAAGAGCCGAATTCTGTGCAGAGAGGTGCGACCGGCATTCAAAATCGGGGACAATCGTTGCCAGATCTCTCCCGCGATGTTCTCCGGCGTGGGAACGATTTGGTCGAAAGGCTTCACTTCGGCATTCAGGAAGCGATGATCCATGGGTGTGACGATCTGGTCTTCCAGGATGTCTTTCAGTTTCTTCAGATCGATGACCATACCGGTGACGGGATCTGGATCGCCCTCAACCGTTACTTCCAGAATGTAGTTGTGGCCGTGGCCGTTCGGGCTTGCCTCCTGACCGTAAAGCCTGCGATTTTCCTGCTCGCTAAATTCCGGTACGCGGCACACGTGGGATGCGGAAAATTCGACTTTACGCGTGACGAACATCGCTAACCATTGGATGCTCCCCGTTCGCCGTTAGATACTGGAATTACACCACCGTAAGTGACTGCCACCTGCGCGGGACGGCAGTGCGGTTGCGCGCGGGCTCTGCTTAAATCGTGAATACCAACAACGCGCTGAAGGCGCTACTAGCCGTTCTCACCCTCGCTTTCCTCGGCGTAATCGGGTACAGCCTGCGGGATACCTCCGCCAAGGAAGGCGGCAATGCGCCTCAGTTTAGCCTGAAGACGGATGAGGGACGACAGATCACCGCGACCTCATTCGGCGGCAAAGTTCTGGTGCTGAATTTCTGGGCAACGTGGTGCGCGCCATGCGTACAGGAGATTCCCTCTCTGAACGAGTTCCAGAAGGAGTTCGCCAACAAGGGTGTGGTGGTGGTTGCGGTGAGTGTGGACAAGAGCGCGCAGAAGTATCAAGATTTTCTGGACCACATCCACGTTTCATTCGATACTGTTCGTGACCCGAGCGCCAACCTAAGTGCGAAATACGGGACGTTTCAGTATCCGGAGAGCTACATCATCAAAGACGGTCGTGTAGTGCGAAAACTTCCGAACGCGGAGGACTGGCTGAGTGACGATATGAAGCAGTACGTGCAGAGTCTGCTTTGACGCGCTTCGTCGGAATGGGAATCCCTAAACGAGTTCTCGCCGAAGCGCAGGAGCAGATCGGGGCAGACGGTGTGCTTTCGGATCCGCTGGATCTCAAGCTGTATGAGTATGACGGCGGAGTGGATAAATCGATTCCCGACCTGGTTGTTTTTCCACGCACGACCGAAGACGTAGTCGCGCTGGTGAAACTGGCGCAGCGTCACAATCTGGCGATTGTCGGACGCGGCGCGGGGACGGGTTTAAGCGGCGGAGCCATTGCGCGCGCAGGCGGGATGGTGATTTCGTTTGCACGCATGAATCGCATCCTCGAAATCGACATCGAGAATGAGCGTGCTCTGGTGCAGCCGGGTGTGGTGAACCTTGACATCACACAGGCAGTTCAGCCGTTCGGGTATTTCTATGCGCCTGATCCGTCAAGCCAGCGCGCGTGCACAATCGGGGGCAACGTTGCGGAGAATGCGGGTGGTCCACACACCCTCGCGTACGGTGTTACGACGAACCATGTGCTTGGCCTGGAAGCAGTGTTTCCGGACGGCAGCGTGGCTCAGTTCGGAGGCAAGGAACTGGATGTGCCGGGATATGACGTGGTGGGCCTGTTAACAGGGTCGGAAGGCACGATGGCCCTGGTGACCAAAATCTGGGTGCGTCTGATGCGCCAGCCGGAAGCCGTCAAAACCATGCTGGCGATCTACGAGTCAGTGGCACAGGCTGGCGATACGGTTCGGGCGCTGACGGCGCGCGGCATCATTCCCGTTGCGCTAGAAATGTTGGACGGTCCCATGCTGCGCATGGTGGAAGCGGCCACGCACGCGGGGTATCCATTAGATGCTGCAGCGGTGCTGCTGATTGAGATTGAGGGACTCATCGAGGCCGTGGACGAGCAAGAAGGCGCGATTCAGGAAGTCTGCACAAGTTGTGGCGCCCGCGAGGTTCGGACGGCGCGTAATTCGGCGGAGCGCGATCTTCTCTGGAAGGGCAGAAAAAATGCTTTCGGCGCAATCGGAAGAGTGAGTCCGACCTATTACGTGCAGGACGGGGTTGTTCCGCGGACCCAGATCGCTTCGACACTAGCGGCTATTGAGCGGATCGCGAAGAAGTACGATATCGCGATCAGCAACGTCTTTCATGCCGGAGACGGGAACATGCACCCGATTCTGCCGTTCGATCCACGTAGTCCCGACGGTTTGGAGCGAGCCAGAAAAGCGGGGGAAGAGATTCTGGAATACTGCATTTCCGTTGGCGGATCGATTACGGGAGAGCATGGCGTGGGGATGGAAAAGATGGAACTGATGGCCCACCTCTTTCCTGAAGAGACGCTGGACCTGATCAAGCGATTTAAGGCGTTGTTCGACCCGCACTGCTCATTAAACCCCGGCAAGATGCTGCCGACGGGCAAGGGATGCCTGGAAGTGCGACAGCGGCCGGACATGGTGCTGTGAGACAGCTAAGCTGACTTCGTTTTGCGGAAGCGTTCAGGCGCGCTCACGTCGGCCTCGAACATCTTTTCGATGGCGCGAACGAGCGGGCCGAGCGCAACGACTCGTTTGCCTGTGATCGCGTACGCCTGAACCGGAGAGCCGCCGAGAAACGGGGCGAGTTCTTCAGGGATGCCGCCGAGTACGTCATAGCCGCGGGCAAAAGGCGAGAACGCGGGCAGAACAACACAGGATGGCGTGGCGAGAAACAGAGGAAGTTTTCGCCCGGCTCCCGAGGCGTCCTTGAGCCCGAGGCACGGATGCAAGTGTCCTAGCAGCAGAGTGTGATTTTCGGGCAGCGCGAAGTCGAAACGGTCTCCGTGAACGGCGGTCAGGCCATCGACAGACCAGGTTTCGACGCAGGTAATTTTTAGATAGCCGAATTCGCGTGCGAAGGCGCGATCGTGATTACCGCGAACCGCAATCAATTCGGCGCGAGTGGCTAACTCTGTGAGTATTTCCTCGATCCAGAGCCTTTCCGGTTCGCAAGGACGCGGCGCATGCACCAGATCGCCGAGGAAAACGATGCGGTTCGGATGCAAGTCATCGCGTAATACAAAAAGCTTTTCGCGAGTTCTGAAATCGGCAAGCGGACCCAGTTCGCCGCGGCGACGCTGCGCCCAACTGTAGCCGAGGTGGATATCGGCGATCACAGCCGTCTGGATGCTCGGAATCCACAGTGCGCCGGAGCTGTGGGCGCACAAACCTGGCAGAAGCTCTACATCAGTACCGCACATACAAGAACGCTAGCCGCGGAATTCGTATCCAATACTGCGCATACCTTCTATGATGCGGCTGCGGATGTCTTCGCCTTCTTCACTCGTGAGCGTGTGGTCCAGTGCACCGATTTCCAGGTGGTACGACACGCTCTTCTGGCCGGCGTCGAGCGGCGAACCGTCGTATTGACGGATGAATTCAATCGCGGCGAGTTCGGGGCCAGCGAAGTTCACCAGGTCGTCCTGGATCTGCGCCACTGGTTTTTCGAGCGCGGTGACGACGGAGAGATCAAAGCCACTGGTCGGATATTTGCGTACTGGGGTGTATGTGACTTCCTGGGCGGCGGCAGAAAGCTGCTGCGCGAGCCGCAGATCGATGTCAAAGAGAACGGCGCGGCCCTTAATGCCCTCGTCGGCGAGAAGTGAGGGCTGCAACTCGAAGATCCTGCCCACAACCGATCCTCGCCAATGAACTTCAGCGGCGCGCACAGGGTGTTCGTGGGACCTTGACGCGCTGGCTGCGACACGAGCATCGGGGAGGACACATTCAAGTACGCGCTTGAGCTCGAAGAAGTCGCGTTCATCGGCGTGGGCGCCGTACAGAGCTGCTACCGCGTGAGGGATTTCGTCGGGAAGATTGGGGCTGGCGTCCGGATGGATTTCGTTGCCGATTTCGAAGATGCGGAACTCAGAGTAGTGGCGGACATTATTGACGATGGTGCGATAGATACCCGGAAGAAGACTGCGGCGAAGATGGGTCTGCTCAGAGGCGATAGGATTGCGGACCGCGATGTGCTGCTCAGGGCCACGACCAAAGCGTCTCATGTCAGCCTCGGCAACGAAGGAATAGTTGTAGACCTCCGTGAAGCCCTGATTGACTAACCGCGTCCGCACGGTGCGGAGATACTGCCGCATCGGGCTCTGATAGGGGGGAATAGAAGCGACCAGCGGTGGAGCAGGAGTGATCTCGTCATAACCGATGATCCGGCCGATCTCTTCGACAAGATCGTCTTTGATGCCGATGTCTTTAGTTGCGCGCCAGGTAGGAATGGTCACGGTCAGCAGACCTGGAGCTGTCTCGCGCGCCTGAAATCCCAGCGCGTCCAGAATCTCCACCACCTGCTGCTGACTAATCTCTTTGCCGAGCTTCCCAACGACGAAACTCATGGGCAGGGCGACCGGCTGTTGCTGCTTCAACGGGGCAAAATTGTCTGTGACGCTACCGCGCACTGTGACCCCCGGGCTGACCTGATGCACGATTTCAAGCGCTCTGGCAAGACCGCGGAGCGTGTTCTCCGGATCGAGTGATTTTTCGAAGCGCATGGAAGCGTCGGTTCGGAGCTTATGACGCGCCGACGTCTGGCGCACACTGGTGGCCTGGAAATTGGCGCTCTCAAGCACAACGCGCCTCGTGGTTTCCGAGATGGCGCTGTCTGCGCCTCCAATGACGCCGGCGAGAGCGATGGGACCAGCGGCATCGGCGATCACGAGATCGGCCGTGGTCAGTTCATAAGTTTCGTCGTTGAGCGCGCGTAAAATCTCGCCCGGGTGCGCCGTGCGGACGTAGATTGTGTTGCCCTGTAGCTTGTCGGCGTCGAAAGCATGCATAGGCTGCGGCAGTTCGGCGAGAGCGAAATTCGTCACGTCGACGATGTTGTTAATGGCATTGAGACCGATGCTCTCCAGGCGCGCCTGTAGCCACAGCGGCGAAGGCTCGATCGAGATGTTTTCGAGCACGAGAGCGCTGTAGCGAGGGCAAAGATCGTGGTTCGCGATCTCGACGTGAACGGCCGGATCGCCGCAGTGCGGGAGGACGTTTATCTTAACCGGGTCAAACAGGCGCAAGCCGGTGATAACCGCGACTTCACGGGCCATGCCGACGTGTCCCCAAAGATCGGGGCGATGCGTGAGGCTCTTGTTATCGATTTCGATGATCCAATCGGGTACGAGAGCCGACAAGGGCTGCCCGGGTTGGACATCGAAGAGTTCAAGAAGTCCGGAGTGATCGCGATTGATGCCAAGCTCAGCGGCGCTGGCGAGCATGCCTTCGCTTTCAACTCCGTCCATAACAGCGCGGCCGATCGTCTTACCTTCGAGACTTGTGCCGGGAGGCACCCAAGGGGCGAGCATGCCTTCGCGTAGGTTGGGGGCGCCGCAGAGAACTGTTGCTCTCTTGCCAGAGCCGACATCGATTTGAACGAGTTTGTTCTTGCCCTTGGCGGTGGGCTCGACTCCGATGACGCGTGCGGCGACGACCTGTGTGAAGTGAGCGCCGAAGGGCTCGATACCTTCACACTCGGCGGTTTTCATGGTGATGAGCCGCTGCAATGTCTTGGGATCTGTGGACAGCCCGGGCGTTAATTCACACAGCCACTGGTAGGAAAATTTCAAAGGCCGCCTCTAGAACTGCGTCAGAAAACGCAGGTCTCCCCCCTGAAGCTGACGAATATCATCGATGCCGTAGCGCATCATGGCCAGGCGTGTGAGCCCCAAACCGAAAGCAAAACCGCCCCATTCCTCCGGATCGATGTTGCTATCTCGCAGCACATTCGGATGGACTAATCCGCAGGGTAACAATTCCACCCAGCCGCTGTGCTTGCAGACTGCGCAACCGCTGCCGCCGCAGATCAGACAGCGGATGTCGAGTTCGAAACCGGGTTCGACGAACGGGAAGTAGCCTGGGCGAAGACGAACCGTGATGTCGCGCTTGAAGATGGAGCTAAGCAGCGTCTTCATAAAGAAGATCAGGTTTGCGACAGACACTTCGCGATCGACCATCATGCCTTCGAGTTGGTAGAACGTGTGCTCGTGCGAGGCGTCGACTTCCTCGTTTCGAAAGACGCGGCCTGGAGCAATCATCCGCAGCGGCGGACCTAGCTGGCGCATGCCGCGCACCTGGACTGGCGAGGTGTGCGTGCGCAGCAGATGGCCGTTTGACAGCCAAAAGGTATCCTGCATGTCGCGAGCCGGGTGCGCGGGCGGGATATTCAGCGCGTCGAAGTTGTGCTCTTCGGTTTCGACTTCGGGACCATCGAGGATGGCGAACCCCAGCGAGGTGAAGAGGTCTTCGATCTCCTGCTGCAGTTGCGTGATGGGGTGCAGACTGCCAGGACGGATGCCCGGCGCCGGAAGCGTGACATCGATCCACTCCTTCGCGAGGCGTTCGGCGAGATCGGCTTCTTCGAAGCGCTGCTTTTTGTTCAGGTAGTCGGATTCGAGGTCTTGTTTGACGGAGTTCAGCAACTTGCCGAGCGCTGCTTTTTCAGCCGGCGGTAGCTTGGCGAACTCTTTGCTGATTTGTGCAAGCGTTCCTTTGCGGCCGAGCGCGCCGATACGCGCCTCCTCCAGTTGTTCGAGAGAGATGGCTTCGGCAAAGGCGGCCAGGGTAGCGCGCCGCAGTTCTTCGAGCTTCTGTTCCAGCATTTACGACTGCAGCTTTGCTCCCAGATGTTCGAGGAGTTCCGCGACTTCGTGATGGCCCTTCGATAACGCCAGGTCGAGAGCCGATTGGCCATTGGCGGCGCGGGCATTGACGTGCGCGCCGTTGGCAACCAACACTTCCACCATCTGGCGATTACCGGCTTGCGCGGCCGAGTGGAGCGCCGTCCAATCGCCGCCTTCCTGCGTTGCGTTCGCATTAGCGCCGCGTTTCAGGAGCAACTCCATTACGCCGATCTGTCCGCCCGCAGCGGCAGCGTGCAGCGGAGTATTACGCATGGCGTTGGAAGATTTCGCGTCCACTTTCGCACCCTGATCGATGAGTGCCTCTGCCAGATCGGCGTGCCCGAAGAACGCGGCGAGATGCAAGGGTGTCCAACCATCGGAACTTTGCGCATCGAGCAAATCCGGATTGGATCGCACGTCATGAAGAACTCGTTCGGTTTCACCGGCGATGCACGCGTTGAAAACATCGAGTTGCGGACCCAGGCTGAGCAGATAGTCTGCGACTTCGCGCTGACGGTAGTACATGGCCAGGATGAATCCGCTTTGACCGGCTTCGTTGGTGGCGTCCAAAAGAGCAGGCTGATCCCGTAGCGCGGCCTTTACCGCAGCGAGGTCGCCGTTTTTGACCAATTGCTGGAAATCTTTGACGTCCATCCAGAGTTAAGCGGCCGGAAGATAGACCTGTTCGGTCTTGTTGAGTTCCCAATCGAGGTGATTGACGTAGAAGAGCAAAATTTCGCGCTGGTATTTGTCCTTGAACTGCTCGAACACCCGGGCCTGCCAAGCCTCGGTGAGATATTGCTCAGGCTTCAAATCTTTGTCGAAAAAGCCCTGCTCGTTGGGGATGCCGAGAAAATTCAGAACGTCGACGATCATGTCGAGATGTGAGAGCAGGAAGACTTGCGAGAGGTCGGTTGCGAACTCTTCGTCTTCGCTCTCAATGCGAGACCAGAACTTCGGCTCGGCTTTGCGAAGCGATTCGGAGTTCAACTTGACCATGTGAGCGCGCACTTTAAAACGCTCGTAAACCTGGTAGGTCTTGAGCTTACCGATCGAGATTCCGCGTACTAATTGGTGAAAAACCTCCGGCCCCAGCGCCCGAAAGACGCCACACATCTGCATTGTGTCAAGATTACCACGTGCCGACGCGACCAGCGGTGCTTTGACTGGGCCGAAGTTCCTGCTTTTTCAGTAGTTTGCAAACCTCTGCGATACACTTAAAGTCTTTGGGTGGAAGCCCGCGAATGCAATGAGTAATCTGATCGTGCTGGGTGCCCAATGGGGCGACGAAGGGAAGGGAAAGATCGTCGACCTGCTGTCGGACCGTTTTGACGCTGTGGCCCGATATCAAGGCGGCCACAATGCGGGGCACACCGTCTTTATAGGTGACAAGAAGTTTGTCCTGAAGCTGATTCCCAGCGGCATTCTGCGGCCGAACGTGATTGCCGTCATCGGAAATGGCGTAGTTGTGGATCCGGCTGCGTTGCTGCAGGAGATTGCGGGCCTGGAAGCAGCAGGCGTCAACGTCAAATCGCAGCTGAAGATCAGCAACCGCGCGCACGTTATCTTTCCGTTTCATCGGACCATCGAAAAGATTTCGGAGGGGCGGGACAATCGCATTCCGATCGGGACGACATCGCGCGGGATCGGGCCTGCATACGAAGACAAGATTGCGCGTCGCGGGATTCGCGTTGCCGATCTGGTGGACATCGACTTCAGCGACCTGTATTGCTCACTTGCGGAAGACAAGCAGATTCTCGCCGACGCATTCCACATTGCGGATCGCGTGGATTTCGAGCAGATTCTGGAGCAATACAAAGGCTTCGCCGAGCAGATCCGCCCTTTGGCGACCGATACCTCCCATCTGTTGAACGGTATGATTCGCGAGGGAAAAAGCATTCTGTTCGAAGGTGCGCAAGGCACGATGCTGGATATCGATTTCGGGACGTATCCGTTTGTCACCAGTTCGAGTGCAGCAGCTGGGGGCGCATGCACCGGAACGGGTGTGCCTCCGACGAAGATCGATGGAATTCTGGGCGTTTCAAAGGCTTACATCACGCGCGTTGGCGCAGGGCCTTTCCCATCCGAAGATCACACGGAAGTCGGCGAGAAGATTCGACGGGCAGGGAATGAGTACGGCTCGGTCACGGGGCGTCCGAGGCGCTGCGGCTGGTTTGATGTGCCGCTGCTTCGCTATACGGCCGAAGTGAACGGCTTCGACAGCCTGATCATCACAAAGATGGACGTGCTGGACGACCTGGACGAGATTCCTGTCTGCGTGGCGTACGAAGTAGACGGGAAAACGATCACGCATATGCCCGCGAGCACACGCAAGATGGACGCAATCAAGCCTCTGTTCGAACGGCTTCCCGGATGGAAACAGAAGACGCAGGGAATCACGCGGCCAGAAGACCTGCCGCAGCCTGCGCGTGACTATCTCCAATTCCTGGAAGAGAAGACGGGCGTCGAGATCGGGTCCGTTTCGAACGGTCCCGAGCGAAACGAAACCATGATCTTCTCCGGTTCCAAGCTGGAACAGCTGCTGATCTTTTAGGCTCTGGCGCGCTTCGTTCGTTGAGCGGGCTTCACCGACTTGGTCTGATTGGACCAATGGCCGAGTTGGTACTGCCGCTCATATCCGGCTGTCTCATTCGCAATCACGACTCGGATGGAGCCGCCTGAATCGGCTTGGTAGCGCTCTTCAATTACTTGTGTGGCGGCGATGCGCGAATGCCGCACGGGCCGCGGCGACAGGTCTTCAGTTTGAGCGAGATGAGGATCAAAAGGGAAGCGGATCTCGTCCCAGAAGGTCACTTCGCCTGAAGGCGCGCCCTCGGCGGTCGTATGGCTGCATTCCAGGAAGCGGAAGTGGCCGATGTTATGCGCCGGAGAATAGCGGCGGCAAATGGCGAGCAATGGCTCTCCGGGCGAAGGCAGAACTGTTCCCTTTTCGAGAATCGGATCGAAGACGATGCGTGAACCGGCGTCCGCTTCACGCCAGACACCAAACGATCGTTGTAGACGTTCGCTGAGGCGATAAGTCTCGGGCTGGTCGGCCTGAATGGCAACTCCGATTGCGGTGGCGGAGCGAGTGTGGGCCGATCTGCGCACGCGGCGGCCAAAGCGTTCTTTGAGTACACGCGCTACCAAAGGCAGTTCACTGGCGCCCCCGGTGAGATAAAGGGCTTCGAACTGGAGATCGGAATGATGCGATAGCAGATCTTCCGTACTTTGGATCGTTTCTTCCACGAGCGGGCGCGCCGCATCGTAGAAATCTGCCACGCTGACGGTGGCGGCGGACCAGTCGGGGTTTGCATGTTCGAGATCGATCACCAGCTTGCGCGAATTGGGATGGAGTGATTCCTTTTTGCGGCGGCATTCATCGAGCAAACGAAACCAGACTGGGGCCGAGAGTTCGTCGCGCTCTTCTTTGCTGACGCCGGCCGCCTCGAGAGCCAACTCGGCCAAAAGCTGATCGAAGTCGTCGCCGCCAATGGTGGAGATTCCTTCCGAGGCGAGCACATGATGCACGTTCTGATCGAGGGTGACAAGAGAAGCATCGAACGTGCCGCCGCCAAGGTCGTAGACGAGAATGGTTTCGGCTGCGCCGGCAGACTGCTTCTGGCGATGCCCGAATTCAATGCTGGCCGCGCTCGGCTCATTCAATACGCCTAAGACGCGGAACCCCGCCGCGCGAAACGCTTCCACGGTCAAGAAGCGCTGATTGGAATTCGCGTGCGCGGGAACGCCGAGAACGATTTCGAGAGGCTCTTGGGCGCGAAGGCGCAGATTAGAATTATCGCGAAGAGCTGAATAGAGTGCGCTAGTGAAGCCTTGCAGGAGGTCGATGAGTGCGACTTGCTGGTCGCCGAGATCGAGCTGCGTACGAGGTCCGGCATCTTCGAGCAATCTCTTGATGGAACGAATGATCGTCCACGAGAAATCGGTCTGTGTTTCCCATGCGTCCCAGCCGTAGCGACGCTCGTTTCCGCAAAGCGCGACGAGCGATGGAAACCAGTCGGGAGTTGTGCCGTCGGGCGATTCGAAAGAGACTAGCGGGTAATTGCCGCGGTCAGCCGCTGCCACAACCGTGCGGTTTGTTCCGAAGTCGATACCCAGCTTCATAAGCTTCAGTTTATCGGCGCGCCCGGTCTTGGCCGTCTTGGAGCCGATTACTCGAGCCCTAAAGCTCGGGACACAGTTCCTTGTGTTAAACCAGTTCGTATGCTTGGCCAGGTTGCTCACGTTGCCCCTGCGCTCGCGATCGTCGCCCTGACGTGCGTGGCAGTGAATGCAATGGCTCAGGTGGATGCCACTCAATTGCTGCAACTCGGCGCCGACCGCGTTAAGAGCAACGCGGCTGCCCTTCGGCGGCTCACGTGCGAAGAGCAGACTTCGCGGGAGTTATATCTCCCACCCAAAGACGTTGGCAGTGCCGGCGGAAGCAAGGGCGTCACAAATTCTTCTACAGTTCTTCCGTTACCTGCTTTGATGAGCGCCTCGGTGCAAGAGCGAAAACTGCTCTGGACTGACCGTCTCCGCGTCGAACTATCGCTGTTTGAGGGAAAGGACATGTTTTCATGGCCCGACGGCGGCACCTTCAATTCGGGTTCGCTGGACAGTCTCGTAAGGTTTGGAGCAACGCTCAGCGGGGTATTGGGCGCTTTCGATTTGAGCGTTCTTATGGATGACGTCAACCCCAACGTCTTCCGTTATAAGCAAACATTCCAAAGCCGTGGCGCCACGGTAGCCGAATACACTTACAGTGTTTCTCCTGAAAAAAGCCATCTGATGATACCCGGCGCAACTGGCCAAATTACATCTATTCCGTACGATGGCTTCTTTCTTTTGGATGCCTCGTCAGGAGATCTCCGGCGTTTGGCCATTGAATTACGCGACTTCCCGGCTGGTGCGGATCTAGCGCAAGGAGCGATATCTACCGACTACGCACAACGCTTGATTAACGATACGCCCTCGTTTGTTCCTGTATCGTCCACAATGCGGCTGCTCTTCAGGAACGGCGAACTTGCCGCCAATAGCATGCAATACAGCAACTGTCATGAGTTCCGGGCGGAGAGCACACTTCGCTTCAACAGCGTGCCGGAATCCAGCGGGGCCGAAAAGGCACAAGCAATACTGCAGAGCCTCCCGCCCGGGGTCGGCAAAGACCGCCTTGTGAAACTGGCACTGAATGCGCCGATTGATTCCGACACAGCAATGACCGGCGACCCGATTCAGGCTCACGTCACAAAAGCGGTGAAGGGAAAGAGCGGTCGGGTTGTGATACCGGCTGGAACAATTGCGCAAGGGCGCATTCTACGGCTGGTGAAGTATTCTTACCCATTTGATGTCGTGGAACTGATCGTGAGTTTTGACGCGCTAAAAATCGGGGGAGACACTGTAACTGTTCACCTCTCGCCTCCTGAAAATCACGAAAGTGAATCAGGGACGCCGCAGTCACCGCAAATGATCCAAAATTCCCGCGTTCCTTTTGGTCGACAAACGGCGAGTCCGGCCTTTACAGTACGATGAACGTCAATCGAACAGAGCGCAGGAGGATCGAAAAAATGGCACGGGAACGTTCGAGTTCGATCATACGCGTCACATCCACTTACCGGCGGGTCATACAACGGAGTGGGCCATCAACTGATCTCCGTTTTACAGTGGGGACGGAGATTGTAGATTGGCCGAACCGAATCCGTGGATTGATGTTTCCGTTCCGTTAACGAGCGGGATGGTGCACTGGCCGGGCGAGCCGGAGCCGAATTTCGAGTTGGTTTCGGATCTGGACACCGGCGGTGGCGCGAATGTAACCATGTGCCGTATGGTGGCGCATACAGGCACTCACATGGACGCGCCGCGGCACTTCATCAGCCGCGGAAAGGCGATCGATTCTTTTCCCCTGGAATACGCGATCGGACGAGCGCGAGTGATCGCTGCGCCGAATGTGGATGTTGTCACGCGGAAGGAACTCGAGACAAAGGGAATTGAGAAGGGCGACCGCGTTCTGATAAAGACGCAGAATTCAGAGGCGAATTGGACCCGGCTGGATTTTCAGGAGAATTATGTTGCGATCGATTCCTCTGCTGCGCAATTCCTGGTGGACACAGGGGTGGTGCTCGTGGGCGTGGACTATCTGTCGGTGGGCACTTTCCACGGCGACAATGCTGAAACGCACAGAATTCTCCTCGGAAATGATGTCTGGATTCTGGAAGGATTGGCGCTCGGCGGCATTTCCGACGGAATGTACGACCTGATCTGCCTGCCATTGCGGATCGCGGGCTGCGACGGCTCGCCTGCGCGCGTCGTGCTGCGGAAGGCACTTTGATTGCTGATCGCCGCCTTGTACGACATACACGCGAATCTGCCGGCTCTTGAAGCGGTATTGGCCGAGGTTCGCAGGGTTGGCGTCGAGCACGTGGTGATCGGAGGGGATGTTGTCCCCGGGCCAATGCCAAAAGAGACGCTTGTTCGTTTACGCGAACTGGAGATCCCTTGTCAATTCATCCGTGGTAACGGTGAAGTCGCGGTGCTTGACGAAATAGCAGGACGCAAGGCGGCTGTTCCGGATGCATACCGGCCGGTTATCCAGTGGAACGCAAATCAGCTAGACGATGATCTGCGCAGGTGGGTGGCTGAGTGGCCGTTGTGTAAGCAGGTAGAAGATGTGCTCTTTTGCCATGCGACGCCACGAAATGACAATGAGATTTTTACTCGTCTGACACCGGATCAGGCTCTACTGCCCGTGTTTTCGAATGTCAATGCATCGATTGTCGTGTGCGGGCACACACACATGCAATTCGACCGCACTATTGCGCATCTTCGAGTGCTGAATGCCGGCAGCATTGGCATGCCGTTTGGCCGGACTGGCGCGGATTGGCTACTGGTTAGCGAAACAGTGGAATTTCGGCACACACGGTACGACTTAGATGAAGCGGCCGAACGAATTCGGGCGAGCGGGTATCCCATGGCTGAGGATTTCGCAACAAATAACGTTCTAAGCGCGCCGCCAGAGGAAAAGATGCTCGAATTGTTCGGACGTGCAGAGATCAGGTAATCGCGTTTAGCTTGACAACTTGGGCGAGTGCTGAAGCTGGGCCTCTAGGTTCTGCGTTGACGCCAAAGCAGAAGCATAGCCCAGACGAAAACAACCGCCAAGAGTGTCGTCAACAAGACGAAGTGCACGTCGCCCAAAAGTTGATGCTCCATCGTTATGCGCCAGATATGCATAATCACGAACAAGCCAAAGATGATGCCAGTGACCGCGACGTAAATTTTCATGATTGCGATTGATTATAAGCCAAAAGAGCAATTGCCGCGGAGGTCACACAGCTCAGAAACGGCCTTGAATCCACATAGCGGCTAAAATCGAGTTTTGAGTTCCCCAATCCAGACCATGGAGTCGCCTCCGGGTGGTCGCTTCGCCTCGCCGCTGCTGCCAATCTTTCTGATCGTGCTGGTAGACGTGCTTGGCTTTACGATCATTCTGCCCCTGCTCCCGTTCTATTCGGAGCGTCTGGGGGCATCGCCTACGGTGGTAGGAACGCTGGTATCGACTTATGCACTTTTCCAGCTCATTTCCGGGCCGATTCTGGGACAGCTCTCTGACCGGCATGGGCGTAGGCCGATGCTGCTGGTCAGCCAAGCGGGCACGCTGGCGGGATTCTTTTTGCTGGCTTTCGCGCACCAGATCTGGTTGCTGTTCATTGCCAGAGCAATCGACGGGGCGACCGCCGGGAACCTGAGTATTGCGCAGGCTTATATCAGTGATGTGACCGAGCCGCAGAACCGGGCCAAGTCGTTTGCGCTGATTGGGATTGCGTTTGGATTCGGATTTCTGGTCGGACCGGCGATTTCCGGTTTTCTGGCGCACTATTACGGCTATCAGGCGCCCATTTTCGCCGCCTGCGGGTTATCCTTCACCACAATTCTTTGCACCTTCTTTCTACTCCCGCGGCGAGAACCGGTGCACATCCGCAACGAATTGGATGCCGCTCCGGGGCCGGGCGGTAAGCGGCTATCGCTACTTTCCTGGGGCGAGTACGTCAAGTATTTTCGCGATCCGCAGTTGTCGCGACTGCTGATCCAGTGGATGCTCTTTTCGATCTCGTTCTCGACGTTCATTTCGGGGTTCGCGCTATTTGCGGAGCGACGGTACATCTGGCACGGACATCCGGCGGGGGTGCGCGAAGTGGGGTATATCTTCGCGTTTACCGGTTTTGTCGCGATGATTATGCAGGGCGGCGTGGTAGGGCGTCTGGTGCAATGGTTGGGCGAGGCGCGTGTCATCCAGTTCGGATTCCTAGCGTCTGCTCTAGGTGACATTGCCACCGGACTGACCCAGACCATCGGGCAGATGCTGTGGGTGGCTGGATTTGCCAATGCGGGGGCCGCGGGGCTGAGACCGTCGCTCACCAGTTCCATTACGCAGCGTGCAAATAAGCGTGAGGTGGGTGTGGTGATCGGGTTAACGCAATCCTTGATGTCGATTGCGCAGATCACCGCGCCCGTAATCTCAGGCTTGCTGATCAATGCGGGCGACAAATTCCACGATCAAAGGTTCCTGACCGGATGGGCGATCTGGGCGGGCGTTCCTGCGGCCATCGCGTTGTTTTTTGGGCCACGGCCAACTCCTGACAGAGCAGAAACAGCTTGACCGGGCGGAGGCAGGTTGCACTCCGGCCATCGGAGTGGCTGATACTTGCATTCTTCGCGTATATAGCGTTTATTTCGCTCTTCTTCGATCGGCCGCACCTGCACGTGACGCCCTTTGCCGAGTTTCTGTTTATCACGTCGATACTGATGCTCGTAGCTGGTTCGGGACGCGAGCGCTGGCAGGCGTTCTTCAGCCACTTGCGTGATTGGCTTCCGTTGTTGTACACCCTGCTGGCGTTTCGCGAGATGGAGCTTTTTCTGCCGGCCAGTTTCGACAGCGGGCTCGAGGCAAGCTGGATCAAACTGGATCGCGTGCTGCTGGACGATTACCATCTACGAGCCGTGATTCAAGGCCTGGGTCTAGTTATTCCGCTGTACCTGGAGCTGTGTTACCTGCTTGTGTACGGTATGGCGGCGATCTGCGTGTGGATTTTGTATTCTCGCGCGAAGCGCAGGTTCGTAGACCAGTACTGGGTGATTTATCTTTCCGGCACACTGCTGGCTTACGCGCTGTTTCCATATTTTCCGTCCCGTCCGCCGCGCATTGTTTACGCGGGGCTGGACAATCCGGGTGTCAGCACCTGGGTGCGGGAACTCAATCTTTTCATCCTCCGAAGGGCGACTATCCATGTGGGTGTTTTTCCGAGCGCGCATGTGTCGGCCGCCTTTGCGTGCACCTGGGCGATGTTCCTTTTGTTCCCGGAACGGAAGCGGATCGGCTGGCTGCTATTGATTTACTCGGTCAGCGTGAGTGTTGCCACGGTGTATGGACGCTACCACTATGCCGCGGACGTCCTTGCGGGTTTTGGAGTCAGCCTGGTGGCTGCAGCGGTTGCCGTGTGGCTTGCCAAAAAGAAAAAGGCCGAGAGGCTTGAAACCTCTCGGCCTAGCACTACTGGCTCAAAGATCTACTGACTGTTTCGTTAGCGGCGACCGCCGCCACCGTGGAACCCGCCACCGTGGAACCCGCCACCACCGACGGCCGCACGACCGGCGAAGCCGTGATAAGCGGCTACACCGCCGACGTGACCATAACCGCGTCCATAATAACCGCGTCCGTAATAGCCGCCGTACAGGAAGCCCGGCGAGTAGAAGCCGAAGCCGAACGGGCTATACAGAAAACCGGCACCGGGCAAAAACGCGTAGTCGGCCCAGAACGGATCCCAATACCAGCCAGGGCCATCCCAGCCGCCGTACACATTGATGTTGCTGGCAAGTTGTACGTTAGCGCGTGCTTCCGCTTCGCTGCGCGCTGCGCTCCAAACGTACAGCGGGTCTGCTTGCGCAACCTGCTTGTCGAAGCCGTGAGTCTTCAGATTGGCCGCAGAGAGCACAACTTGATCGCCTTTACCGATGTTCTTGACGTTGCCCGCCACACTAACTCTGGCCTTACCGTCGAGGACGCGAACCAGCTGTTGGTTGGCATCGAACCCATATAGTCCCCGTTTTTCAATCTGCGTAGTTGCGCCGTTCATGTTGACCTGCATGACGGTGTCTTTCACCAGGTCAGTGGCTTCAATCATTGCTGAACCGCGTACCACCTGTACTTGAATGTTGGCGAGCCCCACGGACTGTAAAACTACTTCGCTGTTGTTACCGATGCGCAGGAAGGCGCCTGGGTTCAACAGCACTTCGACATAACCGGCTTGCGTATCGATCGCTTGATTCGGCTGAACGATTGCGTAACCGGCGGCATTCGGACCGAGCGGCTGTCCCGCCAGCGACGCCTGACCCTCTACATAATTAACTGTGCCGGGCACGCCCTGCTGGTGCCGTGCAGGGGCTTGGCCGTACGCTGGAGTCTGGCTATATCCACCGGCATTCGACGCCGGCCCATAGTAAGAGCCCGGTGCGGACATACTCCCTTGAGCGAATCCCAAGGTTGCCGTTATGAGCAAAGCCGCTGTTGTTTTCAGCGCGGCTTTCAATTGTCCTTTCATTTTTCTTTCTCCTGCGCTTTAGACGCACGGGGCGAGCCCCGCGTCGCAGCGAGGAAACAGAAAAGTTGTTTTATTTGTTGGAGATACGGTTCTTTTCCACCAGCCTGGTGGTTTTCGGCTACCCGCTTGCGAGTAGCCGAAAACGGGTCTACTGGTATGCGATTAGCCCGTTGAAGAGCAGCTTGAATGACTGGTAGCTCTGGGCGCGATACTGAGGACGCATCCCGTAGAGCACGACGTGTCCCTCGCCGACTTTTGCGTCTACAATTGCGGTCTTACTGGCGATCATCTTGGGCCCGAGCAGCCATCCGGAAGCGAGGATATCGGAAGCAGGGTAAGTGGCGACGGAGTCCTGACTGGTCGTGAAGGCCGGACTCTGTTCGCTCCAGATGGTGATGTTTTCCGGTAGCCCGCGGGTGAGCGGATTCGAGAGATCGAGTTTGACGTTCAGCAGCGAGCCGGGCGAATAGAACTCGCCGGCTGACCCGGCACCCGCGTTATCACGGCCGCCTCCGCCCGGGCCTGCGCCGAACTCATCATTGGCATTGGCGACGCGTCCGCTGATGACGTTCTTCGCGTCAACACCCAGATCTTGCGCACAGAACGCGGCCGCGTGGTTGAAGCACAGCACGGTTCCGCCCGCGCTGGCGAATTCCTTCACGGCTGCGATGCCGTTCTGACCGAGACCTCCCGCGTACTCCTCAGGCATCGCCCCCTTGCGGTATCCGTTAACGATCTGGTTGGTTTGCTGGTCGGGGAAGATGATGACGTCGTACTTCGATTTCAGATTGCCCGCCTGAATGTCGGCATTGCTAACACCCTTGTACTCGAAGCCGAAGAAGTCGAAGAGCCAGCGTGTCCAGCCTTCATCCATACTGGCCATCCAGCTTTTGTATAGAGCGATGCGGGGCGC
>DATBEG010000044.1:0-72856 GCA_036276155.1 Bryobacteraceae bacterium | reverse complement strand
GGGTTCGTTTCGCAGAACCGCGCTGAGAAGAAGCAGGCGCAGCAGGACGAACTCTTCGAAATCCGCAAAACGAGCGCTCAACTGACGATCGAACTCAAGCAAATCACGATTTTGGAGAAGATCGACCGCGCCGGCGGGGGCCAAACCCTCCGAAAAACCGCCTAAAACCCACTCCGCTATGATGAGCCCCACTCTACCTGCGTCCGCACTCTTCAGTACCCAGAGCCCCCACTGCCAAGGCGGGAGCCGCGACTGCCAAGGCGAGAGCCGCGACTGCAAGGAAGCGGTGGTCTTCTCCTGGTCTACAACTCCTTGGCGCACAGCAAGTTCCACATCCACCCCCATCCAGCCCTCGATTTTTCTTGCGACGTATTGCAATCCGTGATATTCAATTAGCAGATTGCTATATGACGGTCGCCGAGAAAATTCGCTACCTCCGGGTCGTAGAAGGACAGCTTCGCGGGCTCGGCCGGGAGATGACCCAAAAGGAAGTCATCGCGGCGATCGAGAAGGATCTGAACCGCTCGCTCAGCCAGCCGTATTTGTCGCAACTCGAGAGCGGGCGGCGCAAGCACATGACGAACACGAGCCGGCTGCTTCTGGCGAAGTTCTTCAAAGTTCATCCGGGATATCTGGTTGATGATCCGGAAGGTTTTCAGACCGAATTGCTCACCGATCTGCAACAGCAGGAAGACAAGCTGGACCTGTGGCTGATTCAGGGCGCAGAGCGGTTCCGGTCCGATCCGGCGCTGAGCGAGGCGCTGCTGAAATTAGCGAAGCACAACGATACAAGAAAATGCGTTTTACTGCTCGGTGCGATTCTCGATACGCCGAACCTGGTGGATCGGCTTTCTGAGGTGCTGGTCCCGGCAGGAGCGAACACGCTTGATAGCAGAGATGAGATTGCAGGCAGTGTTCGCGACGTTGCCGGGCGGGTGCTGGTCCCGGCAGGAGCGAACACGCTTGATAGCAGAGATGAGATTGGAAGCAGTGTTTGCGACGTTGCCGGGGCTGTAAATAGGAGCCCGAGGGAAGGGGTGCTCGAACGAGAGGTACAAGACGATGTGGCCTGAAATCTTTCTCATCTGCTTTTGGATAGGAGCGCTGTGGAGCTTGGCTTCGCTGATGCTGGGCGGCTTCCACCTGGGACATTCCGGCGCGCACGGACATTTCCATGGACATGGCGGACAAGCGCACGTCGGCGGTCATGGGCACGCACACGGGCCGGCGAAGGTCGGCCATGCGCACGCCAGTGAATCGGCGCTGCTCGGCTGGCTGGGCGTGATGGCAAACCCGAGCTGTATTGCTGTTTACCTGGCTTGGTTCGGCGGCATTGGTTATCTGTTGATGCGGCACACGGGACTGGCGTTCTGGGCGAACCTTGTCATCGCGATTGCGGTGGGTTTGTTCGGCGCGTGGTTGCTGGCGGCTTTTCTGCGATTCCTGCAGTCCAAGGAACATCCGCTCGATGCGGCTGATTACGAGATGGTGGGCACGCTTGGCCGCGTGTCGTGCACGATACGGCCCGATGGCGTCGGCGAAGTGATATACGTCCGCGACGGCGCGCGCAGGCCGTTGTCGGCGCGCAGTGATGACGGGCGTGAGATTAAACGCGACGAAGAAGTGATTGTCACGCGTTTTGAAAAGGGAATTGCATACGTACGCACTTGGGATGCAATGACATCAGCGGACGTGGTAGAAGGCACTGGCAGGCGCGAGCACGCTTGATGGCAGAGATGAGATTGCAAGCCGTGGTCGCGCCGTTGCCGGAGCCAGTAAGAGAAGCAGGCACTTGGGATGCAATGACATCAGCGGACGTGGTAGAAGGCACTGGCAGGCGCGAACACGCTTGATAGCAGAGATGAGATTGCAAGCCGTGGTCGCGCCGTTGCCGGGGCCCCAGTAAGAAAAGCAGGTACTTGGGATGCAATGACCCAGCCGGCACAAGTGGCTGAATTTTGTCCGGAAAAAACGTTGCAAAGGGAGACGAAAAATGTCACGTGAAGTGGTGTTTATTGCGGCAGTTGTCGTGTTGACACTGCTCGCATTGATGATGGTTTGCGCAACGCTGTACCGCAAGGCTGGTCCCCACGAAGCGCTCATCGTGTACGGCCTGCGCGGTACACGCATCGTAAAGGGCCGGGGCACGGTGATCTTCCCGATGGTGGAGAATTTCCGTCAGCTCTCGCTGCAGTTGATGTCGTTTGATGTCGCGCCGCAACAGGACCTTTATACGAAGCAGGGCGTGGCGGTCACGGTCGAAGCGGTGGCCCAGATCAAGGTGAAGAGTGATCCGGAGTCGATTCAAACGGCGGCCGAGCAGTTCCTCACGAAGAGTGATCAGGCTCGCGAAGGGCTGATTCGGCTGGTGATGGAGGGTCATCTGCGCGGCATCATTGGCCAGCTTTCGGTGGAACAGATTGTGAAAGAGCCGGAGATGGTGGGCGACCGCATGCGTGGGACGTGCGCCGACGACATGAGCAAAATGGGCCTGGAAGTGGTGTCGTTCACCATTAAAGAGGTCCGTGACAAAAACGAATACATCACGAATATGGGGCGGCCGGACATCGCGCGCATCAAGCGCGACGCGGAAATAGCCGCCGCCGAAGCAGAGCGCGATACCGCAATTCGACGCGCCGAAGCGATGCGTGCTTCCGCCGTGGCAAAGTCGCAAGCGGACCAGGAGCGTGTGCTTGCCGAAGCGCTTTCTCTGGCGGCGCAGGCTGAGGCACAGCGTGATCTGGAGATCAAGAGGGCGCAGTACGTAGAGACGATCAAGCGGCAACAGGCGCAGGCCGACAAGGCATACGACATTCAGTCGAACATGATGCAGCAGCAGGTTGTCGCTGAGGCTGTGAAAGTTCGCCAGGTGGAGAAAGAGCAGGAGATCAAGGTGCAGGAAGCCGAGATCTTGCGCCATGAGAAGGAGCTGATCGCGACTGTTCTCAAGAACGCCGAGATTGAAAAACAGCGCATCGAGACCCTGGCCGAAGCATCGCGCCGCAAGATCACGATGGAAGCTGAAGGCGCGGCTGCTGCCACCCGCTTGCAAGGTGAAGCGGACGCCGAAATCATCCTCAAGAAAGGCGAGGCAGAAGCCAAGGCGATGAACGTGAAGGCCGAAGCCTACCAGGAGTGGAACCAGGCGGCTGTGGTGGACAAACTTATCACGAGCTTGCCGGAAGTGGTTCGCGCGATGGCTGCTCCGCTGGCGAACGTCGACAAAATTACGATTGTGTCGACTGGTGAAGGCGGCGCTGCGGGCATGAGCAAAATCACCGGTGACATGACGAAGATCGCGGCACAGGTCCCGGCGTTGTTTGAGGCTTTGTCGGGCATGCAGATGTCCGACTTGTTGGGCAAAGTACGCGGAATAACCGACCGTTCGTCGGGTGACGGCAGAACGACCGGTGCGAATGGAAAGCAATAAGGAGCGGTTATGGCATTACTCGATCGTGTAACGACATTGATCAAAGCGAATTTGAATGATCTTGTCGATAAGGCCGAAGAACCGGAGAAGCTGCTGAAGCAGCTTCTCCTCGACATGCAGAACCAGTACATGCAGGTGAAGACACAGGTGGCGATTGCAATTGCGGACCAGCATCTGCTGGAAAAGAAACAGCAGGAGAGCCTCGATTCGCAAAAAGAATGGCTGCGCAAAGCGGAACTGGCGGTTACGAAAAACGAAGAGTCGCTTGCTCGCGTAGCGCTGGAGCGATCCATCACGCATGAGGAAGCGGCGAAGAACTTCGCGCAGCAGGTTGCGGATCAGGCACAACAGGTGCAGACGCTGCGAGACGCCTTGCACCGGCTGGAGCAGAAGATGACCGAGACGAAGGCTAAGACGGAAATTCTGATTGCGCAGCATCGCCGCGCGAGACTGGCAGCGCGAGCGGGCGTGACGGACGTCAAAGCCTATCATCAGGATGCCGCGTTTGACCGCTTGCAGATGAAAGTATCGGAAGCGGACGCACTGGGGCACGGCCACATGGTGGTGAGCGAGCCCAATGCCGAGCAGCGGCTGGCGGCGCTCGAGAAAACAGATCAGGTGGACCGGTTGCTCTCTGATTTGAAGGCACGCGTGCCCAGGCAACTCGACGCAGGAAAGTAGGCGGGTGCAGGCGGGCTATCCTGCGAATGTGAAGGCCTTACTGCTCTCCGAATACAACCGGCTTGAAGTTGTGGATTTGCCGATGCCCCGGCCGGTAGCCGATGAAGTTCTGCTGCGGGTCGAGGCATGCGGCATTTGTGGAAGCGACGTTCACGGCTATGACGGATCGTCGGGACGGCGCATCCCGCCGATTGTTATGGGCCACGAAGCGGCCGGAACGGTCATCGCCGTGGGTCCGGGAGTGACGAATGTTCACGAGGGAGATCGCGTTGCGCCGGATTCAACCGTCTACTGCGGGAAATGCGCCTATTGCCGGCGTGGCGAGATCAACCTCTGCGACCATCGCGAGGTGCTGGGTGTCTCAACGCAGGATTTTCGGCGCGCCGGTGCGTTCGCGGAGTTTGTGACTGTGCCGCACCACATACTTCATCCCTTGCCCGAATCGCTGCCGTTTCCTGAGGCGGCAATGATTGAACCGCTGGCTGTCGCGGTGCACGCGGTGAGCCTCGCCGGCGAAACAAAGGGAGCGCGGGCGCTGGTCGTGGGTGCGGGCATGATCGGGTTGCTCACGCTGCAGGCTTTGCGGGTGGCCGAATGCGAATCAGTCTACGTGGTAGACATCGAAGATTCCCGCCTTGAACTCGCGACGAATCTCGGTGCGACCGCGGTGATTAATGCCAAGACCGCAGATGCTGCCGCGACGCTGCAGCGATTGACGAATGGATGCGGCGTGGATATCGCCATGGAAGCAGTGGGCAGTACGCCGACCATCAGAACGGCGATTGAGAACGTCCGGAAGGGCGGTACGGTTGTACTGATCGGCAACATCGCGCCGACTGCGGAGATCCCGCTGCAGATCGTTGTCAGCCGGCAATTGCGGCTGCAGGGGTCGGCGGCATCATCGGGCGAGTATCCACGCTGCATCGAACTGCTCTCGACGGGGCAGGTAAACGTGTCGCGCCTGATCAGCGCAGTGGCGCCGCTTGAAGAAGGCGCGCAATGGTTCGAGCGCCTGCATTCACGGCCGCAGGGTCTGATGAAAGTCGTTCTGACGCCTACGGGCGACGCGGTTTAGTTATTTCTTGTTCGCGAGACCGATGTAAACGTCCACTTTCGACTTGGCGGGATCGTCCGCGAGGCCGTAGTGAACCTCAAAATCGGTCTTGTAGGCGCGCGTAGCCGGCCGCGAGAAGAGCGGCAAGTGAAAGAAGCAAAGTGACTCGACCGAGCGCCATGAATTCATTTTGCACTGGGTATCTGCCTGTTTGCAGGGCCTTCAATGCCCATTGCGCGCTGCCTGCTTCGCGTGGCGACGCGCTCGACATACAGGCGCAACGGTGTCGGGATCTTGGTCAGGAACGTGGTTAGGAGCCGGTATCGCCAACCTGGTATGACGAAGAGCTTGCGCTGAGCCAGGCCTTCGATGGAGGCTTTCACTACTTCTTCGGCAGTCATCCAGAACGGCCCCGACGCGAGATGCTGGCGATTCACCTCCATTCTGTCGTGGAACTCCGAGTAGGTAAAGCCCGGGCAGAGAGCCTGCACGGTGACATGCGAGCCCACGGCTGAGAGCTCCAGATAAAGGCCTTCGGTGAAGGACGTCATCCAACTCTTCGTCGCCCCATAGCTAACGCTTCCGGCGTTGCGCACAAAAGCGGAAACTGAGGCAACGTTGATGATGCCTCCCCGATCGCGCGCGACCAGATTACGCAAAGCCGCATGTGTGAGCCGGACGGTCGCCATAACGTGGAGCCGATGCATTGCTTCCTGCACTTCGAGCGGCGACCGCCAGAACAGGCCTTTGGCCCCGAAACCGGCGTTGTTGATGAGCAGAACCAGATTCGGATGTGTCGCGAGGCGGTCCGCGACCGCTGTCAGATCTCTATCGGCTGTGAGATCGGCTTGGACGATCTCGCTCTGCGTGCCATATTCGGAGTTCAGTTCGGCTGCAAGCTGATTAAGCTTATCAGCGCGACGGGCGATGAGCAGCAGATTGTGTTCAGGGGCGAGCCTGCGGGCAAAAACTGCACCAATGCCGCTGGACGCTCCAGTAATGGCGACGACAGAACGTGTTTCCACCTCCATATTCTGTCAGGCGAACCATGGCGGGCTACTTGAGCACGCTATAAAAGATACCGGCTGTACTCGTTTTTGTCCCAGTCAGCCGACTTGGGGAACCAAGACCTATGCCTCCATTCAACAAATCGTTTAGTTTTTCTTCATTGACACTTCGATAATCGCGTCAATAACGTTAGGTTAGGTTCTTATGGCCACGATCACAGAGGCGCCCACGCCGGCCGCCACTTCCCAAGCGCCAATTCCGGCAGAGCAACTTCGTGAGGTTGTTCACGACGAGTTCGAGAAGACCCCCATCATTGACATGCATACGCACCTTTTCATGCCCTCGCTGGGCAAGCTGGGGTTGTGGGGCATCGATGAATTGCTGACGTATCACTATCTGGAAGCGGAATTGTTCCGTTTCTCGTCCGTTAAGCCCGCCCAGTATTGGGCGATGAACAAGCAGCAGCAGGCAGACCTGATCTGGCGAACTTTGTTCGTTGAGAACACCCCGGTTTCGGAAGCTTGCCGCGGAGTGATTGCGGTTCTATCGGCGTTTGGGCTGCCGACCACGAGCAAGGATCTGAGGGAAGCGCGCGAGTACTTCCAGTCTCAGAAACTGGAAGCGCACATCCGGCATGTGTTTGATCTGGCCGGCATCAGCGAGGTTGTGATGACGAACGACCCGCTGGATCCGGAAGAAGCGCCGCTGTGGGAGCAAGGCGCCGCACCCGATCGGCAATTCCATGCCGTGCTGCGGCTGGACCGAGTCCTGAACAAGTGGCCGCAACACTGGGAGATCCTGAAGGGCCAAGGCTACAAAGTAGAAGAGAATCTGGGCGGCCAGACCATCTCCGAGGTTCGCCGTTTTCTGAGTGCCTGGTGTGCGCGGATGAAGCCGGTCTATATGGCCTGCTCGCTGCCCGACACGTTCCAGTATCCGGAAAATAGCGCTCGCGGCAAGCTGTTGAAAGAAGCCGTGATTCCCTCCTGCCGCGAGCACCAGATTCCGCTCTCTGTGATGATCGGTGTTCGCTACCAGGTGAACCCGGCCATCAAGCTTGCCGGCGACGCCGTGGGTAAAGCGGACCTGCGCGCCGTGGAGCATATGTGCGTAGAGTCTCCCGACAATCGTTTTCTCATCAGCGTGCTGAGCCGGGAAAATCAGCACGAGTTGTGCGTATACGCGCGCAAGTTCGGAAACCTGCTTCCGTTTGGCTGCTGGTGGTTCCTCAATCAGCCGTCGGTTGTGGAGGAAATGACGCGCGAGCGCATTGAGATGCTTGGATTTAGCTTCATTCCTCAGCATTCGGATGCACGCGTGCTCGAGCAGGTCATTTACAAATGGAAGAACACGCGGCGAACCATCGGTCCCATCCTGGCGAACGCGTTCCGAGTTCTGGCCGAAGATGGCCGGACGGTAGAACGCGAGGAAATCCGGCGGGACATTCACAACCTGTTCCGCACGAACTTTGAGCGCTGGGTCAACCTTCGAGGCGGCCATGAGCGCCACAGCACCGCTTAAGACTCAAGCCACGCGCGAAAGCGGAACCATTCGCAATTTCCGCTGGTACATCTGCGGCCTTCTTCTCTACGCGACGACAGTCAACTACATGGATCGAGCGGTGCTCGGGCTGCTGGAGCCGAACATCGCGCGTGACCTGCATTGGAGCAACTCCGACTACGGCAATATCAGCGCGGCCTTTCAAATTGGCTATGCGGTGATGATGCCGCTGGCCGGCCGATTGATCGATTGGATCGGTTTGCGAATCGGATACGCGCTGTCAACGCTGCTATGGAGCATTTCCTCACTGGCGCACGCCCTGGCCGGAAACGGATTTCAATTCGGTGTGGCGCGTTTGGGCCTCGGTCTTGGCGAAGCTGCGAATTTCCCGGCATGCATCAAGGCCGTGGCAGACTGGTTTCCGAAACGCGAGAGAGCCTTCGCGACCGGAATCTTCAACGGCGGATCCAACTTGGGCGCGATTCTTGCTCCGCTGCTGGTTCCCTTGGTGTACGTCAATTTCGGATGGCGGGCTGCGTTTATCTTTACGGGTTCGCTGAGCCTCACCTTCGTGATTCTCTGGACGCTGATTTACCGCGAGCCAGAAGACCACCCGCGCCTCTCGTCGCAGGAACTGGCGCTCATTCGCTCAGATCAAGAAATCGTCAGCAAAGGCAGAGTGCCTTATAGCCACGTGATAGGCGATCGCGCGGCGTGGGCTTTTCTTGTGGGCAAGTTTTTGACTGATCCGGTGTGGTGGTTTTATCTTTTCTGGCTACCCGGATTTCTGCAGCGTTCCTATCATGTGGAGCTTGCGAATGTTGCGGCGCCGTTGGTGACCGTCTATGCGGCGTCGGCTGTGGGCTCCGTTTTCGGCGGCTGGCTTTCCTCCCTGTTGATCAAACATGGGTGGGCGATTCAGCGTGCCCGGCAGACGGCCATGCTGGTTTGCGCGGTCGCAGTGATGGCGGCGATGTTCGTGCCGTTGCTGTCCTGGAGCATGTGGTGGACCGTTGCTTTGATCGGCATCGCTACAGCAGCGCACCAGGGTTGGTCGGCCAATCTTTACACCGTGGCCTCGGACAACTTCCCGCGCGCGGCAGTCGCGTCTGTGGTGGGATTGGGCGGTCTTGGCGGCGCAGTGGGAGGCGCACTGGTACAGCCCGCGGTCGGCGCGTGGCTGGATCTCTCGCACAACTCGTACGGACCGATCTTTGTTATCTGCGGTGCTACATATCTCATCGCGCTATTGATCATTCACCTGCTGCTGCGCGGGCGTGCCGGCAGTTCCGCAACTGCGCGACTCGCCTGATTTAATCCGGGGACCCGCTCGGCTGCGTGAGATTTACTCTCAGGAACTCGGCGATGGAAAGTGTCAAGGCGCGCGGATACTCGGACTTCATCATCGCGAGCGCCTGGCGGCGTATAATTTTTCGGTCTTTCACCCGGAACGTGTGATAAAAGCGCGGTGTTCCCTGTGAGGCTGATTCGGGCAGGATACCGTAGCCGAAGCCGCTTTCTACCAGCTTCTTCATCACCTCGGTGTCGTCAGCTTCCATGGCAACTTGGGGGACTACGTTGATGTCGCGAAAGAATGCCTCGATGATGGATCGCATGTTGCTCCGCGCCGGATAGAGGAGAAACTTGGCCGAGGCAAGTTCCTCCGCGGAGATGAAGTGGATTCCCGCGCTGCGGACCGATTTTACCGACGGGCGCAGAATCAGCAGTTCTTCCTCGAACAGGGGAACGACCTTCAAGTTCGTTTCATCGTAGGGCAGGGAAATGATGGCCAGATCGAAGCGCCGCTCCAAAAGTCCGGTCACCATCTCCTCCGTTGCCGATACAGTGACCTGAATCTGAATGTTAGGAAAGCGCTGGCGCAGGAGGCGCAGCGGTTTGGGCAGGCGGTGAATCAATGTACTTGCGCCGGTGGCCAGATGAAACGGGCGCATGTCGACTGAGGGATCGTTGGAAAATTCGTGTTCAATGCGGCGGACATGCCGGACGACGTTTTTGGCCAGTTCGGCCAATCGAATCGCCGCGGGCGTGGGGACGAAGCGCTTGCCCGTGCGCACGAACAGCTCGGTTTGCAATTCAGTCGCAAGACCGTGGAGCTGAAGGCTGACAGCGCCCGGTGACAGGTACACTCGTTCGGCAGCTCTGGTTACGCTGCCGTATTCGATGACGGCCAGAAATAACTCTAGCTGGCGAACATCCACGTACATAAGGTATTACGGGACGAGCGGCGTCGAGCGCAAGCTTTATTGATTCACGCCCGAAGCGAGGAATCCGCCGTCGACAGCGATGCACTGCCCGGTCACGAAACTGGCAGCGTCCGAGGCGAGGAAAATGGCCGTGCCGACGAGTTCGGGGATCTGGCCAAAGCGCTTCATGGGCGTTCGCATCAGCAGTTCGCGGCCGCGATCTGTGCCATCCAAAAGACCGGAGTTCAATTCGGTGCGAAACACTCCCGGCGCAATCGCGTTCACGATGACGCCTTTCTGCGCCCATTCCACCGCGAGGCTTCGCGTCAGTCCAAGAACGCCTGCCTTCGATGAAGCGTAGGCCGCAACTTCGAAGAAACTGACGAAGGAATTCAGAGACGCGATATTGACAACGCGCCCCTTTCCGCTGGCGACCAGCGATTCGTAGAAGCTCTGGCAGGCGCGCAACGTTCCGGTGAGGTTGACGTCGACGAGATTGTTCCATTCGGCTTCTGTGATGTTGACCGTCGGCTTGCGAAAGATCTGCCCGGCAGAGTTGACCAGGATATCCACGCGTCCGAACGCTCCCAGAACCGCGTCGCGCAAATCATCGATAGATTGGCGGCTGGCCGCATCGACAGTCTTGCGCAGGGTTTTTGCGCCGTTTTTTTCGATCTCGCCGGCAACTTCGCTGACCTTATCTTCCCGGCGTCCCGTAGCGACAACGTCTGCGCCGGATTGAGCGAGGCCGATCGCGATGGCGCGGCCAATTCCGGATGTGCCGCCCATCACCACGGCGACTCTGCCGGAGAGGTCAAATAGTTTTGTAGCCATCCGGTCAGGCTCCCAGGAACAGCGGCTTGATATGGCGGTCGAACAGATTCGTTGTGACGTTACGAGCTACTGTGTCTTCCATTTGCTCCAGAAGGTTAAGATACCGCTGACCCATTTTGGCCGCTACTTTGAATCCTACATGCAGGAGCTGCCGCATGCTGCTGTTGTATTGCGGCGAGTCCGGAACGTGGCGGATAGCGGAGACGAACTGTTCGGAGGTCCACTTGTTCACTTCTTCGGGGCTGGGCAGTTTGGCGGGATCGATATCTATCACTGCGGCATACGGCGCGGTCAGTTCGTCGTGGTGAGCGTACGCTTCGGCGTAAATCTCTTTCGCGAGCGCCAGTCCCTCGCCGCCCGCTTCGGCCAGGCCGATCAGCTCTTCCAGCCAAGTCGTGCCCGCGGTTTTCAGGTGGACGCCGGCGTTGAACTTCTTGATGGCTTCACGAATGGGCTTGTAAATGGAGAACTTGTCGCTGCCAGAGTGGACGCTGAGCTTGAGATTCTTCGGCAGTCCGTATTGCTTAATTGCGTACGCGATAACCGCGACATCGTCTGAGAATTCCTGGGCGAATTGCTTCAGGTTGCCGGAATAATCCACGCCCTTATTGAAGCGGCCGGTGAACTTCGGCGCGATGGTTTGAATCGGGATGCCTTCGTCGGCGATGGCGGCCAGAATGATCAGCAACTCGACCGGCGTCTGCGGCGAGTCCGTCTCGTCCATAGAGACTTCGGCCACGAAATTACCCTTGCCCTTGGTCTCTTCAATGTGTCGGTAGATGCGTCCCGCTTCCTGCACCGCCGCCAGATATTGATTTGCGACCTGCGTGACCAAGCGGCTATCGGTGTTGAAAGAACGCTCGACGCCAGGAATGCGAATTTCGCCAACTAGCTCGGTGTGCTTGTCTGCGAACGCTTGTACTGATACCGAATCCGCCGGCTCGCCAATCAGATCTGCAACATCGATGGTGAAGAAATCGCAGGGCTGCGCGAAGCGATCCACTGTTTTCAGATTGATGTGATCCGCGTCGACGAAATACGGCTTGTTCCAGCCGAGAGTCTTGACCGCGGTGTCTGCGGCTGCCCGCGTCGTTGCCGGCTCAGAGCCGATGATGGTGTGCTCACGATTCGACTTGTTCCAGACGGGGATGACCTCTACGCCTTGCTTGGCAGCGAGAACACAGGCCTGGAGTTGCGCCTTTGCCTGATGAGCAAAGCGATCTCCCACGCCGACTGAGTATTTGGGTAATTCCAATTGATCTGACATAAGTTATCGTTTATTGGCCTGCATTTCGGCTGCAGTAACCAGTTTGCCGTTCACTTTTACGTTGGAGACTTTTACGCCTTCTACGTTCTGGAAATTGTTTTCTTTGGAAGCGTTGTTGAATGTGCAGTTGGAAAGCGTAACGCCGCTGATAGGGTCATCCGGGTAACCTTGCAGGTTCAGTCCGTACTGGCTCTTGTCGCACACGACATCCGCGACGAAGATATTCTTCACGGTGGGTTTGAACGGGCCGCCTGGGCCTTCCTCGTAATAGAACGTCACCTGGACCACATCGTCGGCAACCTGACCCACGTTGACGTTCGTGAACCAAATGTTTTCGATATCGCCGCCGCGATACGAATTCGTTTTGATGCGTAGCGCGCGCTGCAGATGCGGGCTGCTCATTTCGCAGCGGCGCACCCAGATGTTCTTCATTCCGCCGGAGACTTCGCTCCCAATTGAGACGCCGCCATGGCCGTCCTTCATCACGCAGTCCTGAATGATAACGTTGGACGTGGGTACGCCTACGCGGCGGCCATCCCGATTGCGGCCGGACTTTAACGCGATGCAATCGTCGCCCGTGCTGAACGTGCATTTCTCAATCAGGACGTCGGCGCAGGCATCGGGGTCGCAGCCGTCGTTGTTCGGACCGTTGGGACAATCGATATTCACGCCGCGCACGGTCACGTTCTGGCAGAGTGTGGGGTTCAACTCCCACATGGGCGAACGTTTTACCGTGAAGCCTTCGAGCAATACGTTCTTGCAGCGGTACGGCTGGATGAAGTTCGGGCGCAGATAATGGCCGAGGCCGAAAAGCCGCTCTTTAACGGGCACATCCTTGTTGCCCATCTCTTCAACAAGCGTCTGCACGTCGTTTGGGCCGGACTGCTTGTCATCTCGCGTCTTGCCGGCGCGCGCTTTCTTTGTCCAGTCCCACCAGTGGGTGGCATCGGCTTGGCCGTCTAAAGTGCCCGGCCCACTGAGGCCCACGTTCTCCTTTTCGAACGCGTAGATCAGCGGCGAGTAGTTCATGCACTCCGTGCTTTCGAAGCGCGTGTAAACCAACGGCAGGTAATCCCTGGGATCTGTGCTGAAGAGTAATGTTGCGCCTTCGGAAACGTACAGATTAACGTTGCTTTCCAGGTGAACCGCACCGGTGAAGAACGTACCTTGAGGAACGACCACTCGACCGCCGCCCTCCGCATGGCAGGCGTGAATGGCGCTTCGGATAGCATCGGTGCACTTGGTCCGGCCATCGCTCTTCGCTCCATATTTTGTGATGTCAAAGTCGCGGTTAGCGAAAACCGGCGCTTTGATGCGGGCCAATACGGCATCGATGCCGCTGCCCTCATCCGCGGCGATCGGTAAGTTCAGAGTGGGCGCGAGCAGGGCGGCGTAGCCCAACAACTCTCTTCTCGTCATTACTTCTGATCCTGCGTCTTCGGCATGGGGCTTTGCGGCAGCGGGACAAACCGGCCCGCGCACGAATCTGCTTTGCCGCTCTTTCCGGTCTTTCCGTTCACCTGAATGTCTTCACCCGTGATGCGAACACTTACCAGTCCTGGGCCAAGGATGAACTCTCCGTGCTTTGCGCTGACTGTTATCGGTCCGTTCGCGGTCACGTCGTCAAAGTTCATCTGTAATCGATGTGCCGCGTCGTAGCCTTCGAGCGTGATTTTGCCGCCGCCCAAGATGTGGACGTTTCGCAGTGCGATGTTGCGAAAAACCGGCAGCTTGCCCGTTTGATTGCTGTATCCAGCCGTGTAGTTCGTATCCATGTAGATTGGGTTCTTCGTGTCACGGATACACACGTCGTCGTACGTGACGTTCTCAACTAGTCCGCCGCGCGTGGAGTTCGATTTGATTCGGATACCGTTGTCTGCGCCATCGATGGTGAGGTCCGAGACGAAGATGTGATTCGCGCCTGAATCCGTTTCGCTGCCGATCGACATGCCATGTCCCGTATAGAAGTGGCTGTGAACGATTGAGATGTTCGTGGATGGCACAGTACCCCCGGCTTTAACAGCTACCTGATCGTCGCCTGTATGGATGTAGCAGTGAGTAATGGTGACATTCGTGGAGTTTGCAGGATCGATGCCGTCGGTGTTGCGCGCTGTTTTCGGACTGTCGATGATTACGCCCCAGGCGGTGAATCCGTTGCCCATGTTGTAGGACACGTGGAAATTCGGAGAGTTCTTGAGCGTTATGTTGTAAAGGATGAAGTTGTTGCAGCGGTTCAGAATCAATATCCGCGGGCAGTTCTGATTCTTGTTGGTGACTTTCGCCTCTTGCGCCAGGTCCCACCAGGAAACATTTTGTCCCAGCAGTTTCGCGCCGCCGCGGCCGTCTATTGTGCCGGGCCCCATGACGCCCGAATCATTTGCGTCTGAGCCGCTGATCATTGGTTTGCAGCCGTGGCCCTTCCCCGCGGTAACCGTTCCACAACTGCCCGGATCGATGTCGAAATCGCGCGGATTGCGAGAGCCGAACAGCGTAACGCCTTGTGCAACCAGAAGGGTGACACCGGTACGGAGTTGCAGCGGGCCGGAGAGGAACGCGTTTGCCGGTCCGTTCGAGATCAATTCGACTGCTTGTCCCGCCTGACAGGCGTCAATCGCTTTCTGAATACGGCCGGTATCGAGATGTTTCTCATCCGCGGCGTTCAAATTGCCGTTTGCGGCTGTCAGTTCAGCCGCGACGCGTGCGCAGTGATTAGGAACAACCGGTTCTTTAACAGTTCGCGTATCTTGCGCGAAAGCAGCGAACGATAGCAGAAAGAAACTCAGCGCGGCACAGGCAGAGTGCAGTTTCATCGGGGAACGGAGACCTGCCCCACGGCGGACGGGGCTCAGGTCATCTGTTCGCAGGATATGGGCACCTGCAGGTTGAGTCAAACCAAATTTATTCAACCGTAAGTTTAGGAAAACTAGGCGGCGTAGCGGCTCAGGATGCGAGGCAGATTTTGCGCAAAAGCCGAACGGGCAATGACGGTATCGCAGCCCTTTTGCTGGGCTGCGTGCTTCAGATCGGCCTGGACATGGGACACATACCCGAGAAGTGAAACGTTACTGCTCTCGGTGTCTGCTTTCAGCTTTTCAATAGTTTCAAGCGGCGACGCTTCTGCGAAATTCAGATCCAGAATGATGACGGCAGGTTTTTCGCGCGCTTGGTCCAGGGCGTGTTGCTGGGACTTGACAAATATCGTTTCCAGGCCGGCACGCTTTGCCGCTTCCTGAATTTTGACCGTGAACAGCAGGTCATTCAGGACGGCGACAATCTTCTTTTTGTTGGTCATTAGACTCTCAATATGATTTTCGCCTATTCCGAGTATTTCGGCCGCCGCATGCGCTGTATCATCATTTAGACTATGAGCGCTCTACTTCAGGCTGCCCCCGAAGTGAATCCGCTGCAGGATCCCCTCCGCTTTGAACGCAGGGTTCCTCCATGCGCTGTCGTAATTTTCGGCGCCAGCGGAGACTTGTCTAAACGCAAACTGCTTCCGTCGCTCTACCGGCTTTTCTACGAGCGCCGAATCTCGCCGGACTTTGCCGTCATCGGCAGTTCGCGCACACCGATGTCAGATGACCAGTTCCGGGAACGGATGAAGGAGTCTGTTTCCAAGTTCCTGGAAGATGCTCCGTTCGATGAAGATGTCTGGAACTCTTTTGCCAAGTCCCTGTTCTATGTAGCCGGCGACCTGAACGTGCCGAGTTCGTATGACGAGCTGAAAAAAAAGCTGGATGAGGTAGAGCAGACGCATCACACAGCCGGCAACGTTCTGTTTTATCTTTCGACGCAGCCGAGTCACTATGCCGAAGCGATTCAGGAACTTGGCGCGCACTGTTTGCACAAGGGTAACGGCTGGCGGCGCGTCATTATCGAGAAGCCGTTCGGGCACGATCTTACCAGCGCCCGCAAGCTGAACGAAGAGATTCACAAAGTGCTGGATGAATCTGCCATTTACCGGATCGATCACTATCTGGGCAAGGAGACGGTTCAGAACATTCTGGCATTCCGCTTCGGTAACGGTATCTTCGAACCGCTCTGGAACCGCCGCTATGTCGACCATATTCAGATTACGGCGGCGGAATCGATCGGTGTGGAAGGCCGCGGCGGCTACTATCAGGAAGCCGGCGCCTTGCGCGACATGATCCAGAACCACCTCAGCCAGGTGATGGCGACCGTGATGATGGAGCCACCGACGGTCTTCGACGCCAATAATGTCCGCGACGAACGCGCCAAGCTGTTGCGAGCCGTCCGCGTCATGAAGCATGAAGACGTGGCGAAATGGGCGGTTGCGGGCCAATATGGACCCGCAGTTGTCGGCGGCCAGCAATTGCCGGGATTCCGGCAGGAGCCGAGCGTCGACACGGATTCTCAGACCGACACCTACGCCGCGGTAACGCTCTTCATCGACAACTGGCGCTGGGCCGGAACTCCGGTTTATATCCGTACCGGCAAACGGATGCCGAAGCGCGTGACGGATATTGCGATCCAGTTCAAGGCTCCCCCGCTGGGACTTTTTCAGCAGGAAACAAAAACCGGATTGCGCGAAGTCAGGCCGAACCTGCTGGTGATGCGAATCCAACCAGAAGAGGGCATCTCGCTGCGGTTTCTTTCGAAGAGCCCGGGCAGCGGCATGCGTGTGCGGCCGGTCTCGATGGACTTTAATTACGGATCCAGTTTTGGCGAGCGCTCTCCTACGGCGTACGAAACGCTACTGCTGGATGCCATGATCGGCGATCCGACGCTGTACACGCGGCAGGATATGGTCGATGCGAGCTGGCAAATCGTGCAGCCGATCCTCGATGTCTGGGGGAACAGCAAATTCTTTTTCCCGAATTATCCGGCCGGAACATGGGGACCGAAGGCATCAGACGACATGCTGGCGCAGCAGGGTCACGTTTGGAGAATTCCATGAGTTCCACGGTCATTTATCCCGCCCAGCCTGAACAGATTCTAAAAGGCCTGGGTAAGTTGTGGACTTCGCTCGGGCAGGAAGAGAAGCAGCAGGGCAAGCCCACTGTACTCCGCGCCTGTGCGATGACGCTGATCGTCGCTACGGACGAATCGGACGGGGCGTTTTCAGCTTCGCAAACGATTGCTGAGCTGATGCGCGAGCATCCCAGCCGCGGTATTGTTCTGACAATTTCCCAAGTGGCGGAACACGAGTTAGAAGCTCGCGTCCTGGCCCAATGCTGGAAGCCATTCGGGAAAGCGCAGCAGATCTGTTGCGAGCAGATTGAAATTACTGCCCGTCCGGAGGCATGGCCGAATGTGGGACCCACGCTCATAGGCTTGACGGCCGCGGACCTGCCTGTAATCTTTTGGTGTCGACACAGGGCCGCGCTGGAGCCGACGGCCTCAGCCGAGAATAAGGCCGGATTGCAGGCGATTATGAGCATCGCCACAAAAGCGGTTGTCGATATGCAGAGCTTTTCGGCGGCTGACGCGCTGAAGATCCTGGCCAAGTTGCAACTCCAGGGGAAAACGGTTGCCGACCTGGAATGGACTCGGCTTACGCGGTGGCGGGCGCCGATCGCGCAGATCTTTGACAATCCGGCGCGGCAGAATCCTTTCTCGCGATTCAAATCCATCGAAATCGCTTACTCGGGTGATCAATTGCCTCCTTGCGCGTTGTATGCCGGCGCGTGGTTTTCCGCGCCCTACAAAGCGGCGGTCCTCTTCGTACAGGAAGACAGCTTTGCATCCGGGCTACACCGCATCACGCTGAAAGCGGATTCGGAACAGATTGTGTTCGAGCGAACCGCAAAAGATGCTATGAGCCTGCACAGCACGAACGGGCAACAGCGCTGTTATACCTACGCTGAACGGAGCGACAAAGATCTGATGACAGAAGAACTGACGATTGGCGGCAACGATCACGCGTTCGAGGTCACTTTTGCGCGGGCCCGGGAAATCTTGAATGAGCAGCGATAGTCCGAGCCTGCGGATCTTCAAGACTCCGGAAGAGGGCGCGGACTCCCTGGCAGCTTATATTCTGGAGCACTTGGACCACGATTTAGGGACGCAGCCGCGGGCTACACTGGCGGTTTCCGGGGGTAACACGCCACGTCTTCTTTTCGCTCGCCTAGCAGCAGCGGATTTCGACTGGTCGCGCGTTCACCTCTTCTGGGTGGATGAACGGTGCGTGCCGATTACCGATGCAAAAAGTAATTTTCGGATGACGAATGAAACACTACTGAGCAGCGGGAAAATTCCCGAGGCGAACGTCCATCGGATCCACGGTGAATTGCCGCCTGACGAAGCCGGTGCAAGATACGTCGACGACATCAAGCAGTTCTTCCGTCTCGCTGACGACATGCTACCCATTTTGGACATAATTCACCGCGGCATGGGCGATGAAGGGCACACGGCAAGCCTGTTTCCCGGTGAGCCGCTCATTCTGAACACCACTGATATCGCCGCACATGTCTGGGTGGAAAAGGTAAAGATGCATCGTGTGACACTGCTGCCCGGTGTTCTGCGCGCAGCCAAGCGTACGGTGTTGCAAGTAGCGGGCGCAGACAAGGCGCCTGCCGTTCGCGCGGTGCTGACCGGCGCTGAGGATCCCATGACGTATCCTTGCCAAATTGCCAGCCGCGATGCGAGAGCGACCTGGTTTCTGGATGACGCTGCAGCCGCACAGCTTTGAGTGAGACTGGTTTGAGTGAGAGGGTTCGCTGCTGCGCTGCTGGTAGTGGCGCTAGTGAGTTGCGAAGCGCCTGATCCCGGGCCTCCGCCCATACTGCACGCGCGATCTCCGATTCCGCCGCATGCCGCCTACAACCGCCTGATCTTCGCCGGCGACATCATGTTCTCGCGCGCAGTGCGGCGCGCCATCCTTGCATCAGACGATCCGGCGATGCCGCTGCGGAAAATCGCTCCTCTGTTGCGTGGGTCGGATATTACGTTCGTCAATCTGGAATCGCCGTTTTCCGATCGCGGACCGTATTACGAAGGCGGCCTGGTTTTTCACGCAGCGCCCGACACGATTGCGGGATTACAGTTGGCTGGCGTGACAATTGCTTCCACGGCGAATAACCACGCTCGCGATTGCGCGGCGCACGGCATCGAGTACACGATTGCGTGGCTGCGTTCGCATAACATTCAGCCCCTCGGCAGTAGCGAATCGGAAGCGGCCACCCATGCTGGCGTGATCCTGGTGAGACATGGGGTGCGCTTCGGTTTCCTCGGCTATACCTACGACCAGAGCAACGGTAACTGGCGCGATGTTGACAACCGCATTGCTCTCGCCGATCCGGCTGTTGTTTGCCGCGATGTCAAGGAGTTGCGGAAGCGCTGCGATGTCGTGATCGTTTCCATGCACAACGGGATCGAGTACATGCCGAGGCCGTCGAAAAAGCAGATCGATTTTGCTCACGCGGCCATCGATGCGGGTGCAACGCTGGTCATTGGGCATCACCCTCACGTGGTTCAACTGGAGGAGAAGTACAAGAACGGCTTGATCTTCTACTCGCTAGGGAATTTCGTTTTCGATCAATATCAGCGTGAAGCCACGCAGCATGGCGAGGTGGTCCAGATTTCATTTCTGGGCAAGCACATCCTCGCCATGCACGTCATGCACGTGAAGATTACGCCGACAGGGCCGGAACTCGAGTAGCGCGACGATGTTCAGCCGCCACTGGGCAATTCGACGTGGCCGCCGAACTTGGAACGCATCGCAGACAGCACCTTTTCGGCAAATGTGTGCTCCTTGCGCGAACGGAAACGGGTAAACAGGGCCGAGGCTAACACTTCTACGGGCACCGCTTCTTCGACGGCGGCGTTGATGGTCCAACGGCCTTCGCCCGAATCCTGCACAATACCGGTGAAGGTCGAAAGCGACGGATTTTCCGCAAGCGCCATGGAGGTGAGATCGAGCAGCCAGGAGCCGATGACACTCCCGCGACGCCACAGTTCGGCGATTTCCGCCACGTTCAGGTCGTAGCGCTCATTTTCGGGCAGATCCTCCGAGTTCTTGTGCACCATCAGATCGAACCCTTCGGCGTAGGCTTGCATCACCCCGTATTCGATGCCGTTGTGCACCATTTTGACGAAGTGGCCGGACCCGGGAGGTCCACAACGCAAATAGCCCTGCTCGGCCGTTCCGCCAAGCTTATCGAAGCCGGGCGTGCGCTCGATATGGCCGAGGCCGGGCGCTAGCGTCTTGAAGATGGGTTCGAGCTTCGCGAAGGCGTCCGGATCCGCGCCGATCATCAGGCAGTAGCCACGCTCCACACCCCAGACGCCGCCGCTGGTACCGGCGTCGATGTAGTGAATGCCGCGTTTTTTGAGTTCGGCTGCGCGTCGAATATCGTCCTTGTAAAAGCTGTTCCCACCGTCAATGATGGTGTCGCCGGATTCCATGGCGTCCGCCAACGTGTGCACGGTGTTCTCGGTCGCCTTTCCGGAGGGCACCATAATCCACACGGCGCGCGGCTTTGGCAGCTTGTGGACCAAGTCCTGCAACGAACTCGAGCCTCCTGCGCCTTCGCCTACCAGCTTTTTCACGCTATCCGCATTCAAATCGAAAACCGTGCACTGATGACCGCCGTTTTGCAAACGGCGCACCATGTTGGCACCCATACGACCGAGCCCTACCAGCCCAAGTTGCATTCTTCACCTCTCCTTAAGAGACTACCCGGCAAGGCCTGCGCTGTGGCTTGGCGATTTCTCGCCTGTGTTGACCAAACGCCGCTTGGCTGCCGGGCTAGATAAGCTATGGTTTAACTTGCTGAAGCCAGCTTCTAATCTATCGTTTGTGAGACAGCGAGGCGTGCCACGAGTTTCACGCGGAGCTTTCCTGCTTGCAGCAGGGATGCTTTTTTTGTATGGCTGCAACAGAGAGCACCAAACCACGATTGCCGTGATACCCAAAGCCAGTGCGGACATCTTCTGGCAGAGCGTCCACGCCGGCGCGGTGAAGGGCGCACGGGACCAGCACGTCAATATAGTTTGGGACGGGCCGCCAAACGAGACGGACATCGCTGGCGAGATGCAGATCATGGAGACCATGGTCAACCGGCAGGTGGATGCAATTGCGCTGGCGCCTTCCGATCGCTCGGCCTTCAAAGTAGTCGTGAATCGCGCCGCCGAAGCGCACATTCCGGTTGTGATCTACGACTCCGGACTTGACGGCGGGAAATTTACGAGTTTTGTCGCTACGGATAACTACGCGGGCGGAGCCATGGGCGCGGACCGTATGGGAAGAATTCTAACGGGGCAGGGGAAGATCGTGATGATCAAGACGACTCCCGGCGGTGCTTCCACCACAGCGCGCGAAGACGGTTTCCGCAACGAACTGCACACGAAGTTCCCGAAAATTCAGATTCTGGACGAGCGTTTCGGGATGGCGATTATTGCGCAATCGCTTGCGGTTGCCGAGAACATGCTGACCGCCCATCCGGATCTGAACGGAATCTTTTGCTCCAATGAGTCGGGTACCACCGGCGCAGCGCAAGCGATTAAGGAGCGGAACTCAAGAGTAAAGATAGTCGGCTTCGACTCAAGCCCGCTCCTCATTCAGGAACTGAGCGAGGGCACCATCGATTCGCTGGTGATCCAGGATCCGTTCCGAATGGGTGAGACCGCCGTTATCGAAGCCGCCAAAGCTGCGCGCGGCGAGAAATTGCCGAAAGAACTTTTTCTGGCCCCACGTCTAATTACGGCAGTCGATCTGAATGACCCGGCCGTGAAGAAACAGTTGCACCCCGATTTACAACGCTATTTGAGTTCAGGCTCGTAATTCGGTAAAAGGCGACGAGAGAGTCGCCCGTAGCCGGACCCGTGGAGGCGGTCGTAAAGGTAATGACCTGGCTGGACAGAGTGTAATCGACGTTCTCTACCATCAGCGTTCCGTTCTTGAACAGCTTCAAGCTGCCGGTGGGCGCAGGTGCGTTCGCCAGTGTAAAGCTGAGGTTCGTTCCATTAATGACGCCCACGGGAGTCTCATCGTCTATGAAGCTGGAAGCAGGGCCGGTTCCAGCGATTCGATAATAGGCCTTCAGTTCGTCGCCGGTCATCGGCGGTTCGCCGCTTGCAAATGTGATGGTTGAGCCGGACACAGTGTAGTCGATGCCGTAAAGCTGCACGATGCCGTTTTTGTAAAGAAGGACGTCAGTCGGGAGGCTCGGCGTGTTGGCGAGCGAAAACGATACGTTCGTTCCGTTGACATTGCCAGAGGGTGTCTCGGCATCCACGAAATTGGCCGTCGTGCTGCCGGCCGCAATGCTGCCGACCGTGTTGCTGAGTGAATTTACCGTGTTGGACAGATTGCTGATCATCAGATTCAAACTCTGCGTGACCGAATTAAATGTGGATAGCGATGAGTTAATAGCATTCAAATCGGACGTCAGGCCGGTTACCTGGGTGATGGAAATTGGACTGCTCGTGCCACCGCTACCGCCGGTGCCGCCGCCTCCGCCGGAGGTTGTGGTGTTGGTAACAATGATCTGACTGAGTGTCACCGGCGTTGAACTGGGAGGAACCGCCCAGGCTTGGGTCCAGGTAGTCAATCCGTCGCTGCTGTTGTAGACGGCTTGATAGTAGGCCACCGGTGTAATGTTGGTGGACGGCGCCAATTGCACGGAGAGCACTCCGTTTGAAATCCTCACCGACGTATTCGACGGACCGGCGCCGGAACTGCTCGTAGTGCCAGTCCAGGTAATCACAACCGTGCCGTTGAACGGAGCACCGGAAGAGGTGTAAACCGTGTCTTGTATCTGAGTTAGTGTTGTGCTCTGTGCGAACGCACCGACCACAGCAAGTAGGGAAGCGAATGTGTAGGTAGTAAATCTCTGCTGAAAGTGCACCTTTGTGACCTCACGTTGAAGCGTTTTGGGGCGACTTCAGTGAAGCATGCGCTTGCCGGCAAACTACGTTCGGAACAGGCCTCGGACGCGGCCTGATTTTGCTCCTAAATGATGGACACCGCGGTAGTTAGAAAAAATTTTGGGGTGACCGCTCAGTTTTGTGAATGGCCCATGGCGGGTTGGCGAATGGGGGATGAAAGCCGGTCTGGACTCGAGCAAAGGTGGCGCGGTACGCAGCCAGGCGGTGCTGATCGCGAATCGCGCCGCAACGCACCGCCAATCGCGAGACTCTCAGACGATGTATATGATGAACTGATCCGGGTCGGCAAGGCGCCAAAATGCCAGGAGTGTTCATCAGTTATCGACGTGAAGACAGCAGCGGCTACGCGGGACGGCTGTTTGACATCCTGAGCAGTCATTTCGGTCGACAGAATACGTTTATGGACCTCGATACGATTCAGGGCGGCGACGATTTCCCCGCCGTCATCGAGGAAAAGATCAGGGTGTCCGACGTGCTCGTAGCCGTGATCGGCACTAAATGGGTGACGGTTACAGAGGAGAACGGAACTCGACGCCTAGACAACCCGCACGATTTTGTTCGTTTGGAAATCGGGAAAGCTCTGGAGCGCGGAATTCGAGTGATTCCGCTTCTGGTCGGGGGAGCAGCCATGCCCCACGCGGAAGATTTGCCTATCGAAATTCGGCCGTTATGCGAACGCGAGGCTGTGGAAATTGGCGACGCTCATTTCCATTCGGACACGGACCAGTTGGTTGACCTGCTTCACAAAACTCTTCACGGCGTGAGTATCCGCTCGGCAATAAGAGGAGGCCCGCTTGTTCCGCTGCTTCTGTCTGGCATAGCCGTCGTGATTATCGTTGCCGGTATCCTGCTGTTTCGGCAAGCGCATTCGGTTGACCGCACGAGCGCTGCAGTTCACGCAGCAGATATTGCCGGTAATTGGAATGCGACGGTTAAGTACGACTGGGGAGACACCTACACTGAAGCATTTGCCTTTGAAGTCGACGGTAGGGATGTATCCGGCACAGCGTCCTTCTTAGGAAGTGCTCGCGGCATTTTAGACGGAAAGACCGAAGACGACCGAATCAGCTTCATGACTAAGTCGCTAGCAACGATCAGTTCGGATGAAAAGACCTATGAAGACAAGCACTACTACAAGGGGACCGTCCAAAACGGCACGATTCGGTTTACGATGACGACCGACAGCGATATGGAATCGCATGTCCCTATCCACTTCATGGCGAGCAAGACTAAGACCCATTGATCTGCTAAAAGGCTTGTAAGAAAAGCCCCTGCGAGGAGTAATCCGAGCTGTTGTCCACGCGCACTTAACCTTGCCTGGCTATCCGCTCCGCCCCAACGAATGGCCGAAGCACTTCCGGTACGCGCACGCTGCCGTCGGCTTCCTGATAGTTCTCGATGATCGCAACCCAGGTGCGCCCTACGGCAAGACCGCTCCCGTTGAGCGTATGCACGAACTCCGCTTTGCTCTTCCCGCTCCGATAACGAATCTGAGCGCGCCGCGCCTGGAAGGCTTCGAAATTCGAGCACGACGAGATTTCTTTGTATGCGTTCTGTCCGGGCAACCAGACTTCCAGGTCGTATGTTTTAGCAGAGCTGAATCCCATGTCGCCGGTGCTCAGAACCATGCGGCGGTAAGGCAGCCCTAACCTCTCGAGAATGATCTCCGCATTGCGCGTCAGCTTCTCGTGCTCTTCGTAACTCTGCTCAGGCCGGGTGAACTTAACCAGTTCCACTTTCTGAAACTGATGCTGGCGTATGATGCCGCGCACGTCGCGACCATAGGACCCCGCTTCGCTGCGAAAGCAAGGCGTGTAGGCGCACAACGAAATGGGCAGCGAATCGCCATCCAGAGTTTCGTCCCGATACAAATTGGTGACCGGCACTTCGGCAGTCGGGGCCAGCCACAGGTCAAAGCTCTCGCACTTGAACAGGTCATCGGCAAATTTCGGTAGTTGACCGGTGCCGTAAAGGCTGTCGGAGTTCACCAGGAACGGCGGCAAGACCTCTTTGTACCCATGCTCGCGTGTATGCACATCGAGCATGAAATTGATCAACGCACGCTCCAGGCGGGCGCCAAGGCCCCAGTACACCGCAAATCGAGCGCCCGTTACCTTAGCCGCGCGTTCCAGGTCCAGAATTCCCAGTTCGGGTCCGAGATCCCAATGCGCCTTTGGTTCGAAATCAAAATGCCGCGGCGTTCCCCACCTGTGAACTTCCTGGTTCGCATGCTCATCTTTGCCGAGAGGCACGCTCTCGTGAGGAACGTTCGGCACTCGCGCCAGGAAATCACGAAACTCTTTGTCTAACTCATCAACCTGCCGGTCCAACTCAGTGATGCGCTCACCCATGGCGCGCACTTGCTGCTGGCGTTCGCTCGTATCGACACCTTGCTTGCGCAAGCCGCCAATTTCAGCGGTGGCGCGATTCCGTTCCGCTTTGAGTTGTTCGCTCTCGGTGACGAACTGCCGACGGCGCGCATCCAGATCGCGCGCGGTTTCGACGTCTAGCGTATAGCCGCGTGAACTCAGCCGGTCGCGGATTTCGGCAAGATGGCTTCGAAAGAATTGAAGATCGTACATTCTGTCGGCTGGGCGTTTTCCGTTAGCGTTGCGCCAGCGGGATCCACGGCTGTCCGTCCGGAAGGCCCGTGTAATCGGCGCGCGGACGGATCAAGCGATTGTTGCGATATTGCTCCAGAATGTGCGCGGTCCATCCGGACATGCGGCTGACGGCAAAGATAGGCGTGAATAAGTCGACCGGAATTCCTAATGAGTAGTAAGTGGACGCGGAATAGAAATCCACGTTCGCATTCAACCCCTTCATCTCACTGACGGTCTGTTCTACGCGAGACGACTTTTCATAAAGTTCCGTATGCCCGGTGCGCTTTCCGAGTTCTTCGCTCATTTTCTTCAGGTGGATTGCGCGTGGATCCAGAACCTTATAAACACGGTGACCGAATCCGGATATCTTCTTCTTGTTGTTGAGATCTTCCTTGACTTTCCGGACCGCGTCGTCGGGCGAATTAGTCGCGAGTAACAGGCGGATCACGTCCTCATTCGCACCGCCATGCAGCGGACCTTTCAGTGCTCCGATGGCCGATGTTACCGCGGAATAAATGTCAGATAGAGTCGCGGCAGTGACTCGGGCTGCAAAAGTGGAAGCGTTGAGCTCATGATCGGCATGAAGGATAAGCGCCACATCGAAAACGCGCTCCATCACTTCATCCGGTTTTTTGCCGGTCAGCGTGTACAGAAAGTTAGCCGCATAGCTCAGCTTTGGATCGCCTGCTACAGGCTGGCGGTCGTTGCGGAGATTGTTGTAAGTAGTAACTATGCTCGCAACGCGCGCCATCAATTTCGTAGCTTTGCGTTCGCTCGCCTCAATAGAGTTATCGCGCGCTTCCGGATCGTACAAGCTCAACATGGAGACTGCCGTTCGCAGCATATCCATCGGCAGAGCATCCTTTGGAACCGATTTGAGAAACGAGATTACTTCGGGCGCCAGATCTCTCTCTTCCGCGAGTGAGGCTTTGAAGCTCTTCAGTTCGTCTGTCTTCGGCAAACGGCCATTCCAAAGCAGGTAAATCACCTCTTCAAAAGTTGCGTTCTCAGCCAAAGTATGGATGTTGTAGCCGAAATAGCTCAACACGCCCTGATTGCCATCGATGTAGCAGATCTTCGATGAAGTAGCAACAACGCCTTCAAGACCTGCACCTGCGGTCGCCATGAAATCGCTATCTCCCGCTACGATTCTACAATCCGCCCATTACAATGCTTTGCGGTTTCACTGCGGGGGCCAGACGGGGGCAGAAAAAGAAAACAATCCGAATGGGGCTTATGGGCCTATTTACAAGGGCGATCTTCTTCGCCGGTGATCTCGCGCCATCGGTTGATCAGGTCCTGACACGCGCCGCGCCAATTCGGGAAGTGAAATTCAAATCCGGCGTCGAGCAGTCGCTTGGGGACAACCCGTCTGCTCTTGAGAATCAATTCCGTTTCCGTCCCCATGAACATGGCCCCGATGCTCAGCGCCCATTTCGGCGCCGGCACCCCAACATAGCTGGTGCAATATGCCCGCCGCAAACAGCACATGAACTCGCGATTCGCCAGCGGGGAGGGAGAGGCGATGTTGACGGGTCCGTCGAAGTCCTCTCTTTCGATGAGGAACTCGATAGCTCTGATGTAATCCACATCGTGGATCCATGAGACATACTGGTCGCCTGAACCCGACGGACCGCCGAGACCCCAACGAACCAGGCGCAGCAGGTGATCAAACACGCCACCCGGATCAGGGCTCATGGTCATGGCGCTGCGCAACGCCAGTTTTCGCGTGAGCGGAGTTTGAGCGGCGAAGAACGCGCGCTCCCAACTGGTGGCGACGTCAATGCTAAAGCGCCATTTTGACGGTGCATCCGGTTCCTCGCCGCCGATCTCGCCGCTGACCTCGTCCATTGGGCGATCAATCGCATGCCGATAAATAGTCGCGGTGCTGGCATTCATCCAGATCCGCGGGGGCGCCTTGGCCTGGGAGATTGCCTGTCCGACGATCTGCGTGCTGAAGACTCGCGAGTTCTTGATTTCGCGCCGGTTGACTTCGTTGTAGCGGCAATTGACGCTTCGCCCCGCGAGGTTGATCACAACGTCAGCGTCTTCCAGCGCTTCTGTCCACGGACCAAGCTCAGTCCCGGTCCAGGTCAGAACAGGCCATTCGGTCTCTAGCGGATGCCGCGCAATGACCGTCACCGCATGTCCCTGCTCGTGGAAATGCCGGGCCAAAATGTTACCGACCTGGCCCGTGCCGCCCGGTATCACAATGCGGAGTGGACGCGCGAGTTCCATGTCTTGCAAATGATTGTCCCATGCGTGGTGGTTATTGGTCAGTTTAGGTACTCACAAAACGAAACGCCTCGGAGCCAAGGCCCCGAGGCGTCAAAAGATGGGTGGAATATTGCTTTTTAACGTTCGCCGAAGGTCCAGCCCACCGAAGCGCCGTACTCCGGCACCCAGTTGCTGCCGAACTGGAAGAGGTTATCGACATAGTGCGCATCCACCTGGGGGCGGATGAACAGGTGCTGTGTCGCGTAGAAGCGAATCCCGGCGCTCAGGTGCGTCTGGAAGTGACTTGAGCTGTCCACTTGAGTATTGCTGCTGGAGCAACCTGTAAAGGCATCACAGTAGGTCTGATTCTCGTAGAAGGAAATCTTGGTGCCACCGATGCCTGCCTGCAACTCAGGCACGATTCTCTTGTTCTTGCTCGCGGTCGGTGTCCAAATGACATTGAAGTCATAGAAGAGCGGCCGATAATTCAGGCCGGCATAAGCGCCCTGCGAAAAGCGCCAGTCCGTCTCGGCGCCGACGCCAATCCATGGCTTGAACATGTAATCCGCGCCGACGCGACCGAACGTGCCGCCCAGCCGCGGAGTTGTATATGGAATTCCGGTTCCAAACGTGTCAATCTTGGCACCGCTGGAACTATCCATGGCGGTTCCGGCGCCGAAATACACATCCAGACCCGTTTGGGCCTGCGATAAAGTTGCACCTGCAAACAGCACAAAAGCCATCGGCAGTAAATTGCGTACTAACTTAGACATTTTCTCCTCACTAATTTTGTAGGTGGTGCAGACCCGTAGTTTCGTTTAGAGTTAGCGCCCCTGAGCACTAACACATCTGCACTCACAAGGAATGTGATGCACACCCCCACAAAGCGGGTTTCAAGAACCCGCTAGTGAGTAGATACTAAGTTTTTGTAAGTTGCTGAAATCACGCGACCGAGGGATCGATTGAGTCTGGATTAATACCTAACTCGCGAATTGCCTGCTCGGCGCGTCGTGCATCAAAACGGCCCCATGCGGCGAGACGCGACATTGCCGCAGCCGCAATGCTGGCCGCATCCACTTCGAAAAAGCGCCGCAGATGCTCGCGGTTCTCGCTACGCCCGAAGCCGTCTGTGCCCAACGCCGTGAGACGCCCTGGCAGCCACGGCGAGATCTGGTCCGCTACGATTTTCATGTAATCGCTAGCCGCTATAATCGGCATCTCGATATCACCCAATTGCTGCAGAATATATGGCTTCTTTGCGGCGCTTGCGGGATGGAGCCTATTCCAGCGTTCGGTCATTAGCGCATCGCGGCGTAACTCGGTGTAACTCGTCACGCTCCACACGTCGGCACCGATTCCGTACTTCTCGGCAAGTATCTTCTGCGCCTTTAGCGACTCATTCAGAATGGAGCCGCTGCCAAACAATGTTACTTGCGCAGCGCCGGTTTCAGATCGCTTGTATGGGTAGAGACCACGCAGGATGCCTTCGCGGATATGATCACTTTCGGGCATCGGCGGCTGAACGTAGTTTTCGTTGCAGACCGTCAGGTAATAGAAGTGATCTTCGTTGTTCTCGTACATGCGCCGGATGCCGTCCTGCACGATGACAGCGATTTCGTAAGCGTATGCGGGGTCGTAGCTCTTGCAGGTGGGCACAACGCTCGAAAGCACGTGGCTGTGCCCGTCGTCGTGCTGCAATCCTTCGCCAAGCAGCGTCGTCCGCCCGGCAGTCCCGCCAAGTAGGAAACCCTTTCCGCGCGAATCGCCGAAAGCCCAGATGAGGTCGCCAACTCGCTGAAAGCCGAACATCGAGTAATAAATGAAGAAGGGAATCATTGGCAGGCCGAGATTGGCGTAAGCGGTTCCGGCTGCGGTGAACGAAGCCATGCCGCCTGCTTCCGTGATGCCTTCCTCGAGAATCTGCCCGTTCTGCGCCTCCTTGTAATACATGAGGACATCGCTGTCGACAGGCCTATAGAGCTGGCCGCCCGCGGCGTAGATGCCGCGCTCGCGGAACATGGATTCCATGCCAAAAGTACGTGCTTCGTCCGGGATGATGGGAACCACGTACTTACCGATCTCCGGAATTTTCAGCAGCGTTTTCAGCACCGACACAAACGCGCTTGTCGTCGAAGCTTCGCGCCCGCGGGAACCGCCCAGCGATTCCTTGAATACATCGAGCGCCGGCGCCTTCAGCTCGATTTTGGCAGGCGACCGCTTCGGGACGTATCCGCCCAGTGCTTCGCGTCGCTGCCGGAGATATGTGATCTCCGGGCTGTCTTCTGCTGGCCGCACGAACGAGATGGAATTGATCGCTTCCCGCGAGAGGTTCAGGTCGAAGCGGTTCGCAAGATAGAACAACTCCTCTTCGTTCAGCTTTTTCTGCTGGTGGGTGATGTTCTTGCCTTCGCCGGCTTCGCCCAGGCCGTAGCCTTTGACCGTCTTGAAGAGCAGAACCGTCGGCTGGCCCTTATGTTCCACCGCACGCTTGAACGCGTTGTAGACCTTCACCGGATCGTGGCCGCCACGACGGAAGCGCGCAATCTGCTCGTCCGTGTAATTCTCCACTAGCTTCAGCGTCTCCGGGTATTTCCCAAAGAACTCTTTGCGGGTGTACGCGCCACCGCGAGCTTTGAAATTCTGATACTCGCCATCCACGCACTCTTCCATGCGCCTCAGTAAGAGGCCGCTGCTATCGCGCGCGAGCAATTCGTCCCAATCGCCGCCCCAGATGACTTTGATAACGTTCCAACCGGCGCCGCGATAGATCCGTTCGAGCTCTTGGATAATGCTGCTGTTGCCGCGCACCGGGCCATCCAGTCGCTGCAGGTTGCAGTTGATGATGAAGACCAGATTGTCGAGTTTTTCGCGCGCGGCGATGTGCAATGCGCCCGTCGATTCGGGTTCGTCCATCTCGCCGTCGCCGCAGAAGGTAAAAACTTTGCGATCCGTGGGCGGAATAATCTCACGATTCTCCAGGTAGCGCAGAAATCTCGCGTTGTAGATGGAGTTGATGGGGCCCAGGCCCATCGAAACCGTGGGGAACTGCCAGAAATTCGGCATCAGCCATGGATGCGGGTACGAAGACAGACCCGCATGGTCGCGGAGCTCGTGGCGGAAATTCAGCAGATGGTCCTCAGAGAGCCGCCCTTCCAGAAATGCGCGCGCATAAACCCCGGGCGAGGCGTGCCCCTGGTAATACACAAGGTCACCGGGCTGCCCGTCAATGCTCCCGCGGAAGATGTGATTGAACCCAACTTCACTGACCGTCGCCAGAGACGCGTATGTCGAGATGTGACCGCCGATGTTTGGGTCGTATTTGTTCGCGCGCACGACCATGGCAGCCGCATTCCAGCGGATCAGGCTTTTGATGCTCCGCTCCAGGCGGCGGTCGCCCGGATACGGAACCTCTTCGTGAACCGGAATGGTATTCACGTATGGGGTGTTAAGCGTTCCAGTGGTCGCTACCCCGGCGGCGGAGGCCCGTTCCAGCAACTTTTCAATCAAATAGGAGACCCGGTCAGGTCCCGCTTCGTCCAGAACCTGATCGAGCGCTTCTACCCACTCGGAGGTTTCCAGTGGGTTCAGATCGTTCTGGCGTTCTTCTTTGGTTTTGAGCATTTTCAGTGGGTAACCCCAAACATACGCCTTTCGCATACAGCGCGCAAACAGGGCGTGCAGGCGCGAGTAGACGCGCAGCGCTGAATGCTGCGGTCCTGACTGAAACAGTCTTGGCTTACTAAATAATTATCGCTTATGGCTTGCAATTCCTCGCCACGTCAGGCAATCTAAAAGGTTTTCGGGGAACAAACGTTTATAGATGAAGGTGCGAGTCCTCTATCACGACCACTGCTTTGATGGGGCAGCATCGGCGGCTTTTGTTACGCGTTTCTTACAGACGAAGTTTTATCCAGACGCTGAATTCCGCTACACCGGCTTGGCTCATCGTGCCGATCAGCTATTTGAAGACAGCCTTTTTGATGGCGACGTGAACGCAATCGTTGACTTCAAATACGCCACCCACCCGAATTTGACTTGGTGGTTCGATCACCACCAGAGCGCCTTCTTGAGCCCCGAAGACGCGGAACACTTCCGGCAAGATACTTCGGGCCGTAAGCTGCTGGACCCGAGCTATCGTTCCTGCACCAAGTTCATTGCGACCGTCGTGAAGCGGGATTACGATTTCACCGCGCCGGATTTGGAGCAACTCGTCACATGGGCAGACATTGTCGACGGCGCTTTATACGAGAACGCCGAAGCGGCTGTCGAAATGAACGCGCCGGCTATGAAGCTTACCCTCGTGATAGAAGGCAGCCAAGGCCCGGCACTCGTTCAGAAGATTATTCATCTGATGCAGCACGAACCTCTGGTGCGGATCATCTGCCAGCCGGACATACTGGCGGAATACAATCGCCTGCACCAGATTCATCTTCACAACATTGATGTGATCCGCAAGGAAGGTTCCTGCGACCGCGGCGTCATCTACTTCGATTTGGTCGAATACGGCATTGAGGGCTACAACAAATTCATCCCGTATTACCTGTTCCCTGATTCCGCGTACACAGTTTCGGTCTCCACGTCCAGTTTCCGCACCAAGGTTTCAGTTGGTTCAAACCCCTGGGTTCGGGAGCCGCTGCAGCACAATCTCGCGAGTATTTGTGAGCGATACGGGGGCGGCGGTCATCCCAAAGTGGGGGCCATCAGTTTTCCGATCGGCGCAATTGGCGAGGCCCGCAAAGCGGCCGCTGAGATTCGCGAAGAATTGAAGCGGTAGCAGCGCGATGGGGCTAGTGTCCGGCAGCAGGCGCAATAGTTCCGCTGCCGTTGATGCCTAACAGCTCAATTTGAAACACGAGCGTTGCTCCGCCAGGAATGCCTGGCCGTCCGCGTTCGCCATACGCAATGGTTGCAGGGCAAACCAGTTCTGCTTTGCCGCCCACCTTCATGCGCTGCACACCTTCTGTCCAGCAGGGAATGACCTGATTCAACGCAAACTCGACGGGTTCGTTGCGCTTGTAAGAGCTATCGAATTCAGTCCCGTCGATGAATGTTCCGCGGTAGTTCACCTTCACTTTGTCAGTCGCGGCTGGGCTGGGACCTGTTCCCGGCGTGATGTCGCGAAAGATCAAACCAGCGGGCGTTTTGATCGCGCCCGGCGCTGTGGCTGCCTTCGCCATGAAGGCGTCGTTGGTGGCCTTGATACGTCCTTCCGCAAATGCCTGAATCTTCGGTCCCCATTCCTCGAGTTTCACCGCCGGCCTACCCGCCGCCGCATCGGACAGCGCCTTTTCGAGGATGGCCAATTCCGCAGGTGACAGATTCATCGGTCCGATTTGACTATAAATCGAAAGCCCCAGCGCATAAACTGTCTTTTGCTCGTCCGTTATAGGTTGACTGGTGGCTGGCTTTGGCGCTGTTTTCGCGGTGGAAGTTCTGGTTGTTGTTCGCGGCCTTGTCGCCTGCGAAGAAGCCGCCGGCGCTTGCGCAAACGCGACGCCAGCTAGTAAAAAACACAAATAACGCACGTGCTCAGGCTAGCATCCGGTTGGAGCGCCCCACAAGCTTCTCCAGATGCTTGGCAAGCATATCCACTTCGAGATTCACGCGCGCGCCGGCGCCATAGCCGCGCAGCGTTGTGTGCTCAAAAGTATGCGGAATGATGGTGAAACTTGCTTCGTCGCCTTCGATAGCCGCTACAGTCAGGCTGATGCCATCCACTGCCAGCGATCCTTTTTCGACAACATATTTCGTCAGTTGCTCGGGAAGGCGCACGCGCAGCCACCAGTTGTCCTCTCCGAGTGCATCCAGCGCAAGAATCTCTCCCGTGCCGTCTACGTGCCCCAGCACGAAATGCCCATCCAACCGGCTATTCGCGCGCAGCGGCCGTTCGAGATTTACGAGCGAGCCCACATGAAGGGCGCCGAGATTTGTGCGGCGCAACGTCTCCGGTGCAAGATCGGCCGAGAATCGGGTGTCGGTGAGTTCGACAGCCGTAACACATGTTCCGCTCACTGCAACGCTCGCGCCCGGCGTAGCATCAGCCAGCACACGCGAGCAGGAGACCGTCAGCCTTGCGCCGGTCTTCTCGTGCTCAATGCTCTGCACGGTCCCCAGTTCTTCAATGATTCCGGTAAACATCTACTCCTTGACCACGTACGCCTCAACAGCGAATTCATTGTTGGAGATCGGGTGAATCTGCAAACGATCCAGAAGAATCGCGTCAGCGCGCCGCATTCGTCCCTGACCGCCTGCCACGGGCAAGCTCTTCAGGCCGCCGAGAATCTTCGGCGCGTAATAAAACAGCACCTTATCGGCCATATTGGAATCCAGCATGCTCCAGTTCACTTTGCTGCCGGCTTCCACCATCAGTGAGAGATATTTTCGGTGCGCCAGATACTCCAGAACCTTTTTTATATCCGTTCGCCCGCCCACTCCGTCGGCAATCATCACTTCAATTCCCGTCGCCTCTAGCGCCCTCCTGCGTTTGTCTGGTGCTGCCGATGTTCCCACCGCCAGCACGTCACCCCTGGCGCTTTGCACCATCTTCGAATCGAGTGGCAAACGAAGTTGCGAATCAAGCACCGCGCGCAAAAGAGGCCGGCTTCGCTCCAGTCCCGACCGATCCGTCAGCAGACAATCATCCTCAATCACGGTGCCAATTCCTGTCAGGATCGCGTCGGAATAGTGCCGCACCTGTTGCACGTCTGCGCGTGCAATTTCACTCGTGATCCAACCAACGTTGTCTTGGGGTGCCGCGATCTTCCCGTCCAGTGTTAATGCCGCTTTCACGGTCACCAGCGGCAAACCAGCCTTCATGAAGTGTACGAACGGCTCGTTCAGACGCTGAGCAATTGTGGCGTGTGCCTCATCGTGCAGCACCTGTACTCCCGAGCTTCGCAAGCGCTCGAATCCTCTGCCGCTCACGAGCGGATTTGGATCTTGCATGGGCGTGATGACGCGCGCAACTCCGGCCCGGATAATCGCGTCCACACACGGCCCGGTTCGCCCCTGATGAGAGCAGGGTTCGAGTGTTACGTACAGTGTTGCGCCTCGCGCCTCATCACCCGCTTCTCGCAGCGCCAGGACTTCCGCATGGTCCACTCCCGCCCAGATGTGAGAGCCGCGTCCGATCACTTTGCCGTCTTTGACCACGACCGCGCCCACGGCCGGATTCGGGCTCGTCAAACCACGTGAAGACTCTGCCAGCCGGAGCGCCTCATCCATATGTGAGGACTCGATCACAGCGTCTGCGCTATCCAAATAAGGAGTCCACAAAATTTTCCGCCTCGAAGGGGAGCAGGTCATCGATCTTCTCGCCCACCCCGATAAAACGAATCGGAAGGTTTAGCTCGCGGGCAATCGCGACAACGATGCCCCCTTTGGCCGTTCCGTCCAGCTTCGTCAGAATGATCCCAGTGACACCCGCGGACTCCGTAAACTTGCGCGCCTGCTCCAGGCCGTTCTGGCCTGTCGTCGCGTCCAGAACCAGCCAAACCTCGTGCGGTGCGCCGGGCACAATTCGCTGGCATGTGCGCCGCATCTTCTCGAGTTCGGCCATAAGGTTTTCTTTCGTGTGCAACCGTCCCGCGGTGTCGACGATGACGTAATCCACCCCACGCGCCTTCGCCGCTTGCAGCGCATCGAAGACAACCGCGCTCGGATCTGAGCCCGTCTTCTGCCGGATGACATCCACCTTCGCTCGCTGCGCCCAAATTTCCAGTTGCTCAATTGCCGCAGCGCGGAACGTGTCAGCGGCGCAGAGCAGCACCTTACGCCCTTCGCCCAGAAAGCGATGGGCAAGCTTGCCGATGCTGGTCGTCTTTCCCGCGCCATTCACGCCTACCACCATGACCACTGCCGGGGGCGTAGTCACGACGCGGATTGGATTTTCCGATGCCCGCAGCACCTCGAACAACTGCTCGCGAATCAGGTTCTTGACCTCGGTCGCATCGCTCATGGACCTCCTGTCCACTTGCAGCCGGATGCGTTCCAGGATCTCCTGGACCGTGCGAACACCGATATCCGCCGTAATCAGGGTGTATTCCAGCTCTTCCAGCAGGTCCGCATCGATTTCTTTCTTGCCGGCGAACACATCCTCGATGCGATCCACCAAGCCGGTACGAGTCTTCTGTATGCCCGCCTTGAGGCGATCGAGGAGATTAGGTTCGCTCGGCGCTGGGCCGAAGAGCGTCTGAATAGCCATGCTGGGAAAATCACAACAGTGCCAGATGCACCGTTCTTACGTCCAGTGTAGCGACCGCTCAGCTTCGGAATAGTCAGTACCGTCAGTAACAACGAAAGTACTTCTCGGACTGTTCGTGAGCGAACTTTCCCCCCATACTTCGAGCATGGGCGCCTGGATCAGGGACATCACTCTCGTAAGGCATGACAATGCAGTGACCACCGCCATCACTCTGTTTCTCGCAATGGTCATTTCCGTGATCATTCACGAGTGCGGGCACCTGTTGCCTTCGCTCTGCCTCGGATTTCGTGTCTGCCGCCTAGTGATCGGGCCCCTTGCCATCGTTCGCAGCCAGAGCAAATGGCGCTTAGAGTATTCGCGCAAATGGTTCATGGCGTCGGTATCCGCAGTGCCTGCCGGCGAATTCGCATGGCGCGCGCGCATGTTGTTCGTTGTGGCTGCCGGCCCGCTGGCCAGCTTCTACTTTTTTCTCTATGCGATGCATCAGTTGGTCGACTTCGGACCATTCACGCCGTCTTCGGAGATGTGGTCATCTCTGGCTCAGTTGAATTTCTTCATCTTCGTTTTGGGTCTCGTCCCGAACTCGGCCTCCGCTGGAACACGCAATGATGCACGACTCTTTCTTACGCTATGCAAGAACGGGGACGAAGCACAGCAAATCAGGCTATATCACGCGACGACGCGACTGCAGGCTGCCGGCATCCGGCCGCGCGAGTATCCGCTCGCACTACTGAACAAGCTGGCGAACACAAAGGGAAATCCCGATCTCACGCTTTTCAATGCCCACACACTTTTTCTATGGGCACTGGATCGGCAAGACTTGGCGGTCGCAGACAGATGGGATAAGTACACAGCGGAGCTCATGGACGAACGCTCGCTGCGGCTTTCCGATACCGTCCTCATCGAATCGGGCTGCTTTGATCTCCTGCATCGGGAATCGCCGCTTAATGCAGTTCACAAACTGAGCTCAGCGAATCTAAAGAAAGTCGCGCCGTGGCTGCGGCCTCGCGCTAAAGCCGCTCTGTTTTTAGCCAACGGCTCGCACGCTCAGGCGATCTGTGCAATAGCGGCCGCACGCAAGTGTCTCTCTCCGGAAGTCCCTTATCACCAATTCGAACTGGCGTTATTGGACGCTCTCGAAAGCCGGGCTATCCTCCTCAGTTCAACCATCGCGGGCGCGCGAATCGCCGCCTAGGGCGGCTTACTGTTTGTCCAGGCCGCACTGAAACCATTGCAGTGGCATCTCTATCATAGAGATGAGTGAATTGGAACACGCCAGCTGCAGGGTCGTGAAACGGCATGTCCACGACAGATTCACTGAGATCAATTCCTCGACGCTGGTTGGGGGTTTTGTTCTCTCTCCCGCTCGCGTTCAGTCTCCTGCTCTACACGCTCACGCTTGTTAGCGAGCGAACTGACGATCACCTCCTAAGCAGCCAAAATCTGGGGGCGTGCGTAGAGCGCATCCATGCTCTGGCCGACGAAGCGCAGGGAGCGGAACGCAGCTATCTCGTCACTGGCGACGAAGAGTACCTGGTGCTCTTCCAACGAGCGAGCGCTTCTCTGCCGAGTCAAATCAATTCCTGCAATCGCGCTGCCGACGGACGCTCGGCTGATATCCGAAAGCAGATCCCCTATGCCGAGTCGCTGGTTCAAACGCGCTTCAAGCAAGCCGATCAGGTTCTGGAAATACAGCGTGCGTTGGGTTTCTCAGCTGCAATCGAAGCGGTGAAGAACAACAACTCTGAAGGCACGATGAACGAGATTCGCCGCAAGTTCGGCGAGCTCGAATCGAAACTGGGCGACGAACAGTCTTTGTATAGCGATCGCCAGCGCAGTCTCACGCGCTTCGCTTACTTGAGCTTTATCATTGGAAGCCTTCTACTGATGGCGGTGATGCTCTGGCTGTACAGCTCTCAATTATCGAACCTGCACGCGCGAGATGTTGCTAATACTGAACTGCAGCGGGTCAATGCCGAACTGGAATCGCGCATCCAAGAACGAACCAAAGATCTCACTCGCGCCAACGAGGAACTTCAGCAGTTCGCTTACGTGGCCAGTCACGATTTGCAGGAGCCGCTGCGCACTATTACGAGCTTCACTCAGTTGTTGGAGACTCGCTACAAAGCCCGCCTCGATGAGGACGCCGACGAATTTATCGGCTACATTGTCGCCGCTGCACGCCGCATGACCGATCTCATCAACGGGCTTTTGGCATTGGGCAGGTTGCGGAAATCGGGGCAGGCGGTCGCGCCTGTATCTTTCGATGAACTTCTGAGCGAAGCAAAGATCAGTCTGCAAGGCGCCATCCGTGAGAGCGGCGTCGAGATTCTCAGTGATCCGTTGCCTTCTCTTGTGGTGGACCGGATTCAGTTCGCGCAGGTGCTGCAGAATCTCATCTCGAACGCCATCAAGTACCGACGCCAGGTTCGGCCCGTTATCACTATCACCGCGCGTCGTGATGTAACAAATTGGATCTTCTCCGTTTCAGATAACGGACGCGGCTTCAATCAGCAATTCGCGGAAAGGATTTTCGGATTATTTCAGCGGCTGGATCCACAGAAAGCGCGCGGCACGGGAATGGGACTTTCCATCACCCGGCGCATTCTCGAACGGCATGGCGGACGCATTTGGGCCGAGTCGGAGGAAGGTGTCGGCACAACGTTCTTCTTCACACTGCCGCTCAGTCTCGAGACCACGCACGCACCTGAGCCCGCGGAAGTAGCGAGTCCGGCCCGACGCGCTTAGTGTGCCGCCGCTGCTCGTCCGGGCTTCTGCTTGCGCATGAAGAAGATCAACGGAACCATGAAGGCAAAGGCAACACCTAACAGCCAGAAACAGTCAATGTAAGAAAGCGTTTCCGCCTGCCGTTGCAGATTGCGCATCAGCAGCGCATACGGCCCGTTCCCCCCTGAACCGTCCCCGTGCAGTGTGAAAACGCGTTGCGCCGAATTGAGCGCCTGGTTGAAGTTGGGGTTGAGCGCGGTCATGTGGTCGACAAGCCGGTTTTGATGGAACTGTGCTCTCCGGTCCAGAAGCGTTGTCACGAGGGAGATTCCAACGCTCCCGCCAATGTTGCGCGCAAGGTTAATCAGACCGGACGCGGCGTTGTTCTTGTTCGGAGGCACGAAAGCGTAGGCCGCGGTGTTGATGGGCACAAACAGGAACGCAAGCCCTGCTGCCTGGTAGCATCTTGCAATGGCCGCATAACGGTAATCGATAAGCGTGTTGAAGGTCGTCATATGGATCAGCGCGAGGGACGTGATTGCCAGTCCCACGCCGATCAGCCATCTTGCTTCCACCTTGCCCAGCAGAATGCCGACGAACGGCAGCATCAGCATCACCAGCACGCCTCCGGGGGAGATTGCCAGTCCCGCATCAGTCGCCGAATAGCCCATAATCAATTGCAGATACTGCGGAATCAGCACCGTGCTGCCCAGCAACACTACGCCCACCATGAACATCAGAAACGATGAAATCCCGAAGTTTCTGTTTTTCAGCAGACTCAGATCTACGACTGGATCTTTCACCCGGAACTCCCACCAGATCGCCAACAGCAGTCCGGCGGCGGAAATCAGCGTGCAGATCAGAATGAAATGCGAAGCCCACCAGTCATCGCGCTCACCTTTGTCCAGCACGATCTGCAGGAATCCGAGCCCCAGAGCGATAAAGATAATGCCGCGATAATCCACTCGCAGACTGGTGGCCTTGCGTCGCAGCCTCTCTTTCACGAAATACGGCGGATCATCCAACATGAAGCTGGTCAGGAACATGGAAAGAATTCCCACGGGGATGTTGATGAAAAAGATCCAGCGCCACGAGAAATTGTCCGTGATCCATCCGCCCAGCGTGGGCCCGATGGCAGGCGCCGTAACAACCGCAATCCCGTAAATGGCGAAAGCCATTCCGCGTTGTCTCGGCAGGAACGTGTCAGCCAGAATCGCTTGTTCGCTCGGCTGCAATCCCCCGCCGCCGATTCCCTGCAGCACGCGGAACAACACCAGCAATCCCAGCGTCGGCGCAATCCCGCATAGGAATGAACTCAGCGTGAACACAGCGACGCAGGTCATGTAGAAACGTTTACGCCCGATCAGCAGGGAAAACCATCCGCTGAGCGGCAGGATTATCGCATTCGAAATCAGGTAAGAGGTGAGCACCCACGTTGCTTCGTCCTCGCTTGCGGAAACGCTGCCTGCGATGTGCGGCAAGGCCACGTTGGCAATGCTGGTATCCAGCACTTCCATGAAGCTGGCCAGCGTCACTGTCAATGCAATCAGCCACGGATTGAACCGCGGGCGCCACTGTGGCTCGGTCGGCGCTGCGTCAGTCTTATCCTGTTGCCGCGCGGTTCCCGCTGTTTTGGTTGTCGATCCCCCAGCGGCTGTGGCCATTGTGCTTACGGAGCGTTGTTCGTGCCGGAATTCAAAAGTACCGTCGGTGTAACGGACATGCCCGGAATCAGAGAACGATCGCGGTCTTCGCCTGGTTCGAGTATGATCTTCACCGGCACGCGCTGCACAACCTTGACGTAGTTTCCGGTCGCGTTTTCCGGGGGCAAAAGGCTGAACTTTGCTCCAGAAGCAGCGGCGATACTATCGATGTGGCCACGGTACTTGCGACCGCCGTAAGTGTCCGTCTCAATTTCCACTTTCTGCCCAACCCGCATGTTCTTGAGTTGCGTCTCTTTGAAATTGGCGGTCACCCAAACGTCGTCCAAAGGAACCAGCGACATGATCTGCTGCCCGGGTGAGACCTGCATTCCCGGTTCTGCGGTTTTGCGGCTAACGACGCCGTCCACCGGCGCTTTGATCGTGGTATAGCCAAGGTTGAGTTGCGCTTGCTGCACATCAGCCTGTCGCTGCTTTACCGTTGCCTGCGCCTGTTTGTACCGCGCTTGGGAGACAGCCTGTTGCCTGGCCCGCACCTGCTCGCTTTGCCGCTGTTGCACTTGCGTGGTCGCCAGTCGCGCGCGCGCCTCACCTAACTGTGCCTGCGCCTGATCGTAGTTATGCTGCGCATTGACGATGTCAGCCTTTGCCGTATCCACCTGCGCCGCGTTCGCCGCCGCGTTTGCCACAGCCGCATCATAATCTTGCTTCGAGATCTCGTCCTTCTGCACCAGATCCTGGTATCTCGCCAGATCCTTCTGTGCCTTGACGTAGTTCGCCTGGCGCTGATCCAACGTGGCCTTCGCCGAGTTTACTCTCGCTAGCGCCGCCTGCACTCCTTGCTGCGCCGAGTTCACCGCTGCTTGCGCCTCTTGTACCTGCGTCATGGTTGTACTGATCTGGCTGGTTGTGTTGATCGTAGTCAGCGGCACATTTTCCTGCGATTCGGAAGTGTTCGCTTCCGATGTCGCTAGTTGTGCCTGCGCCTGCGCATACGCAACCTGGTAATCGGCCGCATCTAGTTTCACCAGATCCTGTCCCGCTCGCACCGGCTGATTGTCATTCACTAGCACTTCCAGAACGGTTCCCACAATGCGCGCACTCACGGGTACCAGGTGCCCATCTATCTGCGCATCGTCAGTGGATTCCCGTACCGAATAGTACGCGTAAATCGGAATGCCGATGATGATCGCTAAGATGAGGATCGCAAGCAACACGAACCTAACGGTGCGCTTGCGACGCCTGTTTGTGGGTTTTCGCTGCTCGCTGTCCTGCGACTCCTGCGGCGCACCCTGCTGTTGTTGATTCTGTGGTGAACCCTCTTGCTGTTGATTTTGTTGCTGCTCATCCGCCATGAAGTGTTGTCCTCATGCATTTCTAGCCCTTACAACAGAAAGCCGGGCCCTTACTGTGTCTCGTCATACTGCGCCTTGCTTTCTGCAAAAGCGCGGATAAAGTCTGCTTCTCTTCTGCGGTTAAATCCTGCATCAGTACCTTTATATGGTCGTAGTGCACTGGCATAAATTTGTCCAGCAGATCCTCTGCTTTCGGCGTAATCCGCGCGTAGCGCACGCGACGGTCAGCCGAATCTACCACGCGTTCTACCCAACCCTTTTCCTGCAAAGAGTCAATCAGGCCGGTGATGTTGGCGCGGCTTACCAGAAGTAATTCGCCCAAGTCATGAAGCTGCATGCCCCCTTCAGGCCCATGCCGCAGCAACATCAAAATGTTCAGGCTCGACTTCGACAGCCCATAATCTGCCATATAACGACCCGAGATCTGATGAAAGACGTCGTAGGTATAGAGCAGGTCAAGGCTGATCCGCGTGGACAGATAGTCAAAGCCCGGATATCGCGGCCCTGCTTGACTTACGCGGTCGTGATAAAAAGCCTCACGGCGGTCCTCCAGCACAATCCTTGGATTCGCATCAGATAGTAAAGTTCCTAATTATTTTGCCACTAACCCGCCCGTTTCGGCGTCTACCTAGCGTGCGCCGCCTATGCATGTTGCTGTTGCTGGGGCTTTGCCTGACCGCGCTTGCCTCTGCGGTGGAATTACAAGGCATCGTAACGGACTGGAACTGCACCGAGAACATGGTGCGCAATGGCCGCCAGAAAGTGCTCAAGCAGGATCGCAGTTGCTCGCTGCAGAAGGATTTTCACCGCTCCGCCTACGGCCTGATCACCGAAGATAAGAAGTTTTACAAAATCGACCCGCAGGACAATGATCGCGTGATGCAGATCCTGTCCGACTCGCCCGACAAAGACAATCTCAAAGTTGTAATCTCCGGCGACTTAAACGGCAACACTTTGACGATCAAGACCATTAGTCTGCTCTAAAGCTCTACTCGCCCCTAGGCCACGGGATCGCCGTGAACTTCCACCTCGGCATTCTCCGGCGCAAGCTCCGGCTCCGGCAATCGTCCGGTCCAGTTGGCCCAGCCCCAAAAAATCGCAGTTGAGGAACTGAGCAATCCAGAGATCGCACCGATTGCCCGCACGCTGAAGTACTGTGATGCGGTGCCCGCGCCCATCATTGACAACATCATTGTCGACCAGTTCATCGTTTCAATCGTCGCGAACACTCGGCCCCGGAAGCGATCCTCCACATGCCGCAACAGGTTCGACCAGTTCAGCACCGAACTCACAGCTACCGCCGCTCGCGACATACCCATAAAGAACAGCGCCCATCCCCAATGGGTCATCTGGCTGAAGACGATATACGCGCCACCATGCAACAGGTAGCAGAAAAACACGGTGCGCTTATACGATTCAAAGCCAATCCGTTTGCCCAGGTAATTCCCCAGAACACCACCGATCAACAAACCCACTCCCGCTGTGCCCCATAGCTGCCCTAAACCCGATGCGCCGCGCTTGAACACCAATTCGCTGAACAGCGTGAATAGTACCTGTGCTGCTCCTCCACCGCTCGCCCAACCTACCGCAATCAGCCCAATTCCCAGGATGAGCGGCGACTTCACCATGTAGCTCAAACCCTCGCGATATTCATGCCACGGCCTGGCGATCTTGGTCTCATCCAGCGCCTGTCGATTCGCGCGAAAATGCCCGTGCACCGAGCGCAAATTCCCGATACAGAAGGCAGAGAAGAAAAACGAGATGGAGTTGAACGCGAACGCGAGTTTGTAGCCGAAACTCGCCACCATCACGCCGGCGAAATAGGCGCCCACCGCCAGCGTCATCCAGCCGGTTGTTTGCGTCAGCGAGTTCGCAGTATGCAGTTCCTCTTCAGTGGCAATCGACGGCAGAATCGACGAACGCCCGCTAGTGAAAAAAGGCGACGCGAGCATGAGCAGCGCGCTCAACGCATACAACGGCCAGACCTGGTCAGTCGTGAGACATAGAATAAAGCCCAGTGCGATTGCGCCGCGAATCAGATCGCTCGCGATCATGATCTGCCGTCGGTCAAATCGATCCAGCAGTACGCCCGCAAACGGCCCAATCAGCACCGCCGGGATCGCACGCGATAACATCAGCGCTGCAATAACTCCGCCGCTGTGCGTCTTCTGAATCGCAAGGCTCAACACGGCCACGTTGTTGAAATGATCGCCGACCTCACTGACAATCTGGCCGAACCAGGTGTAACGGTAGTTCCGGTTTCTCCTGACGAGTTGCGCAAAGCCAGCCATCAGCCCGCTGCGTCCCGCAACAATTTGGCCGTAGTAATCGCCTGTCCTAAATGTCTTTGTGTGTGCTCGCTCAGATGCACCAGCAGACCGATGACGGTCGTGGGAAGCCGCTTCCGCCCAACGAAACGCGCAGCATAGATGTCTCCCGGATTCAGTGCGCGCAATCGCTTCTCGGACCGGTGCAACGAATCATCAACTGCCGCCAGCAACGCATTCGCATCTTCGTTGCCTGCCGATTCGGCGCGCAACGCTTGCTGTTGCTCGTCGCTGAGTTGATCTCCCATCAGATACGTGGTCAACCGATCCACGCTTCCCGCCAGATGTTTCAGATGGAAACCCAAAGATACGCCTGCGAGACGACACCACACCTGGCTCGCGTCCAACCCTGCTGCATGTGTTTTTAGATCTTCACGCACCTGCGCGAAGCTGAAGAACACCGGCTGCAAAAGCGGGTGAATATCGACCAGCGGCCCCCGCAGCCACGGTTCAGGAACTGCCTCTGCCACTTCTGTACTGCCCGCTTATCGCATGTTGCCGGTGTGTCCGAGCGAGTATCTGCCTGGTTGCGGATACACGCAAAGCCCGTGTGGCTGGGCTCCCACTTTGATGCGCGCCTTCAAGTGGCCGTCAGACGTGTCGAACACATACACCTCATCGTTGTAGCGCCCGCTCAACCAAAGCGACTTGCCGTCGGCGGAAACACCGCCCATGTCGGGACTGCCGCGGCCCGGAATCTTCCACTTAGCGAGGATTTTCTGATCAGCCAGATTCATTACTGACACCGAACCTTCACCACGATTCGAAATATAAAGCACCTTCGCGTCCCGGCTGAAATATAACCCGTGTGTGCCTTTGCCCGTCGGAATGAAACCAACCTGCTTGAACCTGTCTCCATCGATCACATGCAGGCCGTTCGCTTCCATATCCGCCACGTAGAACAACTTCCCATCGGGCGCAATGCGGCAATCCTGCGGCATTCCTTTCGGAGTCAACGGCAGGTGCGCCAGAACCTTCTGCGCTGCGACATCCACCTTGATGAGTTCGCTCGAGAATTCACAGGTCGCAATCATGTACCGGCCGTCGATCGAAAAGTCTGCATGGTTGACGCCGCGGCAATCCACCGGCACTCGATTTACCACTTGCATGGTTTGTGCATCGCGGAAATCCATGCGTTTCTCTCGCTCTGCCATGACAATCGCGTACTTCCCGTCGGGCGTGTAGTACATGTTGTAGGGGTCATCTACATGGATGGTCTGGCCCTCGCGTCCCGTCGACGGATCGATCTCGGTAAGCTGATCGCCAAGATCCTGGGCGACCCAAAGCTTCTTCAGGTCCCAGGACGGCACCACATGCTGCGGCTCCAGCAACCCATTCGTGTGTTTCGGCAAAGCGAAATGACCAATGATCTTGTATGTTTGCGGATCGATGATATCCACCGTGTCGCCCTTTGAATTCGGGACGTAGACGCGCGCCGGAAAATCCCGTACAGTTGAACTCAGCATGCCCGCGCCGGCGTTCGAGTATAAATTTTTGGCGTCGGTAACTGACGGCATGCCCGGCAACACATTGATTTGCGGCGAACCGGCCGCGTGCACGCTATGTCGTTGCCTGGCAAGAAACAACGTGATCATCGTCGCTGCGGCTCCCACTGCCACAGTACGGCGTAATCGGGTGGAATTGCTCATGACTATTACGTAGAGTAACGCGTCGTTCTTTCTTCTTGAACCGTCTTTTTTTCAGTACAATTTCAGTTATAAATGTTGCGAACTGAAGATAACGAGACCGAGATCCTGTTGGGCAATAAACAACTGCTCGGAATCTTCTTTGTAGTCGCCGTCCTGCTTGGCGTCGCCTTCTACGGTGGTTACATGGTGGGCAAAGCCGCCCCCGGAAACAAAATTGCGGTTACCGGTCCTGCTCAGGACACGGCGACATCCCAGGAGACATCGACATCCACAGGCACAGCTACAGGAAGCGCCAAGGGCGGAGAGACCCACACGCTGGCAAGCGACACATCGACTCCCCCTGACCCGACGGAGGCCACTCAGCCCGAGCCCCAATCGTCTGAACCGCCGCTCGGCACACCCAAAGCCAAGAAACCGAAGCCGGCAACCGCGCCGCCCGCCGCTCTTCCGCCGCCAACTTCTGCCTCGACGAGAGCGTCGTCCTCCTTCACCCCGCTGCCTGGCCAGCAGTTTCTTCAGGTGGCTGCTGTGGGCCGGGACGAAGCGCTCGGCGTGGCGGAAGTTCTGCACGCCAAAGGTTTCTCTGCTCACGCTGTCCCGAAACCGGGTAATCCGACGATCTATCGCGTTATCATCGGACCGCTTCGGGATGCCGGCGATCTGTCCACCACGCGTGATGCGCTTCGGCGGACAGGATTCCGCGAGGTAATCGTTCAGAAGTACTGAGGCTACCAGTCGATCGGCTGCCCCGGTTCCAGCGTCAACACCTGGATCCCGTCTTTCTGCAGCTTTTGAGCCAGATCTTCCGGCCGCCCCGTCAACGCTGGAAAAGTTCCGTAATGCATCGGAATGACCTGCTTCACGCCCAGCATGCGCGCCGCGTGAGCGGCTTGATGCGGGTCCATCGTATAGTGGTCTCCAATCGGCAGGAATGCAAGCTGAGGCTGATAGAACTCGCCGATCAGCTTCATATCGCCGAACAGCGCCGTGTCGCCCGCAAAATAAGCCACCCGCCCATCCTCCAACGTCAGAATGTATCCTGCGGCTTCTCCGCCATAAAGCGCATTATCACCGTCCTTGATGGAACAGCTATGCAGCGCATGTGTCATCGAGAGCTTCACGTAGCCAAGGTTGACGGTGCCGCCTTTGTTAATGCCAACCGCGTTCTTGACGCCTTTCTTCTCGAACCAGGACGCCGTCTCGAAAATGGCAATAACCGTCGGATTGAATTTCTTCGCCAGCGGCACAACGTCGTTCGTGTGATCGAAATGCGCGTGTGAGATGGCGATTGCATCCACACGCTCAATTTTGTGATCGGCCGGATGCTTTGGATTCCCCTCCAGCCATGGATCTAAAACGAGGACTTCTCCTCCTTTGAAACGAATCTCGAAAGTTGCGTGGCCGAGCCAGGTGATGTTTATCATCGCGCCATATTAGATGCCGCTGTCGACTTAGATGCGGCTGCTGATTTCGCTGATACATCAAGCCCGTCGCCCATCTTCGCGAACCCTGGGATCGACACCGGCAATCTGCCGGTAATCGCGATCTCACCCAGCATGGCGCGCGCGGTCGCGAGCTCTGAACTTTCGGCGCTGCTGAAAGTGGCCGCGTAAGCCGCTACTTTGGGGAATGTACGAAGAAGATATGGATTACCCAGTGATATCAGGGCCACTGGCGCCGGTCCATCCGTCAGAGTGTTGAGAAACGGCGCAAGGCCGCCCTGCAGCGCAACGTCTCCGCGGTTCGCCGCTACTGTCACAAACGCGGCGACATAAATCTGCTTACACTGCGCCGTCTGCGCCGCAATCGCGTTTAAAAGCTCCGCGGGCATGGCGGAATTTGTCAGGTAAACCTTCACCTGGTCAGCGGCCGCGTTCAACGGATAAGTGTTCAGCTCATGAAAAATCGTTTCCCCACGCCGCGAGAACTGACCGTCCGTCATGACAATAAGGCAGGAACCGTTCGCCTGAGGCATGGGAAATAGGTGCTTGTCGTCCTTCACCAGGGTGAACGCCTTTTCCGCCACTAGATCTGCCAACGCGTCCAGCCGCGGCTCCTTGATCTGGTTGCTCAATGCCTCGAGATCGACAGTGCGCTTGCGCATGAGCCCCAGTCGCTGCTTCGCCATGATCACTCTCGCAGCGCTTGCGTTTATGCGAGCTGTGCTCAATCTTCGGCTCTTCACTGCCGCCTCAATGGCACGAATGCAAGCGCCGGGGTCCGTCGGCATCAGCAGAACATCCGCGCCTGCTTCAATAGCTCGCACCGCTGCCTCGCCCTGTGTGTACAAGGAAGAAATTCCTTGCATTTCGAGAGCGTCGGTCACAATCAGCCCTTTGAACGCAAGTTCGTCGCGCAGAAGTCCAGTCAGAATATGCGAAGAAACCGTCGCCGGGATCGCCGCCGGTTCGAAAGCCGGCACCGACATATGCGCTGTCATGACGGAATCGACCCCATGCTCGATCGCGGCGCGAAAGGGAACCAGTTCCAGAGATTCAATACGCTCTTTCGTCTGATTCAGTTGCGCTAGTTGCATATGGCTGTCTTCCGCAGTATCACCGTGTCCCGGAAAATGCTTTGCCGTCACCAACACGTAATCAGCGGCCGCTGAATGCGCGCCGTCGATGAATGCACCCACGTTTTGCGCCACTGCCTGCGGATCTTCGCCAAACGAACGTGTGTTAATTATCGGGTTATCGGGATTGTTGTTGACGTCTGCATCCGGCGCGAACACCCAATTCACGCCCATGGCGCGAGCCTCGCGGGCCGTCGCCGCTCCTAACTCTCGCGTTGCACTCAGATCATGCGCGGCTCCGAAAGCCATCATGTAAGGGAATCGCGCGGTCTCGGCTACACGCATGGATGCGCCACGTTCGAAATCGGACGCCACTAGCAACGGCAACTTGGAGACACGCTGCATGTGATTCACGAACGCTGCCAATTCAAATGGCTGAGCGGGGATCACGTTCCCGTCGCGGATGTGCCCGGCAATGATGAAGCCGCCTACGTGGTCTTGTCGAATCCAGCGGATGAACCGTTCGTACTCGGTATCGTCGGAAGGTGGGTAATCGCCATAACCGCGAACCACGAATAGCTGTGCGATGCGGTCATGCAGCGACAGGGAGCGCAACAGCGCGGGTGTTCCTGAGGTGCTAGATTTAGACCCGCTCGCCTTAGCCCCGGCGCCTGACTTAGCAGTAGTAGGGATCTTTGCCGCACGTTGCGAAAATGCTGGTAATGTTAGGGCCACACTGGCCGCCAACATCATCACAACACCCCGAATTGGATAACCAATCATTCTCCCCAATATAGGGGAGTTGTCTAAGAGCCTGCCCGTGAACGCGAACTGCCGCGGTTCGGCCCCTGTGATCGTGGCGGCTTTCGAGGCGCCAGCAAACGCTTTGTGTGCCGGATGAGATTTGGCACTTCTTGCGAGCTTTTCTGAATCACCACGTTTGCTCCGGTGACATCGGAATTCAGCCCCAGGCTCTCGGCGAAGCCAGTGAGCAGAATAATCGGATTCGTGAAATTCTGATCGCGCAATTTCGCAATGAGTTCCAATCCGTCCATTGGTTGCATTTTGAAATCGGTAATCACGAGGTCAAAATTGCACTCTTCGGTTTTTTTCAGCGCGTCCAGGCCGCAATGGGCAGAGAGAACTGTGTAGCCTAATTCCTCGAGAAGCGAACGACGCGCTTCAACCCCGTAAGCATTATCATCTACGAGAAGGATGTTGACTGATTTCGAAATGCGTCCAGCAGGAACTGATGGCATCGAGACACATGAAAGTAACAAAGCATAACAGAAGTGTCAACGAGGCGCTATCGATCTCAAACCAGATGAGATTGAGTTCTTGACAGCCGCTCCAGTCCGCAGCCAGCTCTTTTCAGGTCGCTTGTAAGACTGCTACTCCACTTCGCGAGGAGCTTTATAGCCCGCTTTCGCCAGAATCTCATACTTAATCGCCTTGCCCTTTTGATTTTGCATGCGAAGCGGCTCATTTGTTTCGGGATTCACCAGTTCCACTTTGATATGCCGGAATTTCCCGTCTTTGGCAATGTTCGTGGGGTGATAAGCAAGCGAGTATTGATTGCGAAGAGCGAACTCGATTTGCTGGAATACCGACGGATACTCGGCAACGAATCTCGGGAAAAACGATAAGCCGCCTGTTTCCTTTGCAAATGTCCGCATCTCGTTATCGGCCTGCAGGAAACTCATTTCCTGCATCGGGCCCATTCCATTTGCCTCAGCCATTATGCGAGCGATCTGCAGAAGGCTGATCGTGTAGATCGGCACGCCTGATTCCTGCAACGATTTGCGCGCCGTGTCGAAAGTAATCTTGCTGAACGTGTCCAGGCCGGTTCCCATCAGAAGAATCGCTTTCCGTCCTTCGATCCCCGACATGCGATCGGCCATATCGGTCAACGCGTCAAAGACATTCGACTCGCTGAATCCTGGGATTCTGAGCATACCGAGAGCCTGTTCCGCTTTTCGCTTGTCCGGCGAAAAGTCAGAAAGGATTGTAGGCCGCAAATCGTACTCGACTACCGCCACATTGTCGTCCGGCTTCAGCGTCGAAAGAAATCCGTACGACGCCTGCAAAGTCTCGTACCAGCCTTGGCTCCAGAACTGTTGAAAGCGTCCGCTGAACTCGATCAGCATGCAAATCGTGATCGGCGCCTCGCTTATTCCGAACTGCGATATCTGCTGCGGAACGCCATCCTCTAGGACTCTGAACTTTTCGCGCTGTAGGCCTGGGATGAAGTTCTTGTGGTCGTCTAACACCGAGACATCCACGTTCACGGTGGTTGCGTTCGATTTGAACGTAGGAGTATCGGCAGGCGGCGTCTTCGAGCGCTTATATTCCGAAGGGATCGGCGCCTGTTCGGCGGGCGGCGTCGTGTCCGTCTGCGGTTTCTTGGGCTTTGCGACAGAGTCTGGGCTCTGCGGCGCCTGCGGGGTCTCCTGCGCGCTGGAGCGAGGAACAAAAGCGATGAGCGCGGATACGAGCGCCAGACCGGCAATGCCGGCCGAAATACTACGATGTTTCATTGCCAACCTTGAAAGGCCGCTCTGGTACTTCAATGTACCCAGCGGTCATCTTTTCTGGAATCATCCCGCGTGTCACGGTCGCCGCGCATGTGACGGTCGCCTCGCGAATCGCGGCTTCTCAAATACACCTCAAACTTCTTCTTGGCCCGCTGGAGCTTCCATTCACGGTAAGTTGCCACAATAGGCTGCCGGATCTGCAATCTCAGCCGCTTGCCCCTCAGCATCAGATACCCGGTGAGCATGCCGCCGAGATGCGCCAAAACCGCAACGCCTTGCCCCTTCGATTGCACTGTCGAGGAATACGACTGTAATAGCACAATCGCCGCGATAATCATCACGAAGTACTTCGACTTCATGGGGAACAAGAAGCCAAACAAAATCGTCTGATCGGGAAACATCACTGCATAGCCGGCTAAGATCCCTAAGACGGCTCCAGACGAGCCTTCGGTTGCAACATCCGTGCCGCCGAAAAGGTACGCTGCGATGATCACCGTCAAGGCGGCGCAGACGCCGCAGATGAGATAAAACCTCAGGAACTTGGGGGTACCCCACAGCCGCTCCATCTCGGCGCCAAACATCCACAGCGCCAGCATGTTCCACAGCAGATGCCACACGGAGGCATGCATGAACATGTACGTAATCGGCTGCCACACCGCAAAGGTCTGCACCACCTGTGCAGGCACCAGTTTCAGGTTGTCGAAAATCTGCGCGATGCTACTGGCCCGAAGTAAGAACCAAGCCAGAAAAATCCCGCAGTTCGCGATCAGCAGCCACTTGAGACCCGTCGGAAACCGGTTCGAAGGGACATACCGATTCACGTAGGGACGCGAACTGAAAGACATCGGAGAGAGTGAAGTCCTGATTTAGAGAATATCAGAAACTTTTAATTTTCAGAGGGATTTCCGCGCCGAGGAGGTTGGCCTGAGCAATTTCGAGGGTAGAGAAGCGTGAAGAAACCGATTAGACTTCTTCGGCGTGCGTATGCCGCCGCAAAATAGTAGCAGCGACGTTCATGAGGATAGCGAATCCAAGCCAGATTAACCAGTTGGATAGCGGGCCGTTGTGGAACACAAACGTGTCTGTCTGCCCGAGATTGTCGGCTAAGCTCCAAACCGCAAAAACATAGGATGAAAAAACCGCAGGACCCATAAGCGCCGCTAACAAGGCGCCAAATTGTTGTGCAGTGTCGGTCGCCCAGGCCCCGATTGTCCGCGTTCCCATGGCAACTGCCTGCAAAAGACTTGACGTCCAGCCCTTCGCAGGTTCAATTCGAATTGTTATCGCCGCTGTTGTTGTTCTCACTTCAGGCATTGAAAAACCCCGCTAAGAAGTCGGATGCACGCCACGTACCGAAAGTTGCCTCGCGCTTGGCATTGCACCCAAGGCACTTCTAGCGACCTCATCGGGCTTTCGCGCGTCAACTCGGGTAAAAAATTTCCACTCGCCCCAACGAAAAAACCTATTCCTGGAATCTCCACTAGTCCTCAGCGTCGAGTGACATTTATACATCCATAACCTCGACCGGTGTATATATGTCCCGTTTAGTTGTAGAGTGTTTTGAGATACAACAAAATGCGAAAAATCAAGACTGCAATCATCGGCACCGGTTTCATGGGGAAGGTTCATGCGGAAAATGTGCGCCGGTTGGGCAATGTAGAGATCGCCGCCGTTGTCGGCAGCCGTCCCGAGACAGCGCGGACCTTTGCAGAGAACTTTCTGATTCCGTTTGAAACAACGAATCTGCAAGACGTTTTAGACAACAACGATATAGAAGCAGTCCACGTCTGTACGCCCAACGTCGATCACTTTCCAATGTCTCTCGCTGCCATCAAAGCGGGCAAGGCTGTTCTCTGTGAAAAGCCGATGACGATGAATGTCGAGGAAGCGAAGAAACTCGTCGACGCGGCAGCGGCCAAAAAAGCGGTCAATGCCGTCCAGCACAATCTCCGCTACTATCCCTGCGTGCAACAAATCCGCCAGATGATCAAGCACGGCGACATCGGCGATGTCCTGATCGTGCAGGGCACCTATTCGCAGGATTGGCTGCTGTACGACACAGACTGGAACTGGCGCCTCGATTCAAAGGAAAACGGCAAGCTGCGCGTCATGGGCGACATCGGTTCGCACTGGATGGACATGATCCAGCACCTGACCGGTCAGTCCATCTCTGCCCTTTGTGCCGACTTGACGACGTTTCACACAGAAAGAAAGCGGCCGAAGGGCTCCGTCGAGACTTTTTCCGGCAAAAAGGGCGTTCAGGGTGAATACGACACGTTCCCGATCGACACGGAAGATTTCGGCATGGTCATGCTTCGCCTGGGTGACCGGACTCGCGGCGCATTCACCGTCAGCCAGATGTCGGCCGGATGCAAGAACCGCTTCACGTTTGAGATTTTTGGCACAAAGGCCGGTCTCGCCTGGAATCAGGAACAGCCGGACACGCTATGGATCGGGCATCGCAACGAACCGAACCAGATCATCATCAAAGACGGCTCGCTCTTCTACCCCGAGGCCGCGAAATTCGCCGATCTGCCGGGCGGCCACAGCGAAGGCTATGACGATTCGCACAAGCAACTCTTCAAGCGCTTCTACGCGAAGATAGCCAATCCGGCCACCCCTATCGATTACCCGACGTTCGAAGACGGGCTGCACGGCATGGTGCTGCTGGAGAAAGTCGCGGAAAGTGCCGCTAAGCAAGGCTGGGTGACCGTTTAGGTCACGAAGCTAACAACACGCGAACGCCTGATCGAGATCCCAGATCAGATCCTCGACATCTTCCAATCCGATCGATAGACGCACAAGTTCCGGCGTCACGCCCGCAGCTTCCTGCTCTGCCATCCCGAGTTGCTGGTGCGTTGTCGAAGCGGGGTGAATAACCAAGCTGCGCACATCGCCAACATTCGCCAGATGTGAGAAGATCTTCAGCTTATCGATGAACTTCTTGCCCGCTTCCATCCCGCCCTTTATGCCGAACGAAAACACTGCGCCGGCACCTTTCGGCGTGTACTTGCGCGCGAGTTCGATGTACTGGCTTGATGCCAGCGAGGCGTACTTCACCCAATCCACTTTCGAATGCTTTTCCAGGTACTGTGCGACCGACAGCGCATTCGCAAGATGCCGGTCCATACGCATCCCGAGCGTCTCAATTCCCTGAATAAAGAGAAACGAGTTGAACGGACTAATACAGGGCCCGATGTCGCGCAGGCCCTCTACGCGCGCCTTGATGATGAAGCTGATATTGCCGAAGGTGTCCCAGAACTTCATTCCGTGATACGCCGGGGATGGTTCAGTGAAATGCGGGAACTTGCCATTGTTCCAGGGAAACTTTCCGCTATCGACGATAGCCCCGCCGATTGAGGTTCCATGGCCGCCCATGAACTTCGTCAGAGAGTGGACTACAACGTCGGCGCCGTAATCAATCGGCCGCGTCACGTACGGGGTCGCAAACGTGTTGTCGATGACCAGCGGAATGCTATTCTCGTGCGCAATTTTCGCAACTGCTTCGATATCGAGCACGTTGCTCCGAGGATTGCTGATCGTCTCGCCATAGATCGCCTTCGTTTTCGGCGTAATCGCTTTGCGGAAGTTCTCCGGATCGTCCGGTTCTACGAACACGAAATCGTAGCCCATCCGCCGCATGGTGATATCGAACTGCGAGAACGTTCCGCCGTACAGCGTGGTCGCCGAGATAATCTGATCCCCGGGCACGGCAATCGTCGAAAGTGCCAGGAACTGTGCTGCTTGTCCGCTCGAAAGCGCGAGCGCTGCAACACCGTTTTCGAGCGAAGCCACGCGCGTCTCAAGAACACCCGTCGTGGGGTTCATGATACGCGAGTAGATGTTGCCGAACTCCTGCAATGCGAAAAGGCGCGCAGCATGATCCGAATCGTCGAACGTGAACGAAGTGGTCTGGTAGATCGGAACCGCCCGCGCATGGGTTGTCGGGTCCGGATCATAGCCCGCGTGCAAAGCGCGTGTGTTGAACCCGAGCGGACGTTCAATATCTTTGATTGGCATCGTTCCCCAGTATAAAAGGGCAGAAGTCCATAGGGATGGGCGGATTAAGCCTGCTGCTGGCGGCGCATTTCGTACACGCTAAAACCGAGGCCGATCGCCAGACAGCTCCACGCGAACCAGTCGCCATGACGCGCGTAGAAGGTGGTCTCGTTGACAACGCCATACTTCATCGGCGCGGCGACTTCCTTGTACATCGGCAAGCGTTGCGCGATCTGGCCGGACGGACTGATCACCGCCGTGATGCCATCATTCGTTGAGCGAATCAGGTATCGGCGGTTTTCGACCGCTCGCATTCGCGCGATCAGGAAGTGCTGTTCGTGCGCTTCGGAATGGCCGAAGTACGCATCGTTCGAAAGATTCACCAGCACGTTCGCGCCTTTCTTGCTGAACTGGCGCACCAAGTCCGGAAACGCTGATTCGTAGCAGATGAACACGCCGAGGCGATCGCCCTGTGCCGAGAGCACGTTGATATCGTGCCCAGGCACGAAGTCGCCCGCTTCCTGCGTGATGCGATTGACGAACCAGAACACGCGCGGCACGAATTCGCCGAATGGCACGAGGTCAATCTTGTCGTAGCGGCCTGCTACAGCGCCATTCGGTCCAATCAGCACGGCAGAATTCAGAGGCTGATGCTCGCCGGTGTAGGCGACCGTGCCGAAAAGGAAATCGCCGTGGCGCATCGCGATATCGGTAGCCGCGCGACGGAAATCCGGATCGTCGTAGTAGTAGAGCGGCGCGGGCAGTTCGGGCCAAATGACGAACTTGCTTCGAAAGGCATTGGAGACGAGCCACAATTGTTGCTCGGTTTTGTCCTGCAGTTCAGTTGTCCATTGCAGGTCCGGATCAATGTTGGGCTGCACCACCAGCGCTTCCCGTGTAACAGGGATATTTTCCGGAATGCGCGGCAGCGCAAGCAACAAAAGGAGCGCCAGCAGGGGAAGCAATCGCGTACGCGGCTGCCGTAGCACGACGCAGGCCAGAGCGGTTCCGAGCATCGCGAAGATGAATGAAACTCCATAGACTCCCACCAACGGGGCGACGCGTAAAGGAACCGACATGCTGATTCCGGCGTTGCCCAAATCCAGCCACGCAAACCCGAACGTCGCGTGCGTTCGTTCGAGGCCAGTCCACAGCGCCGCGACCGCAGGCACTGCATAGGGGCGCCTCATCAGTGGTCCTGCCAGCAACGCAAACACACCCAGATGCAGCCCTTTCAGAATGCTGAAGAGCAGAAAGGATGCCCACGAGCCTGCCACGCCCATGCCACCGTGCGCTTCCAGCACGAACTGGATCCAGGTACAGAGAAAAAACCAGTAGAAAATGCCCGCGGCCCAGCCGTATACGAAGCGCTGCCAGCCATCGCCTGTCCGCGCCAGTGCAATCAGCAACGGCGTCAGCGCTATGGGCGCCAAGAAACGATAATCGAATTTCGGAAAGATCGCGAGCAGCAGAAAAGCTGTCGCAAGCGATAGAAGCGTATTGATGACTATCTGTCGATAATGGCTAGGCATCGGCCTGGCCGGCTTCCTCGTTGACCAGGTCAGCCATGTACGAACTGCGGACGAAAGGTCCGCTGAAGACCATCTTGAATCCCACCGACAGCCCGTAGTCGCGATAGTGCTCGAACTGCTCGGGCGTCACGTACTCGGCAACGCGCAGATTGCGGCGCGTCGGCTGCAGGTACTGCCCAATCGTCGCCACATCCACATTCGCTGCCTGCACGTCGCGCAGGAGTTCTTCCACTTCGGCGGCCGATTCGCCGAGTCCCACCATCAGCCCCGACTTCGTCATCGCCTCCGGACGATGCTTTTTCGCGAACTGAAGCACGTCAAGCGATTGCCGGTAGTTCGCCTGCGGCCGCACACGGCGATAGAGCCCGCGCACGGTCTCCATGTTGTGGTTGAAGACGTGGGGCGCGGCATCCAGCACGCGAGCGACAGCCTCCATATCGCCGCAGAAATCGGGTGTCAGCACTTCCACGCGCGCGTTCGGCAGGGCACGGCGCACCTGGCGAACTGTTTCGGCGAAATGATGTGAGCCGCCATCAGGCAGATCGTCGCGGTTCACCGAAGTGATCACCACGTATTTCAAGCGCATCTGCGCCGCCATATCGGCCACATGAAACGGCTCCTCATCGTCGAGGAAGAACTCTTTTTTCGATGGCGACCCTTTCGGTACCGAACAGAACCCGCAGCCGCGTGTACAGAGGTTGCCCAGAATCATGAACGTGGCCGCGCCGCGGTTGAAACATTCATGGATGTTGGGGCACCGTGCCGATTCGCATACGGTGTGCAAACGACGCTGCCGCAGCTCTGTTTTCAGCGCGTGAACTGCTTCAAAGTTGGTCTGAGGTTTCCGCAGCCAAATTGGTAAGCGCGGCTGAGCGCCTGCAAATTCAAGCTGTACAAGGCCGTTTGACTCCACGAACCATCATTTTTGCACGCGGGTGTTAGTCATCTGACGAGAAGAAGCTGCCCCAGTTCCCACTCGCAACCGCACCCAGCGGATTCTGCTCCGCACCGGCGCCGCGATGCTCTGCGGGCGCGAGTTCGTGACGCAGGCGCTCCAGCGTCATGCTCTGCAGGATCACTCGGCCCGGACCTGTCAGCGTGGTCAGGAACAGGCCCTCGCCGCCGAAGATTGCGGTTCGAATGCTGCCTACCAATTGGATGTCGTAATTCACAGTCGGCTCAAACGCCACCAGGTGACCCGTCTGCACCTGCAGCGTCTCGCCTGGCCCAAGCGTGAACTCTACATGATCGCCGCCGGCATGAACGAACACTGCGCCAGGCCCGGTCAGCTTCTGTAGGATGAATCCTTCCCCGCCCAGAAGTCCCGCGCCCAACTTTCTCACCAGCGCGATGTCCAACTGCACCGTACTCTGCGCGAACAGGAAACCGTCGCGCTGCACCATGATGGTCTGTCCCGCCGCCAACTCGAACACCTGAATCTTCCCCGGATAATGGCCGGCGAAACCCACCTCGCCCGCGCCGTTCGAGCGAAAGTAGGTGAAGAATAACGATTCGCCCATCAGCTTGCGCTTGATCGCGCCCAGGATCTTATCGCCCAACGACTGCCCGGTCATGCGCGTCGTCCAATCCACGTTGGCCGACTTGTAGATCATCTTGCCGGCTTCTGCGTAGATCTCCTGATTCCCTCCCAGGTGCACCCGGGCGATCTGCAGATTGTGCCCTTCGATGTCATAGCGAAGAGGTTCCACGGGCGGAGCAGGCGGATAATAAGTGGCCCCGCTCGCACCCGAAGCAGCCGCGCCGCAGTTGAGACAAAATTTGGCGTTGTCCGCCAACTGAGTTCCGCAATTCGTGCAGAAAGCCATAGAGGTTTCTACAATGCTAACGAAATCTGGCCGTGAGAAGTTCTCTTAGGCCTTCGGCGGGAACAAAAACTTCAAGGCTTCAGCCACGCGATGGCCCCAGGCTTTCTCGTTGTGGCCGGCGCCTTCATCCTCAAGAAACCTCAAGTCGTGATCGGGCTGCCATCCCTTTTCGATGAGGGCATCGCGCAACATGCGCGCATCTTGCACACAGTGCTCCGGATTCGTGCCTTCGCACGTGCCGATGTCCAGCCAAATCTTCTGCGGAAGCTTGTGCTTCAGTTTGCGAACCTCACGCAGGATGGCGCGATTGGCCCACCAGACCGAAGGCGACATAACGATGAGCTTGCCGAACACATCCGGGTAATGAAGACCGAGATACAGTGTTACCAATCCGCCCAGCGACGAGCCGCCGAGTGCGGTGTTGCTGACGCCGGCGAGCGTCCTGTACTCGCTATCGATGAACGGCTTCAAATCCTCGAGAATCAGCTTTGCGTATTTTTTCGCACGCCCTCCGCGCCCGCGCCGATCGCGGACGTGCGTGTATTCAGCCATGCGCGCCGGCCCAGTGTTGTAGATGCCGACAATGATGATCGGTTCAATCTGACCTGAGGAGATCAGGTTCTCCGCAAGTTCGTCCAGGCCCCAGTCGTTGCCGGCAAACGCCGTGGCCGGGTCGAAAAGATTCTGTCCATCGTGAAGATAAAGGACCGGATAGCGCCGATCCTCATTTGCGTTGTACTCGGGCGGAAGATAGACGATTACGTCACGCGCTTCATCGATAAATCTTGATTTGAGAGCTGTGTGTAGGCGAAGAGTACCGGTGAGTGTATTTTCCAATTATCTTAGATCAACTCTTGAGGAAATCCAGCGCTGCGGAGTTCATGCAGTATCGCAGGCCGGTTGGTTTGGGACCATCGTCGAACACGTGTCCCAGATGGGCGTCGCACTTAGCGCAGCGAACTTCGGTGCGCTCCATGCCGATGGAGGAGTCCGTCAAGTTCGTGACGTTCTCCTTCGCCAGAGGCGCCCAGAAACTAGGCCAGCCGGTGTGGGATTCAAACTTGGTATCGGACGAAAAGAGCGCGTTCGCGCAGCACACGCAGCGGTAGATGCCGTGTTCGTGGTTGTTCCAATACTTGCCTGTGAAGGCGCGCTCGGTGCCGGCGTGGCGCGTGACTTCGTATTGCTCCGGCGTCAACTGCTGCTTCCACTCGGCGTCTGATTTGTGTACCTTTTCCACTTCCACAATTCCTTTTCGTTGTCCCGCATCGCTAAAGTCCACAACCTTAACCATGCCGTTCTTCGCATTCCCTCTGCCTGCCGCGACATTCACCAGTGCGACCGCCGCGCCGGCGGACAAACTTGCGCGAAGAAAGTCTCTGCGTTTCATAATTACTATCCTATGAACATTTTCGCAGGACGAGGCCGTCGGGTCACGGTAGCTTGCGTCCTTTATAACTGGTAAATTTGGGACATGCCTATCTTCGAGTACTCTTGCGGCGATTGCGGCACGAAATTCGAACAACTCGTGCGTCGGACCGCGGAGGCAAATGCCGTGCGCTGCCCCTCCTGCGGACACGATCACCTGACGACGGAGTATTCCACCTTTGCGGCCCGTTCCGGGGCAGCAAAGACTGCGAGTCCGGCCGAAAGCTGCGGCAGCGGTGCCTGCGGCTCCGGCTTCTGCGGTTCCGGCGCTTGCGGAATGAACTTCAATTAGTCAACGATAAGGTTGACTTTCGGCATTTATTCGCCAAGAATCAGAGTAGGGGAACTACCACTTGGCACTCACGCGCAGACAGAAAGAGGTAATGGACTTCCTTTCGAAGTTCATTCACCAGCACGGCTACAGTCCGAGTTACGAGGAAATCGCGTCCGGACTCGGCCTTGCCTCCCTCGCAACGGTTCACAAACACATCCAGGCGTTGGAGAGCAAGCAGTACCTGCGCCGGAGCTATAACCACAGCCGTTCACTCGAAGTCGGCGATCGTTTCTTCTCCGAAGAGAAAGCCCGCCGCCCTCACGCAGGCGCTCCGTCTGTGCCCCTGATGGGCCGTATTGCCGCCGGCCAACCGGTCGAAGCGATTGCGAATCCCGAGACCCTCCATTTTGGCGACTTTGCCGATACCCGCAACGTCTATGCGCTCGAAGTTCGCGGCGAGTCGATGATTGAGGACCACATCTGCAGCGGCGACTATGTTCTGATCGAACAAACCGACTCCGTAAAGAACGGCGATATTGTAGTGGCGCTGGTCGACGGCACCGAGGCGACTTTGAAGCGCTATTATGCCGAAGCCGACGGCCGCATTCGCCTGCAGCCCGCAAACTCCGCCATGGCCCCGATTATGGTCTCGCCTTCCGCCTTGCAGATTCAAGGCAAGGTGCTGGCCATCATGCGGAAGTACTGACCCGACTCAGCCGCTGTCCCGGCGGGTTTTCCGCGTAACGTGGCAAATAGTTATGAATACGGAAACAAATCCGTCCCAATCTTTGCCCGCACGCCTGATGCCTCCTCAATTCGAGCCAGCAGCCGTTCATGCAGATATTTCGCGACGTCACGCGTTTCCGAGCGGCCCGCGAGATTGACGTGCTGAAACGGATCGGCGGGCAAGTTGTACATCAGGTACTCGAAATACTCATCCGCTGCCGGCCGCGATTTCCATCCTGCGTCTTTTGGAGCCGCCACAGCGTAAGTCCATTCCGGCGTTCGCAGAATGCGTCCGGTCATGAACTCAGACATGGTGAGGTAAACTTCGTTTCGCCATCCTTCCGTTTTGCGGTCCAGCAGTGGCAGGAAACTGTGGCCTTGCATGCTGGCCGGCACCCCTAAACCAGCCGCCTGAAGCAGTGTCGGCGCAAGGTCCACATGGCTCACGAGTTCAGGAATCATCAAGCCGCGGTCGAATGGCGGTCCCTGAATAATGAGAGGCACGTGAATGGAGCTTTCATGGGGACTCCGCTTGTACTCGGTATTGCGCGTCTTGAAATGACATCCGTGATCGCTGAGGAAGACGACAATCGTGTTGTCGGCGAAGCCGTGCTCCGCGAGCATCTGATTGACTGCGCCCACCTGGTCGTCCATACTTTTCACGCAGCCGTAGTAGTCAGGTAGCTGTTCCTGCCACGAGCCAGGCAACGGCCGCAGATCACCCGGAACGAACGGATTCTGAAACTTGCCCTTGTATTCTTTCGGCGGAACGAATTGGTCGATGTCGTTTTGATGATGAACTTCGAGATACGAAAGAACCAGGAAGAACGGCGCGCGTGCGTTCTGGAGGAAGCGGCGTGCACGCTCGGTCAGGAAATCCGCTCTATAAGTTCCGGAGAACGGAATGACGCGATTGTCTGTATCGTAAAGGTCGCCTTCATAGGCGTGAGAAGTCCACTCCAGCTCGTTTGCAGCCTCCCAGAGGTCGAGGAATCCTCCGCGCTCTGGCGCTGGCACCGGACCCGCATGTTCATGTCCTGGGACCGGACCGGGACCGGCCTTTCCCAGATGCCATTTGCCGATGTAGTTAGCGGAATAGCCTGCCTCACGAAGAACTGTGGCGATGGTGGTCGCATTTTCGCGCAGCGGGATTCCGTTCTTCCAAACACCGTGTTTTTCAGGGTACTGTCCGGTGAAGATGCTGGCTCGCGTGGGCGCGCAAACCGGCTGAGAACACATCGCAGACTGGAAGATGATTCCGCGCCGCGCCATTTTGTCCAGATTCGGCGTGAGCCCCATCGGGTTTGAACCAGCGGCGCCGATGCAGTCTGCGCGGAACTGGTCGGAGATGATGACGACGATATTGGGCTTGTTTTTCGGTTGTGGAGCTTGTCCCAAAGGGGCGGCCGCTGCCAAGGCGCCGCTGCGCAGTACGTCGCGCCTGGAGATAGTCTCGTTCACGCTCTAATCGAACATTAGCTCATCGCTCGCCGCTGCGGGGGCGCCCCTTAAGCGGTCACTCGATGAGCTGCTTTCCCTGTAGCGCTTTTTCCTGCAGGTCTGCCAGGTAGCATTCTTTTTTCTTTGATCTAGGCCGATGAGTAACACGGGGTCATCCGAATCTGAATCATCGGCAAAGCCGTGGAAGCGCTCTCGTCGAATTCGCGCTGCTGTTTCCGACGTTGTTCTTTTTACTGTTGGGAGTCGCAGACATGGGCGTTTACTGCTACTCACTGAGTTCCGTGCAAGATGCGGCACGCATAGTGGCCCTCTACGCGTCGTCCTCAATCGGAAATGGCAATAATACTGCGGCCTGTCAATATTTACTTGCAAACCTTTCGAAGCTGCCGAATGTAAGTGGGACGTCCGGCTGCACCGGTGGATCGAACGGAGTGAGTCTGACGATTGCCCCGCTGACCGGTCCCGATGGCAACTCGGCCGTGAGCGTCACGGTTTCCTACAAAACCATCAATCTGATCCCCATAAACGGGCTCCTTGGACAACTGACCGTGACGCGTAGCGCTAAAGCAAGGATCAGAAGCTAATGTCCGCAGTGAGTGGCCGCGAACGTGGGTCCGCGATGCTCGAATTTCTATTTGTGGGAATTATGTTGATGATGCTGCTGCTGATCATCCTCGAAATGTGCATCGCGCTGTGGAGCTATAACACGCTCGCGGTCGCCGTCCAGGATGGCGCGCTTTACGCTTCCACCAAGGGACAAGGTTGTACTTACACGGGCAATAGCTGCCGCGTGACTGTGTCGTCCATTACGCAGGACATATTGGCGGCCGGGGTTGGCATCAACCCGAGTCAATTGAATTTGACCTTCCATTCTTCGGCATCAGCCTATTACGCTGACATAAACTGCACCGCCAGTAATTGTCTGTCCAACGCGACCGTCTGGCCACCGGCCAAAGTGACTTCCGGGGCAACCGTCATCTACGGCGACATGCCCTCTATCAGCTATATCGAAATTACGGCCACTTATCCCAGCCCGGTACCCATCATCGGCCTTTTCGTGCCGACACAGATGCTGCCTTCAGTGGGCACTTTGCAGTTCTCGGCAATAGCCTGCGAGGTGATCCAGTTCTAGGAGACTTGAGTATGCACCCATCAAAAACCGAGAGAGGGCAAGCCACATTTCTTGTAATGTTGGCGCTAATCCCCATCTGTCTCGCGGCCGCGCTGGTCGTAGACGTAGGAATGGCTAATTACACAAAGATGTCGGCGCGTACAGCCGCCCAAACCGCCGCGTTGGCGGCCGTGCAGGCGGCCATGGACGGAATATATCAAGGTGGCACGTATGCCTGCGGATCGCAGAGTTTGGGGTGTCAGTCGACTCCCGGGGCATGTCCTACTACGGGCAACCTTTACAAGGGTTGCTTGTACGCAACGTCCAACGGCTTTTCAACTGGAACATTGCAGACGGTGTTAGTCGACGCCGGTATCGGGACTCCGCCTGTTGCGAATATCACCAGTAGCAATTATTGGGTGCGAGTTCGGATTATGCAGAGCAATCCATTGACATTTGGGGCGGTAAGCGGAATGCAGTCGCTGAACGTCGCAGGGTCGGCTGTCGCTGCAGCAGTAAACGTGATGCCGATGAATTGCGTGGTCGCACTCAGCCCCACCGCCCCTGCCGCGCTCGACCTCACTGGCAATGTGACGCTAACAACCACGGACTGCGGCATCGCCGTGAACTCAAGCTCAACGACGGCCCTGACGGCAACCGGCAGTACGATCCTGAGCGCGTCCTCAATCAGTGTGGTGGGAGGGGCCAGCACCGGAAGCACTACCGTGACCCCTACGCCAACGACGGGAGTTACCTCTTTTGCAGACCCGCTGGAAGGTGTTCCGGCGCCCACTGTTCCATCCGGATGCAGTTCTCCAACGCCAACCGTCGCGAATGGAGTCACAACGTATTATCCCGGCAATTATTGCACCGGAATCACCATACCTGACAATTCCAGCGCTGTGTTTAGCCCCGGAACATACTTCCTCATTAACAGCGGCCTCACGCTCCAAGGGAACCCGACAGTCAACGGAACAGGCGTCACTTTTTATCTCACTTCAACCACCGGTTCCACGTGTGTGGCATGCACCATCGATATGCAAGGAAACCCCAGTGGAACGTTGTCCGCCCCGACGTCCGGGTCGCTGCAGGGCATTTTGTTTTTTGGAGATCGAAGCGTCACTACTACAGGAGCAAGCACGATCCAAGGGAATTCATCATTCAGCTTGGCGGGCGCTGCGTACCTTCCGCATAGCGCGCTCACAATGTCTCGAGATGCTACGGGACAACAGATCATGCTTATTGCGAACACCGTCAGCATGAATGGAAACGTAACTCTCTCCATCAATCCTGAATCGGCTACAACGCCACTCACCGCGCAAATCAGCGCCGCCTTGATTCAGTAACACCCTGCCCGCTAACGGTAATCCGATGACCGTCAGCACGAAAAAGGACGACGGAATGAATCGCCCGTCACAGGCGGGCTTTAAGGCTATTGCCCGTCCGCAACAATCACGCCCTGCTTCTGGATGTAAGGGATCCCGTTGACCATCCAGTCGGGTTTTTCGGCGCCCTTCAGATAGTAGTCGAAGAACTGCTGCAGACGAACGGTATAGTCCTTCTGGTTCGGACGGCGCCGCAGGTTGTGGGGTTCGCCGTTATAAGAGAACATCCACACCGGCTTGCCCAGGCGGCGCAGCGCCAGGAAATATTCAATGCCCTGGTACCACGGCACGGCGTCATCCGCATCATTGGCAATCATCAGCAGCGGCGTGTTCACGCGGTCTGCCGCAAATATGGGCGAGTTCTCGATGTACCGCAGCGGGTATTCCCAAATGCTTCCGCCAATGCGGCTCTGCGTGCGCTCATACTGGAACTGCCGCGGAATGCCAGGACCCCAGCGAATGCCGTCGTACGCGCTGATCATGTCCGCGACCGGAGCGCCTGGCGCAGCCGCGCGAAAACGATTCGTGCGCGTCACCATGTAGGCAATCTGATACCCACCCCACGAGTGCCCCTGAATCCCAATCGCTTTTTCATTCACGAATCCACGATCGACAACCTCCTGCACTGCTGGGAGCACGCAACTGAGAGCGCTTTGTCCGGGAAACCCAACCTTGTATGCGATATCTGGCTCAAGCACCAGGTATCCGTTGCTCACATAGAAGCTTGGATTGATCACGTTTGTCGGGCGCGGATCCACAAAACTGTATACATTTTGGGAAAGCCGCTCATAGATGTACACGATCATCGGGTACTTCTTCTGCGGATCGAAGTTCTCCGGCTTGTACAGCGTGCCCTTCAGTGAGACGCCGTCATCGCTCTTGAAATGAATTAGCTCTGAAGTGCCCCACAGAAGACCAGCTTTCTGCGGATTCGCATCGCTGACTTTCTTGAAGTCTCGGAAGTTCCGATCGGTGACCATCAGATCCGGTTCTTCGCTAAACGTCGACGCGGCCAACACATAGACTTCCGCATCGCGTGCCTTGATGGGCGGCGTAAAATTCTTCGCCTGCTGGATCAGTTCGGTCGGTGCGCCCGTTGCGTCCAGAGTCGTGCGATAGAACCCGCTCTCGTAGGTGTCTTCGTTTTCCGCACGAAACAGAAGCGGCTTCGTCGGATCAATCCAACGATCGGAAGGGTCGTCGCGTTCATAGCGGACCAGGCGGAACGCCGTATGCGCGGACCGTCCGACACCTGCTGTGAGATTGTTGCAGCCTGCCCCGTCGGGCTTGCAGCGCCACACATCGAAGCGGTCGTAGAGCAGAACATAGCGCCCGTCCTTCGTCCAACCCGCCATTCCATAGGTTGTCGGACTACTCGGCGAATCGTAGTCTTCACGCCCGAAGGACACCTTCAAGTCTTTCGTCAGATTCACAAGCTTCGCGACCGGCACGGAAATCGTGATCCAGTCCTTGCCGTCGTAATAGATGGTGTACTTCGAATCGGGCGACCAGGTTAGACGCCCCGGATGTTTCTTTACCGCGAGGGTGCGCTTTCCGGTAGCCGTGTCCACCACGTAAGCATCCTCAAGCCGCTCGTCGAATTCCTGCATGCGGCGATATTGGCGATCGTCGCCGCCCATCGCATAGTGGCCATCTTCACTCGGCGCGATCTCGTTCATCGTGGCGTCCGCGAGTTGCAGGAATTGCTTATTGTTGAAGTCGTACATAGCGCGATACGTTCGGTTGCGCTCCGTGCTGGCGCGCGCCTTCTGCATGGGCTGGATGTAATCGTCGTTCCACGCCCACAGATCCACCGACACCTTCTCGTCGGCAGGCGTGTTGTCCGGTGCCTTCTCGGCCGGCACATGCGGCGCAGTCCCGAAGAACACACGGTCGCCATTCTTCGAGAACGAAAGGTTCGCCTTATCCGACACGACCCACTCGGCGGGAACTCCGTGCGTCTGCGGGCCAACCAACTCGTTCGCGCTCGCGGCCTTTTTATCCCAGCCGTACAGCTTGAACCGGGAGTCCTTTGCGCTTGCATCGTCGCGATCGCTTACGAATGCGAGCCGGGTCTGTTCTTCATTGAACGCCAGTTTCTCGTATTTGCCTTTGCCGCTCAGCAGCGCCTGCGGTTCGCCGCCTGCTTCCGACTTCACGACGAACACACCGTTGCCATCTCCTTTCCGTGAATACACCGCATACACTAGCGTCGTCGCATCCTTAGTGAAAGCGTATTCGTTCACCTCGTTGAAGCGGCGTTCCGTCCCGTCACTCAATTTGCGCAATACGAGATCAGCGGTCTCGATGCGCCGTGCACGTGCCGCCGGCGTATCGGTCGAAGCAGGTTCAGCCGCTTTCGGCACGGAAGGCTCGGCGGTAGCCGCTTTCTCCGGCGCCTGCCAGTACGCGACAAAGTCATTTCCCTTCGTGGGGAGTTGGAAGCTGCGAACACGCGGCGCGCGAAACACCTTTCCTGTTTCCAGATCAATCACGATCAAGTCGCCGCGAGGCATATCTTCCGGTTTGGTTTTGGCGCGCTTGGCCTTTTCTACCGCATCGTGCGGGGCGAAGCTCGACGCGACTAAGGTATGGCTGTCGGCCGAGAACTTAACCGCGATGCCATTCGGCGGTGGAGGCGTATCTTCTGCCTGCGGGTTGGCGTAATTCGGCGGCGGCGGCGGAGGCAACTCTCCGATGGGCTGACGAATCTCCGTTCCCGTCTGCAGATTGCGAACGACTAGTTCGCCGTCTCCCTCTTGGGGGAACAGCGCATAGGCCAGAAAATGGCCGTCGTTCGAAATCTGCTGATTTTGGATATGACGCCAACTGTCGTAATCGGCATGGGTGAGCGGCCGCTTGTCCGCCGCAAACGCAATCGAGACAACGCACACCACGAACACAACTTTTCGGAGCATTTTTGCAATTGTAGCTTTAGAGCGGTCTGGCCAGTTGCGGATATTTCCTGTGGTGATGAACGACAGCTCGGCGGCAACCCCGCCGCGAAAGTCTTCGGTTGTATCGATTTGCTAGGGCACGCGTGGCTGTGAGGAACGCACCAACGCACTTATCAACTCGTTCCAGGCGGTTTTTGCGTGAGCGAAACTTCCGTAAGCGTTCAGCAGCGTTGGCGAATTTAGTCCAAGGCCGGCGAGTGCCGGGAAAACGAGAGAATCGGGCTTAAAGGGTTCCATTTGCCCGCCATGCCAAGTCGCGGGATTCAGAACGAAAGGCAATAGGTAATCGCACGCTTTAGCGACCGAAGCTCCGTTCACCGCTTCAAAGTGCCACAGGTCGACACCGTGCACGTGCGCGATGCGGCAGAGAACAGAGAACGCGTCGAGATTGAAGCATGAGTAGCTCAACGAGTTCGTACGCTCTTCTTCGCGAGGGCAACTTCCGTTCGGTCGAATCTCATCGGGCACTAAGTATGTGCGGTAATGGTCAAACGCCATGCGCAGAGTCGCTTCGTCGCCCAGGAACGAAGCGTAAGCCGCGACTTGCGCCGTCCACCATGTAGCGTGGTTATTGCCGGATTTCTTCTCGTCCAGACCTTTCTTGCTGGTCATCATCCATCTCAAGAATTGCGAAAACCATTCGCGCACCCCACCCAGGACACTTTCGTCGATCGCGCGTGCTGCTACCAGAAACGCCAGTCCCTGGACACAGTGAATCAGAGAAACGGTGTCAATGAGCCCGGTGCCTCGTCCGTCAACGACTCCGCGAATCGCCTGACCGTGCTCCAGATTCGAATTCATACGCGTTTCCGGATTGACGAACCATACCGAAAGAATCCGTTCCGCGTGTTCTTTACAACCCGATTTATCCAGGAGAAGCGCGCCAATGCCGAGCGCGAGAGTAGCAGAGGAAAGGCGATCCATGTCCTGGTGATTGTCAATGAATCGTGCGGGATTCCGCTGCCCGTCCCGGCGTATATAAGGGCCGCTCGGGTTCTTGGGATCAGGCCACCAATAAGGTCCTTCACTGAAATAATCTTGCGGACCAGCTTGAGTCAAACCTCCTTGTGGCCGACGATAGGTAACACTCCACGGGCCGGCCTTGAGAGCCTGATCCGTCAGATGCTCTAAGACGGCGCGCTGTCCATTATCGAGCGAAGCGCGGATTTGATCCGCATTTTCCGGTTTGAGCAAGACTGGCCCGTCCGCGCGAGTTTGACGCGCAAGCAAAACAGAACCGCAGGTGAGAGCCATTAGCTGCCGCCGATTTAGGATTACTGGCTCAACGCTGCGCATAAAGAGTCAAAAATCGAAACGCGCGACTAATTGCATAAAACGAGATTGGTAGGCCGCGGTGATCACTCCAAAACCAGGGGAATTGAAGTAAGGCACACCTGACGAAGTTGCTGTTAATGCAAGCGAACTGCTCGGCGCCTGGAAATTGGTGTGATTGATCGCGTTGTATGCTTCGACGCGAATCGTGAACTTCAGCCGTTCGATGATATCGAAGGCTCTCCCCACCGAGATGTTCAGCCCCAATTGACCTGGAGCGCGTATGACATCCCGGCCCAATGTTCCGATCTCAGTCGGTAAGACCTGAACTCTGGAAGCGCCGGAACCGACAAAATAAGGCCCAACCGGCGCCAGCGGGAAGCTGCCGTTCGGAGAACCGCACGCTGTACCGGAGCAGGGAACCAGGTATTGAACGCCCGTGCCGTTTGGTGTTTCGGGTACGTACAGGCTGAGGCCCGGGTTGATATCGTTGGGTCGTTGTTGATTTGTGCCGGTCTGCGCCGGATTGTCGTTGCTCTGGCCGATGTACAACGGCAGCCCGCTTTGCGCCACCAGCATGGGATAGAACTCGAAATTGCGAACCCAGCGATTTCCTTTCGTACGGTATTGAAGCGCGAGGGTAAAGACGTTCGTGCGGTCAAATTCGCTCGGCCCCTTATTCAAGCCAAGAAACTGTTGCGGAAATTGGCCGAGGTTCAGACCGGAAGGCTGCGAAAAGCTGTACAAACCACTAGCGTCATCCAGAGACTTTGACCAGACATACGTTGCAATAAAATTCAGGTCATTGCTAAACTGCCGCCGGACGGTTGACTGCAGCGCATTGTAAGTTGACGTGCCTTCCATATTGAGCGAGTTGAAGCTCCCGATAGTTGGATAAGGCCGCGCCAGCTGAGTAGCCGCAGTGGTGTTGGCAAATCCGACGGCGCTATCTATTGCTGGGTTGTATGGAACAGTGTTGGTGGGCAGATTGACGGCTAGATGCGCCGCGTGCATCCCAACATAGTTGATGTCCAGAATCGTTCCTTTGAAAATCTCCTGCTGCACACCGAAATTCCACTCTTGCGCGTAGGGTGTCGGGCTGACCTGGGTGAAGCCGTCGTAAGCCGTTAGAGTAAGCGGATTTGAGGGCGAGTTGAATTGCGCGATGTTCGCCTGAGGATTTTGAGGATTGTTCATGGCCACGTAGGGCATCCCCTGCGAGAGCTTGAACGGCTGTGGAACGCCGGTGCCTAGGTTATTAAACGCTTGCTCAACGTTGTACCCAGGAAACAGCACCTGACCACCTAGATCAGAAAAGATGCCGGCATAGAAGATGCCGAAACCGGAACGCACAACAGTCTTCGTTGTTGGGCTATATGCAAAGCCGACGCGAGGAGCGAAGTTCTTCTTAGATGCCGATAGGTTTAGGGTGTCCGACGCGTTTATGCCAGCGAACAAAACCTGGCCCGTGGTCGGATCGACGCGCGAATATTCCTTATTGGCAGTGCTCAGCGGCGACTCGTACTCCCACCGCAGACCCAAATTGAGGGTAAGATTCGGCCGAATCTTCCAATCGTCTTGTACGAACAGGCCAAGATTATAGTTTCGGCGTCCAATGAGAGGCTGGGGCAAGGAATAAGAAGAGGTTTTGATATCGCCTAAGAGAAAATCTGCCAGCGAGTTGATCGCGTCACCAGATGTGTTCTTAGCGTTTGAAATGGAGCCGTCGAACGTGTAACTACCGTTAATATCCGCTATTGGATTGTAGTCATCGAATTGGTTCTTACGGAGTTGAACGCCAAACTCGACCAAATGGTTGCCCGCCGACTTGCTCGTATTGAAGATGGTCTGGTAGTTGTTGTCGATCTGAGTACGCAGAGTGTTTGAATTTGTTCCCAGAGGGGTAGTGAATCCATCGATGTTGAACTCCGGCGAAGCGACCCCGAAGGAATTCGCAATGCTGTACAGCGTGGTCGCGTTCTCGCCGTATGTCGGGGGGACGTATTCGGCGTTGTTTCGGAAGAAGCCGATACGGAATTCCGAAAGCCATGTCGGCGACCATGTCTTGGTCAGCCCCAAAGTGGTTTGGTAACCAGTTGTTTCGAAACTATTGGGCTCATATTCCAAAGGGCTGCCCGGCAAAGCAGGCTGTATCGGAGTGTGGTTGTTGTAATGGACAAAAGTCCAGAACAACCGAAGATTATCGGAAATCGACTCGTCAAGTCTCGCGACGCCTGTGTTGGTGGTGGGATGACTGGAGCCAATGGATACGAAGTTATTGGTGATGATATTGTCTGTTGAATTCAAGACGCCAGCCGAGTTGGGCTGTGGCAGGTAGCTGAGTATCTTCAAAGCCGCGGGATCAAGCATCGTAGTCGGAATCACATTACCCGCAAACGGCTTCTTGGTCGCAGGATTGTAAACGAGCGTTTTTGAGGACGAGAAATTACCCGTTGCATAGGTACCATACGGGACGGTGGACGTTATGTTGTACGGGCTTGCCTGGATAAGACCTTCGTAGTTGATAAAGAAGAAGGTCTTATTTTTGCCCTTGTACAGCTTTGGAATGCTGACCGGTCCACCAAGTTTCCCCCCGAAAAGGTTATATCTGTCTTCGGACCTATGTTTGCCCAGTAGGTTATTGAAATAGTTGTTCGCGTCGAGATCCTCGTTGCGGAAGTAGCCGTATGCAGCCCCGTGGTACGAGTTCGTCCCAGAGTTTGTGATCAGCGTCACGATGGCTCCTGACGTTCGGCCGTATTCGGCTGAGTAGGAGGAAGTCAGAACCTTGAATTCACGGATGGAATCAGCAGGTGGGAGCGATTGCGGCGCTCCAGTCGAGCCTGTGACAACGGACACGCCGTCAATTAGAAATTCACTGTTCAGTGTGCGGCTTCCGTTAAAAGACAATTGCGCGGAGTTGAGACCTCCCTGGCTCGTGATATCACTACCTGAAGAGACCCCCGGAGTCAATGCAAGCAGGTTGAGTACATTGCGGCTTGGCAAGGGAAGGTTCTGGACGTCTGCCGGGGTGATGGTCTGTCCGAGCGAGGAGGTGTCGGTGGCCAGTTGCGCCTGCGTCGAGCCTTCTACGGTAACGGTCTCACTCAGTTGTCCAACTTGCAAAGCCACGCTGATGTTTGCGCTTTGATCTACTGACAACTCGACGTTCGACACTTGATGTGTTTTGAATCCAGGCGCCGAAACACTCACGGTATAACGACCCACAGGAAGATCCGGCGCTCGATAGAGGCCGCTGTCATTTGTCTTTCCGTTATAGGCTACAGTGCCTTTATCGGCGTTCGTGATCGTCACGGTCGCACCCACAATGGGCGACTTCGTAGGATCAGTTACGGTGCCGGAGATACTGCCGCTGACACCTTGACCAACAAGTCCCGCACTCACCAGCATAGTGAGTCCAATAACCCAAAGAGAAACGCCATTTCCTATATTTCTAAAGCAATAAGTCATACAAGGACCCCTTTCATTCGCCCTGCTTGTATAAGCAGGCGAAGTTAACTGACCAAAACCTTTCGATCAATCGCCGCGTTCATCCAAAGGACCGGCTGGCGGATCGGATAATTGCGAATAGCTTCTTCGACTACCGGATTTTCGTTTAACTTCTTCCAGAGATCCAGGTACTCCGGCCTGTCAAGAGCTAACCCGGCAAACAGAAGACTTTGTTCACGCAAAGGCCACACGTCGAAATACATCACGTCGTGCGGGTAGGGCCATTTCGATTTGTCTGCGATGTACGGATACATGAAAGCCTCTGCTCTCGCCATTCCGCGGCCGTCCGGCAGAGTGTAAGTCCAAAGGTCGTCACCGGAAGTTGATAGAACCTGACAGATTCCCGCCATCGCTTCTAAATTAAAAAGCGAGTAGCTATAAGGCTTTGTGCGCCGCAACTCGAGCGGGAAGCTACCGTCGGATGCCATCTGATTTGGCATCAAAACTGTTCTGAACCGATCGCGGCAGAAATTCTGCATGTGTGAGTCGCCGGTATAAGCGGCGAAAACGGCGGCTTGCAGAATCCAGCAGGTGCCGTGATTGTTCTTCGCTTCGCGTTCTTCGATGCCGTTCTTGGATGTGGACATCCAGGACAAGTAGTATTCGAACCAGCGGCGCAGAGCGATGCGATCGTCGTGCGAAAGAGCGCCGGAGTTCTCAATCGCCGCAGCCCCGCGGACTACATCCACCAGTTGCAGTGTGTCTATGATGCCCGTTCCCCGGCCTGTTGTGCGGCCGTGAATCGCTTGCGAGTA
>DATBEG010000043.1:0-30839 GCA_036276155.1 Bryobacteraceae bacterium | reverse complement strand
GTTCGGCATGAACGTCCCGATTAAGGATTTATCAAGTGGATTTCGACTTTATAAAGCCGAGGTTGTGCGTCAGCAACTGCCGCGCGCTCGCGACTTCGAGGTGCTTCAGGAACTGGTAGTGAACGCCTACGCGCAGGGATGGCGTATAAAGGAAATTCCGTTTACCTACCAACCGCGCAGGCACGGAACCTCGAACGCGCGTGTCTTCAAGTTTGGTATCGCCTATCTACGCACTTTCGGATCGCTTTGGAAGCTGCGCAATTCCATCGGCTGTGCAGACTACGACGACCGCGCGCATGACAGTCGAATTCCATTGCAGCTGTATTGGCAACGCAAGAGATTTGCTCATGTCACTGAGTTGATTGCGAATGAGGGACCTGTATTGGACGTGGGCTGCGGATCGAGCCGGATTATTGGTTCGTTGCCGCACGGAAGTGTCGCGCTTGACCCGTTACTTCGGAAGCTGCGCTACGCGCGGAAGTTTTCCCGCATGCTCGTTCAAGGTTCAGGCTTCACGCTGCCGTTCAACGACGAATCGTTCTCTTGCGTGCTTTGCTCACAAGTAATCGAGCATGTCCCGAAGGAATCGCCGATACTTGAGGAGCTTTGCAGGGTACTAAAGCCTGGCGGGCGCCTTGTCCTTGGAACGCCTGATTATGCCAACTGGGAATGGGTTTGGACGGAGAAACTCTACGGCTTTTTTGCCCCAGGTGCTTACGCCGACGAACACATTGCGCATTACACGCGTAGCGAACTAGTGACTTTATTTCATAATCGAGGGTTTCGTGTGGAGGACACGCGTTACATCTTGCGTGGAGAATTAATCCTCGCCTTCAGGAAGCCTGCAGCGGAAGCGAAATTAGCCGCAGCTAACGCAGTTGGTTCGTCCCATGTTTAAACAAACAACAGACCGATAGCTCCAAAACGGGCCCACATCGGTTACTGTTGGAGCACTAACCTCAGATATAAAGGAAGACGGTTTTGCGAGGGGGTTTGGCTGGGAGGCAGGGACTCGAACCCCGATACGCAGATCCAGAGTCTGCAGTCTTACCATTAGACGACCTCCCAAGGTCGTTAAAGTCAATTATAACAGGAGCTTGAGGCCAAACTTCGCGTTGGACGCAGCTTACGACAGCCGCTTTGCCGGCGACTGTGCCGCGCCGGGTTGGCCCACCAGTTCTGCTTCGACAATAAAGCGCTTCGGCGCGGAACCCACGTAATAGAATGGGTAGCAAGTAATCATGGTCAGCAATTTGTTCGAATGTCCATCATTGCTGACAAGTTCGGAATGCGGAATAAGTCCGCCGCCGTCGGGCCTGAGAACAGTAACATCAGCGGGCCGAACAATCTTGGTTGCTACAACCTTGTAGGTGTAAGTTCCGGAAGGAGCTTGGAAACTGACGAGATCCCCCTGCTGAATATCCTTCAACACCCGAAATAACGTATCTCGATGCGCAGCGATGGCAAAGTTCCCTGGTTGTCCAGGCATCGCCGTCGAGGGAACATGACCTACTGCCACGCTCAGAACCTTCGCGTCCACACCTTCACGCACAACGGCCGCAAGGTTTAGACGGGCAATTTCCACACGCCCAAGGATCGCTCCCTCGGCAGGGCGAGGCTGCATCGGTGCCGGAGTCGAATTCACCCGTGCCGACTGCGTGGTTTCACCCGGCTTGGAAGGCGTTAGGAAACCGAACGGAGTACGTTCACGCACATAGTCGCTAAAGTTGACGTGCGTGCGACCGGCAATTGCCTGATCGAACGCCCAGTTCTCATACGACTGATACAAATATTGATCGCAAATGGTGTAGCCGTAATAGCCAATGCCGCACAATCCAAGGATCAGCAGCAATAGCCTGAGGTTATAAATGCCACCCCGATGATGTTTTTTTGTATTTGGCGGACGCCGGCGTCCGGTGTTATGTGAATGTTGACCAGGCCTGATATACCCGGCCGGCTGTGCTCTCACGATATAGGGCGTTTTGGAGTCGATCATCGCCGCAGTTTATTGTTTGTTCTCCACTTGATTCTTTGTCGCTTCTGCCGCTAATACCTCTGCAAGCGGCGTCGCGATGTAAGATTTTCGTGTGTGAACTGCCAGTTTGCGCCCTTCTTCTTCCGCCACGACCTTCACAGAACGCAAGACGCGGTGGTCTGTCGTTTCGTTAGGTACATATCCGATTGAGTAAGTATTGCGAATATCCCGGCTAATCTTGTCGAAGGTCGGAAGCACGTCATCTAGCTTCTTAGGTTCAAAGAACTCTCCGCCGCTAATAGCCGAGATCTTCCGCAGCACGCCCGGATTTAGGGTCGGGTCATCTGCGTCATAAATGCCAACAGTGTAGATACTGGCGCGTGATGCCTCAATTAACTTCATCAACTCAGGAAGATTGGTTTTGCTCACGTTATCGCCGCCGTCACTTACAACAATTAACGTCTGCTTTTCCAGGTGCGCGTGCTGCAGATGCTTCAGCGAATAAGCGACCGCATCATACAACGCTGTTTGGCCTACCGGCCTACCGTAATACAGGGCGCTCCGGATCTGATTCAGATTGTCCGTGAACATCATGTTCGCCGGGAGTCCTCTCACCACGCTGTTGTTGAAATTGACAACGAAAAATTCGTCGTGAGAATTACTTTGGCGCGCGAATGATAGGCCCGCCATGATGATTTCGCCTTTCTTGTTACCCATACTGCCGCTGTTGTCCACCACCAATCCGATACTGACGGGAGTGTCGATGCTGGCAAATTGCGTTATAGTCTGATGCCGGCCGTCTTCAAACACCGAGAAATTTTTCTTCTCCAGCCCGGTCACATAACCGCCTCGCGGGCCCTTCACGCTCACGTCCAGCAGCACCAGATTCACGTTGTCGGAAATGGTAAATACACCCTGCCTTTCCGCCGGTCGGTTGTCCGCAGTTCGGGGCATGTAGGCAACACCAGCCGCGACCAGCACGGGAAGTGCTGCCAATAAAAGTACTAGAGTCGCTCTCCAGCTCTTAATCCCATGAAAGAATCTCGGGTGAGTCATATCGGAACCTCAACCGTTTCAATTCTTGCATCCTCCAAAGAAAAACGCCTGGATGGCTCTGTGGCCAGCCAGGCGTTCTAGCTCGACATCTCCGCTGCGGAGATGACTTACGAACGTCGCGTGGCCAAAGTCAACAGACCAGCGAAGCTCAGTGAAGTCAGACCAAGCAGTCCAATCAGAGGATCGAAGCTGCCGGTATGTGGCAGAGACTGAGGCTGCTGCACAGGGGCGGCTTCAGGCTGCGGCTGAGGCTCAGGTTGCGGCGTCGGTTCAGGCGCAGGAGCCGGCTGAGTCTCGGGTTGGGGAGCAGGCTGCGCCTCAGGCTGGGGTTCGGGCTGAACAGGTTCGGGCTCGCGATAGTTCGTCGGAACCGGCACCGGAGCGGCAGACGCTAACTGGGCCACAAGCTTCTTCGGATAGGGGAACTCTTGACCGAAATTGTCTCCAGGATAGAACCAATCCTTTACAGCTTTCGGGACACCAGCGGGCGTTTCCCAGAACGCGAATGTCGTTTTGCCGGTGGGCTGCAGACGATAATTCGGAATAGCCAGAATAGTGGTCTGCAAGTGCTGCTGGTCCTTGTCGAAGATCTGCACGACGTGACGATCGCTTTGAGAATCGAGCAATCTCCACACGTACGTTCCAGGATCTAAAACCTTGTTACCGGCAATAATGGGTTCGTTAATGGTGACATACGTCATCTTGTCCCAAGCATCTGCGTGCGCTTTTGGAACAAACGAAGTCCCTATCAATGCCAGGCCCGTCAGAGCTAACGTAGTAACTGAAAAGTTGCGAAACTTATGGCTCATTTTATTTAAACTCCTCCAACCGAGAATCTATCTTTCTTTTGTTTATGTTGGCTTGGTTGCTGACTTGGCAACTTTTTAGGGCATTCCGCCCTGCCTCACAATTGTTAGAGGCACTTCCTTTGCCAAAGGTGCAACGAACTCGCATTTTCAGTGAGTTAGTGTAAATGTGTTGAGATATCTACTTTGAAAAAATTACGCCCTATACAGCAGCCACGCAAAAGTTCCCGGATTTTATGATTTCTAAGTACCTACACGACCATACGCAGGCACTAGATACGGACACCCCTAGACGCATTAGCTAAATTATCCCTATGGCCAAAAAGTCGGATTCAGTAAGGACATTAGCCGTGGACATTGGTGGAACAGGTATAAAGGCAGCGGTCCTGGACTCGACAGGCAAACCGATCGGCCAGCGTCAGCGCGAGTTGACCCCGAAACCGGCTACGCCGGCCGCGATACTAAAACTGCTTGATGCAATGAAAGACGGAGTTGCGGACTTCCACCGCGTGTCCATCGGCTTTCCCGGCGTTGTAAAAAAGGGTGTCACGTTGACAGCGTTCAACCTCGATCCCGCGTGGGTTGGATTCAACCTGGAGAAAACGATTCTAAAGCGCTGGGGCAAGCCCGTACACGTTGCCAACGATGCGGCTGTACAAGGCTATGGCGCAATTCATGGCGAGGGAGTCGAACTAGTCATCACGTTGGGTACCGGATTCGGATCCTCACTGTTCATCGACGGAACGTTAGTACCCGGCCTCGAGCTTGCGCATCATCCTTGGCGCAAAGACAAGACGTACGAAGACGATCTGGGGAAGAGAGGCTATGAGAAGCATGGCCGCCGAAAGTGGAACAAGCTGGTTGAGAAAGCGATTGCCCAACTAGACTACTTGTTCAATTACGACCACCTATATATCGGCGGCGGCAACGCGACACTAATTAAGTTCGCATTGCCGAAGGGTGTGACGCGCGTTCCGAATGACGACGGATTGCTGGGCGGAGTTGCTCTGTGGCGCGACCGCCCGGCAGGGGACAGCGAGCACAATCTACTTACTTAACCAGAAACGGCCACTTCTGGATGAAGTGATAGTGGTAGTGGTAAACAAACAGCGCGACAACTCCAGCCGCCACGATCAACGCTCCGAACACGACAAGCACAACTAAGCGCCACGGAAACTTCTTGCCTTCTCGCCGCAGCACTAATAAATGCGCTGCGAACAGGCCGATGAAGAACAGCAGGACCATCGGCACCGCGAACAACATCATGTTGAAGATGTCAGGCGTCGGCGTGACCACCGCGGCAATGATCGTAATCGCCAGAATTGCATAGCGGCTGTGCTTCAGAAGAAAGCGCGGCGACGCAAGGCGCAGCAGCGTCAGAAAGAAAATGAGCACCGGCATCTCAAACACGAGGCCAACGCCCAGCGTCACGTTTACGAACAAGTCGAAATATTCGTCAATAGAGACAACCGGCCGGACATGCACGTCGCGACCGATGCCGAGCAGGAATTCCAGGCCATACCGGAACGCAACAAAATACGCGAACAGGCCGCCCGTTATGAACAGTCCCGCAGTGAACAAGATGAACGGAACAGCCCAGCGCTTTTCCTTTTTGTACAAACCGGGCGAGATAAAAGCCCAGACCTGATAGAGCACCCACGGCGACGCGACGAATAAAGACACCAGCAGAGGCAGCTTGATGTAAATGACATTGAACTGCTCCATCGGCTTGATCTGCGCCAAATCCGGTGGATTGATGCCGAGATGCGTCAACGCGATAACTGCAGGCGCCGATACCACTAACCATAGGTCTTTGCAAAATCCGATGCAAAGAATGAACGCCACAACTAAACCGCCGAGTGCTTTGATGAGCCGGCTCCGCAGTTCCTCCAGGTGTTCCATGAAGGACATGCGCAGCATGCCCTTCTCTTCCTCGTCTCCTTCGTCATCGCTATCGTCAGGCGGAGGAGGCGGTGGTGGTGATTTCGGCGGAGGCGTGCGTTTCGCTAGTTGCTGCGGTTGCGCAGTTTGCGCCGAATAGGGTTCCGACGAGCTGCTATAAACTGATGGGGTTTCCGGCTGAACCTTTAATCCGTTATCACGGACGGGCTCGTTGTCTGGCGTTGATGGTGCAAGTTCCCCATCGAGCGTGCTGTGCTCGTCATATCCCTCAGGCATCACAGACCGGCGCTAGACCGTATGTTCCTCGTGCCGAGGTTCGGAGTGTTCGCCTGAAGTTGTCTCTATTTGTTCGTTCAGCGGGCGCACGCCATTACTTCTTGCCACAGTTCCGGAGACCATAGGGATGCTAGAGGCCTCCTCGGCCGGTTCGGAAGCACTGTCGGCCGGAGCTGCAAGACGATTCTCATCGCTGGAAGTAGAGTGGGCGGGCTCGGCATAAGCCGGCGATTCAGCGTTGTACGGATTGTAATCTTCGTACGGATAGCTGTAACTGGAAGAAGGCGCGCTGGACGATGACGATGATGAGGATGAAGAGATTTCCGACAGTTTCGTCTCTCGCTCCAGTTCTTGCAGGTGAGACTCGAACGTGGTCTTCAGTTCGTTCTTGGCGCGCCGGAACTCACTCAGCGCTTTCCCCAACGTGCGTCCAAGTTCAGGCAATTTCTTGGGACCAAAAAGGAGAAGCGCGATGATGAAGATCGCGAACATCTCCGGAAAGCCTACAGGTCCCATCTCATCTCCTCTGAACTAAAGGGAATTCCGCCTTCATGATAGCCCAAAGTGAACATGTGACCACGCCGGGTGCAACCATGCGGCCTCACGCGTTGATATGATTCGGGCGTAGATGAAGATCATTTCCGGATTCAGCCTTTATCTGGCATCTCTTACACTGCTGATACCTGTCTCTTCTTGGGCGCAAGTCGATTTGAAAGCAGTGGGAGACGATCACGTCTCCATCAACATCAACGGGCAGCCATTTTCCGATTTTTACATCGGTCCTGAGTACCGCAAACCATTTCTTTCGCCCCTGCGAACCGCGACTGGGCTGATCGTCACCCGCAAGTGGCCGATGGAGCAGGTGGAGAGCGATTCTCATGACCATCCGCACCACAAAGGCCTCTTTATTGGTTACGGGATAGTGAGCGGCGTGAATTTCTGGGAAGTAGAAGCCGAGTCCAAGCCCAGCAAAGGAAATCCGGACGTGAAAGGGACAGTGGCGCTGGAACACTTAGGCGAAATCACCTCGGGCAAGAAATCCGGCAGCGTCAGCGCAACCTTTGCCTGGCGCGCACCAGGCCACGGCGACATGCTCGAGGAAAATCGGGTCATGACCTTCTACGCTGACCCGGATGTGCGCATCATCGACGTGGATGCCACGCTTACGGCAAAACAGACTGTGACGTTCGATGACACCAAGGAGGGTTTTTTCGCCATCCGTTTGGCGGACGCCTTGACCGAGAAGAACGGCGGAGTGATGACCAACTCCGAGGGAGCGCAAACCGAGAAGAACGTCTGGGGCAAGCGTGCCGATTGGGTCGATTACGACGGCACGCTCGACGGCCAGAAAGTCGGGATCGTGATCTTCGATAATCCGCAGAATTTCAGTCACCCACCACGCTGGCACTCCCGCGCCTATGGTCTTTTCGCCGTCAACCCGTTCGGCGTGCATGATTTCGATCCGCACTCATCCGAAAAAGGCGGTCACACGCTAAACGCGGGCGATTCCCTGCGCTTCCGCTATCGAGTGATTATCCATCCGGGCGATGTTCCGAAAAAGAAAATCGCCGATTGGTATTCGGACTATTCGAAAAAGAAATAAGTAACCGTGAAAGATTAGCTGCATCGTTAAGCGTCCAAAGTGCAGGAAGTGCAGCAATGTTCCACGAAGTTAAGACCGCTATCACGATCGTCTTTCTAAGTTCCGCGACGGCATTTGCGCAGAGCGGCGCGCAACTCAAGGGCGCTCACCAGCCGATGCGTCTGGAGCAAATACATGTCGCAGGCACGCGCCTGCCCGTTGAGTCGATTCTGCGCATCTCAGGTTTGAAAATCGGACAGATGATCGATGATCAAGCGCTGCGGCAGGTCTCGGACAAGATCACTTCCACGGGCTTGGTAAAAGGCCTGGATTATGAGTTCAACCCTGCGCCGGCCGGGCAGGGCGTGGATCTCGCGATAAAAGTATTCGACGAAGGTCCACTACTGCCCGCGCGCATCGTTCCACCGGAACAAGCTGAACCCATTTGGTCTTGTCTGCAATCGGCGGACCCAATCTTCTCGCGCGACATACCGAATACGGAGAAAGCAATTCACTTCTACTCCATCAACATTGCCCGTTGCCTCGGGAACGAGGGTTTGGCGCACGAACGCGTTTCGGCAACGGTCGCCTGTGATGGAAGTGGCAAGTCCATCGCGATCGATTTCCACGTACACCCAGCTGCGGCCCAGCGTCAGGCGGAAACTGCCACCCACTGACCGGTGTCGCCTGCGCGCAAAACAGCGTCAATCACTTGCATGTTCTTTAGCGCGTCTTCTAGGGGCACAGGCACTTCTTTGTTCTCCTGCACGGCGCGCGAAAACTCATCGCCCTGGATGGTGTACTGATCCGCTGCGGGAAATTCTTCTACACGAGCGTTTCTCCCCGCAAGCTCTGATCCGTCGTCGATGAAGATGCGGCTGGGACGATCCGGCGGGATATTGTATGGAATTTCTACGTCGATCCTTCCGAGCGTCCCCAGGATCTGCATCCGCTGAAACGGAACCATTTGGGTACTGCACGTGAATATAGCCTGCCCCGGAGCGAAATCAAGCAATGCAGAACTGAGCCGGTCTGTGTGCATCTGGGGATCGCGATCCAAAACAGCCGAAACTCGCACAGGCTCGCGCTCGAACAAGAACCGCGTCATCGTAATTGGGTAACAGCCGATATCCATGATTCCGCCGCCGCCTATTGCGGCCATATTGCGAATATTATTCGGGTCGGCATTGAAGTATGAGAATCCGCTGAGAATCGCGCGCAATTCGCCAATGGCCCCGCCGCGGACAATTTCCCGTATACGAAGCCACTGCGGATGAGTTCTTACCATGAACGCCTCGCCGATCTTGACGCCCGTCCGGTCCCGCACGGCGATCAATTCACGCGCCTCGGCAGCATTCAGCCCGACGGGTTTCTCGCAAAGGACATGCTTGCCCGCTTCCGCCGCTTTGATGGACCACGGCACGTGCAGGTGATTTGGCAGCGGATTATAGATCACGTCGATATCGGGATCTTCCAACAGCTCCTCGTAACTGCCGTAGGCTTTCGGTATTCCAAACCGGGCGGCTGCGGTCCGAGATCGATCGAGCAGACGCGAGCCGATGGCGACAACCTGCGCCAGTTGGCAATGCTTCATCGCCGGCAGAACCTTCTTTACAGCTATTCCCGCAACACCCAATACACCCCAGCGCAGTTTTGACATGTTCAGAGTCTCCCACGGATTCTTCTGGCCGATTCACTTTCCTCTGCTACATTGAACCCGTGAGATTGTACGACATCGACCCGGGGCCAGAGTCTCCGGAACTGGTTCGGGCGATTATCGAGATCCCAAAGAATTCCAGCAACAAATACGAGTACGATGGTGAACTGAATCTTTTTCGCCTGGATCGTGCCCTGTATTCACCGATGCACTATCCGGGTGATTACGGATTCGTTCCCGGGACGCTTGCGGAAGATGGTGACCCATTGGACGTTCTGACGCTTGTGGATGAGCCGAGCTTTACTGGTTGCATCATGGAAGTACGGCCGGTCGGCGTTCTCTACATGGTTGACCAAAAAGAAAACGATCAGAAACTGCTGGCCGTACCGAACCGCAACCCGCGATTCGACAGCATCCACACGATGGACCAGGTGTTCCCGCATGTGCGGCGCGAGATAGAACACTTCTTTTCCATTTACAAAGAACTGCAAGGTGCAAACACGACTATGAAGGGCTGGGGCGGCCCGTCGGAGACGCGCAAGCTGATTACGAGATGCAGGCAGGCCTACCTGGACGGGCGCGTGAGGCAGGCCGCCGCGATTGGTCAGTCAGATCAGGAGAAGTTGTCGCCGCCGGAATTGTCGTCGAAACTGCCGCCGTCATCGCCCGAATCGTAATTCGAGTCGTCTAACTGACTGTTGTCGACATTGGCTGAATCGTCGAAGCCGCCACTGTCGCCTGGCTGATCGTAGTAGTTGTTCACTACCGTCTCTTCAACTGGCGCTCCCGCATATCCAGAGCCGCCAAATCCACCACCACCGAACCCGCCCAAACCACCGCCACCGGAATGGAATAGCGAGTTGATGGCTTCAAAGGCCAGACCGCCGGCTGCGACACCCGCCGCCGTCTGCGCCGCGCCACGTAGAAACCCGCCGCCGCTCGGGCCGCCCTGTGGAGCTGAAGAATATTGCGGAGGAGGCGCGTATTGGGCTTGTGGCGCTGAGTATTGGGAGCCTTGCCCATATCCGCTCCGCGGAGGAGGTGCATTTTGCCCGAGGAAACTTCCGCCGCCACTCACCTGCGGTGTTCCGGCGCGTTGCTGCAGTTCCTGAATTTGCTGCTGCGCGTGCTGTAGCGCAAGATTTTGAATCAGCACGGTTTGGGTCATCAAGTAAAGGGCGTCCGGACGCGAGCCGATCTTGGTGCGAATGAACTCCTCGGCCTCTGGATCTTTCGGCGGCGTTGGCGTTTGCGCGATCTTGTTCGCCAGATCGCTTATCATGTTGCGTTCATCTTGGGTCATGTAGATTCCTTTTGTTGCGCGTTCTAGGACGTCTAGTTAGACGCAAATAGCGTTGTCTGTGTTCACCCTCCATACCAGTCCGAAATCCGGGTCCGGCCCTTGTACAAGCAGGCCCGAACGTGACAGTGTAGGAATGGATTTCAAATAGTGGACAGGAGAACTCCAGACATGCTTTTGGAAACGACCACGTCCGTCGACCAAGAAGTAAACCCCTGGGAATCAGCCTCTCACCGCTTCGATGAGGCTGCCGAACTGCTCGGACTTGACGACGGCATGCGCAAAGTGCTGAGACAGCCCACGATGGAGGTTACCGTCAATATTCCAGTAACGCTCGACGACGGGCGAGTGGAAGTGTTTACGGGTTATCGCGTGCAGCATTCAATCGCGCGCGGACCGGCGAAAGGTGGCATCCGTTTCGCGCCAGATGTCTCTCTGGACGAAGTGCGCGCCTTGGCGGCGTGGATGACATGGAAATGCGCGGTAGTCAACATCCCGTTCGGGGGCGGCAAAGGCGGCGTTATCTGTGAACCGCACCTGCTGAGTGAAACTGAATTAGAACGCATCACCCGCAGATATACGGCGGCGATCTACGAGTTTATCGGGCCGGAACGCGACGTTCCTGCGCCCGATGTAAATACGAACGAGCAGACTATGGCCTGGATCATGGATACCTACTCCATGCATCAACGCCACACCGTAACTGCCGTTGTAACCGGAAAGCCGCTGGAACTCGGCGGCTCTCGCGGACGCCCGGAAGCGACGGGTCGCGGCTGCATGATTGTGACCGATCAGGCACTGGCGCGAATGGGCCTGGCAGTGCAGGATGCTCGCGTCATCATCCAGGGTTTCGGCAATGTCGGCGGAATGGCAGCGAAGCTCATGTCGCGAGCGGGATACAAGATCGTGTGTATCGTCGAGTGGGACGGCGCCGTCTACAACCCACGCGGCTTGGATATCGAAAAGCTGATGCGCCACCGTAACGAGACGGGTTCGATCCGCGGGTTTTCCGAAGGCGAGGACGTCGATAAAGACCAGGCTCTCCTGATGAACTGCGATGTGCTGATTCCCGCGGCTCGGGAGAACGTGATTACGTCTGCCAATGCCGAGAGAATCAAAGCCAAAGTTTTGTGCGAAGGCGCCAACGGACCGACGACGTTTGCTGCCGATTCGATTCTCCAGGACAAGAAAGTATTCGTTATTCCCGACATCCTGGCGAACGCCGGGGGTGTGACAGTGTCCTATTTCGAGTGGGTGCAGGACCGTCAAGGGTATTTCTGGACCGAGAAGCGCGTCAATGAGGAATTGGAAGAGTATATGATCGCGGCGTTCAAGGACGTGACCGCGTATGCAGATTCGCACCGCGTGAATAATCGCACCGCCGCATACATGCTTGCGGTGGATCGCGTCGCAAATGCCATCAGGAGACGTGGGCTTTACGCCTAAATGACGCCTGAGGCAAGCACGCCGCTCATGCGGCAATATCAAGCCGCCAAGCAGCAGGTTCCCAACGCTCTTCTCCTTTTCAGGCTGGGCGATTTTTACGAGCTGTTCTACGATGACGCGGTTACCGCCGCGCGAGAGCTCGAGATCACGCTCACATCCCGTAACAAGGAACGAGGTGATCCCATTCCGATGTGCGGTGTTCCGTTTCATTCTGCCGACGGATACATCGCGCGTTTGATCCAGCGCGGATATCGAGTTGCCATTTGCGAGCAGATGGAGGAAGCCGGACCGGGCAAGAAACTGGTACGTCGCGAGGTGACTCGCGTGGTGACGCCGGGCACCGTAACAGATTCGGCGCTGCTCCGATCACATGAGAACAACTACATCGGCGCGATCTTCACGAAATCAGGCCGAAGCGGCTTCGCTTATGCAGACCTGTCCACAGGTGAGTTCCGCACAACGGAAGCATCTGAAAGTGAAATCCTCGCAAGTCTGGAAACCCTGAACGTCCGGGAGGTTTTGCATCCCGAAGGATTCTCCACTAGCGCGTCTTGCCTCGAAACAGCCTTGGATCCCTGGGTATTTGGCGCCGATTACGCTGGTCGCCAGATTTTAGAGATCTTCCGCCTCCATTCGCTCGATGGTTGTGGACTGGGCGATAAACCCCTGGCAACTGCCGCGGCCGGCGCCCTTGTCCACTATCTGCGTGAGACGCAGAAATCCGCTTTGGGACATCTGAACCGTCCAGCGTTTCATCAGCGGACTCAGCAGATGGTGCTCGATGCCGCGACCGTTCGGAATCTGGAACTCGTCGAGCCCCTTTTCGCCGGCGAGAGTCGCGAAGCCACTCTGATTCACGTGCTCGACAAGACTTGCACGGGCATGGGCGGCCGGTTACTTCGGCGCAGGCTGCTGAATCCATCCTGTCAAACAAACGAAATCGCGGCGCGATTGGAGGCCGTGGCGGAGTTAAAGGCGAAAGTGATCATTCGCAACGATCTGCGCAAAACACTCGCAGGTGTGCAGGATCTCGAGCGTCTCCTCGCGAAATTGACGCTGGGCACGGCAGGACCTCGCGAGATGCTGGCGCTGGGACGATCACTTGGCCAGATCCCCGCCGTCTCGAGCGTGACTCAAAAGCTCGAGGCTGCCGAGCTAACACGGCCGCTCGATCCAGTTGCCGAGGTTCGGGACCGCTTTCTGAAGGGCATCGCAGATGAACCGCCAATCAACCTCGCCGACGGCGGCACTATTCGCGACGGGTTCAATACCGAACTCGACGAGTTGCGCGACATAAGCCGCAATAGTCGCCAATACATCGCTGCGATCGAGATGCGCGAGCGTGCACGAACAGGCATTCAGTCTCTGAAGGTCCGCTTCAATAACGTTTTTGGCTATTACATCGAGATCTCGAAGGCCAACCTCTCTCTTGCGCCTGCCGATTACGAGCGGAAGCAGACGCTCGCAAACGCCGAGCGGTTTACAACGCCCGAACTGAAGGAACTGGAAGGAAAGGTTCTCGCGGCGGAAGAAAAAATTCTTACGCTGGAGCGCGAGATCTTCAGCGAATTGAGAACGTATGCGGCCGGGTTCGCAGAACGAATCAAAGCCACGGCGTCTGTAATCGCGGAATTAGACCTTCACGCCGCCCTGGCACAAGTCGCGGCTGAAAATCGCTACTGCAAGCCCAGGTTTTCCGATTCCGGCGAAATGCGCATCGACGCCGGCCGCCACCCCGTCATAGAAAAACTAGCGGAACGAGACGCGATGCGTTTCATTCCTAACGATCTGTACCTCAATTCTGCTAGAGAGTACATCGCCTTGATCACCGGACCCAACATGGGAGGTAAATCAACGTATCTCCGCCAGGCGGCGCTCATCTTGATACTTGCCCAGGTTGGATCGTTCGTTCCAGCGGAATCGGCATTGCTGCCGGTCGTCGACAGGGTTTTTACTCGAATTGGCGCGGCGGACAATCTTGCCCGGGGACGGTCCACCTTTATGGTCGAGATGACAGAAGCTGCCGCAATCCTGAACACCGCGACTTCTAACAGCTTCATAGTACTTGATGAGATAGGCCGCGGAACGTCGACCTACGACGGTTTGGCGCTTGCGTGGGCGATGGTTGAGTACATCCACGAGCAAATCAAAGCCAAAACGCTATTTGCTACGCACTACCACGAACTCACCGAGCTAGCCGATCAACTTTCTGGCGTAATAAATTTACACGTCGCCGTAAAAGAGGCGAATGACCAGATCTTGTTCATAAGAAAGGTAGAACCGGGTGCGGCGGACCGCAGTTACGGCATCGAAGTGGCCCGATTAGCAGGCTTACCCCTGCAAGTAATCGAGCGGGCGAGGTCCGTTTTATTGCATCATGAATTAAGGGAACACTCCGTTACCGAGGAGTTGAACCCCGGCGTCGCAGACACGCCACTACAAATAACACTTTTCGAACCCCTGAATCAGGGTTTCGCGGACCGGATACGTTCGTTAGAAGTCAACGCGTTACGGCCGATTGAAGCATTGCAGATTCTGCACGATTTGCAGCAAGAGTTGCTAAAGAGATGAGAATAGCAGGTATCATGAGCGGGACCTCGCTCGACGGAATCGATGTCGCCATCGTCGACATCACTGGGTCGGGATTCAAGGCCAAGATCAACGTCCTGACGAGTCATTCGGTCCCATATCCCAAGAAGGTCCGGGAAGCGCTATTAACGGTTTCCAATACTAGCGCATTCACGGGAGACATTTCGCGGCTGAACTTTATGCTCGGCGAGCTTTACGCCGAAGCGTTGGAAGAGACGGCTGAGCGCGCGGACATTCCGCTGGACACGATTAAGTTGATTGGCTGCCACGGACAGACTATCTTCCACGAAGGGCAGCCGGGCCAGTATCTGGGCAAGAAGGTGGCCAGCACGTTCCAGATTGGCGAATCGAGTGTCATCAGCGAGCGTACGGGCATCAACGTCATTTCGAACTTCCGCGAATGCGACATAGCAGCGGGCGGCAAGGGCGCTCCTTTGGTTCCCTACCTCGACTACATGCTGATACGGCATCGTGGACGTGGTCGCGTGGCTGTGAACATCGGTGGAATTGCGAATCTGACCGCTATTCCCCCAAACACCAACACGGATCGCGTGGTTGCGTTCGATACGGGTCCCGGCAACATGGTCATCGATCAACTCGTGGCGCGCATCACGCAGGGCGGCCAAACCTATGACCGCGACGGCGTGATTGCCGCTTCGGGCGAGATCGATCCGAAACTGCTGGCCAAGCTTCTTCGGGACAAGTACTTCCGTGCCAGGCCCCCAAAGACGGCCGGTCGCGAGCAATACGGATCCGAATACGTATCAAAGCTGCTCGATACCGAACTGAGCAGTGAGGATCTGATTGCAACGGCGACGGCTCTGACCGCGGAAAGCATCGCCGCTGGCTTGCGCAATTTTGTCTTGCCTGAAATGCGGGTGGACGAAGTTTTCGTTTCGGGCGGCGGTACGCACAATCCGACACTAATGCGCATGTTTCGCAAGGCGCTGGATCCGATTCCGGTCAAGTATACGAGCGAGGTCGGGCTGGACGTGGACGCCAAGGAAGCCATCGCGTTTGCTCTTATGGCGTACGAGACTGCGCATTCGCGGCCTTCGAATGTTCCCATGGCAACCGGGGCGAAACGCGCCGTTGTGTTGGGCAAGTTGACTCAGAACGGCTCGCAGCGACTTCCGGCGCCTGCCAACGGCAACGTGGCCGCGAGCGGGACGCTGAACGACAATGTGCATAACGGCGCCGGCACAGCGACGCACAAAGTCAAACCGACGCGAGTGCAGAAGGTGACGCGTTCGGCGTCGACACCGAAGGCAAAGGCCGCGGCGCGATAGACCGTAAGCATTATCAACTTTGCTAAAAGGGGAGGCTGAATAGCCTCCCCTTTCCTTTTGAGTCACGCCAATTCGACGTTGTTGGCCGCGAGAACATCGTCAATGGTGAGAAACAGTTCAGCCTCTAGCTTGTAGAACTCGTTGATGTCCGGCGTCAAGACATACGCGAATATCTCGATGGCGTAGGACGCGGCGCTGAGGCCGCTGATTCGTATCGGAGTCGGTCCGACTTCCACCATCTTTTTCTTTGCCAGCGCATCCTGAATACCGGCAATGGCATGCCGGATCTGGTCTTTCGCCGTGGCCCGCTTGATCTGGAGGGTCGGGTTGAACAGAATCTTATCGCGGAGCGAATAGTTCTCCAGGTTCATGGTGGCGAAGGAAGAGTTCGGAATGCTCATCACCGTCCGGTTGAGCGTGCGAATGCGAGCAGACCGCATCCCGATGTCCTGGACCGTGCCGATCACGCCTCCGAAATTCCCGAAGTCTCCCACCGTGACGGGGGCATCACCGATCACGGAGACGCCCCCAAACACGTTCGCGATCGTGCTCTGAGCAGCGAGCGCTACGGCAATGCCACCGACGCCGAGACCGGCGAGGATGGTGGTCATATCGTAGCCCCAGTTGCTGAGGATGGTCACGGCGGCAAAACAGACAATCAGGATTTTGAAGAAGCGTCGTCCCAAATAGATCAGCGATTGCGAAACGACTCGGTGCTTGGTGTTGAGAGCCCTGTCAATCCGCGTGACGAACACATCGATAAGATTCACAACGCCCCACGCGACCGAAGCCGTCACGACAAGGATCAGAAAGCGGCCGATGTAGAGACGGGCCAGCGCCGTTGGATCGATGAATCCCTCGATGATTCGGAATCCCATGACAGCGCAGAAGACAACGGCGGGATCCAGGATGGCTTGCAGCCATAGCCACCGGCGAACATAACCGCCGGTCCGGTTTTCGAGCCGTCGCAGAACGGTAGTGAGCAGATTCGCAATCAGCCGGAAGATCAGAAAGACGATCACCGCGGCCGCAAACAGCGCAATCCATTTCCAAATGGGAGTGTCAAGCAACGTAACTTTCACCAGCACGCGCGGCAGGCGCGCTTCGATGGCGGATTCAGTGGTATTCGGCGTGAGACCGGGGATCTCCGAGACAGTCTGAGGGGAAAAGACCCAAACCTCAAACGCGCCCTGTTGCTCGCGTTGTAGGTTGATGGGGAATGACTTACCGTTCCGTTGGATGGTAGTGACTTTTTCGGTGGTCGGATTGTTGGTGTCCGCGGGGTTGCCCTGCGGCTGCTGACTGAGACGCACAGGGTCGAAATGGCTGTCGGAATTCAGAATCGCTTCGAGTTGTCTGGCAAGCTGCGCCCCCTCTATGGGCCGACTCCTGGCGGGAATCTCACTCAGATCGAGGTACTGCGCCGCGCGCTGGTAATCGTTACTGTGGCAAGCCTCCAGGAAACTCGTAACAGCGGAGCGAGGATTGTCACGCGCAAACGGATCAGCAGGCGGTTTTGCCGCAGCAGCCGCTGGTAACGGAACTGACGCAGCAACAAGAAGAGCGCATATTTGTGCTAATTTTCTCATCAACCCTTTCCTTTAAACAGAAAGACTATTTCCACAATTAAGATGATCACCACCATTACTTCGAGAAAGAATGCCCTGCCCTGGTGGAATTCGTTGACCATGGAATCGTAAAGGTCACGAGCGGTCTGCAGCTTGCCTGTGACGAGACTGCGGTAATCGTTCACGCCGATACGCGCAGCGGCTAGACGGTAAGCACGAGCGTAAAACATGTCGCTCACGAATTTGATTGCGTTCTCGGTTCTTTCGGCAAGCTCCTGGTAATCAAGACGGATAGTATTCAGATTCTCGGCTTCAGTCGCGAGACGCCACCGCGCCCACATGCTGCGCTTGCGATCCAACTGCTGATAAACATGTGCCAGCACACGCGTGAGCACGTCGTCGTAGTAGCGGAACTCCAGCAACTGACTGTTGGCGTACTCGAGCAGATCAATCGTAGGTTCTGCCGCCGCGGGCGTGTCGTAAACAAACGCGCCAACCCAACCAACGACAAGCAGGTCTGCCGGATAGTAAGACATTGTCGATTGCAGCACTTCCTGACGTTCGGCAACGGATAGGGGCACGGCTTCTCCGCGGACGATCTGAGCGATCTCCGCCCCGTAATCGCGGACGAGGATGTCTGCCGTAACAATGCTGCCATCGCGATGTATCGGATCAACCTGAACCACGTAGTAGTCTTCGAATGTCCATCCCTCATTCGGTTTCTTCAGTGCTGTGACCTTGCCGGCGAGACGTTCACGAAGCAGATTTCCTGCCAGACCTTCCAACTCCGGCGACATAATCCAGCGATTCGCAAAATCCACAATCTGCTGCCAATCACCGCGGCACTGCAGGCGAAGTTCAACGCTCGCTACTCCGTAATCGAAATAGCGAATCCGGCCGAGCAGAGCGTGACCGTCGTTGGTGGAGTAGTGACCTAGCTGTTCGACAACCGGTGATTTTTCGAAGCGTACGTAGTCTGGCGCCGGATGTCGGAATGCCGGCTCGCGCCGCGTCGAGCCGATGGTGCCCAGAATTTCCTGCAAACGACGCAGGTCAATCGCTTCAGCAATATCGAAAAGCAGAAGCGCCCGAAACGTACCGCTCAACGCTTGAGAGAGTTCGGACATCTGGTCTCAACGCATTCATAGTCATTTTCACTCACCGATTCGTCTTTCCGCTTCGGCATCCAGCAGATGCAGGATGATGCGAAGCGGCATGCCAGAAAGCTCAGGCTTGTCCTGTATGTCCGCACGCAGATCGAGCAACGCGCGCTCCAGCAGATATGTGACGAGCAATGTCTGCTGCTGCGATCTTTCTGCCGGCAGGTAGGGAGCTCCCTCCGCGGTTTTCAAGTAACTGCGCAGGAATGCGGCACTCACGTGCGAGTACCAGAACCGGCCCCAGATGCGGAGGACATCTCGCGCCGAACTCCCATCGCGTTCGCTGGAAGTGACCTGGCGAATGGCCGATTGAGCCGCGTAGCCGAACGACAACAGCATACTGGCGACATCACGCAACGGACAACGCTTGATGCGCCGTTCGCTCAGGTGCTGGTCGGGATCGCCCTCGAAATCAAAAATGGAGATGTCTTGACTCGGTGTGATCAATATGTGGCCGAGATGGAGACGCCCATGGTAGCGAGTACGTTCTGAGCGGATGCGCTGTTCAAAAACAGCGCGGAAGAGATTCAAAATCCTGCTCTCCTGCTCCAGCACCTTGGCCGCAAGCGGTCGCAGCTCTTCGTTCATATCCGAATACCGTTGGCGCACAAACTCCAGGCGGCGTTCCGTGAGGGCAATGTAGCCGTGATACAGACTCTGACGATAGAAATCATTGAACGGCTCTGGCGCGAACGCGGGATCCGTATTCGGCTGCGCAAGCAGAAGGTGCATCTGAGCGACACGCCGGCCCATAGTTTCTGCAAGGGCAAGATAGGGTGTTCCGATGATTTCCGTCGCAATAGCGGGCGGATCTGCCATCACAAAGCTGAGCTGGTAGATGTTGACCGGTGCCGATTTCTGAAGCTCCGGCGTGGGCTGCGACGACTGTTCAGCTTGCTGGAAATAGTCATTGAGATGCCGACGCGTCTGCTGCCATGCGTTTCCTTCGTTGGGAACGAATCCGTGCAGCACCGCAAGCGTAACGTTTTCCCCGGGCACGCTCGATTGATATTCCAGTCGTCCGGCGAAGGGCGCAACGTACGGAAACGGTTCAGACTCTCTATCGGTCAGGAACTCGCTCATTTCGACGCCGGGGTGCGCCCCTGTCGCGATGTTGCGCAGAAGCTTCAAGACAAAGCGATCGCCGAATTTGATGGAAGTATGCACTTCGGCCGAGCGCAGAAGAACGGGCTGAAGATTGGGATGGGAGCTGCCCCATAGCTTGCGGAATTGACGGTTGCGCTCGGCCGTCGCCGACCCATGATCGCCATGGATGCGTTTCCGGCGGGCGAAGGCATCCAACAGAGCACTCAGGAATTGTTCATTTCGAGTGGCGCTGTAGAGGAGAGCCTGTTCGCCATTTTCAGCGCGTACTTCGGCCAGCAGCGAATTGGGGTGTTCCTCTCGCGCGGCGCGAGCCTCGTCCCCGCTGATGCAACTGATCGCCACGAGATATGACTCCGGATCGCCGGTCGTAAACTCAGCTCGTAGCAGGAGAATGACATGTTGGTTGCCGGCGACACGCAGGATGTCCGAGATCTGGACTGACCGGAAGCGGCGATTCTTCGCATGAAACCATCGGCGCGTGTTCAGATAGGCGGGCAGCACGGCTGCAAGATTCTGACGGAAGTGCGGCTGCCAAAGCTCTGCCATCACTGACACCGCAAGGACGGGAAGTTCCGGCTTACGCACCTCTACCGACGGAGCCGAAATAGTCACCGGAACGTTGCGTTGCTCCAGCGAGAACCAGAAAAACGAGTTCGGGCCGAGAGTCACCGAGTAGGGGCGATCCGGATTGATAGGCGGAAAATCCGTGCGGCCGAACATCTCCACCGGCGTGTAGCCTTGAAATCTGTGCAGATCGAGCTCCAAGGCTTGCGCGAAGCGCGAAAGATTCGCAACCACGAGAATAGTTTCTTCCTGATAGCGCCGCAGATAAGCAATAACGCGGTGATTCGATGCGTCAAGAAACTCCAGCGTGCCACGACCGAAAGCTTTGTGCTGTTTGCGAAGCGCAATGATGCGCTTGGTCCAATTGAGCAGTGAGTTCGGGTTATCCAACTGCGATTCGACGTTAATGGCTTCGTAGTGATAGGCAGGGTCGATATTTACCGGCAGGTAAAGCTTCTGCGGATTCGCAGCCGAGAATCCCGCGTTTCGATCCGGGCTCCACTGCATGGGAGTGCGAACTCCGTTGCGATCGCCAAGGTAGACGTTATCTCCCATGCCGATCTCGTCGCCGTAATAGATGACTGGTGTTCCCGGCATGGAAAACAGAAGCGCGTTCATCACCTCAATACGTGAACGGTCATTCTGCAGCAGTGGCGCAAGGCGGCGGCGAATGCCGAGATTAATGCGCGCGCGCTGATCGGCCGCGTAGACACGATACATGTAATCGCGCTCTTCGTCGGTGACCATTTCGAGCGTCAGTTCGTCGTGGTTGCGCAGAAACATTGCCCACTGGCAGTTTTCCGGGATTTCCGGTGTGCGCTTCAGAATCTCGACAATCGGAAATCGATCTTCCAGCCGAAGCGCCATAAACAGCCGCGGCATCAGGGGGAAGTGAAACGACATGTGGCATTCGTCGCCATCGCCGAAATACGCAACAGCATCTTCCGGCCACATATTGGCTTCGGACAGAAGCATGCGTCCCGGAAAGCCCCCATCGAGATGACGCCGGAGTTCCTTCAGGAAACCGTGCGTCTCGACAAGGTTTTCGCAGCTTGTGCCTTCCCGCTCGTAAAGATAGGGGATCGCGTCCAGGCGAAATCCGTCCACGCCCATGCCTGCCCAGTAATCCAGCACTCGCTTAATTGCCCGGCGTACGAGAGGACTGTCGAAGTTCAGATCCGGCTGATGTGAGAAGAAGCGGTGCCAGAAGTAAGCTTTGGCGACGGGATCCCAACTCCAGTTCGACGGTTCGAAATCCTTGAAGATGATGCGCGTGCCGGAGTATTTTTCCGCAGTATCGCTCCAGACGTAAAAATCACGCCAACTGGAACCAGATTCCGCGCGCCGGGATTTCTGAAACCATTCGTGCTGATCAGACGTGTGGTTGACAACCAGTTCCGTGATCACACGCAAATTGCGGCGGTGCGCTTCTTTCATGAAGAACTGGAAATCGCGGAGAGTGCCGTATGCGGGGTGAACGCTGCGGAAATCGGAGATGTCGTAGCCGTCGTCCTTCCACGGTGAAGGGAAAAACGGCAGCAGCCAGATGGCGGTTACGCCGAGGTCTTCCAGGTAATCGAGCTTTTCCGCGAGCCCGCGGAAGTCACCCATGCCATCTGCATTGCTGTCGTAGAAAGCGCGAACGTGCGCTTCATAGATAATGGCGTCCTTGTACCAGAGAGGATCGTCTCCAACCGGCGCTACGTGTTGCGAAGAGGGCATTTCGTCCGATATATTTCGAGTTTTGTGAAAAGAAACATCGCCAGATCAGCCAATTACGGCTCAAAGCCAATTGGCACACATACTTTCGTATGATCCAAACGGACGTAAACCCGTGACATTGCTTTCCGGGCAAACTGCTTGCGAAGTTCATCGGACTGAGCCGACGGCCTAATAGTGAGGCAGCGTCGCCAGAACCTGATCCTCGGCCGCGTAGTCGAAGGCATGCCCGAAGACTTCTGACGGATTTTTACGCTCCCAGGCGATTGTGCGCTCGAATGCCGAGTTTTCCGACACGGGCTCTACATACCCGAGTTCGTGCCGTATCCGATCCGTGCTGACGGTCCAGTGCTGTTCGGATCGATACGGCAATTGCAAGTGAGTAGGCATGCGTTCTTTTTCCAGCGTGACAAACTCGCCATGCCAACCGACATGCGCAGCGATTTTGTGCGCCCATTCTTCTTCCGAAAAGGAAATCGGCTCCGCGACATTGAAGATGCGCCCGGCAGCGCGATCATCCGCAGCAGCCAAGGCAATCGCCGCCGCCACATTCTCCACATATCCACGCGGCGCACGCCACTGGGCCACGCCTTCCTGAATCAAAATCGCAGGGCGGTTATCGTCCATGCGCTTCAGATAGGGCCAGAATCGATGAAGCCGGTCGCCGGGACCATAGACCATCGGCAATCGCAAGACTGTGCCCGGCAAATCGGGTTCACTCAGAATTGTTCGTTCCACCGGAATCTTGTCGTACTCGTCATCCAGCCAGCCGAATATCTTTTTAAGGTTCTGAATCGTCTCCGGCGGGTAAACATGGTGCTTCGTGCGAAGCTGGGAGTCTTCCGTCAGCGGCACCGGCTGCAATGGGCCTTCTTCAAAGTCGTGCAAAATCCCGCAGGCGCGATACACGTCGGCGCTGCTGATGGCGACCACGCGCTTTGCGATTCCGCGTACCGTGTCCATCAACTCTCTTGCTTGCCGGCCACTGCTCAGGATCATATCGACAACCACCTCTGGCGCGAAGCCAGCGATCGCGTTCTTCGACTCGCCGATTTGGTTCCGGTCACCCTTGACGCTCGTCACGTCGCCATGGTCCGGCCACTTGTTTCGGCCGAACACACCGACCTCGTGACCACGGCTTTGTAATTGGGAGACGACGTAGGGCCCTATGAAGCCCGTTGCGCCGATAACCAAGAACTTCATGACTCCTCCGTCTATGCTGATTCTAAAATTAGATACATGTCTGTCTCCGCCGTGGCTGAAAGCGTCCTTACAAAATACGAGCCGGTCATCGGACTCGAAGTGCACGTTCAGCTAGGCACGAAAACAAAGATTTTTTGTGGTTGCGCCGTGGAATTCGGTGCGCCGCCTAATACGCATACGTGTCCGGTTTGTCTCGGCTTGCCCGGTGCGCTTCCAGTGCTCAGCCGCCAAGCTGTGGAACTCGCAATAGGCGCCGCGCTGGCGTTGCGCTGCACCGTCAACCGCTTCTCACGCTTCGCGCGGAAAAACTACTTCTACCCGGATCTGCCGAAGGGATATCAAATTTCGCAATATGACCAGCCGCTTGCGGAGCACGGATATGTACACATCATGGCAGGCGAGGGCCACAAGCGCATCGGCGTAACTCGCGTCCATATGGAGGATGACGCCGGTAAAAGCATCCACGACGGCTTCCAGGATTCCGACCGCTTTACCTACGTGGATCTGAATCGATCCGGCACGCCGCTGATCGAAATTGTCAGCGAACCGGATATGCGCTCGCCCGACGAAGCATACGCGTACCTCACAGAGGTCAAGCAGATGCTGCAGTACATCGGGGTGTCCGATTGCGACATGGAAAAGGGCCAACTTCGCTGCGATGCCAATGTGTCGGTGCGCCTTCGCGGTGCGCCTAAGTTCGGCACAAAGGCGGAAGTCAAGAACCTGAACTCGTTCCGGTTCCTCAAGATGGCGCTCGAATACGAGATCGAACGCCAGGTTGAGCTGATCGAATCGGGTGGCAAAGTGATTCAGGAGACGCGGCTCTATAACGTAGAATCCGGCAAGACAGTGGGCATGCGCAGTAAAGAGCAGGCGCACGACTACCGCTATTTCCCCGAACCCGACCTGGTGCCGCTGCGCGTCAGCGAGCACTGGCTTAATGAAGTCAAATCACGCTTGCCGGAATTGCCTGCCGACAGACGCGAGCGCTTTGTGCGAGAGTACGGACTGCGTGAATACGATGCGCAGGTGCTGACCCTTACGCGCGAGAGCGGCGACTACTTCGAAGCCGCAGCCAAAGTCAGTGGAGACGGTAAGACAACGGCGAATTGGGTTGCGGGCGAACTGATGGGACTTCTAAAAGCGGCGGGCAAAGAGATTACTGAGTCGCCCGTTTCCGCTGCACACCTGGGCCAATTGGTTGCACTCATCGGAAAAGGCGAGTTGTCCGGCAAACTTGCAAAGGAAATTCTGCCAAAGATGTTTGAAACCGGCGAACCTCCTGCGGCCATCATGGACCGCGAAGGTCTACGACAAATCTCCGACACCAGCGCGCTCGAGAAAATTGTCGAGGACGTGATTGCCGCTAACCCCAAGCAGGTGGATCAGTTCAGGAGCGGCAAAACGGCGGTGCTTGGCTTTCTCGTGGGTCAGGTGATGAAGGCCAGCCGCGGCCAGGCAAACCCCGCTACAGCGAACGAAGTTCTCAAACAAAAGCTTGGCTGATGTCCGAGCAAGCAGAGTTAGGACTGCACCACCGCGCCACGCTGCTCGTTGTGGTGCCGGACATCGATGCCCTTCACCAGAAAGAGAACGTCTTCGGCGATATTCGTCGCGTGATCGGCAATGCGCTCCAGGTTTCTAACCGTGGAGAGTAAATACAAAGCCTGCGAGACCTGCTGCGGATTCTTCTCCATGAAGCTGATCAGTTCGTGATAGCTTGCGGTGCGCAGGTTGTCGACCGCGTCGTCTGATGCAAGGACGGAACGCGCCAGTTCCGCGTCGCGCTGCACGAAGGCATCGAGCGCCTTACGCACCATTCCCTGCGCCAGGCCGGCGATATGCGGAATATCGATGGACGGGCGAATCACCGGCTCTTTCACCAACGCCTGCGCAGCTTGCGCGATACTCACCGAAAGGTCGCCCATGCGTTCCAGATCGTTGTTGATCTTGATCGCCGCGGTCACAAAGCGCAGATCCGCCGCGAGTGGAGCTTGCAAGGCGAGAAGGCTGATGGCCATGTCATCGATTTCGATTTCGAGTTGATTGATTCTCGCCTCGTTCTTGATGACCTGCTCTGCCAGTTCAGCACTCTTCTCAACAACACCCTGCACGCTGCGGTAAATTGCACTCTCTACCAGGGCGCTCATCTCCAGCAGCTTCGCCTTGAGTTGCTCTAATTCCTGTTCAAAGTGACGCACTGTAGGTATGAACTCCGTAAAAGGATCAGCCGAAGCGACCAGTTACGTAGTCTTCCGTCTCCTTCTTGCCCGGATTCTGGAAAATTTTTTTCGTATCGTTGAACTCGATCAGCTTGCCCAGCAGGAAGAAACCCGTATAGTCGGCCAATCGCGCGGCTTGCTGCATGTTATGCGTGACAATCACGATTGTGGTGATTTCTTTGATCTGAAAAAGCAGTTCTTCGATTTTGAGAGTCGCAATCGGGTCCAGTGCCGAACACGGCTCGTCAAGCAGCAGGACTTCCGGCTCAACGGCCAGGGCGCGAGCGATACACAATCTCTGCTGCTGGCCGCCGGAAAGCGCCGCAGCGGGCTTTCTCAGCTTGTCCTTCACTTCGTCCCACAGCGCCGCACGCCGCAGGCTGCGCTCGACAGCGGCCTCCACGACAGAATTTTTGGTAATGCCGTTAACCCGCAGGCCGTATGCAACATTGTCGAAGATGGTCTTGGGAAACGCATTCGACTTCTGAAACACCATACCGACGCGCCGGCGGACATACGTAACATCCATTCCATAGACATCTTCACCGTCCAGCAGAATTTTGCCTTGCACACGCGTATTGCGAACCATTTCGTTCATACGGTTCATGGTTCGCAGATAGGTCGATTTGCCGCAGCCGGAGGGTCCAATGAAGGCAGTGATTTTATGGGTCTGAATGGAAAGATTGATCCCGTGCAACGCTTGGAAGCTGCCGTAGTAAAAGTCCAGATTCTCTGTATACAGCTTGGGCCGCCCCGGCGTTGCCTGCACTTCGCTTCCTTCCCGGGCGACCGGGGCGGGCTCTCTCGCTAGTTGGTTTCCAGTTGCCACTTGTCTTTATCTCCGTAAAGATGCCGGTCCTCGAGAAATTATCAGTCGAGCCGTCACGTTAATGGCCAGCACGAGAGCCAGCAGAACAAATCCCGCCGCCCATGCTTGCTGGTGCAGGTCTTCTTCCGGTGCAATCGCGTAATTGTAAATCATCACGGGGAGCGTCGCGATCGGCTGCAACCAACCGCGGCTCCAAAACATATTGCCCAAGGCCGTGAACAGCAGGGGCGCCGTCTCGCCAGCTACACGCGCGAGGTTCAGCATCATGCCGGATATGAGCCCCGATATGGCCGCCGGGACCACGACGCTGAAGATTGTCTTCGCCCGCGTCGCACCAAGCGCCATGGCGCCTTCGCGCATGGAATTCGGCACGGCGCGCAGAAATTCCTCAGTTGTTCGCACGGCAATAGGAATCATCATGATGCCGAGCGCCACTCCGCCGGCCAGCGCCGAGAAGTGCTTCATGGGACGCACCACCAGAGCATAAGCAACAATACCGATCACGATTGACGGTACTCCGTTCAGCAAGTCGACGACATAACGGATGGTGAACGCCATCGCCTTGCCGCTGTACTCCGCCAGGTAAACGCCAGCGAAGAACCCGATGGGCACCCCGATGCAGGTGGCCAGTAGAAGCACTTTCGCGCTGCCCACGATGGCATTCGCCATGCCGCCGCCCGTTTCACCGGAAGCCTTGGGAAGATGGGTGAAGAAGTTCAGGTTCAACGAGCGGAAGCCGTGGACGAACAGGTATCCCAAAACAAAGAACAAAACGCCGATCACCAGCACGGTGCAAACGCCTGACAGGCTGAGCATCACGACGTTTGTGATTTTCCGGCTTGGGGAGACGCGCAGATCCATAGGCCTACCCGTGCTTCTCCTGCATGGTGAGTATTAGAATGCGAGCTGCACCGTTGATGATGATTGTGAGTCCGAACAGCACAAGCCCCAGAAAAATTAGCGAAGAGATGTACAACGATCCGCTAGCTTCGGCGAATTCGTTGGCAATCACAGCAGCGATGGAATAGCCCGGCGATAACAATGAGGCCGTGATTTTTGGCGTATTGCCTATCACCATTGTCACTGCCATGGTCTCACCAAGTGCACGCGCGAGCGCTAGGAAAACGGAACCGATGATGCCGGTACTCGCGTTTGGCAGCACAATCTGCCAAGTGGACTCCCACTTGGTAGCGCCAAGCGCCAGCGCTGCCTCGCGCTGCTCCACCGGAACAGCCAGCAACACCTCGCGCGAAACCGAGATGATGAACGGCACAACCATGATGGAGAGCACGAGGCCGGCCGACAGCAAGCTGACGCCGTAAAACTCGCCCTGAAAAATCGGCAGAAATCCGAACACTTTCACCAATACCGGAACCAGATAATCGCGAATGAGCGGGACGAGAACGAAAATCCCCAGCAGTCCGTAGATGACACTCGGTACAGCGGCCAACAACTCAATCAGGAACGTCAGAATATTTGAGATCTTCGGCGGCGCCATCTCCGACAGAAATACGGCAGACGCAACACCGAGCGGAATGGCAATCAATAGCGCCAGCGCAGATGTCACACAGGTGCCGTAAACAAAGGGCAGTGCGCCGAATTTGTCCCCGTTCGGATTCCAGGTGGAAGAAGTCAGAAAGTGCCATCCGAACGTCTTCACCGTCGGCTGGGAATTGGCCCAAAGTTCGAAAACAATCAGGCCGACAACCACCAGGATGGTGACCGCGCAAGTAAACGTTATGAGATAGACGACCTCATCGCCTCCGCGCAACCGATCCATAAAGGACCGGCGTGCCCGGAGGACTCGATGAGATTCAACTTGAAAAGTTGTTGCCATAACGCCAAAAGCAGGATGCGGTCGGGGCCGTGTCGGCTACATGATTTTCGCGGTCTGTTTCTGCTCGGCAGAGACAACCGACTTCGGCAGACGAGCGTAATCCAGTGATTCCACATCGTTCTGACCCGCTGTGATGGCCCAATTCAAAAATCCCTTCAGGGCATCGCGCTTCTTCGCATCTTCGATTTTGCTCGGGATAAGCAGCCATGTGTACGTCGAAATGGGGTAGGCACCGTTGCCCGGCGCGTCGGTTATGGATACCACGAAATTGGCGGGAAAATCCTTTACGGACGCTGCAGCCGCGGCTACTGACGCCAAGTCCGCCTTAACGAACTGTCCTGCTTTGTTCTGCACCATTCCATACGGCAGGTGGTTCGAGATCGCGTAGATCAACTCTACATAGCCGAAAGCGCCCTTCTGTTGCTTCAGAAGTCCAGCGACACCGTCATTTCCTTTGGCGCCAAGCCCAGTCGGCCAATCTACCGAGGCATTACGCCCCACTTTGGACAACCATTCGGGGCTGATCTTCGACAGATAATCCGTCCAGCAAAAAGTCGTCCCGCTGCCCTCCGAACGGTGTACCACTACTATTTTGTCGGCAGGCAGATTGACGCCTTTGTTGGCAGCGGCAATCTGAGGATCGTTCCACATTTTAATTTTGCCGAGATATATGCCAGCGAGAACCTCGGGCGTAAATTTCAGTTCAGTCGAGACGCCTGGCAGATTGTAGCTGGGAACGGCAGCGCCCAGAACTGTCGGAAACATTAGCAGATCGAATCCATGTTTTTCCTTGAAGCTTTGTAGCGCCTTCGCATCCAGAGGCATGTCGCTGGCGCCGAAATCCACGGTGCCTTCATTCACGCCTTTAATTCCGCCACCGGACCCGATGGGTTGATAATTTATCTGCACGCTACCCTTGGAGGCGTATTCGCTGAACCACCTCTGGTAGATGGGCGCCGGGAATGTCGCTCCCGCACCGGTCAATTGCGTCTGGGCTACTGCAGGGAGTGCCGCGACAGCCGCTGCCATCGCAAATCTTGCAAGCTTCACCCGAAATCCCCCCCTAAACTTGTCATTCATCTGAGAACCTACGATGTTGCGTCGAACCAGTATCGAAGCCCTGTCAACAACTCCATGTGACAGAACGGTTACGAATCGATGACAAGAACCGGAGGGTGGGCTGAAGCAGGCATTACGGACGATTCGCAAACGCAGGGTCACGATCGTTGCGATAGACCTTGCCCTCTTTCATGACGAACAATACGCTCTGCGTGACTTTGATGTTCTCGATTGGATTGCCGGGCACCGCGACCACGTCGGCCAGTTTCCCGGGCTCAAGCGTGCCTATTTTGTCCTGTAATCCCAGCAGATTGGCATCCACAGATGTGCCGGCTCGCAATGCCTGCGCGGGCGTCATTCCATCTGCGGCGAGCAGCACAAATTCGAGCGCATTGTTCCCGTGCGGATAAACCGCCGCATCGGTTCCGAGCGCCACTTTTACGCCCATGGCGAGCGCGCGCCGCACCAGGGCGTCCTGGGACCGCACGGCCAGATCTGCCTTTTGCTGCACGAGCGGCGGGAATTTCGATTCCGCAATACCGCTGCGCACGGACAACGTAGGCACAAGGTAAGTGCCATGCTCACGCATCATCCGAAGCGCCTCGTCATCCAGAAATGTGCCGTGCTCGATGGAGTCGATACCGGCACGAATGGCGCGTTTTGCTCCTTCGGGCCCGTGAGCGTGTGCGGCTGTCTTTCTTTGCAGATCGTGCGCGGCTGCCACAATCGCGTCCATTTCGGCTTGCGTCAACTGCGGAGCATCCACCGCATCCGTGGGCGAAAGCACTCCCCCTGTGGGACAGGTCTTGATCACGTCGGCTCCGTATTTGATGTTGAATCGCACCGCAAACCGGCCCTGGTCTGCGGAGTTCACAACGCCGTCTTCAGGACCCGTCTCGTGATTGAGAAGTCCGAAGCGAAAACCGTCTCCGTCGTCGCAATGTCCGCCTGTTCCTCCAATGGCATGCACCGCGACCAGCATGCGCGGCCCAGGAACCACGCCGCGATTGATCGAGTTGCGCAGACCAATGTCCATGAAATCCGCCGAGCCCACGTCGCGCACGGTCGTGAATCCGGCCATCAATGTGACGCGCGCATTCGCCGTCGCACGAATCGACATTTCGGGTATGGTCATGCCCAGCGCCTCCAGACGTGCGCCGTTGTAGTCCGGATTGAACGGCATGGTCAAATGCGTGTGCGCATCGATGAATCCGGGTAGCAGCGTGGCATCGCCCAAATCGATGACTTTCGCGTCCGCGGGCGCGCCGCCACCCACCGCCTGAATCTTATTGCCCGAGACGACCACGATTCCCGGCTGCACGAGAGTGTCGCTCTTGCCATCAAAGAGGCGCGCGGCTTTCAGAACGTAGGTGTTCTGCGCCACGGCAAAAGAAGCAAAAACAAGGAAAGACAGCAATGTCCTCAACATTAATGTTGAGAGGATAGCAGCCGATCCATTCGCTTCGCTCATGGCTCCGATTGCTGTGCGGACGCAGGTAGAGTGGGGCTCATCATAGCGGAACGAGTTTTAGGCGGTTTTTCGGAGGGTATTGCCCCCGCCGGCGCGGTCGATCTTCTCCAAAATCGTGATTTGCTTGAGTTCGATCGTCAGTTGAGCGCTCGTTTTGCGGATTTCGAAGAGTTCGTCCTGCTGCGCCTGCTTCTTCTCAGCGCGGTTCTGCGAAACGAACCC
>DATBEG010000042.1:0-26397 GCA_036276155.1 Bryobacteraceae bacterium | reverse complement strand
ATGACATGACGAGGCGCTTGACAAGGGGATTGAAATCCGCGAAGTACACCTACTGGAAAAAACTGGCGGCAAGTCAGGTACGTTCCGGCGAGCAGGGCGCAAGTGATCAGGGTTGCCATCGTAACAATCAGTGATTCGGCGTATGCAGGCGAGAAAAAAGACTTATCGGGCCCGATCCTCGGCGCTCGCTGTGAAGACTTGGGTTGGTTGTTGATCCGCACAGCGGTCGTGCCTGACGTCGTAGATCAAATCGCACAGGAACTGCGTCATTGCGCTGACGATCTGGTGGCGTCGCTTATCCTGACAACGGGCGGAACCGGAATTTCGCCCCGCGACGTGACACCGGAGGCCACACGAGCAGTGCTCGAACGCGAGATTCCCGGGATGGCAGAGCTGATGCGAGCGAGGGGCATAGAGCAAACGAAATTCTCCGTACTATCGCGGGGCATCGCGGGGTCCCGCGGACGCACGTTGATTGTGAACCTTCCGGGTGCCCCCAAAGGAGCATCGTTTTCGCTAGGCGTAATTGAGCACTTGATCCCCCATGTCATTGATTTATTGGCAGGTAGGACAGCTCATCCTTCGGATAAGGTGCGAGAATAGCGGGCGGGTACGCGAAACTCCGCGTATGCAGGAGACATCTCAATATTGATGGGCCAGTTACCAGGGAAGTTTTTGTCTGCTGTGCTAGTGCTCGCCGGAATGGCAGCGATTGCATCGGGCCAAGTACTACCTCCAGGACAACTGCCTCCAGGACCACCGCCGCAACCCGGCCAGCTCGGTCCTGCACCGGCGACGTTGCCGCCCAGTAAAGCCGAACCGCCGCCGCCCAGCACGGAACCGGTAGAACAAAGTCCCGGTGGTTCCACCACATTCACTTCGACCACCCGCGCCGTTCTGGTGCCGACCACCGTGTTTGATCCTGACGGTCACGGATATGTGAACGGCCTCAATGCCACTGACTTTTCCGTGTTCGACAACGACAAAGCTCAGAAGGTAACCGCCGAGTTCACGCAGCTTCCGCTATCGGTTGTGGTCGCGGTTCAAGCCAATTCAGAGATCGATCCGGTACTGTCGAAGCTCCGAAAGACGGGATTGCTGCTGCAGGGCCTTGTCACTGGCGTGGAAGGCGACGCAGCGATCCTGGCGTTCGACCATCGTCTGCAGGTTCTGCAGGACTTCACCCGTGATCCCGACAAATTGAATGGCGCGATGCAGAAGCTGAACTCCGGCTCAAGCAGCGCCAGGATGATCGACGCTATCTTTCAGGCCGATCACATGTTGAAGCAGCACGATCCGCGGAATGTTCGACGCCGCGTAATCGTCGTTTTGAGCCGGAACATCGATAAAGGCAGTGAAGGCCGCCTGGAAGAAACCATTCGCCAGATGCAGTTCGACAACGTGATTGTGTACTGCGTCGATATCAACCGAGCCTACAGCGCCCTGATAAAGAAGATGGATTATCCGCGTCCTGCGGACGGCGGCATTCCGCCGGAAGCGCAGGGGAATATCGCGGGCGGCATGGGGCCGCGCACCCAAACATCCGAGATCCAGCAGAACGCATACTCAAACGGTATGAACGTCGTACCGCCGATGTATCGTTATATTCGCGAGTTGTTCAAGAAGAGCCCTGCTGAAGCATTCACGTATTTCACCGGCGGCAGAGTCTACAACTTCGCGAGCGAACACGCGATGGAAGAGGCGATTACGGATATTGGCAAGGATCTGAACAGCCAGTATCTGCTCAGCTACTCGCCCAACGACGCAAACGAACCCGGGTTCCACACCATTCGGGTTGCGGTGGATCGGCCTGGTCTGAAGATTCGCACGCGCCCCGGATATTGGTGGGGCGGCGGAGTGGCGCAATAGTCAGGACTCACTGAACCTCAGCGCGCCGAAGCTCACTACACTCGCCGGGTCGATCTGCCATTGATGGTAGTCGAGCAACTCGCTGCGCAGCCCGGGCATCACACGCATGAACGTATAAAACGGCGAGGCGCCGCACCACTTCAGGTCGTCGTGGCTTTGCTGCACCAGTGACCAGTAGCCCTCTGCATCGCCTGCGTTGATGCGTTCAATCCGCTGCCGGTCGCGCTGCTCAATCGCAAGCATGTCACCGCTATTCGCCGTGGCGCGCAAGGGATCACCATATCGTTGGCCCATGTGGGCCATATCGACGCCCAGCACCCAGAACAAGCGGCCGGATTCCCGTGCCGCAATATTGCCCAGGGCATCGAAGAACGACGCGACCGCCTCCGTCTCTTCGGGCATCCCGCCCTGGTAGATGCTCTTCACGAACGGGCCGCACAGTATGGGCAGCACGCGCACATTCGGCCCGTACAGATGCTGCAGGAACACAACCTGAAACTCGATGGAGTGTTCCACAGCATGGCAGTAATCTTCCATTCGCACTGCACTCGGAGCGGCATTCTCCAGTTCATCTATCAGCCTCGGCTCTGTCTGTGCGACCCCGAACGGAGTCACGAACTGCTTGCGCGTCAGCCCGAAGCGCTCTGGAGCGCCGTAATGCGAAGTCCCCAGGATCACGAAGGTCTTGCCATCGGCCTGCTCTGAAGTCGGCAGTGCCTGGTAAGCGGCACGGTACGTATCCCAACCGCCATCGAGACTGACATGTGGAGCAGCAATGGCAACCGTCGTGGCTACGCCCTCGCTTCGGCCGACACGCCGTGTCATCGTGGTCGCAAGCGATTCGAGGTCTTCCGGATACCCGGAGCCTGCAAAGACCGGCTCCCGAATGCGCTGCCCTGCGAACTCAGCTTCACGCTGGCCCTTGAGGTCGCGGTAACGGTCGTTCTCCAGGAACCCGGCATCGTTGAGCGAATCGAACAAATGCTGCTCGAGTTCGCCCACCTGAATTTCGCCGGTTATGCGTACGAGTTCGGACCGAAGGTCGAGTGTTGACTGGCAGCCATCGAAGCATTCAAGCGCCTGCACTAGCGGGGGCGGAACAATCAGCGTGGCGTCAGTGTAGTGATATGGATCGCGGATCATCAGCCCCGGCTTTTTCGGGTCCGGTGAAGGCATGAAGTCCAAATTGAAGCGCAGCCGCGGGAGTACTTCCGACACGATTCATTTTACGGTTTGTATCCTTTGACTATCGACACTCTGCTCACCTGGCGCAAAGAATTTCCGATTCTTAGCAACACCACTTACCTCATTAGCCACTCGTTGGGCGCCATGCCTCGCCGCACTGCTGATTCGTTACAGCAGTTCGCCGACACTTGGGCCACTCGCGGTATTCGTGCCTGGGAGGAGGGCTGGTGGGAGATGCCCGTCAGAGTGGGCAATCTTATCGGCAGCATCATTGGCGCGGGTCCGGGCGAAGTGGCCATGCATCAGAATGTATCGGTTTGCCAGTCGATTGTGACGTCCTGCTTTGATTGGAGCGGACGCCGTAACAGGCTCGTCACTGACGGTCTGAATTTTCCCTCGAACGATTACATCTATTTCGGACTCGAGCGCCAAGGCGCACGGGTGCATCGCGTTCCTTCGCCTGACAGCATGACGCTGCCGCTCGAAGACATGCTGGCTGCCATTGACGAAGAGACACAACTCGTCTCTGTTTCCCATGTCGCGTTTCGCAGTTCATTTGTGCAGGACATCGCAGCCATTACCCGAAAAGCTCATTCGGTTGGCGCCATGGTCATTGCCGACGTTTATCAGTCAGCCGGAATTCTGCCCGTCGACGTGCGGGCGTGGGATGTCGACTTCGTAACCGGCGGTTCTGTTAAGTGGCTCTGCGGGGGACCCGGGGCCGGCTACCTCTATGTGCGGCGCGACCTGAGAGCGAAACTCGAACCCGCAGCCACCGGCTGGGTGGCGCATCGTGCCCCCTTTGAATTCGAAGCCGGTCCCATCGAATTTGCCGACGATGTGTTTCGCTTTCTCAACGGCACGCCCGGAATTCCCGCGCTCTATTCAGCACGCACCGGCTACGAGATCGTGGGTCAGGTGGGCCTTGAAGCCATCCGCGCGAAATCGATTCGGCAAACGCAGCGCCTTATTGACCTGGCCGATGATGCCGAGATCGCCGTTCGCTCTTGTCGCGATGTGCAGACGCGCGGCGGCGTGGTTGTGCTGGATGTGGCAAATGGCAAAGAAATCACGCGCGAGTTAGCACGACGCGAGATTTTGGTCGACTATCGTCCGGGTGCGGGCATCCGCATCGCGCCCCACTTTTACAGCGCGGACGAAGAGCTCGATTATGCCATCAGTCAAATACGATCGATAGCGCACGCGCAGCCCTCATAGTACTGCCTCGCAGTTGGCAAAAGGCGTTTAGCCCGAACGTCACCAGCGTCTGAGAATACCGACGCCTATATAGGGGGTGGGGGTATCTGCTATCATCACAACAGGAGTAGTAATGAAAGAGGAACTGACGTTAGCAATCGATGGTATGCATTGCGATGCCTGCGTGCGGCGTGTCACCTCCGCTCTTCAGCGCGTCAATGGAGTGAATCTCGATCGCGTTCAGGTGGGGTCGGCGCGATTGTCGTTCGACCCCGAGGAAACGAGTCCGAAAGAAATCGCTGAAGCGGTGGATCGCATCGGCTTCACGGCGACCGTAAAGCAATAAGGCGAGGACATGGCGGTATTAGCATTACAGAACGACGCGAGGCAACACGCTACCGAACGCGTCACGATTCCGGTTACAGGTATGACGTGCGCTGCGTGTCAGGCTTTTGTTCAAAAGACACTGGCTTCGCAGCCGGGAGTGCAGGACGCATCTGTGAATCTGATGCGGCACAATGCCACGGTCAACTTTGATCCGGCTGTCACGTCGGTATCGGCGCTGGTGGAGAACATACGTGACACGGGTTACGGGGCGAGCGTGCCGATTCCGAATCAGTCTGTGCTCGAACAGGAAGAGCAGCACGACGCAGAACAATTGCGGGAGTACAAGCAACTGCGTGTGAAGGCGATGGTGACCATAGCCGTAGGACTTCTGGCCATGTTGCTCTCGATGCCGCTGATGAGCATGAGCCGCGCGGGCGGTTTACAGCGGATGAAGGACCCTCTGATGAGCTGGACCATCCGGACGTTCGATCCGTTTATGCGGCGGGCACTACCCTGGATCTACAACATAAATGATGATGCCATCCGATGGATTCTCTTTGGGATGTCGATTTTCATTGTGGCGTGGGCGGGCCAGCGTTTCTATACGAAAGCCTGGGCTGCGCTGCTGCACAAAACTGCGGATATGAATACGCTGGTAGCGCTTGGGACGGGGTCGGCCTTTCTCTACTCTGCCGCGACCACCATTGCGCCGCGTTTCTTTGTGCAGCGTGGCATTTCTCCCGATGTGTACTTCGAGGCGGGAATCCTCATTATCGGACTCGTGCTGGTTGGCAATACGCTCGAGAGTCGGGCCAAGGGGCAGACAGCAGCGGCGCTACGAAAACTGGTTGGACTGCAGCCGAAGACGGCGCGCGTGCTGCGGGATGGCATTGAAAGTGACATGCCGGTGGAAGTCATCTGCGAGGGCGATGAGATTCTAGTGCGTCCCGGCGAGCGCGTTCCTACAGACGGCGCAGTCGTAGCAGGCAGAAGCAGTGTGGACGAGTCGATGCTCACGGGAGAATCGCTGCCGGTTAAGAAGGATGTCGATGATCCGGTGATCGGCGGGACCGTCAATCAGCACGGCTCGTTTCGCTATCGGGCCACGGCTGTCGGTGCCCTCAGTACTTTGGCTCAGATTGTGCGCCTGCTTCGAGAGGCGCAGGGGTCGCGCGCGCCTATTCAGCGGAGCGCGGACCGCGTCAGCGCGGTATTCGTACCTACAGTGCTCGGGATTGCGATCGTCACTTTCTTTATGTGGAGAGCCTTCGCGCCGAGTCTGGGCGCCATGCAGGCGCTTGTCGCAGCGGTGACGGTTCTTGTGATTGCCTGTCCTTGCGCGATGGGCCTGGCCGTTCCTACCGCTGTTATGGTGGCAACCGGTCGGGCAGCGACGTCCGGCATTCTCATCAAGAGTGGCGAGGCGCTGCAGCGGATGGAGAAAATCGACACGGTACTTCTGGACAAGACTGGAACCATCACGGCCGGGCGGCCCGAGGTTGTCGATATTGCTCTCGCTGACGAAGGCAGCCAGGAATTCTCGCCCGATGAAGTCATCCGCTTAGCAGCCTCTCTGGAACGAGCCAGCGAACACCCCTTGGCCGATGCCTTAGTTCGCTATGCACAAGGGTTTGGAGTGGAGCTAAAGCAACCGGATCAGTTTGAATCAGAACCGGGATTCGGCGTCAGCGGCATTGTAGATGGACACGCGACGGTCATTGGCAATCAGCAGTTCATGGACAAATACGCGATATCTACGGAAGCACTGCAATCTATCGCCGCGCGTTTCGCCGGCGAAGGCAAGACCCCGATTTGGGTTGCGATCGGCGACAAGGTGGTCGGCATCGTCGCAGTTGCGGATACCGTGAAGCCTACTTCTGTGGAGGCCATCCGGCAGATGCACAAGGAAAACGTTCAGATTGTGATGCTTACTGGAGACAATGAGCGCACGGCGAATGCGATAGCGCGCAAAGTTGGAATTGAAAAGGTTGTTTCCGGTGTGCTGCCGTCGGGCAAGGTGGATGTCATAAAGCAGCTTCAACAGCACAAACACGCGGTCGCGATGGTAGGCGATGGAGTGAATGACGCCCCGGCACTGGGGCAAGCGGATGTGGGTTTTGCAATGGCGAGTGGCGCCGAGATCGCCATGGAGGCAGGGGATGTCACGCTGATGCGGAGCGACTTAAGGAGCGTTTCGGCCGCCATTTCACTTTCGCGAAGGACGATGCGTGTTATGCGCCAGAACCTGTTCTGGGCATTCATCTACAACGTGATTGGCATACCGTTAGCAGCCGGTATTCTGTATCCGGTCTGTGGTTTATTGCTGAATCCGGTTATCGCCAGCGCAGCCATGGCGCTCAGTTCGTTTAGTGTAGTAGCGAACAGCTTGCGGCTGCGCCGCTTGAGACTTGCGTGAGGATCTGGCTTTGCCGACTAAAAAGACAACAGCGCGACAAGCATCACCGGAACGCAAAGCCCTCGGGGTGGATGACGAAATCAAAGCTTCCAATCTGCGGCGATTGAATCGCATCGAAGGCCAGGTTCGCGGGATTCAGCGCATGGTGGCAGAAGACCGATATTGCGCGGACATTCTGGTGCAGATTTCGTCTGTGCACGAAGCGCTTCGCGGCGTTGCCAGGGCGCTCATGCGCAACCATCTGACGCATTGCGCTACACACGCGATCCGCCTGGGATCAGATGCGGAACGAAGCGCTATGTACGACGAACTGCTTGACATCATCTATAAGAACGCACGGTGATGCAGCGATATCTCGCAATTTCTGTTATTGTCTTTGCGTTCACGGCAACTTTGGACGCTGCCCCGCCAGAGTCGTTCGACATTGTCGTCTACGGCGCGACGGCGAGTGGAGTTATGGCCGCAGTGGCGGCTGCGAACGAGGGCATGCACGTTGCATTGCTTGAACCTGGCTCCCACGTCGGCGGCATGGTCACGGGCGGATTGAGCAATAGCGATGTGGAAGGGCAGCAGCTGCTGATTGGAGGACTCGCGCGAAAGTTCTTCGCGTCCGCGGGCGCTCATTACGGAAAGCCAGTAGCTTGGGCGTTCGAACCGCACATCGCGGAACAGATAATGCTCGAGATGCTGAAGAGCGCAGGCGTTCGAACGACTTTCCGTTCGCGGCTGATCGGGATACGAAAAACGGGTTCTTCCATCAGCTCGATTCGCATGGAAAACGGGCGCGAGTACGCCGCTAAAGTTTTCGTCGATAGCTCTTACGAAGGCGACCTGATGAAGGCTGCCGGAGTGAGTTACGTCGTCGGCCGGGAATCGGCGGCCAAATACAACGAGTCACTGGCGGGCAGACAGGATCTGCTGCCGGGCCATCACCAATTTCGTTTTCCCGTCTCGGCGGATGCGGACAATGGCGGCCTACTTCCCTACGTTGTTGCACAGGAAAATGTCGCTAGTACCGGGGCGAGCGATGGTCGTTTTCAGTCGTACTGCTTCCGCCTGTGCCTTAGCGAAGATCTTTCTAACAAACTGCCTGTTGAGCGACCTGCGGGCTACGATCCAAAGCGGTATGAACTGGCTCGCCGGTACCTCGAGAGTGCGAAAGGCGCTTTGACCATCGGCGACTTTCTCGGCATCGTTCGCATTCCAAATGGCAAATCGGATGTGAACAGCACCGGACCGGTGTCGACCGATTTGAACGGTGCGAGTTGGGAGTATCCGGAAGCGAGCTATGAACGCCGTCGGCAGATCTGGAACGAGCACCTGACCTGGGCGCAAGGTTTGATCTACTTTCTACAAAACGATCCTGCCGTACCGCAAACGATTCGTGAGCAGGCGATCCGCTGGGGGTTGCCCAAAGACGAGTTTACGGATACGGGCCACTGGTCGAACCAGTTGTATGTGCGCGAAGGCCGCCGCATGCTGGGAGAATACGTACTGACACAACGTGATTTGACCGAGTTGCGCAATAAGTATGACTCAATCGGAATGGGCGGCTACAACATCGACATTCGCGAGGTGGAGTGGCTAGCGCACAGAGTTTATCTATATCCGAAAATGATCAACGAAGTGTTTACGGAAGGCTATCTCAGCATGCCGGTGCAGGCCTGGCAGATTCCGTATCGTGCGCTGTTGCCGATGGAGCAACAAGCGTCGAATCTACTTGTACCTGTTTGTATCTCGGCCTCGACGATAGCTTACGCATCGTTCCGCATGGAGGCGAATTACATGATCGCAGGAGAAAGTGCCGGTACCGCTGCCGCGCTGGCAGTTAAGACTAACCGGTCCGTACACAAAATCGATATTGACGAGCTGCAAAAAGCGCTCCGCCGCAATGGACAAATTCTCGCCGAGAGCGACGTCATAGCCGCCGCGCAGTAACTAACTGACTCGTTCCCAGAGCGTGACCGTGTATTCGGGACCGGCGGTGGGCGACGAACGCTCCAGCTTCCCGGAAGGTTGGTCCACGTCCCAGGTCAGAGTCACCCGGGTGAAGTTTGGATGTAGTGCACCGTCGTCCTCATACAAAATAAACTCGCGATTGCTCTGACCATATGCGCGGACGACCAATTTGAACGCTTCCGGTGCCGCGGTGTGCAGAGTCGGCTGCGCTAAAGGCAAAAGCACTCCCGATTTAACGAATACCGGAATGCGGTCCAGTGGCGGAGTAACGGTAATCGATTGTGGTCCGGACGCTTTAGCGCCTGTCCAGAAATCAAACCACTCGCCTTCCGGCAAGTAGACGAGCCGCTGTTTCTGTCCAGCGAAAACAGGCGCGACAAGCAGATGTTCGCCGAGCAGATACTGGTCGTCGATAGTCCATGCGTTGACGTCGTTTTGATAATCCATGACGAGCGCGCGCACCGGCGGAAGACCTTCCAGGTGATAGCGTACGAATGCCGCATACAGATACGGAACAAGCTGCATGCGAACTTCGATGAGTTTTTTGCAGAGCGCTTGCAGATGCTGCCAACCTTCGGCAAAGTGCCCGGCGTTGTTTGCCTCACGATCCACTTGTTTCCACGGCGGATTCTTGATGTACCAGGCGTTCACCATCGCGAGTGGCGAGAAGATGACGGTCTGGAGGCGGCGTATCAGGTCTTCCTCGTTATCGGCATCGCGTACTTCCGGGCACCAGAGCAGACCTGAGAAACCGCTGTTCACGAGCGCGCGAACAAACTGCCGGTGGTCATACAAATCACTGTAGAGCACATACGGGAACGGGGCAGCGAGCGCGTGTGAAGAGCGGACAAGCCCCATGCTACGAGTGCCACGGCGATCATAGATGGATTGAATCGCCTGCTGGTAATGCAGGCCGAAGAGGCAATGCATCTGTTCGCCATCAGCGTGCGAGGGAAAACGGCTGAGCTCCGGGAAAGACCAGTTGCCCGTGTAGTCAGAGTTGTCGCATTCATCGAGCTTGAATCCAGAAACGCCGCGCGACACTATCTCGCGGTCGTGATAGTCGGCGAAGATGTCGCGCGCTTTTGGATCGAGAAAATCGGGCACAAGACCATCCCAGACCTCGTAATCGCCCGACAGCGGGTACAGCGGTTTGTGCAAGGGCGAGCTTGGGTGCGTAAACGCGTGCTCCCACAGATTCACGTTGTAGTCGGACTTCTTCAATTCCGCAAGCATGGCGGAGGGATCCGGAAAGAGATCACTCCAGACGAACGAGCAAGAGTAGGAATGCGACTGCCAGCCGGGCTCTAACCCAATCACGTCGCACGGAATGGATTCCTTGCGAAGTTCAGCGGCCAGATTCACGACTTCCTGCTGGTTGAACTTTCCATAGCATCGATACCAGAACCCAAGACCCCAGCGCGGCGGCAACGCGCCTCCGCCGGAGAACAGCACGTATCGCCGTACTGCGTCACGGATTGTAGGGCCGGCAAAGAGATAAACGTCGATGCCCTGAGCTTTCGGAATCTCAACGAGCACCTCGGAGGGGGCGGCCATGTGATAGCGCTCGAAACTGGATGGCAGTTGCGCCACGCGCGCTGTGATGTCTGGATCAGTTGGCCGATTCTGACCTTCGTGCTTTTTGACTTTGTTTCCGCAGTAGATGTTTATGTAGCGGGCAGAGTCGATGAGTACTCCATATCCCGCTGTGGAGACATAGAAAGGAACGGGGGCGTGCGTGTCGCCGACATCCGACACGGGGTCGGCATTTACACGCAGTTTTTTCTTCAATCCACGCTGCAGAAGAGAGTGGAACTGGAGGCCAAGACCATAGAGCATCTCGCCTGGCGCCAAGGGTAACGTCAATTCAAATCCCCGGCTGGACGCGACTGCCTGGATGTCGGCTACCGGCAGCGGGGGCGCCGCGGCAGCCTGCATACTCGCGAGATTCTGGACAGCTGGCGGGTAGTACCGCGTGCTCACCGGCGTCAGCGCTTCCGGCGTGCCGAAACGCAGACGCCATATGCCTGAGAGTTGAGTTGAGGTGCTTAGGGTTTGGGATCTGGCGCTTACACCAGCAGTAACTGCGGCGCTCAGTTTACCGAACTGCCTTCGCGTCACCTGTCAGACCTGCCTGCTTTTGAGATCCACAACGGCTTCGGCAATTTGTCCGAGATACCTGCCGTCTGCGAGTACGTCCAGCGCAATTGCAACCCGCGACTCAGGACTAGAATAGCCGGCGGGAACAGAGATAGTTGCTTCCGTTTTCGCCTCCGAATTCGCAGTGGCCGCGACCGTGATTTTTCCCGGATTTGCGCGCCAGCCATTCGGGAGCACAAACATGCCGGTTATCTCGACGCGGCGCGGCCGGTAATTCTTGAACCTTACTTCGACACGTTTCGTCTCACCGGGCAAGATCTCCAATTGGTATGGATAGATCTTTAGCCAGGACGGATCAACACCCATGTTCGGGTCAGGATCGGCAATCAGATCGCGGAAGAAGGCGTCCTGCTTCTTCGCGCGTTCTTCGAAATTCAGCGCCGCTTCTCGATCAACCAGGAACGGCTTGCCGTGGCCGGGCGCAATCACATTCGGTTCGAATTCCAGAATGTTGCGAATCGACTTCAGATGATCGCCGCTCTTCACCTCATTTCGGTAGATGAGATTGTGACGCAGTGAGTTGGCGTGGTCTGGATCATTGAAGAAAGCGTCTCCGGTGAAGGCGATGCGCGCGCCGTCGATGGACGCAAACATCGCCATCTGATAATTGGTGTGCCCCGGAGAGTGCACAACGGTGAATTCAAACTCTTCCCATTTGAACGTTTCTTTGTCGCGGAATGAACGATCGATCTTAATCGGCTCGCCGAGAATGCAGCCGATGTTCAGTCCTCTCGGATTCTCTAGCACATCAACCATGTTTTCGTAGCACCAGATTTTGGTTCCATAGCGCCTGGTGAGATAAGGGAATCCATTGAGATGATCGTCGTGGGTGTGGCTCGGCATCGCCACGTCGATTGATTTCAAGCCGTAACGAGCGCGCATCTTTTCGATGCTGTGCTCCACAAAGCGCATACGATTAAAGGAGCCCACGTAGCGAGTAAAAACCTGGAAGAACACCCAACTCGCGGAGCCATAGTCGACGAAAAGAGCCTTGCCGCTGTTGCTGACAATGGCATAAAAGGAAGACGTTGTGTCGGTGTTCGCGACGATATGTGGACTTAGCGCGTAAGGCTCGTAATCGGATGTGGGCGGATGCGCGTACCAATAGTGATGCCAGCCGCGTAGCTTCTGAGAAAGTTCCTCCATGCCGGGAATTGGGTCGGGGACGGGGTGCCCGTGCGAGGGACAAAGTAAGTCGGGCTTAAGGCGGGCGAGCTCTGTAAGAGAGTAAATCGAGAGGTCGACGCCTTCGTGCTCCTGATAGTAGTACTGCAGATCATAGAGCGTCTGAACTTTTCCGGGCGAATGCATCAGGTCGCCTGAAAATGCGACCTTGCGGCCATCCACTTGGCACATCAGCGTAATGGAGCCGGGCGTATGTCCCGGGGTCGGCTGCACAAATATGTCGGTGTCACCCCAATGGAAGTTGCTGTAATCGTGCAGCAAGGCAGCGACAGGAACGTTTTGGGTCAGCGAGAAGAAATCATTCTTCATGTCATACAGTTCGAAAATGCGGCGATTACGCCAGAAATTCTCAACTGACTCGAAGAACTCGCGCTCATTTTCGGGTACGGCGATGGGAATGCGCTGGCTGACCGCGCGGCCGTCGCCCTGGGCCTGATCACGATGATGGTGCGTGTGAAGGATCCAATCGACGCCCGAGACACCGAGATCGGGAAGATAATCGAGAATCTTGCCCGAACCGAAATCGATGAGAATGGCGCGCTGGCCTTTTCGAATCAGGTAGACGTTGCAGGTGTCTTCCAGCAGAAAGAGATTGTCGGACAGCTTTTGGGGACGCGCATTTGGCTGAAACTGTGTCGAGTCGGCGCTTAGCCCGGAATCGGCGGCGAATACAGGGCCGGTTGCAGCACCTGCCGCACTGCTTTGCAGGAAGCGCCTGCGGGAAAGATCGGGCTGCCTCTTTTCACACATGGACTTGTTCTTGATTTGCGGGATGGGGGTTACGTCTGTGCCGGGTAGACACTTCGCCGAATTTCGGGCGCGCAAATGCGCTGTGCAGGGCCAGGCAAACGGCGCCATGCAGAAGCGAATCGTCCGCCGACAGGTGCGCAGGCCGAACCGAGTATCGCAAAAGAGATGAGTTGTGGTCTCCGGTTATCTGGTCGCGAACCAGATCCCAAATGGCTGTGATTCGTCCGGCAACGATGATCTCAGCGGGATTGAACGCAAAACCGATGTTCGAGATGCCGATGGCGAGAAAACGCGCGGTCTCCGCAAATGCGGCGCGCGCGCGGGTGTCGCCTGCCTTCGCTTCGTTCAGCATTTGCGAAAAGCCTTCCAAGTTAAATGGCGAACGAGGATGAAGACGGCGCCACGTAGCATCGTTGCTGACATAAAGCTCCCAGCAGCCGCGCCGCCCGCAACGGCAAAGCGGTCCTGATGACTCCACGATCATGTGACCGACTTCAGCGGCGAATCGGGCATCGTGCCCGCGATACACTTCTCCGTTCAGGACCACTCCAGCGCCGGTGCCGAAATCACTTACGTTCAGGAAGGTGAAATCGGTTTGGGTTCGATTCTGTTCGCCGGCGCCAAGCCAAACCTCCGACAAGGCGCCCGCATTGCAATCATTGTCGGCTATGGCGCCGATACCAGTAATTTTCGAGATCTCGTCGGTTAAGGGGTAGCCGTTCAGCTCGGGATGCGTGGGAGTCCATACAATCTGGCCCGAGTACACGTCCACGTGTCCGGGAACGGACACCCCGATCTTCTGAAAGACACCACTCCTGTCGCGCGACGTGGCCTTTTTTAGACGATCGATCGCTTCGGCGAGAGCGCGCACAAGCTGGGTGGGCGACGGCGGCGTCTCAAAAGTGAGACTTTGCTGGATAGTTCCACTGAGGCCCGCGACGGCCACCTGACAATACGCGGGACGTATGTTCAATCCGATGACACGGTAACCCGCATCGTTGAGCAGGAGACTAATGGGCACGCGGCCGCGTTGCGACGGTGTACTGCGCTCCTCCGTAATGAGTTGCTCCGCAATAAGTTCGTCGACGATATCGGAAATGCTGCTGCGAAAAATACCGGTTAATCTCGCCAAGTCCGCTCGCGAAATCGGCTGACGGCGGCGGATCAGCCCCAGCAGAATCGAGCGATTTACTGCGCGTACGCTGGAGGGCGTCGCCGTGTTGATGTCGAGCAATGTCGCGTTTGCAATTTTACTTGACATGTTGCGGCGTAAGCAGTATACCCTTTTGTAGCCATACCGTACAAAAACTTTTGTCGGTGGAAGGGGGATTGAGTTGAAGACTTTGTTGTCTCGCGCTGCGGGGATTTGTGCACTTCTTGCGTTTTCCGCACTTGCCTGGGCTCAAACAGGCGACGGAACGGTGTCAGGTTACGTCACGGATGCAAGTGGGTCGGGCGTTCCCGCCGCCACAGTAGTGTTGAAGAATTCCGGCACGCAAGTGTCGGTCACTACCCAGGCAAACTCGACCGGGTTCTACACTTTTCAGTTCGTCGTGCCGGGAACTTATCAGGTCTCGGTAGAAGCGACAGGTTTCCAACGCCAGGTACACCCCGACATACACGTCGATGTAGCGCAAAGCGTGCGCCAGGATTTTGCGCTGCAAGTCGGGCAAACGCAACAGGAAGTCACCGTCACTGGGGGCGCCGACTTGATTCAGACCGATAACGCCGCCGTCGGGACGGTTATGACAACGAGAGCCATTGAGGAACTGCCGCTGAACGGCCGTAATCCGCTGGCACTAGTGGCTTTGACGCCCGGCGTTGTTCCGCAAGGTTCATCGCAGCAGAACGGTGCCGGGACTAACAACTCAGCGTATGGGAATTTCCAGATTGGCGGCGGTGTAGCCAACCAAAGCAATTGGATGCTGGATGGCGCTACCATGGTGATCCCGTTCGGACATGCCGTGGAGTTGTTGCCTTCGCAGGATCTCGTGAAAGAGTTCAACGTCCTGGAAAACAACCTTCCGCCGCAGTACGGAGGATTTGCCGGCGGCGTGGTCAACCTGACCACGAAGACCGGCACGAACGAGATTCACGGCGATGCGTATGAATATCTGCGCAACAAAGTCCTGAACGCGAATACCTTTTTCAACAATCGCAACGGTGTTCCAACCGGCGCGTTTACCCAAAACCAGTTTGGCGCAACGTTCGGCGGCCCGGTTGTGATTCCGAAACTCTACAACGGCAAGAACAAAACGTTCTTTTTTGCCAACTACGAAGGCTTCCGGCTGCGCCAGGGACAAGGGTTGATTCTCTCCGTCCCCACGCAGGCGATGCGTAACGGCGACTTTTCTGCCCTGGGCATCAACATTTACAACCCGTTTACGACCACTGCGACCGGTGCGAATACTTATTCACGCCAGCAAGCGACCTGCAACGGCCGAGCGAATGTCATTTGCGCGAGCCAGATTGATCCCGTGGCGGCGCACCTCGTAAGCCTATGGGCGCTGCCGAATATCCCCGGCGCGGGCGCAGTTAATAATTGGGCCGGCAATGTCGCGACGGGTGGCAACACTGACCAGGGAACCATTCGCATCGATCACACAATCAGCGACAAACAGCGCCTGTTCTTCCGATACACGTACTGGGCCGATCTGGATCTGGCTGGCGATCCATTTGGTAACCAGACCTACGCTGGAAATGTAGGCACCCCTGAGAGCTACAACACGCTGCAAAGCGTGATCGATGACACGTATACTTTCTCGCCACACACGGTGATGGATGTGCGGGCTGACGTTCTACGGTTCCGGTATCAAAGAACTCCTGAGAGCGTCGGGTTCGATGCGACGAGCATTGGCTGGCCCTCTTACTTCAATTCCGAAGTAGCGAATCAGGTCCGCACGCTCCCCAACATCTGTGTGAACGACGGCATCTATAACGAATTCTGCGGCGGTGAAACGGGAAGCGTGATTGCCGGGTACGATACCGACGTCGAGATCGCACCGACGGTGACCACCGTGCACGGCCATCACACGATCAACTTCGGTGGCGAGTGGAGATCCGAGCGGCACAACTACGGCCAGACAAACAATGGCACCGGCGGGTACAACTTTACGTCTGCGTTCACGGCAGCCAACGCTCTTACCGGTGCTGGCGGCGGCGCTGGATTCGCTTCGTTCCTGTACGGTGCCGTTCAAAGCGGATCTGTGCAGGAACCCGCGTTCACTGCCAGCCAGCAACTGTACGGAGCAGTGTACGTCAATGACGTCTGGCAAGTCTCCCAGAAGCTGACCTTGAATGCCGGTATGCGGTGGGAACTGACCGGACCATGGACTGAGCGATACAACCGAATCAGCGTCTTTTTCCCGAATGCGCCGAGCCCCCTCGCTGCCAGCACCGGTCAGCCGATCAAGGGCGATTTGGGTCTGGTTGATACGCCGATGCTACCGCAGCGCACAGCGATTAATCAGGATTACAAGGAGTTTTCTCCTCGCGTGGGCCTTGCCTACATGCTGACTCCGAGCACGGTTATCCGTAGCGGTTATGGCATATTCTGGCTACCCTTGGATGTCAATCTGTTTTCTTCACCGGATCACGATTCCATCAATGCGATCACGCAGAACATGAACTCATCCTTGAATAACGGGATTACGCCGTACAACACGCTCTCGAATCCTTTCCCGAGCGGAATCATTCCACCACCGCAGCGAAACATCGACCCAAATCTCGCGCTGTACGGCAACGGTGTGACTACGCAGATTGCCCAGAACCCCTATGGATACGCTCAGCAATGGAATTTCGACGTTCAGAAGCAGTTCGGCCCCAGCTTCCTGATCGACATCGGCTACGTCGGCTCCAAAGGTACCCACCTTCCCATTCAGACGCAGTCCGTCGATTATCTGCCCATACAACAAGTACAGCAGCAAGCCGCCGCCCTAGGCGCAACAAGGTTCCTGGGAACCGTGACGAATCCATTTGCAGGGCAAGTTCCTGCAACATCGCCGTTCTCAAGCAGCACGATTGCATATGAGCAGCTTCTGAGGCCATTTCCGCAATTTAATGGTGTATCGTATGCGTCGCAAGGTGATGGCGATAACCATTACGAGTCATTGCAGTTGAAGGTGCAGAAGCGATTCAACACGGGTGGAACTCTGCTGCTCGCGTACACGAAAGCGAAGTTGCTCGGTATCGATGAAACGCAGACTTCGTGGCTGGAGACGACCGGTCCGGCAGGCTTCCAGTATTGGGGAAATCTGAATTTGGAGAAGTCGCTGTCGAGCTTCGATGTTTCGCAGCGCGCGGTGCTGAGCTATGTGGTCGATCTTCCGTTCGGCCAAGGCCGGAAGTACATGGCGCATCCGAACAAACTGGTTCAGGCGGTGGCAGGCGGCTGGGGCCTGGATGGCATTTTGACGCTGCAAACCGGTTTCCCGATCGCGATCTTCACGAGCAACAACAATATCCACGACGAGGGTGGCGGCGCGCGCCCGAGCTTCAACTTGGCAGCCTGCCCGAACGGGGCGGGCGAGAGCGGCTCGCGCGAAAGCCGTCTGAACGAATGGTTCAATGTGTCATGCTTTACAGAACCGGCGCCGTTTACGCTGGGCAACGTACCTCGAACAGAGCCGAATCTGCGCATGGACGGCGTCCACAACCTGGATTTCGCCTTGTTCAAGAACTTTCCACTGTTCCACGAAAACCGCGTGTACCTACAACTTCGGGGTGAAGCATTCAATATGCTGAATACACCGCAGTTCGGGCCACCGGTGAGCAGCAACTGCCCCTGCAATGGCGGGAACAATATGAACGGGCGCTTTGGGGTGATCAACTCACAGGCGAATAATCCTCGGCTCATTCAGGTGGCCGGAAAGATCGTCTGGTGAGCGAGGGCGCGCTAGCATCAGATGACGATGCGGCGCCTGGTTCTCACGGGCTGGCTTTGTTTGTCGCTCGCGGTGCAAGCGCGGCAGCAGGAAGTCCCTAACGAAGCACTGGCCGAAAAGGCAGTAGAAGCCGAGAGGCGCGGTGATTTCGCCGGGGCCGTCGCCGCTTTTGAGCAGCTACTTAAGGACGGAACGGACAGCCCGCAGCTACGCAATAATCTGGGCATCGCGTACTTTCAGCTCGGCCGCTACGACGATGCGCTCAAGCAGTTTCGACGCGTGCTGGCGAGCAACCAGGGTTCTCTATCCGCGAGCCTGTTCTCCGGATTGTCGCTGCTGAAGCTGCAACGGCCAAAGGAAGCGAGGTTGTCCCTGCTAAAAGCGGAAACTGCGCAGCCGGATAGCCCCGACGTTCTTATCGCGCTGGCTCAGGCCGACGCCGCCTCACACTATCTATCGGAGGCTAGTTCGCTGTACCAGCGAGTCACACGGCTGCAGCCCAATAACGCAGATGCGTGGTACGGGGTTGGCATCACGAACCGAGCGCTTGCAGAACAAACACTCAAATCGAGCGGCGGTTCGTCGCGGGTGCAAGCACAACAATTCATCCAAACGGCCAATGCGGCGCTTGCACGCGCCGTGGACCTGGACCCGCATTCCGTGGGCAGCTACATGATTCTCGGGGAGAGCTTCCGTATTGCCGAAGAATACGACCAAGCGGTCGAAGAGTACGAAGCCGCTACTCAACGTAAACCGGACTTCGCGCCTGCGTGGGCCGGACTTGCTCAGGCATATAGCGCGGCGGGTAGAGACAACGAGGCGCTCAAAGCAGCGAATAGCGCGCTTGCGCTGGATCCAAACGATGCCGGAACGAACGTGCTGATTGCGGCAACCTATCTGCGTCTGAGCGATTTGCCGCATGCCAAGGAATACGCGCTGCGTGCCATCAAATTGCAGCCGGAACTTTCGAGCGCGCATGTTGTGCTCGCCAAATGCGAGTTGCAGGAAAAAGAGCCGGATCAGGCGCTGCCGGAACTGCGTGCCGCAGTCAAAGATGACCTCGACGGCAGTACGTATTATCTGCTTGCCACGACGCTGCGCCAGCTCGGCAAAACGGCGGAAGCGGCTGCCGCGATGCAGAACTACAAGCGATTGCACGCCATGCACGTCGGGTCAAATCCCGCTGTTCATTAGTGCGTCGCCCACGATTGATTACTGTTCCAGAACATTGACTTCCTTGATCGCGCCGGTTTCCTTACTCATGCGTAAAGTCTTGATCTCATATGGGCGAAAATTGCCGGTCCACTGTTTGCCCGCGAAGCCAAGATTGATAGACGCGCGAACGGAAGCGCCGTCGGTCTCCACACACCGCAAGATGAGATCGTCGCCTTCTTCCGAACGCTTGATTGCGCTGATGACAATATCCGGCGCATCCACTTGCAGGAACGACTGCGATTCAGGGCGATTACCGGGATGGATGCCTTGGTAAATGATAGGCGCGGGCGCCAGGAAATTTTCTGAGAGACGCGGCAAGCGTGCCGATTGCCAGGTTCCACTGTGCGGGACCAGCAGCATGCGAAAACTTTGAATGCCCTGATCCTGCCAGACCGGGTCGTTTTCCGGAGTAACAACCTGCGGCTGATGGTTCGCGAAAGCGGCTCCTCTGACAACGGACAGCCGCATGTCATTGCCGTTTACGCTATAGCCGTACTTTGCGTCGTTGATCAACGCAAAGCCACGTTGCCCACCCGAAACGTCAATCCAGCGCTGGCCAGGATTTTCATCACCGTTGGTTTCGCGGACCATGTTGCCGAACGGAATCTCATAGGTTGCACGCGGCTGCTCAACCGCCAATGGGAAGCTGAATTTCAACATCTTTTGGTGCTCGTGCCAGTCGAGCGTGACTCGCACTTCCACACAGTGAGCGTCGGCATAGAGTAGCCATTCGGTAGTTAGTGTCGAAGCGCCGTAAGAGGAATGAACACGTAACCTCGCGCGTAGCGGACCGCGTTCAAGAAGTTCGGCAGTTGCGTTACCAAACGAGCCGATCTCATCGGTATAAGCGCGCACTCCGTGACTCCAGGTATCGCTTGGATCATTGAGCACCACGCCGCGACATCCCGATTTGCCGCTTTCAAATACATCCCGTCCCGCGATTTTATCGAACAGGCGGATACTGCCATCCGGCTCGACAGTAAGGCGGAGGTTTCCATTTTCGAGTGAGTGTTCGTTCGCCTCGAGACTGCTATTCACAGGACCGGCATCGGTTTTTCGAATCCGAATCTGCCGGTACCCAAACGCCGGCAACGGAACCTGCGCAACCAGGCGCATTCGGTCGTTCACTTCGGTGGTGGGCCGAATCCACTGGTGGGGAAGCGGGTGGCCTTGCTCATCCTCAACCTGAGCGGCGGCGCCCGGCTTCCAATGCAAGTCATATTCGACGTTTGCCGTTACCGGCCAGGGTTGAAGGTTAAAGGCAACCAGGTACTCCGAGTCCGGATCACTTGTGGGTACTTGCCAGGCAAGCTTTTCGGCTGTTGTATACAACGCCTGCGCAGCGACACTGTTTGCGTACTCGTAACCTTGAGGCGCGGTCTTGAGATAGTGCTCTGGTAGCGCGGTCCCGGCGAGGCTGTCATGGAATTGTAGAAAGAGAACACGCTTCCACGCGGCTGCAAAATCTGTTTTCGGGTAGTTCGCGCCCCATGCGCTTGAGCCAATGGCCGCTATCTTTTCAGCGGCCGCCAGATTGATCTCCGTCGTCCGGTTCCACTTCTTCATGTCGGATTCCGCCGTGTAGCAGCCGACCGAGTGATGCTGCAGGTCATCCGCCACAACGGGCAGATTGCTCATGCCCTGTTTGCGGATTTCGGAAAAGTAATTGTCTGGCGTGCTGAATACCAGCGTGGGAGCGCCGGTCTGCTTCCGCATGGACTCGATCGACTCAATGTTCGCCTTCGTTGCCCCGCCGCCGTGATCACCGGCGCCGTAAAACGCCATAAAGTCATGAGGCAGATTTTTTGTGTCCTTGAGTATCGATTGAATCCGGTTGTTCAATGCGCGGTCGTCGCCATATGCGATGGGTATGCGATATGCAAGGACGCGCGTTCCATCCGGCGACTGCCACCAGAACAGCGGGGCCGGAAGAGCCTTCTCGTTTGCCATGGGACGCATGAAGACGTAGCTATCCATGCCCTGTAAATGCAGAATCTGCGGAAGCGTGCCTGGGTGGCCAAACGAGTCGGGATTATAGGCGGTGGTTGCCATCCGACCAAGCAGACGTTTATATGTGAGCTGTCCGTACAACCCTTGACGGACGAGTGCTTCGCCGTCGGGAAGGTTCACGTCCGGTTCCACCCACCACCCGCCAACGGGATCCCAGCGGCCTTGCTTCACGCGTGCTCGAATCTGATCCAGCAGCACGGGATCGTTTTCAGAAACCCATTCGTAGAATTGTGCAGAACTGGCGGAGAAGGTGAATCCAGGTGTCTCGTTCATCCGCTGCAGAGATGAACGGAATGTGCTGTTGACAACCGACATCCCTTCGTACCATGGCCACAGCCAAACAGCATCGATGTGAGCATTGCCGATCAGGTGGATTCGATATTGTTTCGCGTCCGTCGGCCAGGACGCGTCGTCTGCGGCCATCCGTGCGATGGCGGCAATCGGAAGCGCTGAAGCAATGAGCGAGGCGATAGTGATCCGTCGACGCACTTTACTTCGCGGACGGCACAAAGAGGAATGACACGGGCGATGCTGTTTGCCACTTCTTTCCACTTGCCGTCAGTTTTCCGGTCTGCGAATCAACATCAAATTCTACGAATGAGTCTGCCTTTTGATCTCCGACGAGCATATGCTGTCCCGAGGGATCGAACTCGAATGCGCGTGGCCATGTTCCGCCGGTCTTCACGACCTCAACAGGCCTCAGAGTGCCCGCCCCGTGGTCGATGGCAAATACCGCGACGGTGCCCGGCCCTCGATTCGACACGTACACGAACTTACCCGCCGGACCAATCGCAATCTCCGCTGGGCCATTGTCACCCGTTGCACCTTCCGGCAAAATCGAGAGTTCCTGAATCTGCGTCAACGCACCGGTTTCGGTGTTGCGCGAAAAGGTAGTCACAACCGGCGTCAGTTCGTTGGCAACGTATGCAAACTTCCCGTCGGTGCTGATGACAATATGTCTCGGACCGTTTCCGGGATGTAGCTGGGCAAACGGCGGATCGTTCGGGCTGAGGTTCTGCCCCCCGGCATCAAGCTTGTAGATACGGATGTGATCCAGCCCCAGGTCCGGCACGTAAACGAATCGATTGTCAGGCGACCATACTGCTTCGTGGGCATGAGGTCCGCTCTGGCGTTGCTTGTTTACGCTGGAGCCTTTTGCCGCAAGCGTCTGATGCGTTGGACCGAGGCTGCCATCCGGATTGATCGGGTACACGGTCACTTCGCCCGTTCCATAGTTGGCAACCAGCACCAGCTTGCCGCTATGATCAACGCTGATATGGCACGGCGCCTGCCCTTCTGAGGAACGAGTGTTCAGCTTTCGGAGCTTACCGGTAGCGCGGTCAATCGCAAAGGCGCCTACGCCGCCATTCACTTCGCCATCCAGTTCACTGACCGCGTACAGATACTTAAAATGCGGATCAACGGCGACAAACGACGGGTTCTTCAGCTCATCTTGCATCGCGAGCGGCTCAGCTTCACCCGTCTTCGAGTCGTAGTTGTAAGCATTGATACGGTCGCTGTAATTACCAAGATAAAGATAGAAATGTGATTGGTTGGGGGCGGAATTAGACACTTGCGAATATAGCGCGGCACAAACAACACAGCAGGCCGGGAGAAGCATCCACCATGCGAATCTACCGCCCATAGCGGACGCCTCGCCCAGGCAGAACGCCGCTCTGAATCTCGCCGTTCTTTACGGCCCAATACCCGTTCACCATCACGTATGGAATCCCTTCGGAATATAGAGCTGGTTTCTCGAAAGTCGCGCGATCAATAACACGTTCCGGATCGAAAATCGTGATATCGGCGTCCGCGCCCACCTGCAGTCTTCCCTTATTCGACAGCCGCAGCAGATTCGCCGGCAACAAACTCATCTTCGCCAGCGCATCGGAAAGCGAAAGAAGATGCTGCTCGCGAACATAGCGGCCCAGCACGCGCGCATAACTCCCAGCAGCTCGCGGATGTCCCTTTCCATCCTGCAGATCTCCATCGCTTGCAATCATGACCGTCGGATCACCGACGGCTTCTCTGACCATCTCCTCCGGAATGCTATGCAGGATCACGGAGCCACCCTGCTTGCGATAGCGCGCATACGATTCCGCAGTCAGCCGCTCGCCGGTCTGCACCCATTGAAGATCTTTGTAGGTAATGCCGCCATTGCGCGCCTCCCAGCCCTCACTGAAAATCGCAGAGGCAATGTCCGTCATTCCAGCCGTATAAGGATAGGCTTCCGTTGTCACGTCTACTCCATGCTGAGCCGCCGAGTGAATCATCTTCAGAGCAATCGGCGTTTCCCGGAGTTCCGTGCTGGTGACATGAACAACGTGCAAGCCGGCGCCCGTCGCGGCCGCATCCGAAAGAACCTCCTGCAGCGCATCGATTCCACCGCCCGGATCAACCGGACCTGCGCTGCGCAGATGAACGTAGACAGTCGTTTTGCGCTCGGCAGCCAACTGGAAAACCTGAAAGATCTCATCACGGGTCGCACCGGGAGTGTAAGCGGGCCCCATGCCGATGCCCAACGCTCCTTCATTCAGGCCTTCGCGCAGCATAGAGAGGATCTCGCTGAGTTGCTCCGCGGTTGCATGCGGATTGATCGCGTTGTCGCGTGGCAGCAGCCCGCCTGAATCGTGATACAGCTTCATGCGTACGGGAATATGCCCCGCGCTTGCACCGAAATTGATCAGCGATTTACCTTCTCGCGCGGCGTACCATGCGGCCACGTCCGCCACGCCGACTTCCATTTCCAGCGCTGTCGTGACACCATCGCGCGCCTTGAAGCCGTAATTCTCCGGAGTTTGGCCGTGCTGATGAAGGTCGATGAAGCCGGCCGTAACAACGAGCCCGTGCGCATCAACTGTCTCGCGTCCTATCAGCGGACTCTCTGAAACAGCCGCGATTTTCCCGCTCCGAATGCCAACGTTGCGCACCGCATCGAGCTTTGTCTCAGGGTCGATGACACGGCCGCCTAAGATCACAGCGTCATATTGTTGTTGCGCCATAGCACCAGCCGCGAGCGCGAGTAAGGCAGCGCCAATGCGAAGAAGCGTCATTTCGCGCTCAGATATTCGTCAAACCACGCCAATGTCCTGCGCATGCGATCCAGCTTATGCTTCTGATCATGGAATCCATGCCCTTCACCGGGGTAGACAACCAGCTTCGTCGGCACATGAAGCGCTGCTAGTGCATGCCAGAACTCGAACGACTGCGGTGCGGGACATTCGCCGTCACGCTCACCAACCAGAATCAGCGTGGGCGTTTTGACGTTCTTGATGTATTCGATCGGCGAACTCTTCGCGTAAACAGAACGGTCGTCGTATACCGACGCGCCGAAATAAGGAATCATCCACTCGTCTATTGAGTTCTCGCCATAGTAGCTCAGCCAGTCTGCGATTCCCGCGCCCGCCACGGCAGCACGAAAGCGATGCGTCTGAGTGACGGTCCACATCGTCATGTAGCCACCGTAACTCCAGCCGGTGATTCCGATGCGATTTGTGTCCACAGGATGGTCAGCGGTGATCTTGTCAAGCCCGGCCAGAATGTCTTTGAGGTCGCCGCCGCCGAAATCCTTCACGTTCGCACGCGTGAAGGTCTCGCCCTGGCCATAGCTGCCGCGCGGATTCGGAAAGAACACGAAGTAGCCGCTGGCAGACAACACCGACATGTCGTAATTCGAGCTCGGCCACCCGGATGATCTTTGATTCGCCGGGCCCCCGTGCACCTCCACTACCATCGGATACCGTTTGCTCGAATCGAAATTCTTGGGATACAACAGCCAACCTTGCACGTCGAAGCCGTCGCTAGTCCAGTGAACTTTTTCCGGAGTACCCCAGTCCTTGTGCCGGTTCTCGTTTGCGTGCGTGATTTGCTGCCAGTCTGCGATCTTGCCTGCCCAAATTTCAGGCGCGTGTTCCCACGTCGATTGGATTGCTACTGCATTGGTTCCATCCGCAGCGAATGCAAGATCCGGATAATTGCCTTCGGCATGAAGATTGTTCGGTCCCTGCCACAGAGTCTTGCTATCACCACCGTTCACGTACAGCGTCGCGATCGCGCTTCCGCCATCCACGTCTTCCGATAGAAGAAGTTCGCCATCGTTCAACCATTGAATGGAGGCCGCAGACATCTTGGCCCCCGCCGTCAAATCCTTCTCTGTGCCGCCCGACGCACTGATCGTTATCACATCGCCGCCGGTAAAACCCTCGTCGCTCATCAATCCGCCAATGAACGCGATGGTCTTCCCATCCGGAGACCATCTCGGAAGCGCAATCTGTTCCTCAGTCTTCGGCGTGAGTAGGGCAGTCATTTCTCCGGACGCAGCGTCCACCCGATACAGCTTTGCAATCCACCAGTTGTTATCAGCGGGACCGGGCGCGGCAGTAGCCGCAAACTCCTTCCCGTCGGGCCGCCAGTCATATTCATATATATTGAGGTTCGCGGGCGTGATCGGCTTGGGAGCTCCCCCATCGGCCTCGACTAAAGTAAGCCGCTGATTGTGAATCTCACCGCCGATCTCTCCGACCGCGGCCGGTTCTGCCTCCAGCGGACCGCCGCCTCCGCCGCCCTCTGCATAACGAAATGCAAGCTGCTTGTCATCGGGCGACCACGTTATATCCTGCACGTATCCTTTCAGTTCTACGACTTTCCTATACGTCATCTGCGTCGCAGTTAAAACATAGATCTGCGTACCCGCGGCCGCATCGGCGAAAAACGCGACCTGCTTGCTGTCATGCGACCACGAGAATCCGCGGCAATCTGCGTTCGCGCACGACTTGGCCGGCACTTCAATGCGAACTGGTTTCGCATTGGGTTTCGAACGATCCAGAAGCATCGGTTGCGGCGCAGCACCCGGGTCTTCCTGTGTCCACGTAATCCATTTGCCATCCGGAGAAATCGACGGATCAGAAAATGAGGTCGTCCGATCAAGATCCTCGAGCAACTGATCTATGCGTTGGGTCTGCGCGAGCAACACTCCCGGCGCAAACACACCTACAAAAACGCTCGCCAGCAAGGCTTTGACACATAGGTTCATGAAAGTCTCGAAGCAGCTAGTATAAGGCGCGCCAAGCAAGTGAGCCTGGCAAACAAGGTGATATTGTCCTATTGTTTACGCTTTTTTTCAGCGCGGCGTTCGGCTTCAGCGGCTTCGCGTTCTCTGCGTTGTTCCTCTGAGCGTTGCCACGTTTCCTGTTGTTGCCGGCGCTCCCGTTCGCATTTGTCCCGGTGAGCGATTTCGTACTG
>DATBEG010000041.1:0-26916 GCA_036276155.1 Bryobacteraceae bacterium | reverse complement strand
CCTAGCTCCGCCTAGGCCCAGCGTGTGGCGCACGATTGTCGAGGCCATCCGAGGCACGCATCAGGACTTCACCCAAATCTCCATCAGTCGTGCCGTCTTCCTGCTCGCCATCCCCATGGTGCTCGAGATGTTCATGGAGTCGCTGTTCGCCCTCGTCGACACGCTTTGGGTCTCGCGCCTCGGCCCGAACGCGATCGCTACAGTCGGCCTCACTGAATCCATGCTGGCGCTTGTCTTTTCTGTCGCGCTCGGCGTCAGTCTCTCCACTACCGCCATGGTCGCTCGCCGCATCGGCGAAAAAGATGAGCAGGGCGCCGCCAACGCCGCCATGCAATCCATCTTTCTCGGCATCGGCGTTGCGCTCGCCGTGAGCATTCCGGCCGTCATCTTCGCCCATCAACTCCTAACTCTCATGGGCGCAGATCGCTTGCTCATTCTTGGTGGCCACCGCTACACCGAGATCGTCTTCAGCAGCACCGCGGTCGTCATGCTGCTCTTTCTAAACAACGCTATCTTCCGCGGCGCCGGCGACGCCTCCGTCGCTATGCGAGTCCTGTGGGTTTCGAACCTCATCAACCTGGTACTCGACCCCTGCTTCATCTTCGGTCTCGCGTTTTTCCCGAAACTCGGCGTCACCGGAGCCGCCGTCGCAACGCTCACCGGCCGTTCCTGCGGCGTTCTCTATCAGTTCTGGCTCTTGACCAATGGCAAACAGCGCGTGCGCCTCACTCGCCGAGATCTCCGCATCGTGCCCTCGGTCATCGCCTCGCTCGCGCGCGTGTCCTCCACCGGCGTCGTGCAATTCCTCATCGCGCACACCAGTTGGGTCATTCTCGTCCGCATCATCAGTGGATTCGGAAGTCTCGCGGTTGCCGGCTACACCATCGGCATCCGCGTCTTTATGTTCATCATTCTTCCCTCATGGGGCATGAGCGGAGCCGCCGCCACCATGGTCGGCCAGAACCTCGGTGCCGGCAAGCCCGACCGCGCCGAACGCGCCGTCTACGTCACCGCCGGCTACAACGCCATCTATCTCGTGGCCATTGCCATAGTTCTCATCTTCGCCCCGCGAGCCATCGTGCAGTTCTTTTCGAACGATCCCGCGGTCTCGCAATACGCAGCCGATTGCCTACGCATCATCGGCTACGGCAACCTGACTTATGCGTTCGGCATGGTTATGGTGCAAGCCTTCAACGGCGCCGGTGACACCGTCACCCCGACTATGATCAACATCGTCAGCTTTTGGCTCTGCGAAATCCCGCTCGCCTGGTTCCTCGCCCACCGCACTCCGCTTCACGTCGACGGTGTCTTCGTCTCCATCCCCGTTGCCCAGACCGTCATGACGGTCATCAGCCTCATTGTCTTCGCCCGCGGCTCCTGGAAACGCCGCCAAATCTGACACATTTCTGCCGCTAAAATTAAAGCGAGGAGTGTCCCCAATGCGTCCGCTGCCCGTCGCACTGAAATCCCTCGTCCTTGTCTTGACCCTGAGTTCGCCCGCCCTGCTGGGCTTCGCCGATTCCACCTGGACCGGCTACGTAACCGACACCCATTGCGGCACCAATTGCCAGCGCACGTCGAGCATGAAGCCCGATTTGCAGTGTGTCCAGAGGTGTGTGCGCAAAGGTTCAAAGTACGGCCTGTGGTCAGGCAATCACGTATACCTTCTCGAACCGCAACAGCAAGCCGCGAAGTTCGCAGCGCAGGACGTCGTCGTAAAGGGCGAGCTGCGCGACGACACCATCCGCATCACGTCCATCGAACCACATAACTGATGGCTATGCGTGCTGCCTTTCCGCGGTCGCTTGCCCTAACTTATCTAACTGTCTGTCATGCCCAGACTCCGGCAACCTAGGCAGTATGAACTGCCCGGCGTCGTCGCTGCTGCCTACCAGCCCCGCCACACCAGGGCTAGGTTATAGAAGCGGGTTGGTAGCCCGATCGGGCGAGTTTGGGTGGGGCAACGAGTGTCACCTTGTAGCCGATAGCTTCTAAGCGGCGGGAGAGTTTGCGGGCGGTGCGCTCCGGGTTGGCGGCTCCACTGACCATACAAATTCATCGCGCATCCCCGAATTTGCGAAGCTATTTAGTTCATGAAGAACATCATTCGCCGTGACTTTTTGAACGGCGCTTTGCTGGGCGTCGGTTCGGGCTTGCTGCAAACTCCCGCTCCTGCACAGGACAAGTCCGGGAATCCTACTTCTCCGGTTGACGGGTGGACCGGGTATGGCGGTGTGGGTGATTACGCCAACTCGAACGGGAACACCTGGCCCGTGATGAGTGCCGCGCACAAACTGCGAGATGGCGCTTATCGCAGCGCGCGTGCTGACGTCATCGACACAGGTGAGCATTTCGACGTCATTATTGTTGGCGGTGGACTGAGCGGCCTCGGCGCGGCTTATTATCTGGCAAGAGAAACCGGCGGCAAGAAGCGCTGCCTGGTTCTCGAGAACCATCCTATGTTCGGCGGAGAATGCAAGCAGAACGAGTTCGAAGTAAACGGATATCGTCTGATTGCGCCACAGGGCTCCAACAACTTTGCGGTTCCACCCGAAGGCTCGGGCACCGAGATGGACAGGATCTTCACCGATCTGAACATCCCACGCAAGTACGATTTCCAACCGTGGAACGATTCGCTCAAACCCCTGCGCTTCCCGTTCGATAACTACGCGAATCTCGATGGGCTCAATGACACGCAGGTAGATATCGGTTATTACTTCGATCGCACAAGCGGCGCGGAGAAGCCGACGTGGATTCGGAATATATTCGCGAATGGCCTTGAGGGAACTCCGTTTCCGCCAGAAGTAAGAAGCGACCTGCTCAAGTGGCGGAATACGACGGGCGCGACAGAGGAACAGAAGCGATTTCTCGACACAATCACTTATAAGGACTACCTGGAACGCGTGATGGGGTATCGTCCCGAAGTGACAAAGTTCATCGAGCCCTTCACGGGCCTGATTACAGGCGTCAGTCCGGACGCCGTGGCCGCTCGCGTCGGACATCAGTTTGTTGAGCCCACTGACGCGCATCTTGGCATCTCTTTCCCCGGCGGAAATACCACGTTTGCCCGACATCTGGTTCGCTATCTCATACCGGACTGCATGGCAGGCGATTTGAACTTCGAACGGGTTCTAAACAGTAACGTTCGCTTCGAAACCTTGGACAAGCCGGGCAACGCCACGCGGATTCGACTCGGAGCTACTGTGCTGGCGGTAGAACACGATCGGGCGGGCGCGTCAACCGACGGCGTCGCTGTGACGTACGAGAAGGATGGCAAACTGTACCGCGCGAAGGCGAATGCCGCAATTGTCGCTTCTGGCGGTTGGATATCGAAGTACGTTTTGCGAGACAGTCCCGAGGACATTCGCAGTGCCTACGCCAAGTTTGTCTACGCGCCGGCGCTGATCGTAAATGTCGCACTGACAAACTGGCGTTTTCTCTACAAGCTGCGCGCGCCCGCTTGCCGTTGGTTCAATGACGGGTTCGGCTTCTCGTGCAACATTCGTAGGTCGATGATCGCCGGCGAGTATAGTCCGCCGCTCAATCCAGATAAGCCGACCGTGCTGACCTTCTATTTGGGCCTGTACACACCCGGCCGAACGGCTCATGAACAAGGCGTGCTCGGACGAAGTAAGTTGCTGTCGACCAGCTACGCCGATTACGAGCGCCAGGTGAGACAGCAGATGTCGATCCTGTTCAGCGACGCGGGCTTCTCGCCAGAGACTGACATAGCGGGCATCGTTCTGAACAGATGGGGGCACGCGCGAATGGTGCAACCGCCTGGATTCTTTTATGGCCGCGACGGTAAGCCCTCACCGCGAGAAGTGGTCCAGAAGGGGTATGGCCGCATCGCGATTGGACACTCCGAACTGAATGGACACCAGAACGCCACCGGCGCAATAGCGCAAGGTAAACGTGCGGTAGAACAGGTTTTCGTTTATCTGGAATAATTATTGACGTGAAACCAATCGAAATCGGCGTTTCCCATTTCGGTTCCGAGCTGGGGTGAGATGGAGAACAGTCCAACCTTCGCGCCGACCCATCTACCGGGAGTCGCCGTGAGCTTTTCGCCAATGTCTAAGAACTTTGCTCCGTCTAGCGAGTAGCTGAAGTTGCAGATGGCTCCGCTCGCGACGTGGACTCTCAGATAGAGCGAATTCGTATTCAGCGAGACGGCGGCGTTCTGCTTCTCCAGCTCATGCCGGTCGGCGTGTTTGCATTCCGACTGCTGCAAGACGTTGCCCGCGAAAGCAGCGGTTCCGGCCCAAGCCAGCGCAGCAAGCTGAGCAAGAATACAGCGTAACTTCACGCCTATGATTGTCGCTAGAAGACGAACCGTGCCCCTATTTGCAGTGATCGCGAGCGATTGTCCTGGAACGTGATGTAGCCGAAGGACGAGTTCGTTTCAGCTACCACCGGCCCTTGCGCGCTTGCCTGTCCGGGTGCTCCGAACACAGGATGATTGACGACGTTGTAGGCCTCGCCTCGTAGTTGTAAGTAGGACTTCTCTGTGACGATGAAGTTCTTTAGCACGGAAACATCCCACTCGTTGGTGGCATCCTGGCGCAGGTTCGGGAAAGTTGTCGAGAACGTCCGGTAGTGATATTGGTACTGATCGGCGCTATTCAGGTCGAAAGCTGCAAGGTTTATCGCGGGACCGTTTACCTGTCTGTTGTTGAGATCGATCGGCTGACCGTTGTAGACGTAGTCGCCCGGCGATGTTGTTGAACCGGCGGTCCACAACAGAGGCTGGCCAGTCTGGTAGGTGTACACGCTGTTGAGGTTCCAACCGCCGACAACGGCATCGAGCCAGCGATTCGGTACGTTCAGCATTCGGCGCTTGCCGACCGGCAGGTCATAGGTGATGGCAAGCACAAACCGGTTCGGGTGATCGAACGGAGAGATGCGCTTCTCGAGATGCGTGTCGGGGAAGTTTAGCCAACTATCTTCTTCGATCAATTTCGAATAAGCGTAATTGCCGACCATGCTCAAACCTTGCGAGAAACGATGCTCATATCGAACGTTCAGGCTTTCGAAATAGGAACTGCCGATGTCAGCGTTATTTTCGATGATGCCGGTGCCTCCACTCGTCACGCCCGCCGGGTATTGCGGGTAAGTGGACAGGAGCTGGGCTACGGTGGTGGTCTTACTTGTGGAAGCAGTCGTATTAGGCAAACCGTAGAACGGATTGTTTACCGTGGCTGTCAGTGTGTTGATCAGGGCTTGATCACGCACCGGCGAATAGCTCAGGTAATTGAAAGGAATGCCGTTGAGCTGGGTGTAGGCAACCGGGAGATGTACACCGTGATTGCCCATGTAAACCACTTCCAGCAGGTTGTTAGCTCCTAGTTGATGCTGGATTCCGAAGTTCCAACGCACAGCGTATGGATTCTTCTCCTGCGGAGAGATGAAGGAGACTGTCTGGCCGAGGAACGTTTGCAAGCCGAGCGACGATCCGATGGGCTGCTGAATCGCGCCACCCGGGAAGGGGTTGCTCAACGTCGTAGCGGGAGTCAGGTTGTTGTTAGTACTCGTCACCATCGAGGTGGTCTGGCTGAATCCTTCCTGGTTCAGGATCGGATTGGTGGAGTATTTGTCTGTCGTCGCAAGCTGCGCAATCGTGAGTGGCTGCACAAACATACCGAAGCCGGCAGTGAAAACGGTCTTACCTCCCAAAGCAGTTGGCGACCACGCCATGCCGACGCGGGGGCTGAAAAGGTGAGACGTGCTCTGATAGACGGCACCCGGCTGTGAGCTCGGGAAAGTCAAGCCGCCGTTCACATTGAAGTCGCTGGCGGGTAGTTGCGGAATCGGACTCTTGGCGTAGTTTGCCTGTGCAGCCGCGGCGATCGGATTGGCTACAGTTGCGTCGAAGCCGTCGACAGTGCGGCCATATTTTTCGTAGTACGGACCATCGTGGTCGAAGCGCAGTCCGAGATTGATGGTGAGATTCGATTTGATGCGCCAATCATCCTGAACGTACAGCGCAAAATAATGCTCATACCACGCGCTGGAGGCCGGGATGTCATAACTGCCCGAGGTTGGCAAACCCAGCAGGAAGGACGCGAGATCCTGTCCCACAGCCACTGTGCTGGAGGAACTGCTGGACTGGCGGACAAAGGAATTGCCGAAACTGAACGTACCCGTAGGATTTCCGTAAAGCGTCGCGTTCAGGTTATACTGCCGGACGTCGGTGCCGAACTTGAACGTATGTTTGCCTTTGACCGAAACCCATTGAGGATAGAGTTGCAGCGACTGCGAAGGCAGGATACTCGGGTTGCTTGTTCCGAGGCTCTCGTAATTGGTGAGTGAAAAGATGGGGAACTGAAGATACTCTGAATTACTCGCGATATAAGACGGCAACCCGAGCGTGGTTGGATTGAAGCCCGCGGTCGACGATGGGTGGGTTTCATTCATGCGCGTGAAATTCACGCGCACATCGATGACGTTCGAAGCATTGAGGGTGAAAACATCTTCCAGCGTGCCGCCGATATTGTCGCGCGTCAGGTCAGATGCCGTCACGTTATTGCCGAAATAGTTATTCTTGACCTGAGTGTAGCCGGTTGCGCGAGCATCGAACGAGATCCGATTCCGGTCACTCATGTTGTAGTCCATGCGGCCGAGATAGTTGCTGTAGTTATCTGTCGTCGGCGCGTTGGAGAAATAGTTCTGTGTCTGGTTGGCGCCCTGTGCCGGAATGTTGGGCAATGGATAGTACTGTAACAGGGCCACGGCAACAGGATTCAGGCCGCCCGCAATGTTATTCAGATTGTTACCAGGGATAGCTTTGCGAGTGATCGTGCTTCCGGACTGCGTTGCCGAATACGGGTTGTAGAGAATGGTAGAGATGCCGGAGAAGTCGCCGTTACGCTCCGCTTGCGTGGGTACGGTCAGGAGCGTCGAGTTCGGCTGACTATCTTTCAAACCTTCCCAGGCGAAAAACCAGAAAAGCTTGTTGCGGCCATCGTAGACTTTGGGGACGATGATGGGTCCGCCAACAGTCAAACCGTATTGGTTGTAGTGCAGAACAGCACCCGGTATGCCGCTCTTGTTGTTGAACCACGGATTCGCGATGGTGATGTTGGGCTGGTTGAATTCGTAAAGAGATCCGTGCAGGCCGTTGGTGCCGGTTCGCTCTACTTGGTTGATAGTTCCGCCACCAGTGTGGCCGAACGAAGCATCATTGTCGAAGGCTTTTACGCGCACTTCCTGCACGGCATCAGCGGGCGGACTGTAGGCGAGACGCCCGTCCCAGGTTGCGTCAGGCGATCCGTCGAGCAGGATTTCGTTGGTCTGGGAAGCAGATCCGGCGATGCTAAACGCAGCGGCACCGCCGAGATCAAACGGATGAACCAATCCAGGCTGACTCGTATTTACTACACCGATAGACAGGGAAGCGAGCGTCAGCGGAGTTCGCCCATTCAAAGGCAGATCCTCCACTTCCTTCTCCGTAATGGCTTGACCGACAGCCGCGTTTTCCGAATTGATGATGGGCGCCTCCGCAGTGACGGACACTGTCTCAGCCGTATTTCCAATTTGCAGCGGTATGTCAATCCGGGCGTGATCGCCGGCGCCCACGTGAACCTGTTTGCGGACGAATTCTTTGAATCCCGGCGCCTGTACAGCAACGTCGTAATTACCCGGTTCGAGGAAAGGTACCGTGTATTCGCCGGACGCGTTGGAAACTGAGTCGTGCTTCGCCCCGGTCTGTTCACCTGTAATAGTTACTTGTGCATTCGGCACCGGGGCACTTGAGGGATCGGAAATAAGCCCGGTGATGGTTCCGCTATTTTCCTGCGCTGAGACGCATAACGGCGTGAATATCAGGACGGCGCACAGAAAAGTTGCGACGGGGGAAATACGAGACTTCATGGTCTAACAGAAAGCTCCTTATGGTGTTTCCGTTATCGAGTATTTACAGGAACAGGTCAAGGCAGATTTTCTGAAGCATTGGTTTAGAAAAGCTGCTTCGATATGAAACAGCGACTAAGCAGCGATGGTGCGTGGAGTCGATGCTACTTCTGCCAGCAGCTCATAAGACCGAAGACGGTCGGATTGCTCATAAGTATCCGTCACTGCGAAGATCTCCTGGACACCGGTCTCACTAACAAAGTCGGCGAGCTTTTTGCTAACAGTCTCCGGACTGCCAACAATAGCGCGAGAGAGACGGGCGTTCACCGCCTCTTGTTCAGGGCCGCTCCACAGTCCGTTCATGGAATCGACCGGCGGTTTCAATTCAACAGGCTGATTGCGAATCAACGCCAGAAATCGCTGCTGGGCAGTGGTGAGCAGGCGCTGCGCTTCAGCGTCAGTGGGCGCCACGATGATGGGAAGCCCGGCCATCGCATAAGGGTTGGGATGCTCTTCATCAGGTTCGAAGGTGTAGCGATAGAGCTGCAGCGCGGGAATAAGGAATTGCGGCGCGAACTGGGCTGCAAAGGCGAACGGCAGACCAAGTTGCCCGGCAAGCTGTGCGCTGTAATCCGAAGAGCCGAGAAGAGTGATCGGCACATTCGAATTCTGACCCGGCACGGCCACCACCTTCTGGCCCGGCTGCACAGGTCCAAGATACGTTTGCAGCTCAGCCAGCAATTCGGGAAAATCTTCACCGCTGGTGCGCAAATCCCGCCGAAGCGCGTACATTGTGGCGCGATCGGAACCCGGCGCGCGCCCCAGACCGAGATCTATGCGGCCCGGAAAGAGCGCTTCGAGAGTGCCGAATTGTTCTGCGACGATGAGCGGCGCGTGATTGGGCAACATGACTCCGCCTGAGCCCACTCGTATGGTGCTGGTCGCATTCGCGATATGTGAAATAAGCAGCGGCGTGGCTGAGCAAGCAAGGCCAGGTATGGAGTGATGCTCGGCAAGCCAATAGCGCTTGTAGCCAAGGCGTTCGACATGACACGCCGTCTCAACGCTGCGTGCAATGGCAGCACGCGGCTGTTCGCCGGGGCGCATGGGAACAAGGTCCAGAACCGAGATAGCAAGTTCAGCCATTACTTGTGTTTGATGAGCAGAACAGCAAAAAAGAAACGCGCTAGAAGGAAATAAGTACGATACCCGCAGACACAAGAGCGACGCCCAACCAGCGACGCCGATCCACGTGCTCATGCAGATACAAACGGGCCAACAATGTTTTCAGGATGTAACTGAGAGCGGTGGCGGGAACGGCAAAGCTGAGTTGCGCGACGGAAAGCAACGCGAGGAATGAAAGGAAGGAAGCGGCGTTTGTGATAACTCCGGCGATGACCATGGGATGAGTTGCGATGTAGTGGAATACGCGGACGATCCCCCCGGGGCGAAAGTCTTGTATTTCGCCGCGCTCCGACATTCCTTTCGCACTGAACACGTCACCTGCCGTGCTCGACAGGACAACCACAAACACCCACACCCACCTCATTCGTTTACTCCCTCCAGATGCTTCGTGTCTGCGCGAGTTTCCGCAACCAAAACGACTCCGAAAGCAATAATCACCACGCCGATCCATCGACTGATAGAAACGCTCTCATTCAGGAAGAATCTTCCGAAGACAGTGGTGACGACATAGCCGCTGGCAGTGACCGGAAGTATATAGCTGAGGTCCGCCCACGTATACATCGATAGCTGCGCAAACATGGACAAGGCGATAAGGAACGTGCCGGACAAAAACCAGGGATTTGTGAGAAGAGCTACAACGTAGCTGAAGAGCGACACGGCGAAGAAGCCAGGTAACTGACTCATGCTGATGGCGAGAAACGTATTTCCGAAGGTGTTGCCCAGAACGATAAGCGCTACGAAGACAGCATTCTTCATCCCCTTTTATTAAAAGCGAACAAACGTTCGACCGCTTTCGCGATGTGATTGACTCACGTCACACTCCACGCGTTAGTACAAATACGTGCCAAGGGAAACACCTAGTTTGCGGGTGATCACCCTCATGATAGAGTAAGAACATCCCCCAGTACTGAGGTTACAGATGTACTATCCAGCCATTCACTCAACCTCATCCTCCCCCTTCACCAGCACATCGCTTTTATTGGAAAAACCAATTTGCGCTATACAACTTCTGTTTACTGAGAAAGGCGAACAGAGGCTTGGGTTGTTAGCGCAACTCGCTTCGGGAACGAATGCAGAGATATGTGGGCCGGGATTCAATGAACGTACTGTGAAAGTGCGTGCAAATGGCCAATCCTACTTCGTCTTTGTACAGGACATTCAAGCGACTGAGGCTTTTGGCGCCTCCAGTTAACAGCTCATCTGGTGTGCTACCGGATGAGTCCCTTGCGCATGCCCCAGATGATCAGTTCCGGAATGCTGTGAACGTTTAGCTTCTGCATCAGGTGAGTCCAACGGCCCTTGTTTCGACTGAAGCGATCGCTCCGATGCCCCACTGAAATGGGTCATGATCGTCGAGGATGAGCCGCGACTCGGCGTTGATGAACGCTGAGCCTCTGATCTCGGGAAGGATCATGCCATCGCGTACGGTGAATGAGCCGTGAAAGATACTGCCGATGATGCTCTCCTGGCGCCACGTTTTGCCTTCACGCAATTTTCCGTCGGCGTAAAGGCAGGCGAGTTTTGCGCTGGTGCCCGTCCCGCAGGGCGAGCGATCGTAACTTCGGCCAGGACATAAAACGAAGTTCTTGCTATCAGCTTGATCATTTGTCGGAGGTCCATAGACTTCGATATGGTCAATCTCTTTTCCGTCGGCACCCGTGATGCTCTTGTTAGTGAGCGCTTGCCGGATCTTCCAGGCGTAGTCGGACAGCCGATCAAGATTCGAGAACTCGAGCGGAAACGGGAGATCGTATGTCAGAAAGAACCAATTGCCGCCCCAGGCGACGTCTCCTATGACGGTGCCGAAACCTTCCACCTCGACGGAAACTCCAGTTTGACTGCGATAGCTCGGAACGTTGCGTACGGTGACTTCGTTGTTGGCGTGGAGGACCGCTTCGACGATGCCAACCGGCGTTTCAATACGATGAGGACCCGGCTTGATTCGACCGAGGTGTTGCAAAGTAACAGCCAAGCCAATAGTTCCGTGCCCGCACATACCGAGATAACCGACATTGTTGAAGAAGATGACGCCTGCGGAGCAATCCGGAGCCTGCGGTTCACACAGGAGCGCGCCGACAATCGCGTCCGACCCACGAGGCTCGTTCACGATGGCTGAACGCCAGTGATCGAACTCGTTTCTGAACTGCTGCAACTGATCGGCCAGAGGACCGCGACGCAACGGCGGCCCGCCATCGACGACGACGCGAGTCGGCTCGCCCCCCGTATGCGAGTCGATTGTGTGGATTTTACGCAGTGTCATTTGTAGCGGTATACCTGATTGTATACAATATTCCTATCCGCTTCTTCTCTCCAAGAAATATCATGTCGGTCGCATCGCCTGGAAACAAGAGCAAGAACCCGGCGAGTTGCAAACCCCGGAACAGCCAGGAGTTCGCCTTCACGAGCCTGAGAGAGATGATCGTGCGCGGCCGCGTCTCTCCAGGAACGTGGATGATCGAGGCTGAAATTGCAGACCGCCTGGGCGTGAGCCGTACGCCTGTGCGAGGCGCGCTTCACTGGTTGCAGCGCGAAGGCTATGTAGTAGCAATGGAAAAGGGCAGCAAGAGCCGAATGGTGGTGGCTCCGCTGACAAAGGAAGACGCCCGTGAATTGTACGCCATCATCGCGCATCTCGAGGGTTTGGGCGGACGCCAAACCGCACAGTTGCCTGCCAATGAGCGATCGAAGATTGTTCGCGGCTTGAAAGATCTCAATGGCGCGCTTTCTGAACTTTGCCGGGCGGGGCGTTCCGAGCCAAATCGCATATTCGAGCTGGACCTAAAATTCCACAGCATCATTATGGAAGCGAGTGCCGGTCCGCGTCTTGCCGAGATTCACAGGACCATTCAGCCGCAAGCCGAACGTTACTGGCGCCTATATGCTGGGGCCATTCTCGACAAACTGGATGTTTCGATTGCCGAGCATAACGAGATCATCAAGGCACTCGCAGCCGGCGATCCAGACAGAGCTGAGCGCGGCTTGCAGGTCAATTGGGAAAACGGCGTGGAACGGCTTGCGGCGGTGATCGACAGCCTAGGCGAGAGGGGCAGTTGGTAACGCCGCGTTCCTACGATTGCGTGGTTGTGGGCGCGGGCATTGTGGGCGCCGCTTGCGCACGAGAACTCGCAAACGCGGGATTGAAGGTGCTGGTGTGCGAAAAGACGGACGTGATTGGCGGTGGTGCGACCGCAGCCGGCATGGGCCATCTGGCGGTGATGGATGACTCCGAACCGCAGTTCGCACTCACGAGCTTTTCGCAGAGGCTTTGGCGCGAGCTGTCACCTCAACTGCCGCCGGATGCCGAATATTTGCCGTGCGGCTCCTTGTGGGTTGCGGCCGACGAAGAAGAGTTTCAGGAAGTCGAACGCAAATACCGTTTCTATACGGAACGCCGAATTCCGGTTGAGATCCTGGACGCGCAACAACTTCACGAGGCGGAGCCGAATTTGCGCGGTGGGCTAGTTGGCGGCTTGTTGATGAGCGCTGATAGCGTCTGCTATCCGCCCTGCGCGGCCAAATATCTTACCGAGCAGCCGGACAGCCCCGCTATAGAGATTTTGCTCGGCAAGAAAGTGGTTCAGATGTCCGAGTCGGGCGTGAAACTGGACGACGGCGCGCTACTGTCAGCCGGCTTTACCGTACTCGCGACAGGATGTGCGGCGGCCGAACTGGCGCCCGAAATTGAAGTGCGGCCGAGAAAGGGCCACCTAGTGATAACGGACCGGTATCCAGGCTTTGTGCGCCACCAACTCATTGAGCTGGGATATCTCAAGAGCGCTCATTCCACCAGTTCGGACTCAATTGCTTTCAATGCGCAGCCACGGATTACCGGACAAATTTTGCTCGGGTCATCCAGACAATTCGGTACTTCCAAGCAACAGCCCGGCAACGCATTGCGCGATGGCTCCGCAAGGGCAGATGAGGTGATTGACCAAACGTCGCTTGGCTCGCGGGCTGACACCCCACAGATCGACGCGCACATTTTGGCGCGAATGCTACAGCGAGCTTTCGAGTACATGCCCGCACTGGAGCGCATGTCAGGTATTCGGACATGGACCGGCTTTCGAGCTGCCACGCCAGACAAACTTCCGCTGATTGGGTTGTGTCCGGGCTACAAAAACGTGTATCTCGCAACCGGTCATGAGGGTCTGGGGATTTCGACATCGCTGGCCACGGGTCGTCTGCTGCTGGACATCGTGCTCGATCGAGACTCGGCTATCGCGCGTGAGCCGTACAGTCCGGACAAGCGGTGCGCACTACATGCATGAGACGATCGAAATTTTCGTAAATGGCCGGGCCGTCCGCGTTGCGGCTGGTATGTCAGTGGCTGCGGCAGTGTTTGTTGCGGGCGAACATATCTTTCGTACATCGGTGACCGGTGAACCTCGTGCTGCGTTGTGCGGAATGGGTATCTGCTTCGAGTGCCGCGTCACCATTGATGACCAGCATCACGCGCGCAGTTGCCAGATCGTGGTGAAGCCGGGAATAAAGGTTCAAACGTCATGATGGGCTGCGACATTGCTGTGATTGGCGCTGGCCCGGCTGGCATGGCCGCAGCCGTTCGAGCCCAAGAAAGTGGCGCTCGTGTCGCTGTTCTGGATGACAATCCCACGGCTGGGGGGCAGATCTGGCGCGGCGGTGAACGCACGCAGACAGGAGCGCTGGCGCGGCGCTGGCTGGAAAAGTTCAAGAGTGTTGACCAGTTCGCGATCACAAATTGCAGCGTTGTTTCGGCTGAGGTTGATCCGCTGAAACTGCTGCTGGAGACTTCGGACAGAACGGAGATCGTTCGCCCCCAAAAGATCGTGCTGGCCACCGGAGCGCGCGAAATGTTTCTGCCTTTTCCCGGTTGGACATTGCCCGGCGTTATGGGCGTGGGTGGACTACAAGCGATTGCGAAGTCCGGGCTGCCAATTGAAGGCAAAAAGATTGTCGTAGCGGGCAGCGGGCCACTGCTGCTCGCAGTGGCGGCGCATCTGAAGAGACACGGCGCGCAAGTGAAACTCATTGCCGAGCAGGCGTCGCGGGGCGCGCTAGCCGGATTTGCGCTGCAATTACTTCGATCGCCCGGCAAGTTATTTCAGGCTGGGGGATTGCAGCTCTCGTTGATGGGAATTCCGTACCTGCAGGACTGCTGGGTGACGGAGGCTCACGGCGACGGTCAACTGAAAAGCGTCACGCTTCGAGGCGCATCGAAGACCTGGACAGAAGAGTGCGATTATGCGGCGGTTGCGTACGGCTTGTATCCGAATACCGAACTGGCTGCGCTGTTGGGCTGCAAAATGTTCGGCGCAGTTGTGGCCGTGAATGAACTGCAGCGTACTTCCATAAGCAATGTCTACTGTGCAGGTGAGAGCAGCGGAATCGGAGGAGTGGACCTGGCGCTTGTCGAAGGCGAGATAGCCGGCTACGCGGCCGCCGGACAAGAACCCGCTGCGCGCAAATTATTCGGCGCCAGAAAACGCGCCCAGGCATTCGCGAATGCCCTCAACTCGGCTTTCGCACTGCGCAGCGAATTACGCACGCTACCGCGGCCGGAGACATTTGTCTGCCGTTGTGAAGACGTGACTTTCAAGCGTCTGCAGTCCGTTTCTTCTTTCAGAGCTGCGAAGCTGCATACCCGGTGCGGCATGGGGCCATGCCAAGGAAAAGTATGCGGACCTGCAGCGGATTTTCTTGTCGGATGGCGAACGGAATCCATCCGGCCACCCGTGTTTCCTGCCCGCCTGGGAACGCTGACTTTCGACGAAACAGAACAACAGGATATAGCTAAATAGGAATGAAAAAAATGGAATGGCACGGCGTGATTCCAGCAATCACTACGCCCTTTAATGAGGATTTGTCAATTGACTTCGGATTTCTCGAGCAGCATTGCAAGTGGCTGGTGCAGAACGGTTGCAAGGGCGTGGTCGCCTTGGGATCCCTGGGTGAAGGCGCGACACTCACACGAGAAGAAAAGAACAAAGTTTTGGAAACGTGTGTGAAGGCTATTGGCAATCGTGCGTTCGTGGTCGCGGGCATTTCCTCGCTGAGCACAACAGAAGCCGCATCAATCGCGAAGTCTGCTGAATCCATCGGCTGCCGTGGGCTGATGGTGCTGCCCCCATACGTGTACATAGGTGATTGGCGTGAAATGAAGTCCCACGTGAGTACAGTGCTCTCGGCGACTTCGCTATCGGCCATGCTCTATAACAATCCCATCGCGTATACGACAGACTTCCTTCCGGCTCATGTGCACGAACTGCTGCAGGAGCATGCAAACCTTCACGCCATCAAGGAATCCAGTGCCGATATCCGGCGCGTTACTTCACTGCGTGCAATCGCGGGCGACAGGCTGCGTATCTTGGTCGGAGTTGATGATGTCGTGGTTGAATCCGTCTATGCAGGCGCGGTGGGCTGGATTGCCGGCCTGGTGAACGCGTTTCCTAAAGAATCGGTGAAGCTGTTCGACCTCGCTATGGAGGGTAGGCGCGCTGAGGCGTTCGAACTGTATCGCTGGTTTTTGCCGCTGCTCCGCCTGGATACCGTGCCGAAGTTTGTACAGTTGATCAAGTACGTTCAGGAAGCGGTGGGCATGGGCAATCAGCGTGTTCGCCCGCCGCGCATGGTGCTGGCAGGCGAGGAATTGCAAGGGACCGAGCAGATTGTTGCAGAGGCACTTGCGAAACGGCCGTCCCTATGACGTTTGCCAGTAGACGGAGTATCGTCTCCCAAACAAGCCGTTCAATGGAACGAGAGAGACATTCGTCTGCTGATTCGTGGTGTGGAACGCGAGCGGCTTATCGGCGGCCTTGATCCATGCGTCCGGAGAAACTGCAGGCTTGAACGTGGGTACATTGATCGGCAGTCGCCGCAGCGGGGGAGCATTCGGACCGGTGATGAGCTGTCCCGTCAGACCGTCGTCGCCCAGATCTCCGGCAAGCACAACCGGTCCATAGAGAACAGCTTGCATATGCCGGTCATCGGGCATCGTCTCGAGATGCAAGCTCATGGGGAGCGCCATTTCGATGCGGTCACCCGTCTTCCAAATCCGTGAGATGGTCAGATAACTGCCGGGCTCGGCGGAAACATCGAGCGCTTTGCCATTCAGTTTCACCGAAGCACTCGAATTGAGCCAACCGGGCACGCGCAGCCGAACTGCCAATTGCACCGGCGTGTGAACGGTAACGCGCAGCGTGGTTGCCGCTTCTTCGGGGAAGTTCGTGTCCTGGCGCAAGCGGAAGCCTTTATCCGTCCAATTCAGCTCAGAGGGAATGAACAGGTTTACGTACAAGCCGTGCTCGTCGCGCCAGTAGATGCTGTCGTTCAGCTTCGAATATTCTTCTACGCCGGTGCCAGTACAGCACCAGAATGAATTGTCCTCAGTGTTGAAAGTTTTCCAGGCTCCTGGGGTGAGCGACAAATAGTATTGCGTATGTCCGGAATCGGGCTGGATGGTTCCGATGCGGTGATTCACCAGAATGCGTTCGTAGTAGTCGAACAGCCGCGGATCTGCAGTCCAGCTATAAAGGTGCCGCGCGAGTTTCAACATGTTATAGGCGCAGCAGCATTCAGCAGTGGCTATGCCTTGTTTGAGTTCGGCAGCAAGCATGCGCGGCTGTGCCAACCAACGTTCGTTGTTGCTTGTGCCACCCGTCACATAAGTGCGTCCCGTCGAGACCGTGTAGAAAAAGAACGCAGCAACATCGTGGAAGCGCGTGTCGCCCGAGATCTCGTATCGCCGCGCTGCGCCGGTGATTTGAGGGATGTGCGTGTTGACATGCAGGCCGCGGAGTTCGTCGCGCTGCATAGCGAGCGGGTTGAAGACACGCTTCTTGGTAAACCGATCACCCGCTTTCGCCCAACGGTCGTCGTTGGTCAAAGCGCTTAAGTTGTAGAGTGATTCCGCCATGCCGCCGAACTCAGTTTCGAGGATCTGCTGCATGTGCTCTTCCGGTTTGGATGCGGTCCAGTTATCGGCCCACTCAGCCATGCCCTGCACTACTTCGAGAGCCTGCTTATTGCCGGCGAGCTGATACTGATCAATCATGCCGGCCATCAATTTGTGGATCGTATAGAACGGCGCCCAGACGGGCGTTCGTGCATCCAGCCGGTCAAACCACGTCGTGGGGAATGCGCTGAGATAACCGCCGCTGAGTTTCTGCTGGCATTTGCCGAGGTCGGCAACCATTTGATCGCCCTTCGCTTTGAAGTCTTTGTCGCCAGTGGAGGCGTACATGAGAGCGGCGCCGGACAGATAATGACCGGTGAAGTGACCGCGCAGTTCTCCTGCCCTTCCCGGGGCATCCGTTTCCCAGCCGCCCAACGGCGTCGCTGAAGACGAAAGCCCGGCATTTAATTGGAAGTTGCGAACGAGGCGACCTTCTTCTAGCCTCTGCATATAGCCGCGGTTCCAATCCTGAGCCTGCTTGTAGACACCGCCGAGGACGCGAACCTGAGTCATCGGAAAGGGCCCGACTTTTGGTGCGATCGTTTCGCGGTTGAAGACGATCGTGCCTTCAAAAGGAGGTTGCTCCGGCACAATATCGTCGTGGGATTTCGGAACACTCGTGTTTGGGTTGGGCGGACCGACCGGCGGATGCTGCATCTGCGACAGCAGCGAAGGCGCCAGCCCAGTGGCACCCGTCAGGAGTGCGGCGAACCGGCGGCGTCCCATGTCTTCCCAGGATTTTTTCATTGAAGCACTTGCACACGCAATTGTATGCAAGTTCGCGAATTGGATGCTTGAACCGAGTCATCTGATGGCCGCGTAAATTTCACAGCATTCAAAGAGTTACGTGACGCATCCACGCTGAGGAGGCCGTGAGTGAAATCGAAGCTCATAGAAAACCAACCCCGAACTTACGCCATCATTCTGGAGACGGGCGACGAAATAGCAACCACCCTCAGACAGTTCGCGATCGACAATGGTTTGAGCGCAAGCAGCTTCAAAGCCATAGGCGCGCTGTCGGATGCCAAGGTCGGCTGGCTCAACTGGGAGACAAAGAAGTACGAAACTTCCGCCGATATCAAAGAGCAGGTGGAGGTGTTGTCGCTGATCGGCGACATCGCTTTAGATGGTGGCAAGCCCACAGTGCATGCGCACATGGTAATCGGCAAACGCGATGGCACTGCACATGGCGGACATTTGGAGGAAGCGCATGTCCGTCCCACGCTGGAAATCATTCTCACCGAATCGCCTCAACATCTGCAGAAGCGGGTGGACCCAGAGTCGGGACTGGCACTCATCCGTCCGTGATAATACAGGGCTGAACGACAGGCTGCCTCAGCCAGCTTGCGGACACCAAATTCTCTGTCGGAAGGGGAACGTCCCTCAAGGTGAGGGGTGCTGCGCGACCGCCTGCTCCAAGATACGCTGCACCTCTTCATCGGTTGTTTGCGAGAAGTCCTCATACCACATGCCCACCGCGAGGAATGGTTGCGGCGTGTATGCGCATATCATTTCATCTATCTCCGTACGAAACTCGTCACAGGTTTCCTTAGCCGCGACCGGGACAGCAGCGATGACCCGCCTCGGGCCCTGCAGCCGGATAGCCCGCGCCGCCGCCTTCAGACTCGCTCCAGTAGCCAATCCGTCGTCGACAAGCATGACAGCGCGGCCGTGGACCGGACGCGCCGGCCGACCGTTCCGGTAGAGCTGCTCGCGGCGCTTCAACTCCTGTTCCTCTCGTTTGGCAATGTGCTCGATCAACTTTGGAGCAAGCTGCAGCTCTTCTATAACGGACTCGTTCAGTACGCGAACACCACCGCTTGCGATCGCGCCAATTGCCAGTTCTTCCTGGCCGGGTAGGCCGAGCTTTCGGACCAGAAAGACATCCAGCTCTGCATGTAGCACTCGCGCCACCTCAGAAGCTACAGGAACGCCGCCGCGCGGCAGTCCGAGAACCAAGATGTCCGGTTCATGAAGACGGTCGGCAACATGTTTCGCCAGTTTTTTTCCTGCATCGACACGATTCCTAAAGATTGGTTCGAACTCCAAGCATCACCTCCGTCGCGAAAACTTCGCGGTTAACGGTCCACGGCTATATTGCACCACTATTCAGAAAATCTTAAGATCGCGGTTCTATAGTCGTGCTTATGCCGATTGCAGCCGCTGCCGCGCTGGAATCTATTACCAAGGGAAGTGCGTCCAAGGACTCGACTATTCGTCACAAACGACGGTACATTCCCGCACCATCCATCGACAGCGCAATCCGCGAAGCCTATCGAAGACAGCGACAGGGAGACAGGAATGCCCTGAAGAGTGTCAGTCGACAACTCGGATGGCCGCGGAGTGCGGTATCCAGGCGGGGCGCGGAATTAGGAATCACTCGCGCCAAAGAACGTCCCTGGACGCGTTCGGAAGAGGACATGCTTGAGCGATTCGGCCACCTCGCGCCGAGCGGAATCCAGAGTAAACTTGTCTCTGCTGGCTTTCACCGGTCCGTTGCAGCCATTCAGGTGAAGCTCAACAGAAATCGAATCAAACAAAATCTAGATGGCTATTCCGCCAATTCGTTAGCCGACGCGCTGGGCGTGGATGTTCACAAAATCCTGCTATGGATTCGCCGTGGGCTGCTGAAAGCGGAGCGCCGCGGCACAGCCCGTTGTTGTAGTCAGGGCGGCGATACTTGGTGGATTGCCGATCGCGCAGTGAGAAAATTCATTTTCCAGGCGCCTGAAGAGATTGATCTCGCTCGCGTAGAGAAGATCTGGTTCTTAGATCTGATCACGGGCGGCAAAATTTGCGCTTAGAGTTGACGGCTGATGTGGATCCTGGTCGTTGAGGACGAACCTGCGATGAGGGAAGTACTCCGGCAGGGATTGGAAGAGCAAAACCATACGGTCGCTCTCGCTCGAGACGGAGAGGAGGCAATCTCCGCAGCCGAAACGTCTGTCTTCGATGTCATTCTCCTCGACATCATGATGCCTCGGAGAGACGGTATCGAGGTCACGCGGCGTCTCCGCGGCGCCAAAAACAATGTTCCGATCCTGATGCTCACGGCGCGCGATGCAAATGCGGACGTTGTGCGCGGTCTTGACGCCGGTGCTGACGATTACCTGGTGAAACCGTTCGCCCTCGATGTTCTCCTGGCCCGGTTGCGGGCCGTATCGCGCCGTCGCGATAAAGAACCCGTTCGACTTTTCGAGGTCGAAGACCTGGCGCTCGATCCTGCTGCCCACCGGGTCACCCGCGCCAGTGAAGAAATCGCGCTGACAGCGACGGAGTTTCGAATTATCGAGTATCTGCTGAGAAATTCCGGACGAGTACAGTCGCGAACGGCCATCATCGAGGCAGTCTGGGGGTTTGACCAGGATGTCGAGTCAAACACGATCGATGTGTATATAAAAAGTCTGCGAGACAAGCTGGATGCTCCGCCGCATCGGAAGCTAATCCACACTGTGCGCGGATACGGGTACGTGCTCCGTGCGTAAGTTCTACTCACTCTCCATTCGCGCACGCCTCACCCTCTGGTACGGTGCAATTCTCGCCTTGACCTTCTGTGCCATCAGCGTACTCGTGCTGCTGGCGCTGAGACATAGCGTTCGCGTGACGGTGGACAAGGATCTGCGCGACCGCCTTGGCGCCGTTCGTAGCTATGTGGACCAAGAAGCCACACACGCCAGCACTTCGCAAATGAAAGAGGAACTCAACGAGGATGCAATTGCGAATGCCGGCCCCGCATACCTTCGAATTGTCGGCCGCGACGAATCGTTCCTTTATCAGTCGCCCAGTACGCGGGATTGGCCGCTGAGCATCGCAATTCCCCGTGACCTGCCCACGCGAGGCCTCTTCCGGACCATCTACGTCAGATCGAAACCAGTCCGCGTGCTGTCCGCGCCTGTCGCCGTCGGCACGGTGCAGATCGGCTTACCGCTGGAGGAGTTCGACGAAATTCAGCAGGGTTTCATCTGGTGGGTCGTTCTGGGCACGCCGGTTTTGCTTTTTTTTGCTTGCATGGGGGGCTATTGGATGAGCGGCCGAGCGTTGCGTCCTGTAGATCAGATCGCCGGCGCGGCCGGAAAAATTACCGCAGGCAATCTTTCGGATCGGTTGCCCATTCGACCGAATGGCGACGAATTGGATCGTCTTTCGCAAGTCCTGAATAACATGCTGGCCGGTTTGGAATCCGCCTTCAAACGAGTCACACAATTCACGGCGGATGCATCGCATGAGCTGCGGACGCCGTTGGCAATCATACGCACAACTGCGGAGGTTACGCGCGCACGCCCTCGCAGCGCCGAAGAACAAGAGAGGGCCTGGGCATCAGTTCTTGCGCAAACAGAACGCGCTACGCAGTTGGTGGATGATCTTCTCACGTTGGCTCGTGGCGACTCACACTCAGCCTCTCTGCCCTTTGAAACTGTGGATCTGTCCGCGTTGACGCGCGCCGCCTGTTCCGAAATGCAGGTTGTCGCGGACGTCAAAGGGCTGAAGTTGACCGTTGCGGCTGCAGCGCAAATGTTCGTCACGGGTGACGGCGAAGCTCTTCGTCGCACGGTCACCATTCTCCTCGATAACGCGGTGAAGGCCACTGCACCGGGCGGGCACATCTCAGTTTCCCTCTCGTTCGCAGATCGCCAAACGGATTGGATGGTTCTGGTTGTGACGGACGACGGCTGCGGAATCTCGCCCCAAGATCTTCCGCATATCTTCGATCGCTTTTACCGAGTCAGCCGTGACCGCTCTCGGGACAGCGGGGGCGCCGGCCTAGGGCTAGCAATCGCGCAATGGATTGTAACGGAGCATGGCGGTTTTATCGAAGCGGAAAGCAAATTGGGTAGCGGCTCTACTTTTCGCGTGCGGCTGCCGGGCATTGCTCGGATCGACTTCAGTTCAGAGATTCTTCAGAATCGCAGTGCAACCTGAGTGGTGGAGATGAGCAATCACCAAAGTCGCTTTGGGCGCGCAGGATGTACTACATCAGGATTAAAATTAGGCTGCTTTCTCCGCATTTGCACAGCCTCAATCGTATGCACGGCTGCTTTTGCGCAGACGGGAACCCTGCGTGGACAAGTCAAAGATGAATCGGGAGCATTAGTCCCGGCGGCGAAAGTGGAACTCAACGGTCCCGCCGCACAGTCCAAATCGACTATCAGCGATGGCAACGGAGCGTATTCATTCTCAGGACTCAGCCTGGGAACTTACTCGGTCGTAGCGTCCGCTCCCCAGTTATCGCAGCCGGAGGCGGTATCGATTACCATCAAGCCCGGCTGGCAAACGCTGGATCTTCATCTGAGCGTTGCGCAAAGGATGGAGCAAGTTACAGTGCAGGATACGCCTGGCGCAGCGGTCAGCACGGCGTCTGCCGACAACGTGAATTCGTTGGTGCTTACGGGCCAGGACTTAGACGCATTGTCCGACGATCCGGATGATCTGCAAGCAGACTTACAGGCGCTTGCAGGCCCATCCGCGGGCCCGGGGGGCGGGTCCATCTATATCGACGGTTTCAGCAGCGGCGAGCTTCCACCGAAGAGTTCGATTCGCGAGATTCGAATCAATCAGAACCCGTTTTCGCCTGAGTACGACAAGCTTGGCTACGGCCGAATTGAGATCCTGACTAAACCTGGCAGCGATCGTTACCGCGCGACGGTCAACTACAATCTGGGCACCCGCTGGTGGAATTCGCGCAATCCGTATTCGGCCGAGAAAGCGCCGTTTCTACTGAACGAATTTGAGGGAAATGGGGGCGGTCCACTTGGCAAGCGCGCATCGTTCATGGTGGATGCGCAGCGGAATGTGGTGGACAACGGTTCCATTTCGAACGGAGTCGTGGTTGATCCGTCTTCGCTTACCGCGATGCCGTTCAACAGCACGGTGGTGACGCCGCAAGCGTTGACGCGGGTGTCGCCGCGTGTTGATTACCAGTTGAATGACAACAACACGCTGACATTCCGGTACGGAATTACACACGCAGGTATCACGGATGCAGGAATCGGAGCGCTGGATCTCGCTACTCGCGGCTATCACGAGCAGTACACGAACCAGACCGCACAGGCCGGTGAGACGATTGTGCTCGGCAACACCGTGAACGAGACGCGATTCCAGTTCTATCGTGCAGCCATCGAGCAGATTGCGAATTCGAACTCTCCGACAGTCTTAGTACTCGGATCGTTCAACGGCGGAGGATCGCAGCTCGGCCGTTCACTGGATGCGCAGAACAACTATGAGTTGCAGAACTACACCACTACGGTTCACGGCGCACATACATTGCGGTACGGAGTCCGTTTGCGTGCGGCGACAGAGGATAGCGTTTCGCCACAAAACTTCAACGGTACGTTTACTTTCGGCGGCGGCGCACTCGAGCCTATCCTGAACGCGCAAAACCAAATTGAACTCGGCAGCAACGGAGCGGCTGTAATGGCGCCGATCACCTCGGTTGAGCGCTATCGGCGCACATTGCTATTCCAGAGCCTTGGGTATTCCGCTACGCAAATTCGGGCCCTAGGCGGCGGTGCTACGCAGTTCGCGCTGACGGCCGGCACGCCCGAATTTGGCGTTCACCAGTTCGACGGTTCCATTTTCGGCGGCGATGAATGGCGCGTAAAGCCGCAACTCACGCTAAACCTTGGCTTCCGCTACGAGGCACAGACGAATATTCATGATTGGCGCGACATCGCACCGCGGCTAGGCGTCGCCTGGGCTCCCGGCCGAAATGCGCGCTCGGGCAAATCAAACACCGTAATTCGTGCTGGCTTCGGGATGTTTTATCAACGATTCCCACTCACGGAACTCCTGACGGCGCGACGATACAACGGCGCAGTCCAGCAGCAATACGTCGTAAACAATCCGGATTTCTTTCCTCTCGTTCCGAGTGCCGCAACCCTCGCCGGCTTCCAATCACCGCAGGTGATCCAGGAAATCGACTCTCACATGCGCGCTCCGTACATTATGCAATCGGCCGTGACCGTGGAACAGCAGTTACCGGGCAAAACGACGGCGGCACTGACTTACACGAACTCGCATGGTGTTCATGAATTTCGTTCGAACGACATCAACGCCCCGCTTCCAGGCACTTACAGCCCCAGCGTAACGGGAAGCGGCATCTATCCGTTTGGTAATCCCAACCCCATCTTCCTCATGCAATCCGACGGGCTCTACAACCAAAGTCAAGTCATCGCCAACATCAACGCCAGGTTGAGTTTCGCATCCATTTTCGGGTTTTACGTTTTCAACAAAGCAATGAGCAACACCGACGGATTCAGCACATTTCCGGCAAACCCTTACAACTCTGCCGGCGAATACGGTCCCGCGATAACTGATGTGCGGCATCGGTTCACAGTGGGCGGCTCGCTGAACTTCCGCTGGAACATTCGCTTGAGCCCGTTTGTCGTTGCGCAAACCGGCATGCCTTTCGATATCACATCGGGCACGGACCTTTTCGGCACGACCATCTTCAACGCTCGCCCGGCTTTGGCAACCGATCCCAATCGAGCGGGTGTTATTCCGACATCGTACGGCCTCCTCGATCCCAATCCGCTGCCGAATGAAACCGTTCTGACGCGGAATTCCGGTCGTGGTCCGGCACAAATCTCATTGAATCTACGTGTCGGCAAGACAATCGGCTTCGGATCGGAGAGTGGCGGTCCCAAAAAATCGTCCGTGGGCGGCAGCACGGCGAATATCAATCCGGGCATGGCAGCAACGGGACGCGGCATCGGCGGATTGATTGGGCAATCGACAACCTCGCGCCGCTACAACTTGACGATCTCCATGTCTATTCGCAATTTGCTGAACCATACGAACCCCGGCCCCATTATTGGAGACATGACGTCGCCGCTATTTGGCCGCTCCACTCAGATCGCGGGCGCGCCTAATGGTGAAGGATTCTACGAAACGGCAAACAACCGGCGATTGGAGTTGCAGATCCGGTTTGCATTCTAGGAATTTAAGCAATTGAGGAGAGTTACTGAGAAATGTTTAAGCCATTGATTTGGTGTTCTATGCTGCTGAGTGCTTCGGCTATGCTGTTTGCGGCTGACGCACCGGGATATAAGGTAGCGAAGCAGTACCCCGTTCCGGGAAACGGCGGGTTTGACTATATTGTGTTCGATGGATCTCAGGATCGCTTGTATGTCTCTCACGGAACGGAAGTGGACGTTGTCGACGCCGGCTCCGGCCAGGTACTTGGAAAAATAGAGAACACTCCGGGCGTTCACGGCACTGCCATCGTGCCCAGGTTGCACCGCGGGTTCACCACCAACGGAGGCGACGCAACCATTTCCGTTTTTGATACGCAAACACTCAAAACGATAAAGACGATCCCGGTCTCCAAGGACCCTGACTTCACGTTTTACGATCCTAAAACCAACCGCGTGTTTGTCTGCCATGGCGATTCCGCTGTAATCACGGCCATCGATCCGGACAAAGAGACGATCATCGGCAAAGTCGACTTGGGCGGCGGCGCAGAAGCGGCGGTTGTCGATGGCAAGGGAAACGGCTACGTCAACCTCGAAGAGTCGGCGGAAGTCGTGAACTTCGATCCACAAACCCTCACGGTAAAAGCGAAGTGGCCCATTACTGGATGCAAGACCCCAACCGGCTTGGCAATTGATTCTTCCAACTCACGTCTGTTCATCGGTTGCCGCAGCAAAGTGCTCGCCGTGATGGATGCAAAGAACGGAAAGGTGATTACGACACTGCCTATCGGTGATCGCGTAGACGCTGTTGCGTTCGACTCCGCAAAGCATCTTATCTTCGCGTCGAACGGCGGGGGCACCGTATCGGTGATCAAGCAGAACAGTGCTGATTCATACTCGTCGGAAGGCGATATTCAAACGCAGCCGAGCGCGAAAACGATGGCTCTCGATCCGAAGTCAGGACGGCTTTATCTATCAGCAGCCAACATGGAGCAGGCGCCGGCGACTAACGGAAAAAGCGGCCGCATGAGGCCGAAGCCGGACACATTCCACGTGATTGTGGTAGAGCCCCAGTAGACTAGGAGGACACATGAGAACACTTGCGTTCGCGGGATTGGTAACGCTTGCTATTGCGGGAAGCTCGGTGTTTGCACAGAGCGGCTCGAACCAGGGGCCGTATAAAGTTCTGAAGACGGCCAAGGTCGGCGGCGATGGCGGATTCGATTACGTCTATGCGGATTCCGATGGCCGCAGGCTTTACGTCCCTCGATCGGGAACGTCGAAGCGGATCTCTGTCTACGATCTCGACAGCCTGCAACTCGTGACTGAAATTCCAGACGTGGGTGCGCATGGCGCTGTCGTGGATTCAAAAGCGCACCATGGCTTTGCTTCCAGTAAACCGGTTGCGATGTGGGACACGAACTCGATGAAAGTGATCAAGACCATCGACGTGCAAGGCAACCCGGACGGTATTCTCTTCGATTCTTCTAGTCAGCGCGTGTACATCCTGAGTCATTCTGCGCCTAACGTGACGGTCATCGATTCAAAGGACGGATCGGTGCTGGGCACCATCGATCTGGGCGGCGCGCCGGAGCAGGCTGCGAGTGATGGCAAAGGCCATCTTTACATTGACGTCGAAGACAAGAACAACATAGCGGTAGTCGATGCAAACACGATGCAAGTGACTGCGCATTATGATCTTGGCGAAAACAAAACTCCGGCGGGCTTGGCTTTCGATGTGAAGAACGGGATCCTATTCGTTGCGTGCCGCAACCCCGCGGTCAGTGTCGCCATGAATGCTCGTGACGGCAAGATCATCACGACTTTGCCCATCGGAACGGGAGTGGACGGCGCAGGCTTCATGCCGGAAACCGGCGAGGCATTTAGTTCCCAAGGCGAGGGCACCTTGACGGTCATCAAGGAAGCCAGCCCCTCAACATTTGAAGTGGAAGAAACAGTGAAGACTATGCCATCGGCCAAGACCATGACCATCGACAGCAAAACAAAGCGAGTGCTCTTGATCGCAGCCGAGTTCGGTCC
>DATBEG010000040.1:0-32622 GCA_036276155.1 Bryobacteraceae bacterium | reverse complement strand
CCTGTGACCGACTGATCATCGAATCTACCTTCGGTCTTCCTATCTTTCGGCTGCTCGATCGCGAAACGGCCATCGAGAGGATTCTGCGCTTCGCGCGCGAGTGTTTGGCCGACGGCATCAGCCCTGCTTTCATCGGATACGCACTGGGCCGCGGGCAGGAGATTGTTCACGTGTTGTGCCAGGCCGGCATTCCAACGGCCGTCCACGGCGCCATTGCTCGCTTTATCCCCGAATATGAGGCGCATGGTTACGCGTTTCCCCATTGGGAACCCTACAATGCGCAGACAACTTCGGGCAAAGCGCTGGTGGTTGTTCCTTCGCATGGGAGTGCGCTCGAAGCGAGTGGCAAAGATATTCGACTGGCCTATGTTTCGGGCTGGGCTGAACTCGACAACGCGCGCACGCGCAGCGGGGCCGAAGAGCTGATTCCCTACTCAGACCACGCAGATTTTGACGAACTGCTGGAGATGTGCGGACGCTCGGGCGCGAAGCACATAGATGTGGTTCATGGCTACACAGTTCCGTTTGCACACATTCTCAACACGCGGGGTTTCCACGCTACGGCGCCGCTGCTTGGTGGCGAACGCACCAATATCGAGGCTGAAGGCTGATGGACCGTCTGGCAGCGGTTTGCGAGCAGATCGCAAGCCATAACAGCCGGCTCAAGAAGATCGCGCTCCTGGCGGAGCATCTTCGCAGCCTGAATGATGAAGAGCTCGTACTCGCGGTACGGTTCTTGAGCGAAGGTCCCGCGCCGGAAGGTCCGGCGAATCACAGCCTCTTCGATATCGCGGAACAACCGAAGCTGTCCATCGGCTCTACCGTGTTGCGCGCGGCAGTCCAAGCCGCCACGGGTTGGGACACCCGGACCCTGAGCATCTGTCACGCCGAAGTGGGCGATACGGGTGAGACAGCGTCTCTGCTGTTGCGCGGAATCAGCGCAGGCCAACCGCTCACGTTGCAGCGCGCGAACGAAATCTACCAGGAGCTGTTTCGCGCGCGCACGAGCACCGCGAAACGCGATCTCCTCGCACAAACGTTCCGTACTTATGACCCGCTGGCGATCAAGTACTTCGTCAAAGTGATTACACGCGGGTTACGCATTGGGCTTATGGGAAAGATGGTCGAAGAGGCGGTTGCGCGGGCTTGCGGCGTCCCTCACGAGGCAATCCGTGATGCGAACAACCGACTCGGCGATCTGGCGCAAGTGGCGCGGGCAGCCAGGCGCGGCGAACTCACGGATATCGCGGCCCGTCTGTTCCACCCGATGGAGTTCATGCTTGCGAAGCCTCTGGAGCGGGTGGAAGATCTCGCGAACCCGGCGGATTGGGTCCTCGAAGATAAATACGACGGCATCCGTTCTCAAGTCCACTTCAGTTGCGGCCACGTGCAGATCTTTTCCCGGGGCATGGATGACATCACGGCCGCATTCCCGGAGCTGGCAGAAAGCCTGCGACAACTCCCCGGCAGCGGCCTGATCGATGGCGAAATCCTGGCATGGCGTGACGGCCGCGCCCTGAATTTCAATCTGCTGCAGCAACGTCTTGCCCGCAAGAAGGTACGCGCCACGCTGATTATCGAAGTGCCCGTCGTATATGTGGCTTACGATCTTCTGCTGCAGGGTGAAGACTTGCTATTCGAGGAGCCGTATGAGCGCAGACGCGCGCGCCTGAGAGATCTCTTGGCCGGACGCGAGTTGCCTCTGCTCCTCTCGCCGCAGCACCATGCGGAAACGCACGACGATCTGAATCGGCTATTCACGGAGGCGCGGCAGCGAGGCAACGAAGGCCTTTTGCTGAAACGCAGGACGAGCCTTTACGAGCCTGGCCGGCGCACAGGAGCGTGGCAGAAATTGAAGCGTCCGTACGGGACATTGGATGTCGTCATCACGTCCGCCGAGCAAGGCAACGGACGCCGGGCAACGGTCTTTTCTGATTACACCTTTGCGGTCAAGTCCGGCGACGGTTTCGTCAACGTGGGAAAAGCGTATTCAGGGCTGACAGACACTGAAGTGAAGGCGCTCACCAGGATTCTGCGCGCTGCGTCAACTGATAAGTTTGGACCCGTGATGGTGGTGCGGCCGAAAGTTGTGCTGGAAGTAGCTTTCGACGGAGTACAGAAGAGCGCGCGTCATAAGAGTGGGTATGCGCTGCGTTTTCCGCGAATTCTAAGATGGCGTCGCGACAAGAAACCAGAGGAATGCGATGATCTCGCAAGGGTCGAAGCGCTCTACCAAGCGTCGCTCCAGTGAGGCGGCGCGTGTACGGAGCGCCGGGGCGGATCCCCTCGAAGCACTGCATCCCACCTTGCGGTCGTGGTTTGAAGCGCAATACGCCGAACTGAGCGACATCCAGAAACAAGCGCTCCCGCACACCCTCGGCGGGGAAAATACGCTGATCCTGGCGCCCACGGGCAGCGGCAAAACATTTGCTGCGTTTCTTTCCGTTCTGTCTCGGTTAGCCGCTCGCGCCAGCGCGAACGCACTTCCGAATAAGGTCTGCGCGATTTACATTTCGCCCTTGAAAGCGCTGGATAACGACATCCACAAAAATCTCACGCCCGCGATGGATGCGGTGAACGCATCGCTGGCCGCTTTGCAGCAGATCCGCATGGAAGTGCGCACCGGGGACACAGCGCAACCGGATCGCAACCGGCAGCGCCGGAGCCGCCCCCACTTGATCATGACGACGCCGGAGACGCTGAGTTCCATCCTGTCCCAGGCGGCATGGCGCGAAACCGGCTTCGACCCTGACACGGTGATCGTGGATGAGATCCATTCGTTCGCGGAAGGTAAGCGCGGCTCGTTACTGGCTTTGGCTTTGGAGCGTCTGGAGCATCGCGTCGGCCGACCGGTTCAACGTATCGGCATTTCCGCGACTGCATGGCCTGTCGACGCCATACAACGGCTTCTCTGCGGAAATCGTGAGTGTGCGGTCGCGCGCACCGACATCCGCAAATCACACAGGCTGGAGATTGTCGCGCCTGAGACCGGCGCCTGGCTTCCACCGGCAGGCCACAATCCGTTTCGCATTGCGCCAACTGTCGCCGAACTCGTTCTGCATGCGCAATCGAGCCTGATTTTTCTGACCACGCGATCGGGCGTAGAGCGGCTCGGTCTCGCGCTCAAGATTCTTCTTCCGGAAATTGATGAACGCATTGCGGTCCATCACGGCTCGGTGGATCGAAAAACGCGTCTGGAGATTGAAGACGGACTGAAGACCGGCTATTGGCGAGCTGTCGTCGCCTCCAGCAGCTTGGAAATGGGCGTCGACTTTTCGAGCGTCGACCAAGTGCTGCTGATCGGCACGCCGCGTGGGGTAAGCCGCGCTCTGCAGCGCTTGGGCCGCAGCGGCCACCGCATCAATGGCGTTGCACAAGGCGCCGTGGTGCCCATGAGCCTGCCTGATCTTGTCGAATCCGTTGCTCTGCGCGAAGCGGCGCGAGAAGGCCGTCTCGACGCACTGCGCATCCCCGGCGCTCCGCTGGACGTTCTGGCGCAAGTGCTGCTCGGCATGAGCATCGAGCAGGAGTGGAATGTTGATGAAGCGTTCGAACTGGTCAGGCGTGCGGGTCCGTACGCAAGTCTTCCGCGCAGCGACTTCGATGATGTTCTGCTGTACCTTTCCGGTCAGGGCAAAGTACTCGGGCCATACGGCACGTACGGCAAGATCGAGCTGCATGACGGCAAGTTCCGCGTCGCTAATGCGAAGACGGCGCGCCAATATTATCTGAACGTAGGCGTTATCAGCGCCGATTACGAAATGAAGATCGTTTCAGTGCGCAACCGTCATCTCGGCGCGGTGGAAGAGTCGTTCATCGCAAGTCTGCAGCCAAACGAAGCCTTCATCATGGCCGGCAAGCCAGTGCGCGTGAAGCGCGTTCACCAGAACATTGCAGTCGTAGAGCCCGCTCAGGGCGAACAGGTGAAGACGCCGCGCTGGATGGGCAACAAGATGCCGCTCACAAGCGAGCTCGCGCAGGAAGAATTGAAATTGCGGCGTGAGTTGCGTGAAGCATGGGAGGAAGGCGGCGCTGACGGATGCGGAAGTCATTTGCGAAAAGCGTACGGCGTCAGCAGCAACGTTGCCGCTCGCATTGGCGGGTTTGTTGCGCATCACTGCCGCGCGATGCCGGTGCCCACAAACTCGCCTGTTCTGGCTGAACGCATCGTGAACGGTCGCAATATGCTGCTTCTCGTGCACGTGGTCGCCGGCCGCGCCGTGAATCGATCGCTTGCCTGGGTAACGGGCGCGCGGTTGGCTAAAGGGAATGCAGTTGTCGCCAATTTTGACGATCACAGTTTTCTGCTCTCCATGGATTCGCGCATCCATGTTGATCCAGAGATCCTGCGCGAGTCGTTCAATCCGAAACGTTGGATGGAGGATCTGCGCGCCACGCTCAGCACCACAGAAACACTCGGCACTTCTTTCCGTCACATTGCCGAGATCGGCCAGCTTCTGCCACGACGCACGCTCAAGGGCGATGTCTCCGCACGTGCCGCGACCTGGAGCGCAAGTCTCCTCTACAAAACGCTTCTGGAACACGAGCCCGATCATCCGTTGGTTCGCGAGGCTGTTCGCGAGGTGATGGAGGATCAGTGTGACGCTCCGCGCGCCTTTGAGGAAACAGCGCGCATCTTTGAGACTCCCATCCTCATCTACGATCTTCCCCGCCCCTCCGCATTCGGCTTGCCGCTGTTTGCGGCCTTCAGCCGTGAAGTGTTGGTGGCGCCTGATCCTGAGCGTGCATTGGATGATCTGGTGGCTGCGCTTTACGGCGAGTGGATGCCGGCCGAAGCCTCGCTCAATCGTTGACAAACACTACATCGCCCCCAACTACTTTGCTGCACGAATGCTGAACGTTCGCAAAGATATACTCACGTTCGATGGACGGCAAGTATCTAGCGCTTGACTTAGGCGCCGAGAGCGGCAGGGCTATGTTCGCCCGACTAGCGGAAGGCAAGATCGAGCTCACTGAACTTCATCGCTTCGCGAATACGCCCGTACAACTCCCGACAGGGCTGTATTGGGACACACTACGGCTTTTCCATGAGATCTGTGAAGGCATTCGCGCAAGCTGCAAAGCGGCAGATGAACTCGATGGCTTGGCGATCGATACCTGGGGTGTCGATTTCGGACTGATCGGCAACGGCGAACTGCTGCACAATCCACGGCACTATCGAGATGCGCGCACGGACGGCGTGATGGAAGAGGTTTTTGTACGAGTGCCGCGTATCCAGATCTACGAGCAAACGGGCCTGCAGTTCATGCCCATCAACTCGCTATATCAGCTTTACTGCATTCAGCGCGATTCGCCCGAGTTGCTGGACGCCGCATCGCAATTGCTGTTTATGCCGGACCTGTTCAATTACTTCCTGACCGGCACTGTCGCGGTGGAGCGCACCATCGCCAGCACATCTCAGTTCTACGATCCAACAAGAAAAGCATTCGCCACAGACCTGCTTCGGCAACTCGACATAAGCGCGAAATTTCTGCCGGGGCTGATTGACCCAGGCATGGAACTTGGCTCCGTTTTGCCATACGTCGCGGAGCGTTGTGGGCTCAAGCACGATTTGAAGGTCTACACAGCGGGCTCTCACGACACTGCATCGGCCGTCGCCGCTGTTCCAGCGCAACCAGGCGAAAACTGGTGTTACATCAGCTCGGGGACATGGTCTTTGATGGGAATCGAGCTTCAACGGCCGTTGATCAATGACACGGCGCTCGAAGCTAACTTCACCAACGAAGTGGGCGTCGATAGCACCATCCGATTTCTCAAAAACATACCCGGCTTGTGGCTCTTGCAGGAGTGCCGCCGCGCGTGGGCCAAAGAAGGACATGATTACTCCTACGCCGACTTGATGCAGCGCGCTTCCGCAGCCCGTTCCATCGATACGATTCTGGATCTGGACCAATTTCTCTCACCCGGCAATCACCCGCGGCGCATCTGCGAATTCTGCAGAAAAACTCAACAAGAGGCGCCGCAAGATCCTGGTTCCACCACGCGCGTCATCCTGCAAAGTTTGGCGGCGCGCTACGCCGAAGTACTTAACGTGCTCGAACAGCTCACCGGCCGCAGCCTGGAGGTGGTCCATATCGTTGGGGGCGGATCACAGAATCGTCTACTCAATCAGCTCACCGCAAACGCAATCGGCCGGCGGGTGATCGCCGGGCCATCTGAAGCAACGGCTGCAGGCAACGCGCTTACTCAAGCGATGGGCGCCGACGATATCAATTCACTGGAAGAGCTAAGATCCGTTGTTCGAGCGTCCTTCAGTTTAGAAGAGTTCCGGCCGCAGAATTAGCGTTTGCCGCCACGCAGGAAAAACCGCTGCTTGTCGATTCCCGGATCGACCGCGACATCGAAGAACCCAACCATCATCTCCGCCCAGGTCTGCTCACCCCAGGTGACGGCAGAATCCGGATCCGGGTTGTGCGGATTGTTCTTCGAATTGTCGAATGTCGCGATTGCTTGCAGCGTCGTCCCGGCTTTCAGGGGAATAGGCTCGGCGAGCCGGTAGCTCAATTGCCAATAGAAATCGTAGTGCGGAATTTTGAGCAGCGTTCGCACACGGCCGCCCGGCTCCAGAATGTTGTATTCGAAGGTCTTGCCGCGCAGGTGCATATGCGGGAAAAAGCTCAGCAGCAGCGCGTCATTCGGCAACGTTCCACGCACCTCGGCTTGATAGTCCGGCACGCCCGGCGGAATCAGGAAGTGGTCGTTGGTCAACTGCAGCGTCAGCACGCGTTTCTGCGGCGGTCCTTCGGAGAACACAAGTCCCACACTGGTCCTATCCTCCATAGCCTTTCCATGCGTCGTGTAATGCATCTGCAGAACAATGTCAGAGCCTGCGGGCACCAGCTTCGCAAAGCCCCTTGGCCACGCATCGGGCGAACTACCGGGTGCATACACCAGCAGGATGTCGCTCGTGGTCCACATTGCATCGCGCCGCAGATTCGCGTCCGTCAGATCATCGGCGCTGAATGGTACACCAACAGGCGCGCCGCGTAGCCACTGTGACGCTGAGTCGCGAATGTAAGCCACGGCGTGGTGCACCACCATGCGATTGCTGGGCCGAATTTCTGACATCCTCACCCACCGGTCTTCCTTGAAGTGAGTGGGAATGATGATGTATTGATATGGAACATCGCCCGTTGCGGGAAGCTGTTTCGCTATTGGCATCTGAAACACAACGTCGGGTTTCTCAATGCTCCAACCGGTTGTCCAGTGCACAGGCGGAGGCGCATCGCCCGGACTTCCCTCGGGAGCGCGCGCCGTGACCCACGCCGAGATAGTCTCGATCTGCTGCGGCGTCAACGAAGGATCGTTTGCGAAGTGCCCGCAGCACGGATCGGCAAACCATGGCGGCATGCTCCTCTTCTGCACGGCATCACTAATGGCAGCCGCATAGAACCGCGCCTGCTTGTATGTTTCGAGAGGCATCGGCGCCATGTCACCTTCGCGATGACACGACTGGCAGCGCGACTGCAAAATGGGCAAGACGTCTTTGTAAAAGGTAGGAGTCGCGCCGTATGCACTGCTCGCCAGAGTCCATGCGACAACGGCGAAGAAAATCTCAGGTGCCGTTCTTGCCGGAAGGCGCAGGGTCCTTCTGCTTCTTGTGATAGAACTCGCGCGGCATGCTGGGCCACTGCGGTTCGCGCCTCTGCCTGAACGCGTCAAACCCTTCCCTAATATCGTCACTTTCCATCACTTTGACGCGCAGCTGGGCCGCCAGGTCACCAGCTTCTTCCCAGGATTTTCCACGCGAGCGGTGATAGTATTCGAGCCCGGCGGCAATGGCTGCCGGACTCCCCTTTGCGACGTCTCTGGCAACTCCTTGGGCGCGATCATAGGTCTCGGTCGGCGGGCAAACGTAGTGCACCAGCGCCCAGCGTTGCGCATAATGCGCGTCGAACGTCCTGCCGCTGAGAGCCAATTCGAGAGTTCTTCGTGCGCCAATAGCTGCTTCCACCGAACGATAGACCATGAACGGCCACATCCCAATTCGTATCTCGGTGAGGCCGAACACCGCATTCTCCGAAGCCAGCACAATGTGGCCTTGTGCCACCAGACCCATGCCGCCGCCGTACGCAGCGCCGCACACCGCAACAATGATCGGCTTCTTTGAATGGAAACCAATTGAAAACAGGTCGCCATGCAGATTGGCAAGCTGTTCGTGACTGCTCGTCAAAGCCTCATCGACGTCCATTCCCGAGCAAAATACAGGGCCGTCCGCGCTAAGGAGGATGGAGCCGACATGCTCATCGTCCTGGGCTCTCCGTATCGCATTGACAATGGCCGCGGACATTTCGGTGTTCAGCGCGTTGCGCTTTTCCGGACGATTCAGAGTTACATTCAGAACTCGGTGCTTGCGCTCGACAAGGATACCCATACCAGTTCCCAGTTCTCCGGTGCGATCTTATCGCATGCTGGGCTAGCTACCGCTCGCTCTGCTCAGAAGCCAGCAATTGCAGCGGCACGTGCTCGGTTATTTTGTTAGCGCATGCAACTCGAAAGGCAAAATCCAAAACGTCTCGCGACGTCTTCGGATCGATCAGAGCATCACAGTGCCCTCGGGCGGCAGCGTACTTCGCGTCCAGCCAATTCTCGTAATCTGACCTCGTCTGCGTGATCTTGCTTTCCAAGTCCGGCGGTACAGGTTGTTTGGCAGCCTTCAGCTTTTCGAGCTCCGGCCCATACACCGCCTGTACCGCCGAATCGCCTTCCATCACCCCGATCCGCGCTGTCGGCCAACTGAAAGTGAAGTTAGGATCAAAGCCCTGTCCAGCCATGGCATAGTAGCCCGCGCCGCTCGCATGGTTGACCGTCAGCACAATCTTGGGAACAGTGGCACACGCCATCGTCTCAACCATCTCCGCGCCCGCCCGGATGATGCCTTCGGTTTCGGCCTCCACGCCCACCATGAATCCGGAGACGTCTTGCACGTAGAGCAGCGGCAGCCGGTGTCGCTCGGCATTCTCGACGAAATAGGCCACCTTACGAGCGGATTCCGTGTAAACGATTCCGCCCACCCGCGGGCCCGCCGGCGACTTCAGAAATCCTCGCCGGTTGGCAATCACGCCGATATTTCTTCCGTTCAAGCGTGCCGTCGCACACAAAAACTCCGGTGCATGATCCGGCTGGAACTCGATGAACTCGCCCGCATCCAAAATTCGCTCGAGCACATCTTCCATGCGATATGGCAGTCGATGATCGCCAGGAAGACAGTCGTGCAGGCCTTCCGAATCCTTGCTCGGCGGGGCTCCATGCGTTTCGGGCAGCGGCTCCGGAAAGCTATGGAACTGTTTGCGGATCATCGCGAGGCATTCGTCGTCATTTGCCGCGCGGTAGTGCGCGACACCGCTCACGGTGGTGTGCATCTTTGCACCACCCAACGTCTCCGCATCGGTCACCTGCCCCACCGCGCCCTTCACCAGATTGGGTCCGCCCAACCCCATGAAGCTCGTCTTGTCAACCATCAGGATGACGTCGCTCAATGCGGGAAGGTACGCGCCGCCGGCAATGCACGGTCCCATCACCGCCGCAATCTGCGGGATATGCAGCCGCCGTCGCATTAGAGAGTTGTAGTAGAAAATTCGCGCTGCCCCGTACTGTCCCGGGAAAATGCCGTCCTGCAAAGGCAGGTTCACACCGGCAGAATCCACCAGATACACGATGGGTAAGCGGTTCCGCATCGCAATCTCCTGCGCGCGCAAAATCTTGGTGATGGTCTCCGGCCACCAGGAGCCTGCCTTGACCGTTGCATCGTTCGCAACAATCACGCAAGGCCGGCCCTCAATGATTGCGAGTCCTGTGACGACTCCAGCGCCGGGCGCTTGCCCGTCGTAGCGATCGTATGCGATCAGCAGTCCGATCTCCAGAAACATCGTTCCGGGATCGATCAGGCGCGCAATCCGCTCCCGCGCCGTCAGCTTTCCTTCTTTGTGTTGCTTCTCTATTTTGCGGGCGCCGCCGCCTTCGCGAAGCTTAGCTTCCAAATCACAGAGTTCTTCCGTGAGGCGCCGCATATCACGCGCAAACCGCTGCATGGATGTTGTTGATTTTACGGGTTAAGTTAACGTCAAAACCCCGGGCACCTGTTAGTCTAACAGTCATGTTGGGCATAGACGAGCGCGCTCTGCGAATCGCTTGGACCGTCTTTTTACTTGCCCTCCTACTGGTCGTCATTTATTACATTCGCGAGACGCTGCTGACTTTTGCGGGCGCCATTTTTCTGGCGTATATGCTCTCGCCTATCGTCAGCCTGATTGAGGAGTTCATTCCGAAGCGGCGCACCATTGCGCTTGCCATTGTGTACTGCATGCTCATCGGCCTGCTTGTCCTACTCGGATTCAAGCTGATTCCAGTCGCCGTTGGACAAGCCACCAATCTATTGACACACCTGCCCTCCTTGGTCAGCGGCGGAGGAATTGCGAAACTCCATTTGCCGACTTGGCTGGAGCCTGTACGCGCCGAGGTCATTGACGTGATGGATCAGGCCGCAACCGGCCTGCAGAGTAAAGCAGTTCCGTTCCTGCAAAAGGCGGGCACTACCATCTTGACCGGTCTTGGCAACCTGCTTCCAATCATCCTTGTACCCATCTTTGCGTTCTTCTTTCTGAAAGATGCGCGCGCCATGCGCGACGCGCTGCTCTCGACCACCGAAGATGGTCATGACAGAACGACTCTTTCGAATATCCTCGCAGACATTCATGAGGTGCTGCGTAGTTATATGCGCACGCTCGTGCTGCTTGCGATTTCGGCGTTCATCGCCTGGAGCATCTTTCTCAGCGCGATGCGCTATCCCTATGAACTGCTGCTTGCGGCCATCGCCGCGATTCTCGAATTCATTCCTGTGGTTGGTCCGGCTGTCGCGCTTGTGATTATGTCGCTGGTTGTGCTCGTCACGGGAACCGGCGGACTGCTCTGGATTGTCATCTTCTGGGCTAGCTTCCGCCTGGTGCAGGACTATGTCATCAATCCATACCTGATGAGCTCCGGTGTGGAAATGCATCCTCTGCTTGTGCTTTTCGGCGTGCTGGCCGGCGAAAAGATCGGCGGTATCGCTGGCATGTTCTTTTCCGTGCCCACCATGGCCATCCTGCGTGCCGTGTACGGACGCCTCCGCGAAAAGCACACGCGACGACAACTCACACCTGGTTAGTCGTATTTATTTAGTTGGCGGGTTGTTCACCCAACAGTCGTGCACCAATGTGCTCGTGTAGCGTGCAACCACGTCTTGCGGCACGTCACTCTCAGCGAGTTCATGAAACGTGAAATGGATGGGGTCGTCATTCGACTGCGTCACGGTTCCCGTCATGTATCCATACACGTGAGTCTTCGCCGCTTTCGCGCCCGACGAATTAGGTGGCAGCGCATAGCGCTCGGCGCCGGCGGTTCCGATGATCCATCCCAGCAGCACGCCTCCATTCTGATGCCAGAAATCCGTGTTGAATATGCCCTCCATAAAGAAATGCGAGTGGCTCGCCAGCACGTAAACCGGCTTTGCCGATTTCTGCTTGAATGCCAGCAGCCATTGATAAACCTGCCGTCCGCTCGTTTCGCCCTGTGCAGACTGGTCCATACTGTGGTCCGCTGAAATACTTTGCGGAAGCGCTTCATGCATACCCACGACTAGCGCGCGTACGCTTGTGTCTTCGGCATCCCGCGTAAACACAGACTTCACCCAATTCAACTGGGCCGAATCGAACTCATCAGGCGACGCGTTATCCAGAGTGATGAAGTCGATTCCATCCTTGATCCAGTGATAATAGGAACGCACGGCACGATCCTCCGCGTTGTCACGCGAGCGCTGCTCGCGAATAGTCGGGCTGTCCAGCCAGTCGGCAAATTCCACCAAATACTCCGCGCGCGTCTTCGGCGGAATGAGTTCATGGTTGCCGATCGCGAGAAACACCGGCGTAGAACCGAACGGCTTCAGCTGATTGGTAATGAAGTCACCCCATGCATTCTGCTGATAGGCTGCGATGTTCATTGCGCGCGGGTCCGGTGTCTGATGGGTTTGCCAATAATCCTGGTCGAAGCGATAGATTGCCCGATAGTCGCCTAGGTGCCAATAGAAAGCGACATTCTGCGCACGGGCGGATTTCGCGATGGCAGGCATCACAACGTCACCGCAGTTACGCGAATCTCCGGAAACGGCAAAACTCCAGGTGGTCTGCGCCGTTGCCGGCAATCCGGCGATGATCGAAGCAAGCAAACTGAATAACACGTTGCGACTAATTCGCATCTCACCAGTTTCCCTCAACAAATTCTGGCGCCAACTGACGACGCGACACGAAATTTCGTCCCAGTCTTTGTCGCACGCCGCGTCGTGGCAACAGTCGCCTATAATCGTGTTTCCTAGCCGCAGGCATGCCCTCACAGACATTCCCCCTACTGGCCATAGATTGGTTTCCGTTATGGCTGAGTTTGCGAGTCGCCGCACTCGCAACCGTTTTCGTCGTTATCCTCGGAACGCTGTGTGCGTACGCGCTGTCGCACAAACAGTTTCGCGGCAAGAATCTTCTGGATTCGTTATTTACGGTTCCACTCGTTCTGCCGCCGACGGTGCTTGGATATTACCTGCTCGTTGTAATCGGCCGCGAATCGCCCATCGGGCACTTCTACGAAGCCATTACGGGCGGACCGCTCGTCTTCACCTGGCAGGCCGCCGTCATCGCTGCCATCATCCACTCCGCGCCCATCTACATAAAAGCGGCTCGAGCGATTCTGGAGAACGTTGATTACCGCTTTGAATGGGCGGCTCGCAGTCTGGGCGCTTCCGAATGGACCACGTTTCGGCGTGTTACTCTTCCTCTGGCGCGAAACGGGCTGATTGCGCTGGCCACGCTGGCCTTCGCTCGTTCGCTCGGCGATTTCGGCGTGACCATCATGGTCGCGGGAAACATACCGGATCGCACGCAAACTCTTTCCGTCGCCATTTACGATGCGGTCGAATCGGGGAACGGTCACGTCGCACGGGTTCTTGTACTTGTCATTACCGTCGGTGCATTGTGTCTGCTTTGGGCAGCAAATTATTTTTCGCGCAACTCGCGTCTCACGACGAGCGCGGGATGACCATCGCCGAAGAATCCATCATCGACGCGAAACTGTTGAAGCGATTACCACCCGAACGCGATTCAGCCGGATTCACGCTCGACCTGCATCTGCGAGCCGGCATCGGTATCACCGTGCTGCTTGGCAGCAGCGGCGCAGGAAAAACGCTGACTCTGAACTGCATTGCGGGCTTCGCACGGCCGGACGAAGGACGAGTACTGGTGCGCGACGAAATCTACTTCGATGCGGCAGCGAAGGTTCACGTTCCTCCTGAACGGCGGCGCTGCGGATACATTTTTCAGGACCATGCCTTGTTTCCGCACATGACCGTTCGCGAAAATCTGCGCTTTGCTTCATCAGTGGCGGCTGTCGACAAAACAAATCGGCTGAACCGTCACCGGCGCGTGAACGAACTCATCGACCTGTTGGAACTGAATGAGCTCACAAACCGCAAGCCCGGTCAACTTTCCGGCGGTCAGAGGCAACGCGCAGCACTGGCGCGTGTGTTGGTGGGCGAACCGCGCTTATTGCTGCTCGACGAACCGACGCGTGGACTCGATGCCCGTTTACGAAGTGCCTTTTACGACGTTCTGCGTCACACACACGAGCGTCTTCAAGTTCCGGTTCTGTTGGTAACGCATGATCTCGAAGAATGTTTTGAACTCGGGGATTCCGTGTATCTGATGGAGAACGGCCGCTGCCTCCAATCCGGTTCGCGGGAGGCGGTGTTTGCACGGCCCGCCAGCGTCGAAGTGGCTCGCATGCTCGAGATTCAGAACATCATTCCCGCGGAGATCACGGCACTCGACCCGGGACGCAGAACCAGCCGCTTGGCAGCGCTCAACGGCTTTCTCGACGGCCCCTATTTCCCCGGTCACCTGATTGGCGATCGTAGCTTCTTATGTGTTCGTGAACGTGAGGTGACAGTGCGAACTGCGAAGCATCCGTCACAGGCTAATCAGATTTTGCTGCGCGTTGAGAAGATCACGGGTGTCGCCACCGGCATGCGCATCAACTTCGAAACAGGGTTGTGCGCGATCATCAGCGAATCGGAAGCGCATGAACTGCACGGATACGATCATTTATGGGCGGAAATTCCTTCCTCGGCGATACACTTCATCGGGTGACTGCATGAAGCGCTACTACATCACTGATCGAAAGTCCGTCGGCGGATTTCGACCGCTGCTGGAGGTCATCCGCGATCAGATGCACCTGGGAGTGGAGTACATCCAGATTCGCGAAAAGGACATCAGCGCGCGGGAATTGTTCGAATTCACGCTGGCTGTGCTGGAATGTCGAGCGCAAGACAAGCTTCATCTGCACTCCAAAATTCTGGTCAACTCGCGCGCCGACGTGGCCATTGCGACCGGCGCTGACGGCGTACATCTTCCGGCGAACGCGCCGCTCCAAAGCTTGCCGGGTTTGATTGTGGCAAGGTCTTGTCACACACTGCGGGAAGTGTCGGACGCCAATGCGGATTTCGTCACCTTCGGCCCGGTGTTCGACACTCCAGGAAAGGGCGCGCCCAAAGGGCTCGCCTTGCTGCGCGAAGCCTGTACTCTAGGCCATACCGTATACGCACTCGGCGGAGTGAATTGGGAGAACGCAGCGGAGTGTTTGCAGGCCGGTGTGGAAGGAATTGCAGGCATCCGGCTCTTCCAGGACCCCGAACTGTAACCCGTTGTTATCGATGACGTCCACCATTCAGCCTCATCGATGAAATCTATCGCTGGCCCGCTTACGCTGACGTTCTGCCTGGTGTTAACCAGCTATGTTGCGGCCTACGCGCAAGACACGGCGCCGCCGCAACCGGGTCAACTTGCAAATCCGCAAACGCAACCAAACGGACAACAGCGAAGAGGATTACAGAATCTCTCTAAGACGGTCTCAGCGCCTTCGTTCACCGTTCGCGATAAATTTGATTACCGTATTGTGCAGAGCTTCGGAGCCCGCGGTCTGGTCGGCGCACTGTTTGGAGCGGCCATCGGGCAGGCGGACGACAGCCCGCATGAATGGGGCCAAGGCGTACACGGATTTGCAGAGCGGTACGGCTCAGGCCTGGCGGGCAACGTGTCACGCCAGAGTTTTGCATTCGTGTTGGAATCAGCTTTCCACGAAGACCCGCGTTACTTTCCGTCTGAAGACAAGACGATGAAAGAACGCGCACTTAACGCCTTGAAACAAGTGATCATCTGCAAGACGGATTCCGGCCGCACTGAGTTTGCCTGGGCGCGAGTCATAAGCCAGGTAGGTGCGGGTCAGTTTGCGAATGTCTGGCAGCCGCCCAGCACCGGCTCCGTAGCCGACGGCTTCAGGCGAAGCGTAATCGGTCTCGGAGCGGACACGGCCTACAACTTCATGCAGGAATTCCTGCCATTCACTCGTCCGCATTCATTGCGGCACCGCCGCTAAGTCAAGCCTAAAGACGATCAGGCGTTCGTTGCCTGCACCGTCTCTGACGCGTGCAGTTCCTGCAAGCTCCAGATGCGGATAGGATCGCGGCGTCTCGATGCGACAGCTTCCACTGCCGCCTTCGCTCCGCTCATTGTCGTGATGCAGGGCGTGCGGTAGGTCACGGCATTTCGACGAATTGTCTGCTCATCAGGAAATGAATGACTTCCGGTCGTGGTGTAGATCACCAGGTTGAGTTTGCCGGCCTTCAGCAAGTCCACTGCGTTCGGGCGTCCCTCATTCACTTTGAAAACTGTTTTGCAGGGCAGGTTCGCGTGTTTCAGCGCCGCCGCAGTGCCGCGCGTCGCGAACAATTCAAACCCGAATTCGCGAAACTTCGCCGCGACGGCAACCGCCGCTGGTTTGTCCCGATCGTTAACGCTGATGAATAGCGCGCCTGAGTCCGGAATGGGCGTGCCGGCTGCAAGCTGAGCCTTCGCGAATGCCTCTCCGAATGTCTCGCCGACACCCATCACTTCGCCGGTGGAGCGCATCTCCGGCCCCAGCGCCGGGTCGACGCCCGGGAACTTCGCGAAAGGAAATACCGGACTTTTGACGAAATAGTGCGACACGGGCAGCCTGCCATTCACAATGCCGCCAGTCAGGTGCTTGAACTCGTCAAGCTTCTTCCCGAGCATCAGTCCCACCGCGAGCTTCGGCAGTGGAACTCCGGTCGCTTTACCGACGAACGGAACCGTACGCGATGCGCGCGGGTTCACTTCCAGTACGTAGACAGTGTCGTTCTTGATGGCGTACTGCACGTTCATCAAGCCAATAACATTCAGCGCGAGTGCCAGCCTGGCTGTGTAATCTTCAATGGTGCGAATCACGTCCGGCTTCAGTGAAATTTGCGGCAGCACACAGGAACTGTCACCCGAATGCACGCCAGCCTCCTCAATGTGCTCCATAATGCCGGCGATCAACACATTTTCGCCGTCGCACAAAGCGTCCACGTCCACTTCCGTTGCGTCTTCGAGAAAACGGTCAATCAACACCGGGCGTTTGACTGAGAAACTCGTCGCTTCCTGCATGTAGCGCCGCACTGTGTCTTCGTTGTATGCAATGACCATGGCGCGGCCGCCGAGAACGTAGCTCGGACGAACCAGCACCGGGAAACCGAGTCGTAACGCAGTCTCACAAGCTTCTTCGATACTTGTGGCAGTGCCGTGCGGAGGTGACGGAATCTTCAGGTCGGCGAGCAATTTGCCGAACAGCTTTCGATCTTCGGCCAGATCGATGTTACTCGGATCTGTGCCGATGATGGGAACCCCAAGATGCTTCAGTGGCATGGCGAGGTTCAACGGAGTTTGCCCGCCAAACTGGACAATGACTCCGTCCGGCTTCTCACGGTCATAGATATTCAGAACCTCTTCCTGTGTGAGTGGTTCGAAGTACAGGCGATCGCTGGTGTCGTAATCCGTCGAGACTGTCTCCGGATTGCAGTTCACCATGATGGATTCGTAGCCGAAATCCTGCAGTGCAAACGAAGCGTGGCAGCAGCAGTAATCGAACTCAATCCCCTGCCCGATGCGATTCGGTCCGCTGCCGAGAATCATCACCTTGCGACGGTCCGTCGGGTCCGATTCATCTTCAGATTCGTAGCTGGAATACAGATACGGTGTGAAGCTCTCGAATTCGGCCGCGCAGGTGTCCACGCGATTGAACACTGCTTCAATTCCAAGCTTCTTCCGCGCAGCGCGAACTTGCATTGGTTCGGCGCCCATTACTTCCGCAATCTGCCGGTCGCCTAAACCATCGCGCTTCAGCTTCCGAAATTCTTTCTTGCTGATCGAATCGAGCGTTCGTCCGAGTAGCGACTGCTCCTCGGCCACAACTTCAGAGATCTGGCGTAGGAACCACGGATCGATGTGTGTCATCTCCTGCACGTCTTCGATCGAGTAGCCCTGCTCGAATGCAAAACGCATGTAGTCGAGGCGCTCAGGGTTCGGAGTGATGAGCCGTTTGTTGATCAGCACGGGATTCAGTGCCGCACGGCTGGACGACTTGCCGGTTTCAAGACTGCGAAGACCTTTACCAAGAGCCTGTTTGAAGGTGCGCCCAATAGCCATGACCTCGCCGACAGATTTCATCTGCGTACCGAGTACCGGCTCTGCGCCCGGGAATTTCTCGAATTGCCAGCGCGGGATCTTCACGACTACGTAATCGATTGTCGGTTCAAAGCAGGCCGGTGTGGCGCGCGTGATGTCATTCCGAATCTCATCAAGCCGATAGCCGACCGCGAGTTTGGCTGCAATCTTGGCAATCGGAAAGCCGGTCGCTTTCGAGGCCAGGGCGGAGCTTCGCGAAACGCGCGGATTCATCTCCACAATGACCATGCGTCCGTTTGCCGGATCGATTGCAAACTGTACGTTGGAACCGCCAGTATCGACCCCGATTTCGTTCAGACAGCGCAAGGCGGCGTCGCGCATCATCTGGTATTCGCGATCAGTGAGCGTCTGTGCCGGAGCGACGGTGATGGAGTCGCCCGTGTGCACGCCCATGGGATCGAAATTTTCGATAGAGCAGACGATGATGCCATTGCCGGCGAGGTCACGCATCACCTCCAACTCATACTCTTTCCAGCCGAGCACGCTTTCTTCCACCAGAACTTCGTGGACAGGCGAGAGATCGATGCCGCGCTCGAGAATCTCAACTAGATCTTCGCGGTTATATGCGATACCACCACCAGTTCCGCCCATTGTGAAACTGGGTCGAAGAATAACCGGATAGCCGATTCGTTCCGCGAACGCGAGTCCAGCCTCGACGTTGTTGACCAGTTGCGACTGCGTCATGTCGAGACCGATCTTGCGCATCGCATCTTTGAACAACAGCCGGTCTTCCGCTTTCTTGATGGCGTCGATCTTGGCGCCAATCAGCTCGACCCCGTACTCATCCAGCACACCGGACTCAGCCAGCTCGACGGCGAGATTCAAAGCCGTCTGGCCGCCAACAGTGGAGAGCACGGCATCCGGCCGTTCTTTGCGGATTACCTCGGCCGCATATGCCACGCTAAGAGGCTCGATGTAGGTTTGATCGGCCAGTTCCGGGTCGGTCATGATCGTCGCCGGATTGGAATTAATCAGAACCACTCGGTAACCTTCGGCTCGCAGCGCTTTGCAGGCCTGAGCGCCCGAGTAGTCGAACTCGCATGCCTGGCCGATGATGATTGGGCCCGAGCCGATAATAAGGATCTTCTCTAGGTCTGTTCGCTTCGGCATCGTTAACGCTTGCTCTCTTCCATGAGTTTGGCGAAATCACGAAAGAGATAGTGGGAATCGTGCGGGCCGGGCGCGGCCTCGGGATGGTATTGCACGCAGAATACCGGCTCATTGCGATGCCGCATCCCTTCCACCGTATTGTCGTTCAGGTTCATGTGCGTAATCTCGACATCGCTGTCGCGCAGCGAATCGGGATCGACGCAGAAACCGTGATTCTGGGATGTGATCTCCACCTTCCCGGTGTGCTTGTTCAGCACGGGGTGGTTTGCCCCGTGATGCCCGAATTTGAGCTTGTACGTCTTGCCCCCAAAGGCCAGCCCAAGAATTTGGTGTCCCAAACAGATGCCGAATACAGGAACCTTGCCGATCAGTTTTCTGACCTGCGCCGACTGCCGTTCCAGCGGCTCCGGATCACCCGGACCGTTCGAAAGGAAAACTCCGTCCGGTTTAAGGGCAAGCACATCTTCAGCGCTCGTCGCGGCCGGAACCACGGTCAGCTTTGAGCCGATCTGCACAAGGTGGCGAAGGATGTTGCGCTTGATGCCGTAATCGTAAGCGACGACGTGAAAACGCGGGCTTTCCGCGGGCAGGCCTTTTTCAGACGGCGATACGGGCTCAACGCCTTTCGTCCAGGAATAAACTTCCGCAGTAGTAACGCGCGAGACCAGATTCTGCCCCGCCATGGTCGGAGCGCTTCGGGCACGCTGGACGAGTTCTTCAAGATTCTGCTCTCCGGTTGCGATTACGCCGCGCAATGCGCCGCGCTCTCTCAGCAGACGCACGAGTCTGCGCGTGTCGACGTCCGCGATCACCGGAATACCGTACTGCGCCAGGAAGTGCTCGGCTTTATCGCTCGATCGCCAGTTGCTAGCGACAGGCGAGATCTCGCGTACGACCAAACCTTCAATGTAAGGACTGGCCGATTCGCAATCGGCAGCGTTTGCGCCGTAGTTGCCGATCTGCGGGTTGGTGAGAACCACAATCTGGCCGCAATACGACGGATCCGTGAAGATCTCCTGATATCCCGTGATAGCGGTGTTGAACACCACCTCACCTGCGCTCTCCACAGGCGCACCAAAGCTCGTGCCCTCGAAGATGCTTCCGTCCTCCAGAGCGAGAACTGCTTGATCCAACTAAGTGGGCTCCTAAATGTGACTGGAATGCTGCAACGAATGCGCAGCTGATCAGAAGGGGCTGATCACTTTATTTGATCACGATTTGCGCCAAAAACAAAACGGGCTCTCCGCGTGGGAGAGCCCGTTCGATAACTCTACTCGACTTGTATGTTTAGCGACGTCCGCCGCCACCACCATGGCCGCCGCCGCCACGCGCTCCGCCGCCAAATCCACCGCCGCCGCGCGCTCCGCCGAATCCGCCGGCTCTAATTCCGCCGCCAGCATAGCCGCGTCCGCCAGCGTAACCGCGTCCGCCAGCGTAACCACCGTAGCCGCCGCGATAGCCGCCGTAGCCGCCGCGATAACCGTAGCCGCCGCGATAACCGTAGCCGCCGCGGTAGCCGTAGCCGCCGCCCCAGTAACCACCCCATCCTATGTACGGATACGCGTACGGATAACCGTAACCGTAGTAGCCGCCGCCATAGCAGTACGGATTGTAGTAGGGATCACAGGCATATGGCGCGTATGCGTACGGCGCATAATAGCCGTAGCCGGGACCGGCGCCGAAACCGACGACGACAGCCGACTTTGCAGGAGCCGGTGTCAACAACAGCATTAGTGCTGCTAGAACGACTGCAAAAAATCCGAATTTCCTGAACATATGCACCTCTCGAGGTTTCCCTTCTTAACATTTAGACGCGCGCGCGGGCTAGATGGATTCTTACCCATTTGGCGCAGCAAGGGCAATGGAAATCGGCCATGCTAGAGTCTTGCCACTAGTGGTGGGCCAAGGCAGAGCTGAATCGGGCGTGCGCTCAAATGGTTGTAGTGAATGATTGATCGGATAGACCTCTGGGTATTCATCGCAGGTACGGCAGCCGACGCTTTGCTACTCGCACGCGTTTTGCAACTTCGTTTGCCGCGAACTTACCTTTACATCACACTTGCCTGCATAATCGGCCTCTTCTTTGACGCCGTTCAACTCTGGTTCGGGATCCGTTCGGAAGAGACGCAACGCATATTCCTGTACTCGCGGTTTCTATATGCTTTTCTCTACCCGCTTGCCGCATGGGACGTGATCGAGGAAATGAAGGGCCCTGTACTGCAGTTACGACGTGTTCTGGCTGGGCGCTTAGTGACCGGGCTGCTATTGACTGCGGCCTTCGGCTTTATCCTGAGTCTGTTTCTCACGTCTGACAACGATCAGCCGTTCATGAGCACAGCATTGGCTTTGGTGCTGTGGGCTGGAGCATCTTCGTCCACACTGGGCTTTCTGTGGTCAATGCAGCGGGGCGTCAAAGCACAACAGCTGGTCCGTCCGCACAACACGTTCGTCTGGATGACTTTTTACCAACTGATCCTGTTGGGCGAGGTGGTCTCCTGCCTCGGGGGCGCTTTGGCAACACTGGCAAACGCAACCGTCGAGACTCTGGTGGAGATCGTCATCAATCTGTTCGTTCTCGGCGTAACGATCTGGTGTATAGCCAGCCTGAAGCGAGTGTCTACCGATGTGCAGACGGAACTCAGTACCGGCGCATCGTAATGTGTGTGCACCAGTTGAGATTCCAGCCATGGGATGTACCTTAACGCAATCTTCTGAATTCTGAAGGTCGGCAGACGTTTAGAACGCCGTAACTTGTTGAATCAACAAGATCAACGGGAAAGCAACTGGATGGCCATCCCCGTGCTTTCTGTGAAGTCCGATGTTGCATTTCAGGAAATCACTTTCAGCAGTTTGCCTGCTCCTCGTACTGAGCTTTGGCAGCTTTACTCATCTTCTGCACGCTCAGGTAACCAGCGGTGACGTTATCGGCACCGTTATGGACGCCTCGGGCGCTGCAGTTCCCAACGCGAAAGTCACCGCAACCAACGAAGCCACTGGTGTGAAAGCAACCAGCGTGGCTAGCGGCAGCGGCGAATATCGCATCCCCAATCTCTTGCCTGGCTCCTACGACATTCAAGCGGCTGCGCCAGGTTTTACCAGTGCCGAACTGAAGGGAGTGGCCATTCTCTTGAACCAAGTCGCCACTGCTAACTTGACCCTCAAGGTCGGTTCAGTTTCGACTGAAGTGAACGTTACCGAAGCCGCGGCCATGATCGACACAACCACGGCTCAGATTCAGAACACCTTCAACACGAAGCAGGCCGCCGACCTGCCGAATACTGGTATGGGTCAAGGCGTAATCAACCTTTCTCTGCTTGATGCGGGCGTTGCCAGCGCGGGCGGCATCGGCGTCGGTTCTGGTCCTTCGGTTGGCGGCCAGCGTCCACGCAACAACAACTTCATGATTGAGGGCGTAGACAACAACAGCAAGTCCGTCACCGGCCCTGTTGTGTATCTCCCGAACGAATCGGTGAGCGAGTTCACCCTGCTTCAGAACCAATTCCAAGCCGAGTACGGTCACTCTTCCGGCGGCCAGTTCAATACGATTGTCAAGAGCGGCACCAACCAGTACCACGGAACAATTTATGAGTACCTGGAAAACCGGATCATGAATGCGGAAGACCAGACGTACAAAAATCAGGGCATCCTGAAAAACCCGCGTTTCGATCGCAGCCACTTGGGCGCTAACTTCGGCGGACCCCTCAAGCACAACAAGCTGTTCTTCTTCACCAGCTTCGAATACAATCCAACCGGTTTCGCCGCGACGCCCGGCACACCTCTTTATGCTCCGACGTCGGCTGGCTACGCTGCTCTCGCCGGCGCTCCCGGAATTAGCCAGACGAACCTAAAGGTGCTGCAGACGTACGCAGTTGCTCCCGCTGTGAGTTCGAATGCGCCTACCATCTCAGTCGGGAACGTGACCGTGCCGACCGGCATCATTCCGATTGCGGCGCCCAGCTATACCAACGCGTTCTACGGCGTGTTCAGCATGGACTACAACCTGTCCGACACCGACCAGATTCGCGGCCGTTATATTTACAACCGCTACGATTCGATCAACACCGGCGCCAACCTTCCCGTGTTCTACACCATCGTTCCTTCGCGTTACGATCTGGCAAACGTCTCTGAATTCCACACTTTCAATCCGCACGTCACCAACGAACTGCGTCTCGCTTATCAGCGCACCAACAGCAGCGATCCCGTCGGCAATCAAACCTTCCCGGGCCTGAGCGCGTTTCCCAACCTGCAGTTCAACAATCTGAATTTGCAAGTCGGACCCAACCCCAACTTCCCGCAATACGGTGTCAACAACCTGTACCAGATCGTGGACAACGTGACCTGGATCAAGGGCAACCACACCATCAAGTTCGGCAGCGAATTCCGCGACTACATCTCGCCCCAGTTCTTCGTCCAACGCGTACGCGGCGATTACGAATGGACTAATGTCGCCGGGTATTTGCAAGACCTCTCTCCCGATTTCTTTTACGCTCGCAGCTTTGGCGGATCCACCTACTACGGCAACCAGCTCGCCACTTACAGCTATTTGCAGGACACCTGGAGAATCAAGGAGAACCTGACTCTCGACCTGGGCGTTCGTTACGAATACACCACTGTGCCGAAGAGCATGCAGGCACAGAGCGAAAATGCTGTCGCGAGCGTGCCCGGTCTGCTCACATTCAATTCGCCTACGGCAGATCCTCATGGCATCGGCCCGCGTGTTGGTATCGCTTGGACGCCCCGCGGCAACAGCAACACGGTGGTCCGTGCGGGCTTCGGCATGGCCTACGACGTTGTCTTCGATAACATCGGATTGAACACGCTCCCGCCGGAGTTCTACACCACCACGACGCCGGCGCTCACGCCGCAAACCAGCAACTTCCTGGGTAACGGCGGGATCACGGCACCCGTCGCGACGGGAGGTGTAACACCGGCGTACGCTCGTTCCATCACCTCGTCCTACATTCCGAACCAGACGCTGCCATATTCGATCAACTACACGCTCGATGTTCAGCACGTCTTCCGGCAGAACTACACTCTCGATGTCCGTTATGTGGGCACCAAGGGCGTTCACCTGATCGAGCAATCGCAGCTGAACAGACAATCGCCCGTGTCCGCCGCCGTCAATATCCCCACGTACTTCAGTGCTCCGTCGGCCGCCACTTTGGCCTCATTGCCCTACACTGTCGGACAAATCGCAGCGCTCGGCTCGGCCGTACCTGCGTTTCAAAACGCCGGATTCACCAGCACGATCACTTCTTATCAGCCGACCGGGTACTCCGATTACAACGGTTTGCAAACCGAATTGAAACGTCGTTTCTCGAACGGATTGCAGTACCAGTTGGCGTACACCTGGAGCCACGCTATCGATAACAGCACGGCTGAAGTCGCCAGCACCTATCTGTCACCGCGTCGTCCGCAGAACTTCCAAAACTTGGCGGCCGATAAGGCTTCCTCTGCCTTAGACCACCGTCACCGCATCTCGCTGGAGCTTGTCTATGACGCTCCCTTCTTCAAGCAGAACTCGAACTGGTTCATGAAGAACATCATCGGCAACTGGGAAGTAGCTCCGATCTACACTTACGAGTCGCCTGAATACTACACGGTTCAGAGCGGCGTCGATTCGAACCTGAACGGCGACTCCGCGACAGACCGCACCGTTGTCAATCCGACCAGCACGAACGGGGCAGGCACCGCCGTTTACGGACTTACGGCGAGCGGTCAAACGATCGCACTGAGCACCGCCAAGACGGACGCAAACGTTGTCGCCTGGGTCGCCAAGAACCCCAGTGCCCAGTACGTTCAAGCGGGCTTCGGAGCCCTCGCTACCGCAGGACGAAACACACAGGCTACACGCCCGATCGATAACATCGATGTCTCCCTCATCAAGCACTTCAGCTTCCGCGAGCGTTACCGCTTCGATTTAGAAGGTCAGGCGCTGAACGTTTTCAATCACCCGCAATTCACTTCGGCGGCTATTGATAATGCAGTATCTGTGAACACCTATAACTCCGGTGTTCTCAGCTACGTGAACGCTAGCAACGCGCTGTTTAACAACCCGACGTATGCGTTCAGCAGTAATCCGCGAACGCTGCAAGTGGTTGCCCGCTTCAACTGGTAAACACCGGTTCGCTTCGAACTGAAAAGGGGAAGTCCTGCGGGACTTCCCCTTTTTTAGGTCTCGGCGTAGTATCGGTTCGTCGCCTGAATGATCAGATCTTTCCGCTTCGTTGTCACTTTCAACGTACGGAAACCAGAGTGCTTCACAGGCTGATCGGACACAAAACCGATGCTGTACTCGCTGCGAAGCTCTTCTTCAATAGTCTTGAAAATGGCTTCGATTCCTTGGGAAGGCCTGACGGCGAAGAAGCCGCCGCCGGTCTCGCGCGATAAGGATTGAAGAACACCCTTTCCGGGATTGCGGCCGATGCCAAACCCGCCCCCATAGTACGACTCATCTGAAAACAGAATGCAGTACACGATCGTGTTCGCACGCTGCGCCGATTCGACCGCCTCGTTCAGACTGATGGTGCTGCCGACATCCACACCGTCGGTCAGCACAACGAAGGCTTTCCTCCCCTGGCGTGCGCGCATGAGCTTGATGGAAGCTTGCCGGACAGTATCGTACAGCAGTGTTCCGCCCTGAGCGCCCGGCATTTTCATATCGGGAGAGTCGATCAACCCGAGCGTGTCCTGCAGATCCTTGTGCGATGAAGTCAGATCCTGACGAATCACAACAGCCTGATCGAACTGGACGACCGCGGCTTGATCCTGCTTTTGGCGCAGAACCTGATCAAGGAAACGATAGCTGGCGCCGCGTTCGTCTTCGAGAACCTTGGTCTGGCTCAGACTGGAATCGACGAGCAGCGCGACCGTGAGCGGCAGGTCCGATTCGCGTGAGAAGTAACGAATCGTTTGCTGCTTCCCGTCTTCACGGATCTCGAAGTCGTCTTTGTTCAGATCGCGGATGATCTGACCCTGCTTATCATGAAGAGTCGCAAAGACGTTCACGACTTTGACTTCCGTAGAAAACGTAGCTTGCTTTGCCTGCACGAGCACACCTGCGGCAAGACCCAGCAGGTTGCGTCGCGTAAGCAGGTCAGGCATTCGGAAGTTTACTGTTATCCCATCCGCCGCCGAGAGCCTTAATGAGCTCGACCGTTGCGTCCATTCGACGGCGCAGAATATCTACTTCTGTGCGTTCGTTGGTGAGCGCGATACTTTGCGCGGTGATCACTTCGAGATATGTGACGATTCCGCCTTTGTAGCGGTTTAACGAAAGTTGCAACGAGTTTTCCGCGGCCGTACTAGCTTCATGCTGTTTGGCTGCTTCCTGTTCAAGGATGCGCAGCGTTGCGAGATTGTCCTCTACCTCCTGGAAAGCAGTTAGCGCGGACTGGCGGTAGTTGGCAACCGAAACATCGTAGCCAGCCAGAGCATTGGTCATCTGAGCGCGGCGACGGCCAGCGTCATAGACAGTTTCGAGAAGTTGCGGGCCGACGGAGAAGAAGCGGCTGGGCCATGCAAACCAGTTAACGATGCTGCCTGCCTGGAAACCGCCGGTAGCGCCGATGACAAGATCAGGATAATAAGCTGCTTTGGCGATGCCGATCTGCTCATTGGCAGCGGCGACTTGACGCTCATTAGACGCAATGTCCGGGCGGCGCTCCAGAAGCTGAGACGGGATGCCCACGGGAACGGCCGGCGGCTCTGCGTTAAGTGCAACTACCGGCAAATGGAACTCCTCCGGAGGTTTACCGATCAGGACAGCGATCGCGTGCTCAAAACTGGCGCGCGCTGTACCCACATCAATATCCTGCGCCTGCGTTTGTTCGAGCTGCGTCTGCGCCTGCGCGACCTCGACCTTGGATGCAACGCCGCCCTCATAGCGGTTTTGCGTGAGTTGCAGCGCTTTCGTGTAAGCAACGACGGTATCGTTGAGTAGCTTCTCCTGCGCGTCAGAACTGCGCGCTTCGAAGTAATCGACCGCAAGCTCAGTTTGAAGCTCGAGCTTCACGTTTTCGAGATCGGCTGCGGATGCCTGGTACTGCTCCCGCGCGGTGTTCACGGTACGGCGAATGCGGCCCCAGAAATCGGCGTCCCAGGAGACGTCAACCGGCAAGCTGAACAATCCATATTGAAAGTTTTGTGCACCGGTCGGACTGTAGCCTGATATTCGGTTGCCCGATATCGATGGCCCCACCGACACAGTCGGATACAGATTCGAGCGATTGATGGCGATGAGAGTGCGGGCCTGACGGAAATTCGCCTCAGCGGCCTTCAAGGTCTGGTTGGCCGGGACGATCTGCTCCTCCAACACGTCGAGTTGTGAGTCCTGGAACAGTTCCCACCAGTTGCCACGTATCTGAGAATCGGCGGGATTCGCCGGGCTCCAGCCCTTGCCCTCTTTGAAGGTTTGCGGCGGTTGTTCCGAAAACGCGGGCGCGGCCGGAAGTGTCGGCTTGTTGTACTTTGGCCCAACCATACAGCTTGAAAGCAGGGCCGCGAAGCCGATCGCGGCCAAAAGACCTTTGTTATTTTTCAAGTCCAAACTCAACATTGCCACTACTCAGGACGCAGCTTTCTGCGCGTTCACCTGCTGGCCGGAGACGATGGAATCACTCGGATTAACAATGACAGAGTCCGCAGGACCGACACCGCTAACCACTTCGACTGTGTCGCCGAAATCGCGGCCAAGAAGGACCGCTTGGAGAACCGTGCGATTGTCGCGGACGACGGCTACTCGCAGACCCTCCGAGCGAAAAAGCAGCGCATTTGCAGGTATGACGACGGCCCGCACTTTCGATGGGATCTTCAAGTGGACCGACACATACGAACCCGGCAAAAGTTCACCGGTGGGATTAGGCACATCAACTTCTACCAGCAACGTTCGCGAGTTCATGTCTATTGCGTCGGCATTACGCACGATTTTGCCTTTGAACTGCCGTCCGGGAAATTCATTCAGAGTCAGTGACGCGTTTACCCCGGGGATAGCGGAGCGCGAATAGGCTTCAGGAACGCTGACATACACGCGCAGGGTGTTGTTTGAGGCCAAATGGAACAGCTCTTTTCCCGCGGTGTTTGTGTCGGCGTCGACCAATGCACCTAGATCTACATTGCGCGCGGTGATGACGCCGTCAAAAGGCGCATAGACTTTTTCATAATCGACCATCTGCTGCAGGCGCGAAACATTCGCCGTGGCCGATTTCACCATGGCTGCGTTTGCCGCAGCAGCCTGGACGGCGTTGTCGACATCCTGCTTCGCCACCGAGTCTGTCTTAAACAAATTCGTGTAGCGTTCGGCGGTGATCTCAGAGAGCTTGAGATTGGCTTGAGCGGTGTTCAGTTGCTCCTTCGCCTGCTCAAGCTGTTGATCCACTTCCGGCGATTCAATCGTCGCCAGCAACTGCGCTTGCTTGACATGCGCGCCTATATCAACGTACCAAGCTTTCAGATAGCCGCTGGAGCGAGCCCAGATGGGCGTGTCGACGAAGGCCTGCATATTGCCGGGCAGAACCACTTCCTCGGCGCCAGACGTAATCTGGGGGTGAATGACAGAGACGGTGGGGACCGCATCACTGTTTGTTTCATTCAGCAGCGCTGCGTTTGACTTCGCGCGCGCAATGAGACCACCCGCGATGGCGATTCCGAGAACGAGGGCCGCGGCGATGGTGAAGATGACAAGACCACGGACACCCGCTCTCTGCGGCGCGGGCTGCTGCGCGGCCTGCTGTTGTTGCGCGACTTGCCGGGCAGCGGCGGCCTGGCTGCCGGGGCTCAGTTCAGGTTCTTGTTCAACGGTCATATAGATAGCTGCGATTCGTGTTCTTTGGATTTGGTGGTTTCTACGTTTTGCTTGCCGTGGAGCAAGCCAAACACGGCCGGAACGAAAAACAACGTGGCGACGGTGGCGCAAAGCAGACCGCCGATGACGGCGCGCCCGAGCGGGGCATTCTGTTCCCCGCCCTCGCCCAGACCGACGGCCATGGGGATCATGCCGATGATCATTGCGAGCGCGGTCATTAATACGGGACGGAAACGAGTGGACCCGGCTTCGAGGGCTGCTTCGACCGGATTGCCATGATGGCCGACGCGATCTTTCGCGAAGCTCACCACCAGAATGCTGTTCGCAGTGGCAACGCCCATGCACATGATTGCGCCCATGAGCGCAGGCACGCTGACGGTGGTGCCGGTCAGGAAAAGAAAAATGATGATGCCCGCCAGCGCTGCCGGTAACGCGGTGATGATGATGAACGGGTCTAGCCAGGACTGGAAGTTTACGACTATCAGCAGATAAACGAGAACGATGGCACCGGCGAGACCCGTCAGCAGACCCACAAACGACTGATGCATAGTCTGGACCTGGCCGCGCAGGATCAGGTCGGATCCACGCGCGAGATACTTCTGATTCGCCTGCATCACCTTTCGAATATCGGCTCCGACGCCGCCCATGTCGCGTCCTTGCACGGAGCCGTAGATATCGACAGTCCGGCGGATGTTGTAGTGAGTGACGATGCCGAGCTCATTTTCGCGGCTTACGTCCGCGAGGTCGCTCAACACCTCCGGCGATTTTTGCGTGGCCGCGCTTATCGGAATGTTGCGCAAGTCCTGAATGGACTGAATGTCATATTGCGGCGTTTGCGCGACCAGGTTGTAGCTGACACCGTTCACCGGGTTCAACCAAAATGTCGGCTGGGTCTGAAAGCTTCCGCCCAAAGAGGTCAGAAAGCTGTGCGCTAGATCAATTTGCTGAAAACCGCTTTCGGCGGCCTTCGTGCGATCAACTTCGATGTGCAGTTTCGGCTCATCGAAGACCTGATGAACGTGAAGATCCACGGCTCCCGGGATGCGCTGTAACTGCGGCAGAATGCGATCCGCAAAGGCGCGACTGGATTCGACATTGTTGCCGACGATCTGGAGATCAATAGGCGACGGCAGACCGAAGTTCAGGATCTGGGTGACGATGTCCGCGGGCAGAAAGTAGAAGATGACGCCTGGAAACTCACGCGGCAACGTACGACGCAGAGCAGCGACGTATTTTTCAGTGGGAGCATGTTCAGGTTTCAGGGTCACGAGCACGTCGCCATCCGCAGAGCCGACCTGGCCAGAGTTGTTATAGGACAGGTTCAACTGGCTATACGGAAGGCCGATGTTGTCTAGCACGGTGTCAAGCTGTGACGACGGAATCTGACGCCGAATTGCGTTATCCACCTGATCGAACAGCCGCGCCGTTTCTTCAATGCGAGTTCCGGTCTTAGCGCGAACGTGCAGCTTGAACTGGCCAGTGTCACTGGTGGGGAAAAAGTCTTGCCCGAGGAACGGAATCAACAACGCAGTGCAGGCGCAGATGCCTATGAAGATGGGCACGAAGAACTGACGCCGATAGACAAGGGTTGTGAGAACCGCCTGATATTGTGTGCGGATTCGCTCAAAGCCACGCTCGAATCCACGCTGGAAGATCACGAAGGGATTGCGAGAACGGCTGCGACCGTGTTGTTTGGCGCGCAGCAGATACATGGCAAGCGTGGGAACGAGAGTCCGCGAGAGAACATAGGACGCGAGCATCGCAAAAACGACGGCTTCGGCCAGCGGAACAAACAGATACTTTGCAACGCCAGCGAGGAAGAACATAGGCAGGAAGACGATACAGATACAGAGTGTCGATACGAGCGCCGGAACTGAGATCTGCGCCGCGCCTTCGAGAATCGCAGTGTGGAGATCGTGCCCTTCTTCGAGGAAACGTTCGATGTTCTCGATGGTGACCGTGGCGTCATCGACCAGGATGCCGACGGCGAGCGCGAGGCCGCCGAGGGTCATGATGTTGATGGTTTCGTGCAGCGCGCTGAGAACAATGACGGAGGTAAGAATCGAGAGCGGAATGGAAATTGCGATGATGAGCGTGCTGCGCCAACTGCCGAGGAAGATCAGAATCATCAGGCCGGTGAGGCAGGCAGCGATCAAGGCTTCGCGCACCACGCCGTTGATGGCGGCGCGGACAAAAATCGATTGATCGGCGAGCGGCTGGATCTTCAATGCGGGGGGAAGCGTTGCGGCCACATGCGGCAGCAGATCCTTGATTCCTTGCACCACATCGAGAGTGGAGGCGCTGCCAGCTTTCAGAACGGATACCAGAACGCCGCGCTGACCGTCGCGACGAATGATGTTCGTCTGCGGGCTGTAGCCGTTACGCACATTGGCCACGTCGCGGACATAAATGGTTGAGTTATTGACAACCTTTACCGGGAACTGATTGATCTCGGCGATGCGCTTCGGGCTGTAGTTCATGTCGACGTCGTATTCGAACTGCCCGATTTTGGCGGTTCCCGAAGGCAGCAAAAGGTTCTGATTGTTGACCGCCTGCACGACATCGAACGGCGATAGCTGCTTGGATTGCAGGTCAGCAGGATTCAGATCAATCATGATCTGGCGCTGCTTGCCGCCATATGGATAGGGGACGACTGCACCGGGCACGGTGACCAATTGCGGGCGCAAGAAGTTCATCGCGATGTCATTGAGGTCCGCTTCCTGCAGGCCTTTGCCCGAAAGCGCGAGTTGCAGAATGGGCACGCTGGAAGCGCTGTAACTCAATATGATGGGCGGGTTGATGGCGGCGGGCATCTGCTTCAGGATGGTCTGTGAAACCGCCGTAGTTTGCGCCACGCCGGTGGTTACATTCGCATACGGTTGCAGGAAGACCTTGACGACAGCGGTGCCGTTGAGCGTGGTGGACTCGATGTGCTCGATGTCGTTGACTGTAGTGGTGAGGACGCGCTCATAGACCGATGTGATGCGGCCTTCGAACTCCTGGGGATTCAGCCCGGTGTATGTCCAAATGATGGAGATGACCGGGATATCGATATTGGGGAAGATGTCAGTCGGGGTTCGGAGAATGACAATGGGACTGATCAGCAGGATGAGCAGAGCCAGAACGATGAAGGTGTAGGGGCGAGCAAGAGCAACTCTGACGATCCACATTCAATTGCTTTGATAATATACGATACTACGAAGTTTCGAAATTCGGCATCCCTTTGGTGAGCGCGAACATCTTCGATATAAGGGAATGAGCATTAGTACGACCAAGATCGTCGAAGACACACATCGGGCGCGCGGGCGGCCGCGCTGTGAAGACTCCCGTTCGCGCATTCTGCAGGCCGGGCTGGAACTGCTGGAACAGGCATCCTTTGCCGAAATTACGGCGGATGCGATTGCGGAACGTGCGGGGGCGAGCAAAGCGACGATCTATCGCTGGTGGCCTAATAAGGATGCCGTCCTGGTGGAAGCACTGCGTGAAGCGGTTGCGCAGGAGTTGCCTTTTCCGAACACAGGCGATCTGCGCGAGGACATACGGCAAAATCTCCAGAACTTTATCAAGTTGCTGACCGGGCGCCGTGGGCGCGTGTTTACGGCGTTTGTTGCGGCAGCGCAGAGCGATCCTGAAGTGGCCGAGACTTTTCAACGCGTCTGGCGCGAACCGAGGCGACAATCGTTGAAGACGATGCTGGAACAACATCGCGGCAAGCAGATGCGCGAAGATGCGGATCTGGAGATGGTTTTGGATGCGTGTTACGGTCCACTGTATTACCGGCTGTTGACAGGGAATCGCAAATTCAGCGAAGGCTATGCCGATGCGCTGACCGAGATTGTGCTGCAGGGCATCGCTAACAGGCAAGCGTAGGCGCACTTCGGGTTCTCTCGGGCGTTGCATGTCGTCATTCAGGCCGCGTTTTGGCGGGTTTTGGGCGGCGACGAGAAGTCACGACCCTCCAAGACGCGTTCCAGCATGGGATCGAGGCGCAATCTGGCGGTCATTACCTTGTACGAATGCAGGTCGTCGCGCTGCTGCTGCTGTTTTTTGCGCAGTGCGAGCAGTTCCTCTGCGTGTTTTTGCGAAACG
>DATBEG010000039.1:0-3510 GCA_036276155.1 Bryobacteraceae bacterium | reverse complement strand
CAGATAGAGCAGGCACAACTCTCAAAACGTCCTGTCTGAGCAAATAGATCGATACGGCCAAGAGAACGACATCCTTCATCAGGAAAGCGACGTTTCCGACCATCGCCGGGAATCCGCCAGCCGATGGAGCCCAACCATCCGGCATGAACGGGATGATTGTAACCGTACATAGAAACGTGAGTACCGAGCCAAGAGCACCCAGCATTCCTAGTTTCTTGTTCCAGAACCCAGCCAACAACAACGCTCCGAATAGCCATTCCGATATGCCCAGCAGATACGTGGCGCCTTTCAGGCCGAATACGGGAACCATCCAGAAGATAAGAGGCCCGTGGGTAAAGAAGGGAATCAGGCCTTGTGCTTCGTAATCAAACCACTTCTGATATCCGAAAAAGAAGTACATGATCACCATTGATGCGCGGATCAAGTGATAATCGAGGTCTTCCTTCAGGAGACCCATCCTGATCAACGTTCTGATTAGAATACTCATGTTTTCTCTCCTTCATTCAACGTGCAAAAGCCGTGCTTACTGCAGCCTCGGTAACGTCGTGCGCCGATGCCGCCGATGAAAACAGCGGTATGAGCCCCTCCACCAACGTGGGATGAGTGAGGACAGCATTACGCAGTGCTGTATAAGGCAAACCCGCCGTCATCGCAATTTGCACAGAAGCTAAGATCTCCCCAGCGCCAACACCAAAACCGGTGAACCCTAGAATGCGGTCCCCGTCCGCCTCAACCATCGCCTTCAGGAACCCGCGGGTTTCAGACAGCGTCGTCGCGCGAAACACCGCTTCCATCGGAGTCTTGAACAAGCGATATGGAACGCTTTGCGCTTTCGCTTCCTTCTCACTTAAGCCAATGCGCGCCAGCTCCGGATCCGTGAAGAGACAAAACGGAACCAGTCTTCCCGTCGTCACGCGTTTACCGCCAGTGAGGCTGTCGTGGACCACGCGAAAATCGTCCTCGCTAACGTGAGTAAACGCCGGGCTGCCGGCCGCCTCGCCGATCGCCAAGACACCGGGCGCTGTCGTCTCCAGGCGCTCATTCACCTTGATGTACCCGCGGTGAGTCACTTCAACGCCCGCCAACTCGAGGCCGATATTTTCTGTGTTCGGTATTCGGCCAGCCGCCACCAGCAGATGAGTGCCCTCTATGCTTTTTTCTTTCCCGCCTTGTTCGACAACGACGGTTACTGAATCGCCAGACTTCCCCGAAACCCGTTTCATGCGTGCGTTCAAGACCGCATTGATCCCCTCGTCTTCAAACAGACTGCCGAGAGCCTCGGTCACATCTTCGTCCTCTCTGTGCAGCAAGCGGTCATTTCTGTCAATCACGGAAACCTTGCTACCGAAGCGACGCATCGCCTGAGACAGCTCCAATCCGATATAGCCGCCCCCGATCACGAGAAGATGTTCCGGTACTTTATCCAATTCGAGCGCTTCGATGTGCGTGAGGGGCTGCGCCTCAACCAGACCAGGAACACGGTCGAGAGCAGCGCGTGTACCGGTGTCGATGATCACGTTTTTCCCTCGCAGGTGGCGCGTTGTTCCGTCAGGGAGCGTGGCCTCTATCGTTTTAGGTCCTACAAAGCGTCCCGAGCCCAGGATGAACTCCGCGCCAGTTTTCTTGTAGTTGCCGAGATAAACGTCGTTCCAGTTCGATACCATCCTGCGTTTGCGCTCGCGAACAGCGAGCATATCGACGACGAAGTCTCTACTGGGGATGCCGAACTCTTCGCTCCTGCGCAGGTACGAGGCGACCTTCGCGCTGTGAATGATGTTTTTGCTGGGCAAACAAGCGATATTCGGACACGATCCGCCAATGTATTTGCGTTCGATAACTGCGACGTGCTGCCCTTTTCCGGCAAACGTCCAGGCGGCAATGGTCGATCCCGTGCCGCCACCGAGAATCACCAGATCGAATTCTTCCGGCTGCGTTCTCTGTGTGTATGAATTGATTTTTGGGCTATTCATGCGGATTTGGTTTTGTGAGCGACAGGTTCGCTCTTCGCTTGCTTTGATTTGATGAGATCAGCCGACGAAGCTCCTTCGAGCGACAGTCCGTAGCCAACTTCCCGCACGATGCGTTCCTTCAAGGGTTGAATGAAGTGGACGCGCGTGTCGCGGCGTGTTACCTCTGGAGCCTTGAGGTACAGTGCAGCCAACTCCCGCGCACGGCTGAGCGCCTTGCCGTTCGGCACAACTTCCGCTACCACTCCCCATTCATAGGCGGTACGCGCCGGCAGCGGTTGTGGGTTGAGCAGGAAGGCTTCAGCTCGTCCTGCTCCAGCGCGATAACTCCACGTGGTAAAAATTCCGTCACCCGGCACAACGCCCGCGGCATAATGCCCTACATCCTCGAAGGTCGCCCCCTCGGCCGCCACAATCACATTCGCGAGCAGCGCATAATCGGAGTGAATATGCGCGCGCCCCTCGATCGCCGCGATGACCGGGACGCGAATGTTGGCTATGTTTTCCAAAACCTGGGCGCCTTCGTCGTGAATCTGGCTCCAAATGCGGGGATCCGCGACGTCTCCGAAAGATCCCCAATCGACCCCAATAATGAAGTCCCCGGCCGCGCCAGTCAGGATCACGATCTTGTTCGCTCGATCTTGCGCAATTCGGTGAAAAGCATCAACAACCTCCGTATGATGAAGCGCCGAGAAAGTGCACGGTCCGCCGTTGCTGTGGAATTCGACAACCAGCACGCCATTGGCATCGCGTGTCAGGTTTAGGCTGCGATACGCAGCAAAGTAGTCATTTTGAAATGTTTGCATCAGGGTTCCTCACCGCTCGGTGGATCGCAATCCTCGTGCCAGCTCCAGATTTCCGGTAAGCAATTGATATTTGGAGGCGCCCAGCCAAATGCAATCACGAACCGCCGTGCAAGTGTCAAAACTGTCAAAAAGGAATTTGACACTCGCCGTCGCCGATCGGAGCGTGTTGCCGCGTTGTTAGTCCTCGTAATCCGGGTCGGAGTTCTCATTCGCCGCAGGCGGCGACTTTATCTGGCGTTTACGAGTAAGTTGCCTTATGACTTCTTTCATAAACACGCCGCATTGGAATTTGATTTTCTCGTTCATCAACTCCAGCAGCACCCATTCCCCTTCAGGACTTATTCCGGCCAGGCTTGTCAGATCGACAATGAGTTCACGGCCATTCAGATTCGCTCTGGCCGCTTCGCACGCGGCCATGAATTCGGCGACCCAGGGTGCGATCAGCTTACCTTCCAGAATCAGCCGGCGCTGACGCGGTCCCTCGATAACCGAGATCTTCAACATGCGCACCTGTCCTTGTACGTGGACATCGCAATGCATGCGCCAAAACTTCTGAGCTGCAAGTGCTTGATACTTCGGCCGAGATGGAAATCAGTCTCCGGGACAGCCAGTACTGTCAATGCGATTTGACACTTGAATGAAGTGAATCAGGCGTACTGCCTGGCGTCGATGCCAAGTTTTCTCATCCTCGCCAGGAGGGTCGTGCGATTGACGCGCATGCGCGCGGCAGCGCCGTC
>DATBEG010000038.1:0-22251 GCA_036276155.1 Bryobacteraceae bacterium | reverse complement strand
CGCGAGCGCTGCTCCTACTGTGCGTCCGCTAGGTAGCGGACTTTACGCGTACATCTCTGATAACGATTCAAGCTGCAACTCAGTATTCCTGGTAGGCAAAGATGAGATCCTCGTTGTCGATACCGGGTTCGACGGAGCCGCCGGCGAGAAGCTGCTCGCGGCAATTCGCGAAGTATCACCACTGCCCGTGGGCTACATCATAAACTCGCACTATCACCGCGATCATCAGGCCGCAAACGGAATCGTAGGGCCGCAAGCGACCGTTATCAGCACCAATTACACTCGTGATCGAACCCTCGATTTCCTACAACACGACTTGCCACGCATGCAACACCAACTCACGGGTGAAGCGCTGCGTTCGCTGCGAAGCGTTGCGTTTCGAGCCGCAACTATCACGACGAACGACGCGGATATCTTTGTGGATGGTCAGCGTGTGCATGCCGAGTTTCGGGGCCCGGCGCACACCATGGGCGATCTCGTCGTCGAGTTTCCTGCGCAGAAAGTGGTGGCAACCGGCGACCTGTTTCTGAATCGAAGCTGCCCGGCTATGGATCGAGGCAGCGTACTCAACTGGATCCAGATTCTCGAACAACTGCTCGCATCGCCGGCTCAAACATTCGTCCCTGGACATTTCGAGATCGGATCACGCCAAGACTTACAGCGCTTTCATGACTATCTGGCAGCGCTTCGCGACCAGGTAGCGTCTCAGGTCTCCGCGGGTGCGTCGTGGGAGCAGGTGCTTCAACACTTGAACATGCAAGCGTTCTCGAATTTTCGGCAATTCCCAAATTTTCACGCCACGTTCGAAGACAACGCTCATGTTCTGTACAACGAACTGACAAAGAAAGTCGACGCGAAATGACTCGTTCGCGTATTTACTGCGGGGTTGACTCGGATGTTGCGAAGTCATCCGGCAGATAGCAATCGGTAAGTCTCTCCGAACTGCGCCTGTCCGTTCCGAAAACGTGGATCGATATAGCTAATTCACTCGTAGGGTTATCGAACCTGTGCAGGCTTTCGGGAGCCGGATCCACATACGTTACATCTCCAGACCGATGGTGGGTAACTCCATTGGGCATAAACCGGAAATTACCATCAGCGCGGCGCAGTCTGCGATAGCAACTCTCGCGCAATTCGCCTTCATAAATCCCCACAACAGACCAGAAAGGAACGCCCACCACGGGCGTTGTCTGTCCAGGTTCCCAAACCAGGGCCTCCACGGTGAACCGTCCCTCGGGATCCTCAAACAATACATGCCGGCGGTAGGATTGCGCACTCGATTCACGTTGCTCCGGGGTAAGTAAGTTCAGGCTACGAAGAAGGCGCGGAAGCCGCTTTGCAATTCGGAAGGGAAGGTTATCAGGCTGCGTGATCGCTAGAATGTCGTTCAGATGCTCCACAAAATCCTGCAGAGTTAGTTCCTTCTTACTCGTGCGGTCGCGCATGTCGACCTCGGCCTCGTGAGAGGACGAGAGCAAAGCATCCATGATTCGTTTCCGTCCCAGCTCAATCTGTTCCACCATCAAGCGCGCAGCAAGATCTCCATCTCCCGCAGCGAGGGCCTCTACAAGAGGCTGATATCCGAGCATCTCTTCCGGAATAACGCGCGAAATACAGAGGTGAATTAAACGCTCAACCTGATCGTAGAGCTCGGAAAGCAGCCCTGCCAGCTTATCGTTGCCCGACGACCGAGCAATCAGAAGGTGCAGCTCACGGTGCGCCGCCACGGCGGACGCACGGGAGCGCTCGCCAGGCGTATACCGCACATGGCAGAGCGCATTAAGCCGCGCTAAGTCTTCGCTGCCGATCCTCCCGGCAGCCAATCGGGCCGCGGTCGGCTCCAACAGAAGACGTACTTGTGTGATGTCCTGAACATCCCCCACAGTTACGGCCGTGATGGCATACCCTCGGCGAGGGATCGCGCGTACGAAGCCACTTTGGCACAAGCCCAGCAGCGCCGCACGAATAGGCGCTTTACCCAGCGCATAGCGCCCGGCAAGTTGTGCCTCCGTTACCTGTTTCCCAGGTTCCAGAACGCAGCGAATGATGTCCTGCTTAATCCGATCAAACGCGATCCTGTTGAGCTGCGGTCGGCCGGACTTGGGCTTGGACGCTGATCTTTTCGCGATCTCAAGCAGCACTCAGCGAAGTATCGCATACTGCCATTACGTTGCGATTGACTGCCGAGGCGTTCTGATGCGCCCTTTCGATCTCATGTACGCGATCGTCATGATCAAAAGAAAGGGTGCAAAGGCCGGGATAGTGTATTGCAATCCGTCGACATAGAATGTGCCGATCGCGATAGCAAGCAAGGCAGCAACTCCCACCAGTGTTGAAAAAGGAAAGAGCGGCAGCCGCATTGGAAGCGCGGCAACGCGCTGCGGACCCAGCGCACGCCGGAATCGGAGATGGGTGATGAGAATGACGATCCACACAAAGAACATCCCGGCCACCGCGATGCCGTACAGCGCAAGGAAAGCCTTTGCTGGCGAGAAGACAGCCAGAAGAGTTGCTGCAACCATACCTCCCGTCGAAGCAGCAAGCGCGGCGCCCGGGACACCGTTGCGATTAACCCGCCCCAGCCAGCTAGGAACATAAGATTGGCGCGCGAGTGAATACAGCATGCGGGTAGTCAGGTACAGATCCGTGTTCGAGCTGGATAGCGCCGCCGTGATCACCACCATGTTCATGACTGTCGCTGCGTAAGGTATCCCGACTTGAGAGAATGCTTGCACAAACGGGCTGCTCGTCAAGCCGCTTCCCGGTTGATTCCAAGGCCGGATGGCCAGTATCACGGTCATCGCGAGCAGATAGAAAAGTATCAAACGGAACACGATGGTGCGCATTGCGCGCGGTATTGAACGCTCCGGCTGCTCCGCCTCCCCAGCCGTGACCGCCACTACTTCTACGCCCATGTAACTCGTCAATGTAAGGCTCAGAGCCAACCAAACACCCTTCCATCCCATGGGATAGAAGCCACCGTTTGATATGAGATTTGAAAAGCCGATTGCCGGCCTTCCCAGACCAAAGATAAGCGCGAGACCGACTGCAATGAACGCCAAGATCGCGACAACTTTTATGAGTGCAAACCAATACTCAAATTCGCCGAAGCGGCCCACCTGCATTGTGTTGATGGCAACCAGACCGACAGACACGCCGACAACCCAGATCCATTGCGGAACGGCAGGAAACCAGAACCCGAAGTAAATAGCGACCGCGGTGACTTCCGCGCCTATCGCTATGATCTGCACCACTGCGTAAGTAGCGCGCACACAAAATCCCGCCCAGCCGCCCAGATACGCTTCTGCATAGACGCCGAATGACCCAGCAACAGGATGTATTACCGCCATCTCCACCAGCGCGTACGCCACGATCATTGCGATCAGAGCACAGAACGCGTGTGCAACAAGCACCGCCGGCCCAGCCAAGCGAATCGTGACCTCGCTGCCAAGGAATAAACCCACGCCGATAGCGCCCCCGATGGCTAGCATGCTCAACTGCCGCGGGGTGAGATTACGTTTTAGTTCGCCGGTTGAATCAGAAGAACGGGGTAGATGCTCTTCCGACACGGCCCTGTCCTGTGAGACATCAGACATGTGAAGTAATGTCGGCGAGCACCGCCCCAAACTGCGCGATTTCTTCCTTATTGTTGTAGTGCACAAGCGAAACGCGAACCGCACCCTCAGGGAAATTGAGCCCCAGACGCCGTATCAGCCTTGGTGAGTACATGTGCCCGTCGCGAACGCCGATTCGTTTATCCGCCAATCTTTGCGTGACTTGTTCCGGAGAGAATTCATCCAGGTTGAACAAGATCGTTGGTACCCTTTCATCCACTCGTTGTTCATCTTGAATTCCGTAGATGCGCGCGCCGGCGGCCCGGAGTACGCGCATTAGTTCGGACGAAAGCGTCGCCTCATAATCACGAACAGCTGTCATGCCGGCCATGAGATTTGCCCGCCGAGACTCACCATTTTGCATTTCGCCGGCATCTTTTCCCAACTGCTCCAGATATCGAACCGCTGCGTCCATCCCAGCCACGTTCTCGTATACGAAGGTTCCCGCTTCAATCTTTCCTGGGGGCTCATCGGGAATGAAGTCTTCGCGAAAGGTCGGTAGCGCACGAAGCGAATCGCGCCGGCCCCACAGGAAGCCCATGTGGGGCGAAAAGATCTTGTAGCCTGAGCAGACCAAATAGTCGCAACCGAAAGCTTGAACGTCAATTGGCCCGTGTGGCGCGTAATGTACGCAGTCGAGAAACACCTCCGCCCCGCATTCATGGGCCATGCTGGCCGCGGCTGAGACATCCACAATCGAACCGAGTGCATTGGACGCAACGGGCATGGCAACCAGACGCGTTCGATGGTTAAGCAGCGGCTTCAGGTCTTCGGCGTGAAGATTGCCGTCGTCGGACATGTGCCACCATCGGAATCTGGCGCCCTCGCGTTCAAGCGCCAGCCATGAGGCGATGTTCGCTTCATGATCCATATCGGTCACTACAATCTCGTTTCGTTCACTGATGGTTTGGCCTATAGCCAGACTCACCAGGCGTATGAACGAGGTTGCGTTCATGCCGAAGGCGATTTCATCCGGATCTTTGGCATTTACCAGGATCGCTACGCTTTCTCTCGCTCTGGTAATGGAAGCATCAACTTCACGACTCTTTGCATATCGCCCGCCGCGCTGAACATTGCAGTGCAGCAAGTGATAATTGACTGCCTCGAAAACTGTTTGGGGAATCTGCGCGCCGGCGGCATTGTCGAAAAAAACGAAATCGGATGCGTGCAGGGCAGGAAAGTGGGCGCGCATCCTTTCAGACCCAAGCTGGTTAGACAACGTCGTCGGTTGCATAAGGCATTTTCAAAGTTTATTGCTAAACCGGTGAAATGTCACGACGTGATAGCATATCGCAGCAAAAACAAACTCAAATAATGATCACTCTTCCTGGCGGATGTCTCCTCTTCGATTCGCAGGACGGTCGCGTGACCAAACATGGGAACTGCACTTCCCTCTTGCGCATTGGCCGCGCAACTGGAGCAAAGCACGTTAGCCAGGTAGTGAACAGCTACACAGAGGGCCGATCTGCGACGGTAATCAATCCCTCCTCCGAAGAGGTACTTTATGTGGTTGACGGCGAGGGTTGCTGCCACGTGAATGGCTTTCCGTACGACTTGCGACCAGGAATGGGCGTTTTCGTTCCGCCCGGAGCTGAATACAGCATTGAAAATAGAAGCGCTACAGCTCTTGTGATTGTAAGTGCCTGTTGCCCGGAAGATCCGAATCGATCGGTCCGAGATGAACCATTAACCGCCGCACTTGGTGAGCGGCCACAGTTAACCGTCCATTCGGCACAGCGAGAAAAGCTGCCGGCAACAGCCGGCCGCGAGTTTTGCTTGATGGTCGACAAGGACTTAGGTTGTCAACAGGTGACGCAGTTCGTCGGCTGGATCCCCCCAAGCACAGCGCCTTTCCACTTCCATACCTATGAGGAAGTCATCTTCATCTTGGCCGGAAGCGGAATTCTTCATGTTGAAGATGAGTCCTCTCCGTTTACGCCGGGTAGCAGCATCTATCTACCTATCAGAGTTCGACACTGCCTGGAAAATCCTGGACCTGCGCCGCTACGGCTCTTGGGCGTCTTCTACCCATCGGGCAGCCCCGCAGCGGCTTACAACGTCGATAGTAGATCCGCTTAGGTGCAGCGACTCCTCCTCGCTCGATTACAATGCCCTCGTATCGCGAACGCTGCGCGACCAATCCACAAAGGACAACACATGGCGACTCAGGAAAAGGGCAAAGTAAAAATCGGGATAATCGGCTCACAATTTGAAGCCGACATTCATGCCGCTTCCATCCACATGATGCCGGAAGAAGCGGAGGTGATTGCCATCGCCTCGCCGACACCTGGCAATGCCGAAAAACTAGCGCGGAAATACGGCATCGAACGAGTCTTTCTTGATTATCGCGACATGCTCAACGAGCCCGACATCGAGATGGTCACAATCACCGCCCCAAACCGTTTGCACGCCCCAATGACCATCGACATCGCCAATGCCGGCAAACATGTTGTCTGCGAAAAACCGCTATGCGTGACGCTCGAAGAAGCAGACGAGATGATCGACACCTGTAAGCGCAAAGGCGTCTTGCTCGCCTACGCGGAAGAGCTTTTCTTCACTCCCAAATACGTTAAGGCGAAAGAAATGGCAGATCAGGGCGGCTTCGGCAGGATCCATCTCGTCAAGCAAACTGAAAAGCACTTCGGCCCCCACAGCCTCTGGTTCTGGGACATGGAACAAGCGGGCGGCGGAGCGCTCATGGATCTCGGTTGCCACGGGATTGCCTTCTGCTATTGGTTTTTGGGCCGCCCTAAGATCAAGAGCATCTATGCCCAACTAGGCACCTTTGTTCATCGAGACAAAACGAAGGGCGATGACGAAGCCATCTGCATTATCGAGTTCGAAAACGATGCTGTTGGGATGGTGGAGTGTAGTTGGGGCAAGCGCGGTGGCATGTTCGACAAGACAGAAATCTATGGCGAAGGCGGCGTAACGTACGCCGATCTGCACATGGGCAACGCTCTCCCCACCTATAGCGAATACGGCTTCGGCTACGCGGTAGAGAAAGCACCAACCACCGTCGGCTGGAGTTACCCCGTTTTCGAAGAGCACTGGAACTATGGCATTCCCCAGGAGATGCGGCACTTCGCGCGCTGTGTTCGCGGCAAAGAAACGTTGCAAGCCACTGGTGAAGACGGCCGCGTCGTCATGCAGGCCCTGTATGCTGCTTATGCCGCGGCAGGCGAAGGCCGGAAGATCAACATGCCTTACCAGCCGCAAGGCCGCAAGCCGATAGATGAATGGCTGAATAGAGCCGGCCGGTGACGGAACTTCTTCGGAACATTCTGGATCAGCCTGCATCGTTGCGCGCGGTCTGTCACTATCAACGCGGCGAAGGACGCGATGCGCTTGAGCGTGCTGCCGCTTTGCTTCAGCGAAAGCGGCGCGTGATCATCAGCGGGATGGGTGCATCTTTCTTCGCAGGTATCGGCTTCACTTACAACCTGAACTGCCGGGGCCATTTTGCGCAAGCAATCGAGGCCTCAGAGCTGTTGTATTTCCTCGAATCCGCGATCGACGCTGAAACCGCCGTGGTCCTGATCTCTCGGTCAGGGGAAAGCGTCGAGGTGGCTCGTCTTCTCCGGAAGATTAACAGGTATGGCGCTGCCGTTATCGGAGTGACGAACGTTCCGGGCAGCACTCTCGCAAAGCACTCGACGGAAGCGGTACACATTGCAAGTCCCCCAGACGAGTTCGTTGCTATTCAGACTTATACTGCGACCCTCGCGATTCTGTTACTTCTACAGGCTGCAATCAACGAAGAGATCGACCATGCTGCGCAGGATCTTGAGCGCTCATGTGACGTCCTGTCGGAGTGGATTCCTCAATGCGTCGAGCGTCGCGACAGCTTCGACCCGTTCCTGAGCCTGCCTGGTCCCTGTTACCTGCTGGCGCGTGGACCAAGTCTCGGCACAATGGCGGAGGGCGTGCTTCTGATGCACGAAACGGCCAAAACTGCCGCCATTGGGATGTCCGTTGCGCAATTCCGGCACGGGCCTGTCGAAGCAGTTGATCCTGATTTTCACGTCGTTATTCTCGGCACGCAGCCCAAAACGGCGCATCTCGATGCGGCGCTGGCGAATGACATTGCCGGCATGGGCGGCCGTGTCCGCTGGCTGGGTCCGGCCGTTCCAGGCTGCAGCGTTCCTGTTCTTTGCCCTTGGCCCGCAACTGTCCCAGAGCGCGCGAGCGCCATATCCGAGACTGTTCCTCTGCAACTTCTCGCCTATCGACAAGCAGAACTACGCGGAATGGCGCCCGGCAAGTTCCGTTGGGCGCCGTTGGTAACGACTACCGAGAGTGGGTTCGGCACGGACCAATGAGCGATGGACGGTAACTCGGGCACTCAGCCGCCCGACACCTTGTGCGTGGACATTGGCGGCACATCGACAAAAGCCGGCGTATTGGACGCTTCGGGCCATCTTGCATTTGTCGACTCCATCCCCACGCTCTCGGATGCCGAGACCTACATGTGCGCTTTGGTTCGTCTTATCGCGGGAATCGAAGTACAGTCGCCATATGATCTCAGCCAAATGGGTGTCAGTGTCGCCGGGTTCCTCGACGACGAACGCACCCGCCTTGTTTACAATTCCAATCTGCCGTGGCTGGAGGATTTTCCGCTGCGGGAGCGGCTTTGTGCTGCCTTCCCAAACATTCGCATCGAACTTGAAGTCGACTCCAACGCTGCCGCCGTCGCCGAATACCGCCACGGATCTGGCCGCGGATCTCGTCGATTTCTATGTGTTACTTGCGGAACCGGCGTTGGCGTTGGCATGACCGTCGATGGCGTCCCACTCCGCTTCGCTTACGGCTGTCTTGGCGACATGGGACACGTCATCGTACAGAAAGATGGCCCTCTTTGCACTTGCGGAGGACGGGGCTGCGCGGAAGCAATGATCTCAGCGCCTGTGCTCGCCAATAAATTCCGAACTGTCTCCGCTCTCCAACAGCCTGCTACCCTGCGCGACGTCATCGAAGCCGCGCGCGTCGGCGATCCACTCGCCCTTGGCATTCTGACAGAAGCGGGCGAGTGGCTCGGACTGGCGATCGCATCTATGGCCAATACTCTGTTCCCCGATCGAATCGCTATTGCGGGAGGTCTCTCCGCGGCGGGTGAACTGATCCTCGAACCGGCCGAGCGAGTTTTTCGAAACAGCGCCAGCCAAGCGGCTCGCTCGCGCACCGAGCTTGCCGTCGCGAGTCTCGGGTCATCCGCATCGCTGGTGGGCGCAGGCCTGCTATTTCCCCCGAAGACGTAGTCTGTACAACGGCCCTGAAATCTGCAAAAATTGTTGTTCCGGTCTGATCTGACGAGGCGTGAGTATACTCTACCCGGTTCAAGAACGCACGCTTACCGCGCGCGTCCGAAACTATCGCCTGCAACTGCTCACGCTGTTATTCGCCACCCTCGCTGTCTGGCTATTCGTGAGCTGGGCACTTCTCCTGCAGCGCACCATCCGTTACTACTGCCCGCTGCCTGCCTTTGACTACTGGCGTGTTCCCTATAACCTGTACTTTTCGAAGACACAGGGTCTGTCGATATTCCTTCGTCCGCATAATGAGCACCGCATCATTTTTCCCGAGATCGTGTTTCTGCTCGATTTGTTATTTCGCGGCCGGCTGATCCTGCCCATCGTTGTCAGCTTTTGCTGCTACATCGGCACTTGGTTGGTTTTGGCATGGGCACTTCTTTCCGATTTGAGTATTCCCACTCCTGTCCGCTGGTTCGGAGTCTTGCTCGTGGGCATTGTGCTTGGCTGGCCGGGAGCGGCAGTCGTGATTGCGGATCCAATTCTTTTGCAGTGGGCACTGTCTAATCTCTGCGTGGCACTGGCGATTTTTCAACTCACGCGCGTCGGAGAAACTCCGTCGGCTAAGCCACTCGCCATTGCGATCGGTGCGGCAACCATCGCGACTTACACGTCCCTAAATTGCCTACTTATCTGGCCAGTGTTGTTACTCGAAGCCTGGATGCTTCGACTAAGTCGCAAATATCTCGCCTTCCTGACTGCGTGCGCGGTTCTGTTTGTCGCGATTTACTTCGTCGGCTATCATCCCCAGGCTCAGAGCCATATGATCAATGCGCTGAGGCATCCCCTGCAGGCGATCGGCTTCCTGGCAATCTACCTGAGCATGCCATTTGGCTTAGATTTGAATTACGCTGGGGCGCTGATTCTGGGTCTGCTGAACGTAGTAATTGTCATAGGTCTTTACTTCTATGCGCGCCGCAAGTGGGCCTTTCTGCCCCCCACGTTTATAACTCTGCTCTGCCTTTATATTTTCACGCTGATCACTGCATTGCTAACCACCATGGGCCGCTTCGATCCAGCAAGCACCTACGGCGATGCAGCGGCAAGCAGATTCTGGGCCGTTCAACTGCTCGGTTGGTCTGACTTAGGTCTACTTTACGTGTACTTTGCTGCAAAGATTCCATTCCTCTCGCGAGCGCCGCTCGTTTTCTTTAGCGTGCTTGCCCTCCTGGTCGCATTCGGCACCCTTAAACTTCACTCCAAGCTAGGCTATGAGGACGATCAGTTTTCGAAGAGACAACTAGCCGCCCTTGGTTTTGAAAACGGACTGCAAGACGATGGCTTGACCCGACGAATCTTCCCTGACCCGGCTCTCACATATCAGCTCGCGACCTATCTCAAAGCGCATCGCTTGTCTATCTACTCACTCCCGGTTACCGACTGGCCCGGCAAGCCGGCGAGCGCTCTGGGATCGGTCGCCTCCGGGCGTCATCCCGGCGCCGTCACTTACATGTTTCCGGTGGAGAACGGGTTGGAAGTGGTCGGTTGGGCGGAGCCCGACCGCCGCGGCGATGATCGAATCGTTCTCCTGAATGAGAATCAAACCATCGTCGGCTTTGGCGGACGGCTGGCTGCTGGATTTCCAGTGGATCTCCGCAACGACAACACTCCAACTTCCGAGGCTTGGGTAGCGTTCGTCAATTTCAAGTATTCCGCCCGCACCGTGTCTCCTTATTGGGTTAGCCGGGGACACCTGCAACCCTTTGGCAGCGCCATTCCTGTGAACCTCGATATGGTCTCTGTAGCCCCGCAGCAGCACGGAAAGAAATTGCAAATCGATTGGCAACCTGACGCGGCCTGGAAGACATTTAGTGAGTTACCGCAACCCCAATCAGGCACGTCGCCCGAAGCGCCCGTTGTCAGCACCTGGAAGCAAAACGCTCACACGATGGGTCAGCTCACGTCTGTGCCCTTCCCCAACCCGCCTGACAATTGCATCGTCATACCGGTTCTGCATGGCCCGAACACAAAAGGACTTTCAATCCAGATCCTTAACTCCGATGATGGCAAGGTGCTGGCAAGCATCCCCTTCCAACCGTTCGATATCGCCTGGCGTTATTGGCGGGTATCGCTCGACAAATCAGCCAGCCATCTTCACATTGTTGCGAGGGATCAGGGCCGCGATTGGGGTGAGTGGTTAGCCATCGGCGCACCATCTGATTGCGCGCAATGATGGCGGGTGCACAGCCACCCCGCTGGAAGACTCTCGTTGCTTTCGCGATCATCTATTTCGTCTGGGGCTCCACGTTTCTCGCTATTCGCGTTGGCGTGCGCGAAGTTCCCCCGTTTACGCTCGCCGCGCTTCGTTTTCTGATCGCAGGATTTCTGGTCCTAGCCTGGATGTTCCTGCGAGGCGAAACAAAGCCACGCCCGCGCGAGTGGCTTTCGGCGTTCATCCTCGCGTTCCTGATTTTCGTGCTCGACTACGGTCTGCTCTTCTGGGCTGAACAGCGTGTTCCATCCGGAATCGCCGCGGTCGTAATGGCAACCATTCCCGTCTTCACTGCGCTTTCGGAGATCATCATTCTGCGAACACAAAAGTTGACGCTGCCGCTTGGGGCGGCTTTGACGGTTGGAATTCTCGGAGTAGCCGTTCTTGTTACCCATTCCTTGCTCCTGCCTGGCTTACCTGTTAACACCGCGGGCGCGCTCGCGCTTATCGTAGCTGCTGTGAGTTGGTCGCTTGCGTCCGCGCTGACGCGCAAGCTGCCGCTGCCCCCGTCAAAAGTGCTTAGCTCGGGAATTCAAATGCTTGCCGGCGGAGTTTTGCTGAGTGTGGCTGGCGTCGGGCTGGGCGAATTTCGACACTTCGCACCGTCGAATGTCTCCTTGAAGGCGTGGTTTGCGCTTGCTTATCTCATCGTCGCTGGGTCCGTCGTGGCCTTCACGGCCTACATTTGGCTGATTCATCACCATTCCCTCACGAAGGTGGGCACGTACGCTTACGTGAATCCGCTCGTAGCAGTGCTGCTCGGTTATTTAGCCGGTGATGAGGCGCTTGGTTTCCGAACGATTGTGGGTACGGCCCTGGTGCTCGTGAGCGTCGTCCTGATCACAACCATGCGGTCTCCGAAACTTGCCGACACAGAGTCCCACTGAGCGGCACACCGCCCCAACCGCGCACTACAGTGAAGGTATGGTTTCCAGACGCAGCTTTCTGCGGTACTCAGCCGCGGCGGCCACGATCGCATGTGCGCAGATTCCAACGCTTAGCGGACAGGACCCGGACTATCTGCCGCCTTTACGCGAATTCACATATCGCGATGTCGAACTGGCGCCCGGACCTGCCCAGACGCAATTCGAACAGACACAATCGGTTCTGCTATCTCTGAACGAGGACAGCCTACTGAAGCCCTGGCGTTTACGCGCCGGATTGCCTGCACCTGGTCCCGAGCTCGGCGGCTGGTATGACGAAGTGCCGCTGGAGAAAACGCCGAGCGGCGGTCACGGCTTTGCGCCCGCACACTCGTTCGGGCAATGGCTGTCCGCTCTGGCACGTGGCTACAACGCAAATCGAGACCCCGCCACAAAAGCGAAATTGGTCCGCCTGCTGGAACTCTATGAGCCAGCGATATCCAGCAAGTTCTACACAAATTTTCGTTTCCCCGCCTACGATTACGACAAGGTTGTCATCGGCCTCATTGACGCCCATCAGTTCGCTGATCTACCGCAGACATTCACTTTGCTGCAGCGTACAACCGATGCTGCGGAACCGCACCTCCCGCCCCATGCGCTGGACCGGGATGAGCCTCAACGGGCTTGGCGAAAGTCCATAGGCGAGAACACGGAAAACGATTACTGCTGGGATGAGTCGTACACCCTTCCCGAGAACCTGTACCTTGCCTGGCGTCGCGGTGCCGGCGAGCGCTATCGCATTTTGGCCCGGCGTTTTCTGCTCGATCGCACCTATTTCAATCCGCTTTCGCAGAACAAGAATGTGCTGGCGAATCACCATGCCTACAGTTTCTGCAACGCGCTCAGCTCGGCCATGCAGGCTTATCTTTGCGACAACAGCGAAAAACATCTGGCGGCCGCCGGAAACGCCTTCGAAATGATTACGACCACCCAAAGCTTCGCAACGGGTGGATGGGGTCCGCAAGAAAGTTTTGTCGCTCCCGATAGCGGCGGCTTATCCGCCAGTCTGACCAAGACGCACGCAGGCTTCGAAACACCGTGTGGCAGCTACGCGCACTTCAAGCTGACGCGCTACCTGCTGCAGGTGAGCCGCGACGGGCGATATGGCGACAGCATGGAACGTGTGCTGTACAACACCGTTCTCGGAGCCAAGCAACTCGAACCTGACGGCCGCGCGTTTTATTATTCCGACTATCATCTGCCTGGCAAGAAAACGTACTTCCCCGACAAATGGCCATGCTGTTCCGGCACTCTGCCGCAGGTCGCGGCCGATTACCGCATTCTCATCTATTTCCGCGATGACACCGATCTCTTCGTAAATCTCTATCTGCCTTCGACTGTTCGTTGGGTCAATGCGGATGGCGTACAGCTCTCGCTTACCCAGACCTCGAATTATCCTCTCGAAGGTCTGGTGAACATGCGTGTCCGCACATCCAAACCAGCCACTCTCGGGCTTTGGTTGCGAATTCCTTCCTGGTCCTCGACAGCTGTCGTCAGTGTGAACGGCCAGCGCGTGAAGCTCAAAGGTGATCGCGGATTCGCGTATATCCATCGGAGATGGAAAGATGGCGACACCATCCAGCTCGATATGGATCTGCCGATGCGGCTGGAGCCCATCGACCCCGGCCATCCCACAACCGTTGCTCTTACGGGCGGCCCACTTGTGCTCTTCGCAATATCAGACCGTTCGCCTGAAATTTCCGCCGATCAGCTACTCGCCGCAACCCGCGTTTCAGGTCAACCGCTCTGGCGAGCGCAAACCGGCGCGGGAACCATAGATCTGAAGCCGTTTACAGCAATTCAGGACGAGACTTACATGACGTACATTAAGCTGGCTTCGTGACCCAGACCCAATGGCGTCTCTACTGCCTTCTGCTTGCCCTTTCGGCGCTGTCCGCAGCTCAAACCGCGCCGTCCGGCATCCCGCGCGGATTCGCTATCGAGCGTGCCCGGCAAATCTCCGGCCTAACCTATCAGCTCTCCTACAAGTTAGAACCTCATGCGGACAGCACATCCGCGCATGAAGAGGTCCATTTCCGATTTCGGAGCACTGGGCCGCTCTGGATCGATTTTCGCGAAGGAACGATAACCAAAGCCGCGCTGAATGGAACAGCCTTCGATGCCTCAACGCAAAACGGGCACGTCTTGTTGCCTTCCGCGTCTCTGCGTACCGGCGAAAACGCACTGACATTCGATTTCACAGCCCCGGTTGCGCCCGCAGGCAAGGCGCTCACTCGCTACGAAGACAAAGATGATGGCAGCGAGTACATCTATTCTCTCTTCGTTCCCATGGACGCCGATATGGCGTTTCCATGCTTTGATCAACCCGATCTGAAAGCGAAGTTCACGTTGGATGTCACCGCGCCAAGCGACTGGACAGTCATTTCGAATTCGAGCGGTACAACCGACGAAGCGGCGGGTGCAAGACGAACCTCATTCGCGGAAACCCGCCCCATCAGCACATATCTGTTTGCGTTCGCAGCCGGCCCGTTTCGCAACGTGCACCCCGCTCCGGGAATGCCGAACGTGTGGGTGCGGAAATCGCAGCTCTCGCACGCCGAACCGGAGGTTCCACAGATCCAAACCGTTGTCGCGGATGCCATGACGTTTCTGGCGCAGTACTTCGCTCAGCCCTTCCCTTTTCCGAAATACGAGATGGTTCTTCTGCCCGGCTTCGCCTACGGCGGCATGGAACACGCGGGCGCCACCTTCCTGCGCGAAGAGAGTATGTTGTTTCGCGTTGCACCCACCGAGACGGACCGCTTCAACCGTTCCGTAACCCTCATCCACGAACTGGCGCATCAGTGGTTCGGCGACCTCGTGACCATGCGCTGGTTCGACGATCTCTGGCTCAAAGAAGGCTTCGCGCAGTTCATGGCCTATCGCACGCTTGCCGCCCTGGCGCCCGATCAGAATGTCTGGAAACGCTTCTATCAGAGCATCAAGCCCGCCGCTTACGGCATCGACGTCACGCGGGGTACAACGGGAATCTATCAGGACATTCCCAATCTCAGTGACGCGAAGTCGGCCTATGGCGCCATCGTCTATTCGAAGGCTCCCGGACTTCTGCGCCAGCTCAACTTCATGTTGGGCGACGATCAGTTCCGCGACGGCCTTCGGATTTATCTCGCCGAGCACGCCTACAGCAACGCCGAATGGAACGATCTTGTCAAAGGACTCGAGCGTTCGTCACACACGGATCTCAGCGCTTGGGCGCAAGCCTGGATTCATCGGCGCGGCATGCCCGAAGTGCGCACGAAATGGACGTGCGAAAGCGGCCGTCTGTCTGCACTCACCCTCTCGCAGCGCAACGTACTCGGCGAGGGCGGCACGTGGCCGATCACCACAGAGATCCTGCTGGGTTACTCATCCACTCAGCCCGTTCTTATCCGTGCACGGTTTTCTACCCCCGACGCAAGCATCCCGGAAGCGGTCGGCAAAGCCTGTCCCGATTATGTTTTTGCAAATAATCGCGACTACGCGTACGGCCTGTTCATGCTCGACGATAAGAGCCGCACATACGCGTCGTCGCATATGGGCGATGTAGCCGATCTGTTCCAGCGAACGCTCTTGTGGGGCGCTCTCTGGGATGCGGTACGCTTCGCCGAAATGCCGCCGCGACAGTATCTCGCTCTTGCTCGCGACCGCATGCCCCAGGAGACTGACGAAGCCCAATTACAATCCCTCACAGGTCACACCGCCGTTGCCCTGCACCATTACGTTAGTTCGGACACACGTCGCGAATTAGATGAAAGCTTCGAACGCCTCGCGATCGCCGGCATGCTGCACTCGCCCTCGCAGGGACTGCGCATCATCTGGTTCCGCGGTCTGCGCAGCTTGGCAGATACTCCGGTCGGTCTCGGAGAGCTTCAACAACTGCTCGACGGAAAAGAAACCGTTCCCGGAGTGCAGCTCCGTGCGCTAGACAGGTGGAGTATGGTCACCGCGCTGCTCGCCCACGGCGATCCTGCTGCGCAATCCGCCTTTGAGGCGGAGAAACAACGTGATCACAGCGGTGAGGGCCTGAAATATGCTTACGTCGCCGCCGCCGCAAAACCTGGCGGTTCCACGAAGCAATGGTACTTTCACGATTACCTGGCAAATCCGGACCGCCCTGAAGATTGGGTGGAACAAAGCCTGCCGGCGTTCAACGTTTGGAATCAGTCTGAGCTGACGCAACCTTATCTGCGGCCCGCATTGGAGGCGCTGCCCCAGGTCAAACGCGAACGCAAGATCTTTTTCGTGCTCGCGTGGCTGAACGCGTTTATCGGAGGCCAGCAGTCCGCATCAGCCGATGCTGAAGTCAAGGATTGGCTAAAAACAGCCATCATCGACCCCGATCTGCGCCTCAAAGTTCTTCAAATTCTAGATGATCTGGATCGCACCGTGAAGATCCGGAAAGCTTATCCCTAGCCCGGCAGCCTTTTGGGCAGCGCTGGCGTTTCCGGGCAGTTTCCTAGCCGCTTGACGGGCATCGCTCCGCGCCATAGCATCAGGAAATGCCCACCGATCCTGGAATCGACAAATACATCGAGAATGCTGCTGAGTTCGCCCGGCCCATGCTGCGGCGCTTCCGGGCGCTGGTGCACGACGGCTGCCCGGGCACGGAAGAAGCCATCAAATGGAGGACGCCGGCTTTCTTGTACAACAGAAAGATTCTGTTTTCCATGGCGGCGTTCAAGGAACATTGCCGGTTCATGTTTTGGCGGCCTGAGATCGCCGCCCTTTTGAAGCAAGACGGACTCGAAGCAGATCGCGACGCCGCATTCCTCCCCCGAATAAGGAGCATGGTCGACTTGCCTTCAAGGAGCAAGCTCTTGCACTACATTCGTGAGACCCGGCGTCTTGCCGACGAATCGCCCCGCAGCCCAATGCGCAAACGTCCTGCTACGCCCAAGCCTGAAATCGCGATGCTGCCAGAGTTGACCGCCGCACTCGCAAAGAACAAGACAGCGGCCGCCAACTTCCATAACTTCAGCCCCAGTCACCGTCGTGAGTATTTGGAATGGATCACAGAGGCCAAGCGCCCCGAGACGCGTTGCAAGAGAATCTCTCAAGCCGTCGAATGGATAACGTCCGGCAAACCGCGCAACTGGCAATATATGAAAGATCAGGCCGGGTTCGCGGCATGCTCATCAACCACGAGATCCCGTACGGCCGCGCCCACAACCAGCAGAAATTGATCCAGGTCACTCGGCTTCCGCAGAAAACGATGGGCGCCCAGCCGCATCGCCTCTTCTTGCTCACCCGGAACCAGCGATGATGTGAGCACCAAAACGGGCAGTTCTCGAAGTCGTGAGGTGCTCCTGATTTTTCCGAGTACTTCCAGTCCCCCAAGCTTCGGCATGTTCAGATCCAGAATCATGATGTCGAACGTGTGAGGGTTGCTCCGGTTCAGAACTCCGAGTGCCTGCTCGCCGTCAGCGCAATGCGTCAGTTTGTAGGTCAATCCCCTCTCACGGAGCGACTCTCTGATGAGAACGACATCCGGAGGATTGTCGTCCACGACCAGAATGTTCATAGATTCTTTCATTCAATCGCTACGTGCGGCTTCACGTGCCCTACTCTGTCGGCAGCCGGAAGATAGGACGGAAATCCGTAACTTTCCTAGTTCGAATTCAACTCAAGTGCTTCCAACGTGCTCTTCGACAACATTTTTTCGGATTTTTAGACGTAACCGGAGTGCTGTATCAAGCGTTGGAGGCATCCCTGGCTTGCAACATTTCAGTGCATTCGTGTTCACGTTCGAAACGCCCCTTTTCGATCAAATAGTGTAGTCGGACGCACGCTATCCTGGCCAAACATTTATAATTGGTATGGCCCCTTACTCAAGACCTATCTTCTTCACTAGGTTTCAACACCTTGTTGCGATACCGTACTAAATTGAGAAGTTGGATCACCGATTAACTCCTTCTCTCGGATCCAGGCCGCCGTCGAATATGCCGCCGCTCCCATTGTCCCAGCAGGAAACCGATGCCGAAGAGCTCATTCCTGTTTACCGCGTGTTGCTCGCGGAAGATAACCCAGCCGACGTTATGGTCCTTGAAGAAATCCTTCTTCAACAGCGAGACGCGAAGTTTGAAATCGCCATCGCATCGGACGGGCAACAGGCCATTCAGCTTGTGAAAGGCCTGGACAAAGACGGCAGCCTGCCATCTTTTGACATTGCGCTGGTCGACCTCAATCTTCCAAAACACACCGGTCACGAGGTTCTGGCAACCATCCGCAAAGCGAAGCGCTCTTGCGAGATTCCCGTCATCATAGTGACGTCCTCGCGTTCGCCCACTGACATCAAACGCGCCCGAGATTTGGGTGCTAACGAGTACTTCGAGAAGGTGCCCGATCTGGATGCCTATTCGGCGCTTGGGCCGCTCGTTGTACGAACACTTCAGAAACGCCGATAAAGCGCATGGTGAGATACTGGGAATCCAAATCTCCCAAGGACAACCCAATTCATGCTCCTGCGCGCCGTCGCGGCTGCTGCAATCGCGCTGCCGTCGTTTTTCTCGCTGACCTCAGCTTTCGCTCAAACAGATAGCGAGAGAAGTCCCGTCATCTTGCATGCCGGGAGACTGCTTGATGTCGAAGGGGGCCGCATCATTTCCCCTGGCGAAGTGTTGGTAGAGAACGGAAGAATCGTCGAAGCTGGCACATCGGTCGCGCATCCGGCGGGTGCACACATTATGGATCTGGGCGACCGCACTCTGATGCCGGGACTGATCGACGTCCACGTGCATTTATTTCTGCATCCCGGTGCCGAGGATCTTCAGACAGTGGAAGAATCTGTTCCGCAGCGGACCATTCTCGCCACCTTGGCCGCGCGGGACGACCTGATGGGCGGTTTCACTGCCGAGCGCGATATGGGCACGGAAGGTGCCGGTTCGGCCGACACCGCAGTTCGAAACGCCATCAATCAAGGCCTGATCCCGGGTCCTCGCCTACGCGTCAGCGGCAATGCCGTAGACATTCTTGGCGGCCACGAAGATGCCATCCGTTTCAATCCGGAGCAGCATGTTCTTTCGAACGCCACCTACGCGAACAATGTCGATCAGCTCATTGAAGTGATCCGCGAGCAGTTCAAAGAAGGCGCGGATTTCATCAAGATCTACGAAACAGGCCACGACACTTTCCGCGACGGCAAGTTTTCCACGCCTTATCAATACACCGAAGAACAGTTGGCCACGGCCGTGAAGGAAGCCGCACGCGTCGGCAAAAAGGTTGGCGTGCATGCGACAGGAGAGCCCGGCACGCTCTACGCCGCCCAGGCCGGTGTTGAGGCCATCGATCATGCCGATCAGCTTAGCGACGAAACCATGCGCCTCATGCGCGAAAAGAATATCCCGGCCGTGCCGACCTTCACGATCTCCGAATATTTTGCCGACCACGCGGCCTCCCCTGCTGCCGGGACTCGTTTACATGAGCAGCTTGCGTTTCATGCCGCGCAGTTCAAGAAGCAGCTCGCTGCGGCAGTCCCCATGGCGGTCGGCTCCGACGTCGGCCCCTTCCCGCATGGGACACAAGCCCGTGAACTCGTGCTTATGGTCCAGTACGGCATGAAACCTGCGGACGTTCTCAAAGCCGATTTACTGAACGGCGCGAGAGTGCTTGGTTGGGAGAACCAAATCGGCGATCTGAAGCCGGGCTATCTGGCAGATGTGATCGCAGTTGACGGCGACCCGCTTCAGGACATCACGGCAGTCCAGAAGGTCGCGTTCGTGATGAAAGGCGGCGTGGTGTTCAAGAAAGCCGCTCAGTAGTCCGGCAGCCAAGAGGTTCGCCAAGCGCAAAAAGGGCGGCGCCGTTTCCAACGCCGCCCAACAACTCCCGAACGAGACAGACGTTAGAACATAAACTTGCCGGTTAGAACTAGCACACGGCCCGAAACTGCCGACCCCTGGAATGATCCATAGGCGCTAGTCGGCGGAATCGCAGTGGACTGGATGGTTCCGAAACCAGGATTAGAGACGTCGGCAACAGGATTTTGGAAGTTCGGGTGATTCAGCACGTTGTAAGCGCTGGCGCCGAACTGGAACCGCATCCGCTCAGTCACGTTGAAGTTCTTAAACAGACTGAGATCGAAATCCACGTATTTCGGCCCGGTGAAGGCATTCCTGCCTAGATTTCCGAGTGTGGCTTCCATGCCGGACGGCGCAAACTGGGTAGCCGAGAAACACGGAATGTCTACCGCGCCACGGCCGCAGGTAATCGGCAGCGAGCTTGTTAGCGAGGTCGCAGTCAGGGTAAGTGAGTTGAAGCCTTCTAGAAGTGTTGGGCTGACGTCATACGGAAGGGCGCCGTCATAGACGCTGAATGGCGTTCCTGTCCGCGCGATCACCCTCCCTGTCAGCGTCCAATTTCCTAGGATGTTGCCGATGATCTTGTTATTCATCTTCCACGGCGTATCCCACAGGAAATCGCCAACCAGATTGTGGCGAATGTCATAGTCGGCATTTCCGTATCCGGCAGTCGCATTGGGGAACGGAGTGGTGCCGAATGAACAACCCGAACAGAAGTTATATGGCTCGCCGGCGCCGCCGTTTGAAATCGTGTCCAAAGCGTGGCTCCATGTGTAACCAACTTGTCCCTGGAACCCGTAAGCGAGAGTTCTCCTGAATGCAACCGTCAACCCTTGGTAATTGGACCGGCCGTCGTTCGCGTACTGTGCTATCGTGCCAAAACGCGGGTCCACCGGGCTTATGTTCGCCAGGAGCCCGCCGGGAAGTTGAACGTTCGCAAAGGCCGATGTCGTAAGCAGTTGATAACCGTGGTTCCCGCTGTAGGTAAGGGTAAGTACGTTCTTTTGCGAGATTCTCTGCTGAACTTCAAAGCTCCATTCGAGATACTCAGGCGTCTTGAAATTGTTCGGAATCGAATAGGCGTTCAGTGGGCTGAACCCGCCGGGTATTGACGAATTCAATTGGTCGAACGTAGCGCCATTCTTGAAGCCGCTGCTAAAGGCGGCGTACTGTGCGGCGGCGATTGCGGCAGAACTTCCTGGAACACTCGACAGTCCCACCGTGCCATTCGTCACAAATGCGTTGTACGGATTGGGCGGGTTGTTGAAGATGTTCGAAACGATGAACGCCGGGAAGAGATCCGAGAAAATACCGAACCCGCTACGGACCACAGTGCCCGGATGACCAGGTACGGTAAACACCGCGCCGACTCTCGGGTCTGCGACTACTGGCTGAACCTTGTAATACGCGTGCGACAGACCGGTCTGAATTGACGCGTTATACGGGATGGTTACTCCGGTCTGGAAGCTGGATGAATCGAATGGCTGAACCAGGCGTGAGAAGCAGTCATCCAGACATTGCGGGTTTGCGGTACGATCCAGGCGGATGCCGTAAGTCACCTTCAAATTGGGCTTCACGTTCCATTCATCTTGCGCATACACGCCGATGTTGTAGAGCCGAATGTGCGCATCCTGCAGGGGACTGAACTTCTGGCTGTAGTAGCTACCGTTCACGAGATCGCCCGTAACAAAGTCGGTAAGCGATTGGAAGTTGTAGGTGCCGATCTGGTTGGACGTATAGCTGAAGTCCGTGACGCGATTCTTACGGAAGTTTACGCCGAACTTCAGAGTATGATTTCCGACCACCTTGGAAAGATCGTCTATAAGCTGGAATTGACCTTCGCCTCAACCGTATAATCCCCCGGTTGCAGCAGAGAAAAACTGAACGCGCCTTGCGCATTTGTCGTAGTTGTCTGCGTGGAGCCGTTCGAGAGACTTTTCAGCGTAGCGGTGGCGTTCGGGATAAAAGCGCCGGTTGGGTCCGTCACGGTCCCTGCGATTCCGCCGGTAGTCAAGCTTTGCCCAGAGGCATAAAAGTTGCCGACCACCAATAGAGCCAAAAGAACGAAAGCTGTACAAGGTAGGCAGGAAAGAACAACGTTCTTCTGCGTTTGAGGAGACAATACCGCTGACTGAAGCATTGGGCTGTCCTCGCTCAGGACAATCTGGCCCGGATTATAGAGCAGCTTAATCTATTTAGGTAGATGGTCTTTACACTAGTCCTTTTCCCGGCGAGGGGGAGCTGCAGTCCTGGTTATATGCTTATTCCATTGAGAACCGGTCATTTCGGATTTCGCAGCGGTTGTACTGAAACCCTGTTAGGTGCGTAACGTCAGTCCAGACAGAAGGAACGGATTGGGGCAAAAGGAGAAGTCGGGGGGGAAGCTTGCCGAAGCTC
>DATBEG010000037.1:0-156823 GCA_036276155.1 Bryobacteraceae bacterium | reverse complement strand
GAAAGCTCGTTAACAACGGCACGATTTTCAGTTGGTCGAACGTTACTGCATCGAGCCTCATTAACAAAACGGAATCACGTCATTCATCCAGGGCGGCGGCCAATGTTTCCACCCCCCAGAACGTAGGGACCATTTACCTTTCGAATTCCTGTTCAGTATCGCCCCGGAGCAAACGGCCGGTCTGATCGTCGGTAGCGGCGTTTCAATCGGCTCCGGTTATCAGCAGCTCGCGAACGGCGTTCTGCAAGAAGTGCTTTCGAGCAGCACCAGTTATGGCACCATCATTGTCGGGCCTTGGTCGATACCACCTGATGGTCAGCTTGTGGATGCCCCATCGATCTGGACGGCACCTTGGACATCATGCTTGCAAATGGCTTTGTCCCGACCATCGGTGAATCATTTACCATTCTGAGCTCTGGTGGCCTCAGCGGCGCATTTAGCAATGTAAGCTGGGATTCCTTTGACAACGGGCAGGGGTACTTTCGGGTCGACTACGACAACGTGGATGGGGATGTTGTCATTACGGCGGAGCTGGCGCCTGAGCCCGCCACAGCTCTCACGTTGATACCCGCGCTTGCTCTCGTATTTTGGTGGGCTCGCAGACGTGGTGCGAGAGCGTAGCTTCCATCACTGCAGCACCAAAACATCCAGCTTCGATCCGTCCGCCCCGCCGAGATAAACGTGCTCCGTTGCCTTCACAAAATCAGTCAACAGCGCGTTTGGAATATCTACGAATTTCTGAGGATTGCGGTCCGTCAGCGGAAACCAGGAGCTTTGCACCTGTACCATGATTCGGTGCCCGGCGCGAAACGTGTGCAGCACGTCCGGCATTTGGAACGTAATGCGTTCCGGTCTTCCGGGCTCGAATGGCGCCGGCTTCGAAAGGCTCTTACGGTACTTGCCGCGGAATGGCTCACCGCGAATCAGTTCTTCGTATCCGCCAATCTGCACAGAACTAGCCGGCAAAGTTCGCGGATTCGGTGCCGGTCCATTGGCTGGCGCATCGTAATTCGGATAGTTCGCCGGAAAGACGTCGATCACCTTCACGTCGAAATCCGAATCGGTTCCTGACGTCGAGACCTTCAAATCGACGGTTATCGGCCCGGAAACGGTCACGTCATGTTCTAGCCGCTCCGTCTTGTAAACCAAAACGTCTGTCCGCGATGCTGCGAATCTCTGGTCCTCTGTCATGTAGTCGTACCGCACGCCCGGGAGGATGTACCCGATATAGGGCACCGGCTTGTTCGGATCGGAAATGTATTCATCAAACGCCGGCTGCGCTTGCGCCTCCCACGCCAGTTTGCCTTTATCTGAGAAAAAGACGCTGGTACGCTTGGCATTATTCGGCGGCCACTGATCGTATTTGCGCCACTGATTCACGCCCGTCTCAAATACCCACGCTCGCGGCATTTTCCCCATCTCATGCCCCTTCAAGTAATGCATGAAGAATGGAAACTCGATCTTTTCGCGATAGTAGACAGCCGTCTTCGATCCGAAGCTGACGTTTCCCACTCGATCGCCATCGCCCGATGCGAAGCCGCCATGAACCCATGGCCCGGCCACCAGCATGTATTCAGTCTCTGGCGACTCCTTCTTGAGCTGGTAGTACTGGCGGAACAACCCTTGTGGGTCTTCCTGGTCATACCAGCCGCCCACCACCATCACGGCAGGCTTCACGTTCTTTAGGTACTTCCAGACTGACCGCGCCTGCCAGAAATCGTTGTACGTGGTGTTCTGCACATTCATGTCCCAATACGGCTGCGCATGCTTGAAGTACTTTTCCTCCGCGTTGGCGAGAGTGCCCAGCGTGAGGTAAAAATCATATCCATCGGGAGTTCCATAGTCGAAGGGCAGCGCGGGCACCGGAGGAGTCGGCTCTTCACCCCGGGGCCGAAATCCCTGGTACATGTTGAATCGCGCCGCTAGCATGAAGGCGCCGTTGTGGTAGACATCGTCGCCCAGGTAGTAATCGGTCACGGGCGCCTGTGGTGACACGGCCACCAGCGCCGGATGTGAATCGATCAGCGATGCCGTCGCGAAGAATCCCGGCTGCGATACACCCCATATCCCAACCTTGCCGGTATTCCCCGGAATGTTCTTCACCAACCAGTCGATCGTGTCATACGCATCTGTGCTTTCATCCGTGTCTTGCGGGCCGCGTTTGACTGGTTTCTGCGGCCGGGCGATCGTAAAGTCGCCCTCGCTCATATAACGCCCGCGCACATCCTGATACACGAAAATGAACTTCTCTCGTGTGAACAGCGGCGAAGGCCCCAGGGTATTGGGAAACTTGTCTTCCCCGTACGGCGCAACATTGTAAGGAGTTCGAACCATCAGGATGGGATAGCTCTTGCCTTCCGCCGCAACGTCCTTCGGAATATAGACCGCCGTAAATAGCTTCACGCCGTCACGCATCCGAAGCTTGTACTCATACTTCGAGTAGTTTTCCCGGACGTAGCTCATGTTCACTTGCGGCGCATCGCCCGAACGTGAAGCCGGAGCGCTACTCTCTGTTTGAGTAAAAGCAAGGCACATGCCACCAAAGGCAAACACCGCAATCAGCAAAAGCAATTTGCGCATTTCCGTCATGGTAACGGACGCCCGCCTTGCACGCGGCGTCAAATGACTTCCAATAGGCGCAAATGTTAGCATCAGAAGAGCGCGCAATCGGTCCTCCGTCTGCATATCGGAGCCGCTTCGATCCCCATTTCCGCGATGCCGTTGTAGCTCAGTTGGTAGAGCGCGTCCTTGGTAAGGACGAGGTCACCAGTTCAATCCTGGTCAACGGCTCCAGTTTATCCGTCCTCCCATTCCGTACAATTTAGGAATGCCCATTCACAGACGGCTGATTTCCTGTCTCGCGCTAATTATGGTCGGTTCGTGCCTCGTCTCCGCTGGGGGCGCTCAGGAATTGCGGAAAGCTCCCGAACTCGCATTCACCGTTCCGGGTCAGGGCGAAAAGCTGTTGAGCCAATATCGCGGCAAGGTCGTTGCGTTGGCGTTCATCCTCACCACTTGCCCTCATTGCCAGGCATATACTCGGATGGTGGCCGGTCTCGAGCAGCAATATGGCCCGCAGGGCTTCCAGCCAATCGATATTGCGATCAATGCTCTCGACGACAATCGCACGCCGGATCAGGCCGGTCAAATGGTCCAGACGTTCGCAAACACGTTTAAGCCCAATTTCCCGATCGGATTCGCCCCACGCGATTCGTTCTTGTCCTTCCTCGGTCTAAGCATTGCCGAGTACACCGTTGTGCCGCAAGTGGTCCTCATCGATCGCAAGGGCTACATTCACTATCAAACGCCAGCTCGTAGCGATGCCATCTCCACAGAGGAAGGCACGCTCAGGTCTCGCATCCAGGAACTGCTCGCGCTGCCTGTTTCGGCAGCCCCACACAGTGCAACGAAAGTGCGCGCATCCCGTTAGCCTCCGGTGAGCATATGGCCTTTTGGCAGCGCAAGAACCAGCAACAGTCTAATCGCAACGAATTCGGCGAACTCGGTCCGCTCGAAAATGAGGTGATGTCCGTCCTCTGGTCTCGCGGGCGCAGCAACGTGCGCGAGGTTGTCAACGATCTCGCGCGTCCGCTCGCCTACACCACTGTCATGACGACGCTCGATCGCCTGTTCAAGAAAGGTCTGCTTTGTCGCGAAAAAGAAGATCGCGCCTTCCTGTACACGCCGGCCTTGTCTCGTGAAGACTGGGACCACCGGCGTGCGGGCCTTTGGTTATCGGGTTTTCTGTCCCGTCATCATTCATCCGGAGAACTTCTTCTCTCCTGCCTCGTCGATGCCGTAGGTGAACACGACGAGGCACTTCTCGACGAACTCGAACGGCAGATCGCGCAGAAGCGCCGCGAGTTCGACGCACGAGGATCCGAATGAGCGCTGGGTATCAATTCCGGCTCCTTGTGCAGTGTCTGAGCGCCGCCTTCCTTGTCCATCTTTTCTTCAGCGTCGCCATCTATTTCTTGGCGGAACATATCATCCGCTTTGTCGATCGTCTGCGCCCCGCCAGGGCTGTTCGTTTCTTGCTCTTCTTCCGCGCCTTGCCGCTGATCGCTGCCGTTTATGCCGCGGCAGCCATCACGCTCCCAAGCTATTTGCGTCTCGAAACGAACACGCATTCCGAACGCGTCGGCGTCTTGGCATTTATTCTTGCTGCGGCTGCCGTGTCCATTTGGCTGCGTCCTGGATTTCGCAGCGTCGTCGCGATCTCCCGCTCGGCCCGTTTGATGCTCCGCCTCAAGCACAATGCTCGGCCCTCGACCCTCGCCTCGAACGACGTCTGGATCTCCACTGACTCGGTCCCGCGCGTCGCCGTTGCCGGATTGCTCCGTCCGCGCCTCGTGGTATCCGAAGCCGTGCTCGCGCTGTTCTCGCCGGAGCAATTGGAAATGGTTCTGCTTCACGAGCGCGCGCACCAGTTGTGGCGCGATAACTGCAAGCGTCTCCTGTGGCTGCTTCTTCCCGATTCGCTCCCGTTCGTCAACCTCGCTGCTCCGCTCGATCCCGCCTACAAACGTCTTGTCGAATGGGCTGCTGACGATTTCGCCGCCGCAGGCGACAGCCGCCGTTCCGTGGCATTGGCGGATGCGCTCGTCGCCTTCGCTCGCCATCAGACACGTGCCTCGAAATACGCCCTCGTCACCTCTTTCGTGGATGACAGCGCCACACTCACCAAACGCATCGATCGCCTTCTCAATGGCCCCAATGACGCAGTCGCGGAAACGGCGGCTATCCCGGCGCTTGGCCTAGGGGCGCTCTTGGCTATCTGTCTCTCGGTCGGACACTTTACGAACTTGCTCGGTGTCCACGAACTGCTCGAGAGTTTGTCCCAGTAATTACGATAACTGGTAGTAACGGGTTTCGACGGCTAACCTGATAGATCCGGATGGTGAAACGTCGACCTGATCTTCTGTTTTGGGTTCTGCTCACAAGCTGCGCAATTTCCTTCGCCCAAACTCCGGATACCGCTACTCTCAAAGGTCATGTTAGCGATCAAAGCCATGCCGCTGTTCAGGATGTTCAGGTAACCGTCGCGAACGCGCAAAGCGGATTAACCCGCGCTACCCAGACAAACTCGTCCGGCGACTTCTCTCTGCTCGGCCTTCCCATCGCTGGCGTGTACACAGTCAGGGCATCAAGGTCGGGATTTGCCACTGCCGAAACCACCAATCTGCATCTGCTGGGCGGTTCAACTGCAAAAGTCGATCTGGTCCTCAACGTTGCTGGAGGCGAAACGCACGTGACCGTCACCGGCACTGCCGGCGAGGTTCGAACTGATGAACCGCAACTCGGCGCCACCATCAGCGCACATCAAGCCGAAGAAATGCCGCTTCTCGATCGCAAGATCACTTATCTGCCGCTGCTTAACGCCGCCAATCGGCCGGCTATCAATCAGGGCGACGTGTTTATGAATGAGGATCTGTTCACTAGTAACGGCGCTGGTCGTCGTCAAACCACGTTTGAAGTGGATGGCAGTACGGGCAACGACAGCTGGGGACGGCAGACCATCTTCTCGACAATCCCACTCGCAGCCGTGCAGGAAATGGATGTTCTCACAAACGCCTTTTCGGCCGAATACGGTGGCAGCACCGGCAGCGTAGTTAACATCATCACCAAGAGCGGCAGCAATCACTGGCACGGTGAAGCGCTCGGCATGGACCGTCCTTCTGCCACCGAAGCGGCGCTTGCCGGCTTCACCGCCAGCAACGCGGCCAGCGGCAACGATTTCACCAATGACACGGCTCGCCAAGCCGCGTTGTCCCTTTCCGGTCCCATAGGCTCCGGCGGTCACACGCAGTTTTTTGCCTCAGGCGAATACACGCTTGAGAATCGCGCTTCGCCGGTCATTTCCCCTCTCGCGCCCGGTCTCTTCGTCGGTCACTATCGCGATTGGCTTGGCTTCCTGCGAGTAGATCACCAGTTCAACGATCGCAACAATATGTTCTTCCGCAGCAATGTGGACGGTTTTTACGATACAAACCCAAACGGCACCGTCGGCGGCAACTCGCTCCCTACCGTTGATCGTGTCTTCCGCCGCCGCACTTACTCCGAAGAACTCGGTGAGACCGCAACGCTCACCCCTCGTCTGGTCAATAACCTTCGCACGCAATTCCAGGTTGCCTCGCCCATTACTGAGTTCGACCCCTTCTTCTACGGCACTCAGTTTATGGTGCCCATCTCATCCGGCGGCACATTTACAACTGGTACCTCGCAATCAGCGCTTCTCATTAACCGCCAGTACGAAATCAGCGACACGCTCTCCACAGTTCTCGGCCGTCACACAATCAAGTTCGGCGGCGACCTCATCTATGCCCGAAATGGCGGTAACAGCAAGGAATTTGGCGGTCCCATCTATCTGGGCGAGTTTGTTTACAAAACCTGCACCCAGAGCGTTGCCTATTGCGAAAGCGATGCCTACCTCGACAACATCGCCAATGTCCAGAGCTATACCCAGAGCTATGGCAATGCGAACTACGTCGTCGACGACACGCTGTGGTCGTTATTCGCGCAGGACGATTATCACGTCCGCTCTGATCTCACTATCAACCTCGGTTTTCGCTACGAGCGCCAGGAATTCACGAACTCCAGGAAGGATTTCGCTCCGCGCGTCGGTTTCGCCTACGATTTCAAGGGCGAGGGCAAAACGGTCATCCGCGGTGGCTTCGGCATTTACTATTCGCAGATAGTCGACAACTCGGAAGCCAATTACGCTTTAACAGGACCGACCGGAGTTTTCAATTATGTCGCCGGCCCCGGTCAGATCGGCTTTCCATCCAGCATTGCCGCAGCCCCGCTACCCGCATTTCCTGCCAACGCAGTTGCTCCGGTTCGCAGCCTGTACATTCGGCCCGGGAACGCTGGTTATTACAACCAGTTCTTCCCGACCAACACACTCATCGGCTATCCCAACGCACTGCTCAATCCCTACTCGGAGCAGTGGACGTTCGGCTTCCAACGCCGCCTCGCATCTAATTGGATTTTTAGCGTCGATTACGTCGGTTCGCACACCATCCATATCAACCGTCCGCTTGACGTCGATCCGCCATCGCCCTTCATTCGCACCGCGCAGGGCCAGACTCGCTCAGCACAGGCAGCGAACTGCACGCGTCCCTACTGGATCTGGTGGTACACGCAACACAGCATGACCTGTAATCCGAATGCACCTAGCAATCCGCAGCCTCCCTACGCGCTCATCCAAACCGACGTCAACGACGGCTACTCGTTTTACGACGCCCTGGATGTGAACCTCAGCCACACCTTCAGCAATCACATCCTGATGTTGGCCAGCTATACGTGGTCGCACGCAATCGACAACGTGGATCCCGACACAAGTTCGCAGAATCCGAACGATGCCAACTTCACCGGCGAAGTGGAAAACGCGAGCGCCATCTTTGATCAGCGCCAGCGCTTTGTCCTGAGCGGTGTCTACAGCTTGCCCTTCGGCATCAACTTTGGTGCTGTAGCTACGCTTGGCTCTGGCCTGCCGTACAACATTGTGACGGGCACCGCGAACAGTGGAGATACTGGCGCCACCACGGATCGTCCTGTGATCAACGGCGTCGTTATCGGACGCAACACCGGTCGTGGCCGCCCTATCTATGATTTCTCGCCATTCGTCGAAAAAGCGTTGGCGCTCGGAACAGAGCGCCTGCACCTGACCTTGCGCGCTGAAGCATTCAACGTGCTGAATCATGCCAACTTTGTCGGCTACAGTGGCACTTACGGCAACGGTGTGAATCCTGGCAATGGCTTCGGTCAGCCGCTTGTCGGCATCACGAACCAGTTGCCCGCTCGTTCGCTCCAGTTTTCCGGTCGCGTTACGTTCTAGTTCTTGATAACGGGCAGATTCGCCGCCGCCAGCCGCTTGTTGAGCGCTGCCAGATCGACTGCTTCTAGCGATTTCCACGCGGCAAGTTGCTGTTGCACACTGTTCTCGAGTTTTGCGACAGCAGCTATCGCCTGCGTGGTTGGTGTATTATCCGACCCTTGCAGAATCTCGAATACGTGAGCCATTTGCCCGTTCAAAGCTGAAAGCGTCGGCGCGCCCGCGGCGCCACGTCTGCGACCGGCACGTCCACCACCCTCGATCGTGGTTACCTGACGTCCGAACTGTTCCAGTTCCTGTTTCAAGGCATCTGGCGCCGTTTGCTGCAACGCGAGAATCTGTTTCTGAATGTCCCGCGCCTGCATCAACGCATCATAGTCTGTCTGCATCCCTTTTGTCAGGCGCAACGAAGCGTCGAGTTGTTCTTGCAATCCAGCCGGCGGGGTCTTAATGCGTAGATCCATCGTCACCGTAAGCGACTGAGTGTATGCCTTTCCGTCCATCGTTAGTTTCACCCTGTAGCGTCCCGGCGTGACCAGAGCACCGCGCGGGGATCTCGGCGTGTTGTGAATGATCGCGGCAATCGGATAATCATGCTCCAGTGACATGGGCGGCGTGTACCGCAGGTCCCAGACGAATCGGTGCAAGCCCGCTGCGGCGGAAAGCATTCGCGTCGGCCTCACCCAATAGGTTGGGACGTTCAGCTCCTTTTGCAGTTCTTCTTCCGTGACAACTGGCTTATCTTCACTGGAGTACCGGCGCACCAGTTGGTTCCGCGAATCATAGATCTCCAATGTCACGGGCCCGCTGTCTGCTTTCAGCGCGTAATTGATGATTGCTCCATCGGGTGGATTCTGCCCCGCCGGTTCCTCCGGCGGCAGCGGCGTATCGGTATTGCGGTTCCAGCGCCAGCGAATCGCCGGTTCCGGCGCGAATAAAAACGCGTCAGCGCTTGTGACCTGCTCGGACATCTGCCGCAATGGCGTGACATCATCCAGAATCCAGAACGACCGTCCATGTGTCCCCACCACCAGATCGTTTTCGTGAACCACAAGGTCGCGCACTGACGTCACCGGCAGATTCATCTGCAGCGATTGCCAGTTGTCGCCGTCGTCAAACGATACGAAAACCCCAAGTTCTGTCCCGGCGTAGAGCAATCCCTTCCGCACGGGATCTTCACGAACAGCATTCACTAGCGCCCGTTCCGGCAATCCCTGCACAATCTCCGTCCAATGCGCGCCGCCATCATGCGTCCGATAAATGTGCGGACGTAAATCATCCACTCGAAAACGGTTTATAGCCGCATACGCCGAATTGGCATCGAAGTGCGAAGTCTCTATCAGCGAGACCTTGCTCCACGGCGTCAGCTCCGCGGGAGTGACGTCCTTCCACGTCGCGCCGGAATCTCGCGTCACCTGAATCAGTCCGTCTTCCGTGCCCACCCAGATCAGCTTGCCGTCCTTGGGCGATGGCGCAATCGTATAAATCACGCCTCGATGGCCGCGCACGTCCTTGTCTTGTTCCGCAAAGATCCCCAAGTTCGGCGGCACGTCGTATTGCTTGCGCGTCAGATCAGGACTGATCGCCGTCCACGAATCACCGCCATTCGTCGTCTTAAGCAGTACATTCGACCCCAGGTACAGAACATGCGGATCAACCGGTGAAAAAATCAGCGGCATCGTTCTTACAAAACGCAGCTCACTGGGCAGAATCTGCGGGCTCACATCCTGCACATCTTTTGTGATCCAGTTGAACCGCGTCACCTTTCCCCCGTAAATGATGTCAGGATGCAGAGGGTCCGGCGCAATATAGCCGTACTCTTCCGCGCCAACTGGATGGAAGTTTCGGAAACTGATCGACCCGTCATCGCTGCGGCTCTCCACCGCTGCCGAACCACTCTCCTGTTGGCCGCCATAAACCCAGTACGGGAACCGATTATCGGTAATCACGTGATAGAACTGCGCCGTCGGTTGGTTGTACCAGGAACTCCAGGTCTGACCGCCATTCACGCTCAACGTCGCGCCCTGGTCAAGACCAAGAAAAATGATGTTGGGGTTCTTGGGATTGATCCAGATGCTGTGGTAATCGTCGCCACCCGGTGCGCCTTTGATGCCGACAAAATCGCGCCCGCCATTTGTGGACCGATAGGTCGTCGTATTCGCAACGTAAATCACGTCCGGGTTGACCGGATCCACAACCACACACGCAAAATCGCTTCCTCGCCCATAAATGCGGTTCTCACTATTCACTTTCTGCCAGGTCGCGCCCGCATCGTTGGAGCGGTACAACCCTCCGTTCGCCGGGTTCGCTTCCACCAGTGCGTATATACGGTTTGGCTCGCTCGGCGCAATCCCAAACCCGATTCGCCCGAGCCCCTGTGCGAAGGTCGGCAGTCCCTCCGTCAGTTGCTTCCAGCTGTTTCCGCCGTCGCTTGATTTGAACAGCCCGCTGCCGGGTCCATTCAATCCCGATTCCCACGGCATCTGCCGCGCCGCCCACAACGCTGCGTACACCGTTTGCGGGTCTTTCGGATCGAACGCCACTTGGGACGACCCCGTGTTCTCATCCTTATAAAGCACCTGTTCGAAAGTTTTCCCGCCATTCAGCGAACGATACACACCCCGTTCCGTATTTGCACCATACGGGTGCCCGAGCACCGCAACAAATAAGCGATTCGGATCATTCGGATCGATAATCAACGACGAGATCTGCTCTCCCTCCCGCAGTCCCAGGTGCTCCCATGTCTTACCCGCGTCCGTCGACTTATAAATGCCGTCACCGACAGACAAATCCGGTCGCTGCAGTCCTTCGCCGCTGCCCACGTAAATGACATTCGGGTCCGAAGGAGCTACCGCCAGCGCGCCAACGGAGCCACTATCCTGTCCCTCGAAGATTGGCATCCATGTGTTGCCGTAATCCGTGCTCTTCCAGACTCCGCCGTCGGTCGGCGCCATGTAGAACACGTTTGGCTCTTGACCCAATCCGCTGATCGCAACCGTTCTTCCGCCGCGAAAGGGTCCAATCAGGCGATAATGCATCTCCGAAAAATAATTTGCCGGCGCTGAGAAAACAGCCGTTTGAAAAACCAGGGCGATCAGCAGATGTCGCATGTATGAAAAACATAGCGCACGTCCAATCGCATAAGCGACAATACTGGCAATGAGAAAGCTGATTACGCTTAGCTTCCTTCCAAACAGCTATGATTTCGCGCTTCTGCTTCTGCGCGTGTGGTTCGGCCTGATGCTCTTCTATAAACACGGCATCGAAAAAATCTTCCACTTTCCGACAATGGCCCAGCACTTTCCCGATCCGTTGCACATCGGCCCCCACTCGAGCCTCCTGCTTGCGATGATTTCGGATGGCATCTGCTCGCTGTTGCTAGTCATCGGTATCGCGACGCGATGGGCGGCTCTATATTGCGCCATTATCATCGGCACAGCATTTGTGGCCGTGCATCACTTCGCCTTGTCTGGTCCGCATAGCGGTGAGCTCGCTTATACCTATGTCGGAGCCGCGCTCACCATATTTTTTGCCGGTCCTGGCCGCTTCAGCATCGATGGTTCTTCGGCCCGCAAACAGCGCTATTAAATTAGTCAACCTCCTTGACGCTGTCCATCAACCTGAAAAATCCCTCGGTCAAGGTCGGATGAATGTAGATCGCGCCTTTCAATAGCGTGTAACGCTGCTTCGCCAGCATGAGCGTGCTCAGTATCTGCACAAGTTCGCCGCCTTCAACACTCAAAATCGCTGCTCCTAAAACCTGATCCGTCGCGGCATCTACCACAATTTTCATGAAGCCTTGCGTCTCATCGCGCTCAATCGCCCGTGCGACATGTGTCATCTGCACTTTGCCGATCTTCAGTCTCCGTCCCTCGCGCCGCGCCTGCGCCTCCGTTATGCCCACACGTCCCAGCGTCGGGTCCGTATACACCGCATACGGCACCAGCCTCTGGGAGGTGCGCAGGTCTTTGCTTTCGAACAGATTCGCCCAAATAATCTGATAATCGTTGTATGAGATGTGTGTAAAAGCCGGTCCGCCTGTCACATCGCCGAGCGCCCACACGTCCGGTGCCGTTGTCTCCAGCCGGTCGTTCACCACAACGAAGCCCTTCTGGTTCGTCTTAACGCCGGTCTGGTGTAGTGAAAGGTCTTTGGTATTGGGCGTACGGCCGGCTGCTACTAGCAGATGCGAGCCCTGAACCGTCTCTGTCAGATCCTCTTTCGCCACATCGAGTTCGATGCTGCCCTGCGTGCCCCGCGCTGCAATCGCCTTCGCTCCGGTATAAATCTTGATGCCTTCCGCTTCCAGGCACATGCGCAGCGTGGTGCTAACGTCCTCATCTTCATCCGCCAGAATTCGGTCCCGGCTTTGGACAACCGTCACTTCACTACCGAATCGCCGGAACATCTGCCCGAACTCGAGTCCGACATACCCGCCGCCCAGCACGACCAAATGCTGCGGAATCTCCGTCAACTCAAGCATGCTGACATTCGTCAGAAACGGCACACTATCCAGTCCTTGAATGTGCGGGATAGTCGGCGATCCGCCGGTATCGATGAAAATGCGCTTGCCCGCCAGCGTCTCTCCGTTCACTTCCACTCGCTTCATGCCCACAAACCGCGCCCTGCCGCGATGCAGACGGGGCATGCCGGGTTGATCCACCTTCTTCTCCCAGCCCGAGCGAAACTCAGTCACCACCTTGGTCTTGCGCCGCATAACTGTCGCTAATTCGACATGCATGTCCGAGACATGCACGCCCCAGCGCTGCCCGTTACGAGCGTAATGTGCGACCTGTGCGCTCGCCACCATGGTCTTGGTTGGGGTGCATCCTGTGTTGACGCATGTCCCGCCAAGCAGACCAGATTCAATTAGCGCGACTCGTTCGCCTCGTCCCGCCAGTTGCACTGCTAGGGGGTTGCCGCCCTGTCCCGAGCCGATAACTATCGAGTCGTACTGCAGATCCTGATTCGCCATTGAATATATTCCGTCCTGAGCCGCTCACCTCGGCAATCTACGTGCACTTGTAACATTGGCAACTTGCCAATGGTCCCATGAAGGAATTTAATCGAAGAGCATGCCAGACACCCGACAGATTCCCACAAGAGCATTCGGAAAAACGGGGGTGCGGATCTCGGCTCTCGGATTCGGCGGTCATCATCTCGGTGATGCCGACGATGAGAAGACCGCGCACCAACTTGTCGCACGTGCAGTCGATGGCGGCATCACATTCTTCGATAACTGCTGGGAGTACCACCGCGGCAAATCCGAAATTTGGATGGGCGGCGGATTAAAAGGCAAGCGCCAGCAGGTCTTCCTCATGACCAAAGTCTGTACTCATGGCCGCGAGAAAAGCCTCGCCCTTCGCATGCTCGAAGAATCGCTCCGTCGTTTACAAACGGATTATCTCGATCTCTGGCAGATCCACGGCGTTTCTTTCGAGAACGACCCCGCGCTATTTATCCGTCCCAATGGCGCAGCCGAAGCGCTCGAGCAGGCGAAGAAGGACGGTAAGGTCCGCTTCGTCGGCTTCACCGGCCATAAAGACCCGAAGATCCATCTTGCGATGCTTGAAACCGGGTTCCCCTTCGATTCAGTGCAGATGCCGCTGAACCCGTTTGACGGCACTTTTCGCAGCTTCGAAAAGCAAGTTGTCCCTGAACTGAACCGTCGCGATATTGCCATTCTGGGTATGAAGCCGCTAAGCGGCTCCGGACCTGCTGTTAAAGCCGGTGTCATCAGCGCGGAAGATTCGCTGCGCTATGCCATGAGCTTGCCTATAACTACCACCATCACCGGGATGGAAAAGATGGATGTACTTGAACAAAATCTCAAAATTGCGCAAGGCTTCCGGCCACTCAACGAAGCCGAAATGTCATCCATTCGGCAGCGCGTGGCGAAGCACGCCGCCGATGGCCGTTACGAGCCTTATAAGGTCAGTCTGAAATTCGACAATCCCGAGGCGCGCCTCGCACACAGTTTTCCGCTCGACATGCAATCGAAAGAGGTTAAGGAGATGGTTCGCGCTACGCAAAATACCGGTGATGCGTTCCCCTCGGCTAAGTAGTGATGAACGGATTGAGTATGGCAACCGGAATAGTTCCAAGACGGAAATTCGGAAAAACGGATCTTGATGTCTCGATCATCGGCCTGGGAGGCTTCCATCTCGGCGCGGCAAAGTCTCAAGACGAAGCCAATGAGATCGTAAGCCACGCTCTCGATCACGGCATCAACTTCTTCGATAACGCCTGGGAGTATCACGACGGCAGGAGTGAAGAGTGGATGGGCAAAGCGCTCGGCGATCGCCGAAAAGAAGTGATTCTCATGACGAAGGTCTGCACCCATGGGCGCGGCAAGCAAGTCGCGATGCAGATGCTCGAGGACTCACTTCGGCGCTTGCGGACAGATCATCTGGATGTGTGGCAGATCCACGAAGTCGTTTACGAAAACGACCCGGATCTGATCTTCGCTCCGGACGGCTCTGCCGAGGCGCTGCTTGAGGCAAAGAAGCAGGGCAAGGTGCGTTTTATCGGCTTCACCGGCCACAAGGACCCGTCGATTCACTTGCGTATGCTGTCGCAGGGGTTTCCATTCGACACGGTGCAAATGCCACTGAATGCGATGGATGGCACGTTTCGGAGCTTCGAAATGCACGTGCTCCCCGAAGCGCTGAAACAGGGCGTCGCAGTCCTTGGTATGAAGAGCATGGGCGGGAGCGGTGAACTCATCAAATGGGGCGGAGTGACACCCGCGGAAGCGCTGCATTATGCGATGAGTCTTCCGGTTGCGACAACCATAAGTGGCATCAACTCGATCGAAGTGTTAAGGCAAAATCTCGAGGCTGCCATGAACTTCTCGCCGCTTTCCGGAGCCCGGATGCAGGAACTTCGGGATCGCTGCCGCGAAGAGGCAGCCGACGGTCATACAGAACTTTTCAAGACCACCACCATGTATGACGGTAAGATTGGCCGAGAGCAACATGGTTATCCGTCCGCTGAAGAATTGCCTGCCTGAGTTACATTTTTCAATTAGTTCCTTCTCTGTGCCGCGTTGCGCCTGAGGCCCTAAATGTGGATAGTTCACCTCGCGCTGAGGCGCCCTTACACCTTTGTTGTCTTTTCTGTGCTGGTGCTGGTTCTGGGTGCAATCGCGTCCATTGCCGCACCTAAAGATATTTTTCCTTACATCAACATCCCCGTCGTTAGCGTGGTGTGGACTTACACGGGTCTGACTCCGGATGACATGGAAAAGCGCGTTGTTACTATCTGCGAACGTGCGATGACAACTACCGTCAACGATATCGAGCATATGGAGTCGGAGTCGTACACGGGCGTCTCGGTCATCCGCGTGTTCTTCCAGCCCAAAGCGGATGTCTCGCTGGCTCTTTCGCAAGTCACGTCTATTGTGCAGACCATACTGCGCGTGCTGCCGCCCGGCATCTTCCCGCCGGCGATCCTTAAATACGACGCCTCGAGCGTTCCCATCCTGCAACTTGGCCTCAGCGGCCAGGGATTAACCGAACAGGACCTCTACGACCTCGGCCTGAACTTCATCCGTACTCGTCTGGCTACTGTGCAGGGCGCGTCGCTTCCGCTGCCGTGGGGCGGCAAAACGCGCCAGATTATGGTGGATCTTGATCCAAACGCGATGTATGCGAAACACCTTTCGGGCGTCGACATTTCGAACGCCTTGAATGCCCAGAATCTGATTCTGCCGGCGGGAACGGCTCGTGTAGGCGGCACAGAGTACTTAGTCCGCGTAAACAGCAGCCCCGAAACCGTAGCCGCCTTGAACGATCTGCCGATTCGCGCATCCAACGGCGCCATAGTTTACATGAAGGACATCGGCCAGATCCGCAACGGATTCTCCGTCCAGACCAACGTAGTGCGTGAAGACGGTCAACGGTCCGCTTTGCTGGAAGTTCTGAAGAACGGTAAAGCTTCGACACTCGACATTGTGAAGTCCATCAAAGACGCGCTTCCCCGTGTAAAGGCGGATCTGCCCTCCGCTCTCCGCATCACTCCGCTTTTCGATCAATCTGTTTTCGTCCGAAACTCCATCGACGAAGTTTTGCGCGAGGCGGGTATCGCCGCTGGGCTCACCGCGCTGATGATCCTGTTGTTTCTCGGTAGCTGGCGCAGCACCCTGATCGTCTGCATATCCATCCCTTTGTCGATCCTGACGTCCATCTGCATTCTTGCCGCGCTGGGAGAAACCATCAATGTCATGACGCTGGGCGGCCTTGCGCTGGCCGTCGGCATTTTGGTCGACGACGCGACTGTCGAAATTGAAAACACGCACCGCAATCTCGCCACACCGGGTAATCCGCTGGTTCACGCCATTCTCGACAGCGCGAGTCAGGTGGCTGCGCCAGCGCTTGTTTCCACTCTTTCTATCTGTATTGTTTTTCTGCCCGTTGTTCTTTTGACCGGCGCGGCAAAGTATCTGTTCACGCCACTGGCCATGGCTGTCGTGTTCGCGATGCTCGCGTCGTATTTCCTCTCCCGGACCTTGGTGCCGACGATGATGCATTACCTGCTGCCTGCGGAAGTCCCGCTCTATCAACCTCAGCCCGGTGTAGAGGCCGAGGCTGGCAAGAACTGGGTGTGGCATGTTCATGAACGGTTCGAACATCATTTTGAAAAGTTTCGACATCGATATCGCGGGTGGCTGAACTGGGCACTTCATCACCGTGCAACCGTTCTCATTCTGTTTGGCATTTTTATCCTCGGTTCGTCGCTGCTGACGCTGGTCATCGGCCGCGACTTCTTCCCGTACGTCGATTCCGGTCAAATGCGGTTGCATGTTGTACCGCCGCCGGGAACCCGCATCGAGCAATCGGAGATGATCTTTGCCTCTGTGGAAGCCGCCATTCGCCAAATTCTTCCGCAAGAGCGCATCGATATGATTCTGGACAACATCGGGCTCCCGAACGGCGGTATCAACATCGCCTTTGGGGACAACGCGACAATCAGCAACTCCGATGGCGATATCCTGATCGCTCTCAAACCGGGCAAAAGAGAGACCCTGGAACTGACGCGTCAATTACGGCGCGAACTGGCGCAACGCTTTCCGCAAGAGATCTTTTTCTTCACACCTGCCAACATGACCAACCAGATTCTGGATTTCGGTCTTCCTGCGCCGATAGATTTGCAGGTTGTAGGCCGGAATCCGGAGGCAAATTACAAGATCGCGCAGACTCTGCTTCATAAGGTAATGGCCATCCCGGGTGCCGTCGATGTTCACATACATCAACAGATCGCTTATCCGACTGTCATGGTGAATGTCGATCGCGGCAAAGCGCAACAGATCGGGTTGCAGCAAAAAGACGTTGCGAACAGCATGCTGATCTCTTTGTCCGGCAGCGGCCAAACCGCGCCGAATCAATGGCTGAACCCGCAGAATGGAGTCAACTATCAGGTGGTTGCGCAGGCGCCTCAATATCGCATTGATTCCTTTGAAGCGATGCAGCGCATCCCAATCACCGCCAGCAACGGAAACAACAGCCAGCTCCTTGCGAATCTTGCCACGCTTCAGCGGCAAACGTTGCCTATCGTCATCGACCACTACAACATCCAGCCAACATTCGACATCTATGCTGACGTGGACCGGCGCGATCTGGGCGGCGTCGCAGATCAAATTCACGACATCATCAAGGAGCAGAAGAGTCTTCCAGGCGGGACGTTCATCGATTTACGAGGGGAAGTCACCACCATGGAGCAATCGTTTTCGCGACTGCTGCTCGGAATCGGTTTCGCAGTGATCATCGTCTATTTGCTCATGGCCGTGAACTTCCAGAGTTGGCTTGATCCGTTCATCATTCTGATGGCCCTGCCCGGAGCCTTCTCGGGCATCCTATGGATGCTGTTTCTAACCGGAACGACATTCAACGTACCGTCGTTGATGGGCTCGATCATGACGATCGGTGTCGCGACAGCGAACTCGATTCTTCTGGTTGTGTTTGCAAATGATGAGCGGATGAATCAACCCGATCCTGTTCAGGCCGCGTTGGCGGCGGGCTTCATCCGTTTGCGTCCTGTCATTATGACCGCGCTCGCGATGATCATCGGTATGCTGCCCATGGCGCTGGCGTTTGGCGAAGGCGGCGAACAGAATGCGCCACTTGGAAGAGCTGTCATCGGCGGACTTCTGGTCGCAACGGTCGGTACCTTATTCATCGTGCCGATCATCTACTCATTCCTGCGAGGCAGAATTCCCGTCAATTATGACGAGCGCATCGACAAAGAGTACAAAGGAGAACTGGATCCCGAAGGCAAACCGGCTCATCCGCAAAGCCAGCCGCGTCCCCAGGAATCGTAAGCATGGCTGAAGAATACATCGCAGCATCAGACATTCCAGATAAGCCGCCACCGAAGGATGAACACGGTCGCGAACAGCAGCAACCCCGGCCGGGTCATTCCCCACGCAAGTGGTTTATCTTTGTCCTGCTGGTTGTCATTGCAGCAGTAGTCGTCTTCTTTGTCGGGTTTCTACCCAGACACAAGCGCAACGAAGAGATCGATCAGCAAGCGCGGCAGCGAAGTCAGGCTTTGCCGCGTGTGGACGTCCAGCAGGTGCGCGATTCTCCCTCGACCACCACGTTGATGGTGCCGGGAACTACGCTCGCCTATACCGAGGCGTACATATACGCCCGTGCTTCTGGTTATGTGACGCGCCGTTTCGTGGACATCGGAGATCGCGTGCACACGGGACAGTTGCTTGCGACAATCGATGCCCCCGATCTGGACAAACAGGTTGCACAGGCTCGTTCGCAACTTGCTCAGAGTCAATCAGCCCTGGGGCAGGTGCAGGCTCAGCTTCAACTCGCTTCAGTTACTTGGGACCGATATAAGGTTCTTGTTGGGAAAGGTGTGTTTTCGCGTCAGGACGGCGATACGCAGGAAGCGAATTTTCGTGTCGCGGAAGCGAATGTCCGCGCCGCTGAGAACACGGTTCAGGGCAATCGAGACAACCTCGAGCGCTTAGTCGTTCTGCAGCAATACGAGCAGGTGCGTGCACCCTTCAATGGAGTCATTACAGCGCGCAACGTAGATGTCGGATCACTCATCACGGCGCAGGGAACAGGCGCTCCGGTATCGAATACACCAGCCAGCCCGGGAACGAGTCTTGCCGGCGCACAGGGGAACAACGAAGGTTCGTCCGGTTCAGTGAGTTCATCGGCGACTCCGCCAACGGGTGGCGCGCAGGGCGGGGAAATGTTCGGCATCGCCAGTATTGACCGCCTTCGGGTTCTGGTGTCTGTACCCGAAGCATATTCGGATAACATCCGCAGCGGCGAAAGGGCCGAACTGTTCTTTCAGGAGAGGCCGCATGACAGATTCGACGGAGCAGTGACGCGCACGTCGTCCTCGATTGACCAAAACACGCGCACGTTACTCGTTGAAGTCTCGGCCGACAATCGCCGTGGCATGCTGCTGCCCGGTATGTACGTCGTCGTGAACTTCATTCAGACGAAAGGGGAGCCGCCTTTGCTTATTCCGGGAGCGGCGATCGTCGTGCGCAATGGAAAGACGGGCGTCTACCGGATTGACAACAATAACGTCGTGCACTTCCAGCCCATTCAGATTGGGCGTGATTACGGTGACGAATCGGAAATCAGCGGCGGCTTGAAGGAAGGCGATGTCATCGCTACAACGGTCACTGACGCTGTTAATGAAGGCGTGAAAATTGACCCGCAGTTCCCGAAAAAGCAGGGCCAGCCGCAAATGGGCGGACAGAGCGGCCAATCCGCAGCCAACACCGGCCAATACGGTGAGCAGAGGCTTGATAACTCGGCTCAGAAGAGCAGCAAGAAAGGCGTGGGCAAGAAGCAATGAGAGCGTTGGCCGCGCTCTTTTGCTGTGGATTGCTGGTCGCCCAAGAACAGCAATCGCAGATCATTCATCACATCGAAGACGATAGTAAGCAGCCGAAGCTAGAGAAGGCCAATATACAGGGCAAGTCGTCCTTCCTTGACTTCATCGCCCCCTACCGCAGTCCCCATGCACCCCCACTGTTCTTGGGACCTGCAGACCGGGCACGCTCGCTAGTGCATGATGGCGCTCTCCGTCTGTCGCTTTACGACGCGATTGCTTTGGCAATCGAGAACAACCTTGACATCGAAGTCGAACGCTACGAACTGTCGATCGCGGGTACCGAAGCACTGCGCGCGTCAGGAGGTGGCAATCTAAGGGGCATTGATTACAGCTATTTCGAATCGCCGACCGGTGTTGGTGGACCGGGGAGTCCACTACTGAACAGCGCGGCCTCGAGCGTCACACCGACGACGCCGACCATCAACGATTTAAGCCCGCTCAATGAGTTGACCGAGACTCAGACCAACCTGTCGGTGCAAGACACTGCGGGCTATGCAGCCGGCCCGACCGTGCCGACGTTTCAGCCGACGCTGGTTGGGCAAAACACGTACTTCCAGCGCTCGAATGGAACGACGCTGACATCAGCCGCAGGACTGGCTACGAATCCAGGCACGCTGGATTTCTTGACGGCCAACTACGCCCTCGTTCAGGGCTTCGGCTACGGCACACAAGTGGAAGTTGATCTCAATAACGCGGCGCAATCTCTGTATTCAAATCAGGGCAATCTCAACCCCTTCGCGCAGCCGAATACCTCGCTGACGGTGACGCAGCCTTTGTTCCGCGGGCGAGGTCGCGACATTAACTTGCGCTACATCCGCATATCGCACATCAACGAACAGATCTCCCGGCTCATCTTCTATCAGCAGCTCATCAGCACGGTCTACGGCATCTCGCGGCTCTACTACGATCTGGTCAGCCTGAACGAGAACGTTCGCGTTCAGCAACAGACGCTTACAGCGGCGCAGAAGCTGCTTGAAGATGATCGTTCCCAGGTAGAGCAGGGAACCCTCGCTCCCATTGGACTCACGCAGGCGCAGTCGCTGGTTGCATCCAGCGAGCTTGCACTCATTCAAGCGCAAGGCCTAGTCAAGCAGCAGGAAGTGATCCTGAAGTCCCAACTGTCACGTCAAGGAACCGCCGACCCGATCTTCGGCAGCCTTCCGATTGTCCCGACAGACCCTATCGATATCCCGCCGAGCGATAATCTAGCTTCATTGAACGATCTTGTTCATGAAGCCCTGACTGAGCGGCCTGATCTCGCACAAGCGACGCTGCAAGTGGAGACGGGTGAGATCGCACTCAAGGCCTCAAACAACGCTGTCAAGCCGCAGATCGATGTTGTCGGCAACTTCCAGACGCGTGGCAGTACCGAAGTACCGTTTACGACGCTGGGTACACCAGGAACGGGATTGATTACGGCTCCGACCGACCTCGGCGTCGCTGGGTTGCGCCTTTCGCGTATCTACCAGGCCGGCATTCAATTCAATCTGCCGCTGAAGAACCACGTTGCGGAGGCCGACGCCGCGCGTGATCTGCTGACGACGCGACAGGCTCAGGCACGAACTCAGTTACTCGCGAATCAGGTTCGGGAGCAGGTTGAGAACTCCGTTGTTGCGCTTCAGACTGCGAGATCGGCCCTGAATGCAGCCATCCAGAGCCGGCAGTATCAGGAAGTGCTGGTCGAGGCAGAGAAGGACAAGCTCTCCGTCGGAGCCTCGACTAACTTCCTGGTTATTCAGCAAGAAAGCTATCTGGCGCAGGCACGATCAAGCGAAGTGGCTGCGCGGAGTGTGTGGATCAAGGCGCGCGTCGCACTGGATCGCTCCTTGGGAAATTTACTCGAAAAGAACGGAATCACCTACGATGAGTCCGTTGCCGGCCATCTCAATCGTTAGCCTAACCCATGACAATCAGCTCTTCACAGCAAGAAGCGGTTCGTAATCTGCCCGAGTGAGGTGCAGCCGACCAGGCCCATTGTCATTTCGAGTTCGGTTCGCAGAATTTCTATGACTCGGCCGACACCGGCTGCTCCGCCCGCAGCTAATCCATATAGATAGGGGCGTCCGATCATGACTGCATCGGCGCCTCGCGCGAGGGCTTTGAAGACATCAATGCCGCGGCGAACGCCGCCGTCCATCAGGATCGGGACGCGGCCGCGAAGGTTCTCCGCGATTGCGGGCAGGGCGTCAATCCCGGCGGGCACAGTGTCAAGGCTGCGGCCACCGTGGTTAGAAACAATGACGCCATCGCAGCATTCGAGCGCCGCGATCTCGGCATCTTCGGGATGCAGGACGCCTTTGAGCAGAAGTTTTACTTTCAAGTGTGCGCGAAGCCAAGCGATATCTTTCCACGTGACATCAGCACCGTGGGTTGCGGCGTAGATATTGCGGCCGATAGGACGATGCGCCGCCGCGGAGATCGCGGTACCAAGGCCGGACAAATTTGCACGTTCTACTCCGGGCGGCAACTTGAAGCCGGCTCGCAGCTCGCGATCACGGGGGCCGTTCACCGGCACATCGACAGTGACGACGATTGCTTCACAGCCGGCCGCGACGGCACGGTCCAGGAGTGCTTTGGTAAATCCGCGATCAGACTGTACATAAAGCTGGAACCACAACGGCCGTTTCGCGATCGCGGCCATCTGTTCGACGGTGACCGTTGAAAATGAGGCCGCGACGAGCGTTGCTTGCGCGAGGTTTGCACCGGCAACCGTCTCTATCTCGCCTTCCGGATGCACGAGCTTGTGATAGCCGGCGGGAGCGAGGAGGATCGGGTATTCGTACTCGCGGCTGAAGAGCTTCAGCCGTGTGTCGATCTTCGTGACATCGACGAGCACACGCGGGTTCAGCCGGATACGACTGAATGCCGCACGGTTGTCAGCAACGGTGAGATCCGATCCAGCGCCGCCCGCGACGTATTCGTACGCCGCATGACTCATGTGCTGCTGCGCCAGTGATTCGAACTCGTCGAGCGTCAACACGCGTGCGAGTTCGTCAACGCTCAGCCGAGGCACTTATTTGAACTCGAGAATTTCTTTCTCTTTCGCCTTGGCGATCTGATCGACCTTCGAAATCTGGCCGTCGGTGAGCTTCTGAATGGACTCGAGCGCCTGACGTTCTTCGTCTTCGCTGATGATCTTGTCCTTCAACAGCTTCTTCAACTGATCGTTGGCCTCACGGCGGATGTTGCGCAAACCGACGCGGCGCTCTTCGGCGACATGGCTCAGCTTCTTGGCGAGATCGCGACGGCGTTCTTCGGTGAGCGGCGGAATCGGGACACGGACGATTTTGCCGTCGTTAGACGGATTCAAACCAAGATCGGCATTGCGAATGGCTTTTTCGATTTCTCGAATCTGCGAGGTGTCCCAGGGCTGCACAGTGATCATGGCCGGCTCGGGGACGTGCAGTTGGGCCACCTGATTCAAAGGCACAGGCGAACCGTAGTAGTCGACGCGAACGGTATCGAGGAGATTGATGGAAGCGCGCCCAGTGCGGAAGTGCCCCATTTCGCCTTGCAGATCGGTCAGGACCTTGTCCATGCGCGTGCGGGCATTCGACTCTACCTCTTTGATGTTCTTGAATTGGCTGCTAGTAGCAGCGGGTGCGTTCTGTTCCTGTTTCATCTTGCGTTTACCGGATGATCGTTCCGATGGGCTCGCCCATCGCCATACGCATTATATTGCCCGTTACTTTGAGGTCGAAAACCGTAATGGGCAAGCGATTATCACGGCACATGGCCACTGCAGAAGCGTCCATGACGCCGAGCGCTTTCGAAAGAACCTCGGTGTAGGTGATCTCTTGGTACTTGACTGCGTTTGGAAACTTCTTTGGATCTTGGTCGTAGACACCGTCGACGCTGGTTGCTTTAGCGACGATCTGGGCGTGAATTTCCAGGCCGCGGAGCGTGGCTGCCGTGTCGGTCGAAAAATAGGGATTCGAGGTGCCGGCGGCGAAGATGACGATGCGGCCCTTTTCGAGATGCCGGATAGCGCGACGCCTGATGTACGGTTCGGCGACCTGGTGCATCTGGATTGCAGTCATGACGCGGGTGGGAATGCCCTCGCGTTCGAGCGCGTCCTGAAACGCGAGCGCGTTTATGACAGTTGCCAGCATACCCATATGATCACCGGTGACGCGATCCATGTCGTGAGCTGCTGCCGCAACGCCGCGGAAGATGTTGCCGCCGCCTAGCACCAGGCCGAGTTGTACGCCTTTGTGGGCCACTTCGGCGACTTCGCGAGCGAGAGCGAGAACGCGGTCGGGATCGAGACCGAACGAGAGAGGCCCAGCAAGAGCTTCTCCCGAAATCTTCAGAAGAATGCGTTCGAAGGCTGCCATCCGAGGCTTATGCGGTCACGGGCAGGGGAGCCGCTTCGATGCCGGGTACGTCGCCCGAATCGCCTACCTTGAAGCGGACAAAGGCCGATACGATGATTGTTCCTCCGAGCTTGCCACTCGCAGTGCGAATCAACTCCGCAACCGAGATGGTGTTTTCGCGAATGAACGGCTGTTCGAGGAGGCAGACCTCTTCGTAGAACTTGGTCAGCCGGCCTTCCGCGATCTTATCGACCATCTTTTCGGGTTTGCCTTCGTTGAGAGCGCGCTCGCGCTGAATGTTCTTCTCACGCGCGAGAACGTCGGCCGGGACAACGTCTTTACTGACATACTGCGGATTGGCGGCAGCGATCTGCATAGCGAGGTCGCGCAGCAGAATCTTGAAATCCTCTTTGGCTGCGATCTCGTCGGAGCTGAGCCCAGCTTCGAGTAACACGCCGATTTGCGCGCCGGTGTGGATATAGCTGCCGACCACACCGGTCCCTTTCACTTCGTAGACAGTGAATCGGGAAACGGAGATGTTTTCACCGAGCTTGGCGATCTTCGTCTTGACGAGCTCGCAAATGGTGGTGTTCTGATCGTGAACGAATTTTTGTTCGTAGAGAGCTTCGTTCGCCTTGAAGTGTGCACGCTCCTGCTCAGTGACATCCTCAATGCGGACATGCGTGGGTTTGGTCTGCGCGATGTGGGCTGCGATGTCGTTGGTGAGCGCCTGGAAATCATCGGTGCGGGCGACAAAATCGGACTCACAGTTGACCTCAACGAGCACGCCGACTTTGCCGTTTTCGGCGATGTGGGACGCAACGAGACCCTGCTTCGTGGAACGAGTTTCTTTCTTGGTTGCCGCTGCAATGCCGCGCTTGCGAAGAACCACTTCGGCTTCGCCGAGATCGCCATTTGCTTCGACGAGCGCTTTCTTGCACTCCATCATGCCGGCACCGGTGCGCTCGCGGAGCTGTTTGACTAATTGTGCGCTAATTTCTGCCATTTTCGTTGGATTCTCTTCTTATCCTCTTACACACGTAGAGCGACCGGTCCGGAAGGACGCGGTCGCCCGATGAACTGCCGCCGCGCTAACGTGCAGCGCGGCTTTGTAACTTACTTCTCGGCGAGGCCAGAGGTGACCGGCTCTTCAACCGGCGCTTCACTGCCAGGACCCTTGCGGGGCGGAGCTTCGGGCTCGGTGCTGGTGGCCAAGCTTTCCGACATCAGTTGCTCGGCGTACTTGGGATCCAGATAATGACCGTACTCTTCTTCCGGGGTGTGTTCGGCGGCTTCGTCCTCAGTGACGATCTTTTCAGCCGCGAATTCGGTTTCGGTGGCGAGCGCCTTGCCTTCAACCACGGCGTCGGCGATCTTCGTCGTGAACAGACGAATTGCGCGAAGAGCGTCGTCGTTGCCGGGAATTACGTAGTCGACTTCGTCGGGATCGCAGTTGGTATCGACAACCGCAACGACGGGGATGCCGAGCTTGCGGGCTTCCTTCACCGCGATGGACTCTTTATTGGAATCGATGACGAAGAGCAGATCAGGCAGGCCGTTCATGTCTTTAATGCCCGCGAGGTTCTGCTGCAAGTGCTTACGTTCGCGCTCGAGACGACCGACTTCTTTCTTCGCTCGTCCTTCATAGGCGTTGTCGAGCGACATGGCGTCGAGTTCTTTCAGTCGTTTGATGGAGCGCTGCACAGTGGAGATATTGGTGAGCAGACCGCCCAGCCAGCGCTGGTTGACGTAGAATTGGCTGGCGCGAGTGGCTTCTTCTGCGATCGCCTCCTGTGCCTGACGCTTGGTGCCGACGAACAGCACCGTTTTGCCTTGCGCGGCCATTTCACCGACGTAGCGCATGGCGTCCTTGAACAGTTTGAGGGTTTTCTGGAGATCTACAATATAGATCCCGTTACGTTCGCCGAAGATGTACTCTTTCATCTTTGGATTCCAGCGCTTGGTCTGGTGCCCGAAGTGAACGCCGGCCTCGAGCAATTCTTTCATCGAAATCGATGGCAAATGATCTCCTATGAGACGTCAGCCGTCTACGCTCGCAATCGCACGCGGGCCCAAAGCGGAATTTTGCGTGACTGGGAGCGAGAGCGGGTTAGGCAAAAGATGGCCCTGAAAAGGACCGCCTTTTGCGGATGGATACGGAACGAGAAGAACGTACTACCGTTTGGAGAACTGGAAGCGCTTGCGAGCGCCTTTCTGACCGTACTTCTTTCGCTCATGAGCGCGAGCATCGCGCGTAAGCAAACCGAGCCCCTTAAGCTTGCCGCGGAGCTCGGAATTAAATTCGATAAGTGCGCGGGCGATGCCGAGGCGAGCCGCAGCGGCCTGACCGGTCACGCCTCCACCGGCGGCGAGGATCAAAATATCAAAACGGTCGGCCAACTCGGCCGCGAGCAGCGGCTGACGTACGTAGGCGCGCGCCGACTCGTTGACAAAGTAGTTTTCAAACGGCCGATGATTGACCGTGATCTGACCCTTGCCGGGCCGGAGGAAGACACGCGCGGTGGCAGTCTTGCGACGCCCGGTTCCCAATTGCTGAACTAACTTCACTGGCAACTAAATCCCTTTCATTCTATTTTCACGCTAAACGCTTAACACTGAAGGCTTTTGCGCCTGATGTGGATGCTGCTCACCGGCATAGACTTTGAGCTTGCGGTACATCTGTTTCCCCAGCTTTGTTTTCGGCAGCATGCCGGAAACGGCGAGTTCCAGCATTCGTGCCGGACGCGTCTGGCGCATTTTGACGGCGCCTGTTTCGATCAGGCCGCCCGGGTAACCGGTGTGACGGCGATAGACCTTTTGACCTTCTTTACCGCCGGTCAGCTTGACCTTGGCGGCGTTGATAATGATGACGTGATCGCCCGTATCGATGGACGGTGCGTAGGTCGGTTTGTGCTTGCCCATCAAGAGCATAGCGGCACGGCTGGCGACCCGGCCGAGGACTGCATCGTTGGCGTCAATCACGTGCCAGGCACGAACGATTTCATGCTTGGACGGAACTTCAGTACGCATGGACAGACTAATTCTCTCTCGTCGAAAGCTCGAACCCTATTAGTCTAGCGTGACGTTATCTTACTGTCAAATATGGTTAAGGAGCGTCTCCTGTAACGCCGCATGCTCGTTCTATTCTGGGCGCAGTATTCCCCGCATGCGATGGGCGCGCTTGGCCAGCCAGTCGGCGCGGGGCTGCTGATACGGAGGTTTCTGCAAGTTCTTTACGTGAAATCTGGATTTCAACCGGAGCGAGCGGCCACGCTGCGGGTTGACCAGAGTTTTCGGATCTCGAGTTCCGTTAAGTGTCGGTCAACTCCGTGATAACGGGGAAGCAGCTTGCGAATGCTAGATCGAGGAGGTCTTCTGTCAGCTCGTGAGGCAGGCGCTTGAAGCCGATGTAATCGACGACTTGAGACAGAAGGTCACGCGGATGGCAGCGGCGGAATTTCTTGCCGCCGCGCCTGTAATGCTTCTCGATGAACTTGTCCAGAAGCTCGGTCGTGGCGGTGAGGCCTTGTGATTGCGCGAACTTGGTGAAGATGATGCGGAATTCCTGCTCGTCCGGACTGCGCAGCAACATCTTGTACTGAATGCGACGCAGGAAGGCTTCGTCGCCCAGCTTGTCGGGCGTAAGGTTGGTGGAGAAGACCAGGAACGTTTCGAAGGGGACAGTCATTTTGCCGCCGTTTTCGAAGGAGAGATAGTCGATGCGGCGCTCCATGGGGACGATCCAGCGGTTGAGAATTTCCGCAGCGCTGGCTTTCTGACGCCCGAAGTCGTCGATCAGGTAAATACCGTTGTTCGCTTTCAATTGGAAGGGCGCGTCGTAAATCTTCGAGATGCGGTTGAAGCTGAGGTCGAGCATGTTGAGCGAGAGTTCGCCACCAGTGGCAATGAAGGGACGGCGGCAACGGGCCCAGCGGCCGTCCGTGTCGGGATCGTAAACGGTCTGCTCGCCGTGGTTCGAGAGCTTGTGGTAGATGGGATCGAAGAGCTGGATGATGTTGCCTTGCGCTTCGAGGGCATAAGGGACGTAGATGTCCGTGGTATTGACATTTGCGAGGGCTTCGGCGATCTGGGTTTTGCCGTTGCCTGGCTGGCCGTATATAAGGAACGACTTGCCCGAACTGATTGCAGGCCCGATCTGATCGAGCGTGGCATCCGACATCACGAGTTGTGAATAAGCGGCCGCCAGCCGTTCGCGATTGAGCCAATTGGCGGGAAAGCGCTGGCCGTGGACGGCGGCCGTGTATTGATCAATAGGGACGGGCACGGGACCGATGTATTGATTGTTTTCGAGGTAGTCGCGCGCGACGCGGCGTCCGGCTTCGGTGAGGGAAAGCGTGGCCGAGACTGGGCCATAGCCAAGCGAACTTTTTACCTGAACGAGGAGTTGTAGTTTCAGAGTCTCGATCAACTCCTCGATAAGGCTGAATTTGAGGCCCATCATCCGACATAGATCTCTGGCGATAAGGTCGCCATTGAAGTAAAGGAACTTGAGGACAAGTTGCTCGACGACGGGGGTCGGGACGCCGGTTGCGGCGAGATTCTCGAGAGCTGGCGGCTCAAATCGCTGTTTTCCGCGCGCGCGAGCTTGCGCGGAATGATCGCTGGTACCGTCGTTGAGCGAGGCGTTTAGGTCGTGAAGGTGGTTTTGGAGAGTTGGAACTTCGTTAGTTGCGATCGGCATGCGCTCGTGTGAGTTATCGGCAGCAGAAGGCCAATATCCGCAAAAAACAGTCTGCTGATGCGTGCCGGTGGGGTCGGCCCAGAAACAGCACTTAGTGTCCCACCAGCGGACGGAGCTACGAAAGGCGAAAGTTGGGCGGGTCAGAGTTGGGTATATATGGTTGCAGCAAATCACTCGTTGCCGGCGGAGTGACAGGGCGGGAGTACTATTGGTCGCAGAGGAACTATGTGCCTCGCGATACCAGCAAAGGTAGTTGAAGTCCCCGAAGACGAAGACAGCCGAGCCCTAGTGGAAGTGGTTGGTGTGCGCAGGCACATTGACACGGCTCTCCTGCGAGACGATCCGCCAAGCGTCGGCGATTGGGTGCTTGTGCATGTGGGATTCGCCATGAGCAAAATCAGCGAGGAGCAGGCGAAGGATCAGTTGCGAATGCTCGCGATGATGGGCGAGGACACGGCGGCGCTCGAGGAAGCGCAAGGCTACGGCACGGTGGAGACGAGCTTTGTCGGCCCGAGTCCGCCGGACTGGATGAAGACAAATGGGGGACCGCTGCAATGAAATACGTGGACGAGTTCCGCGATGCGGCGGTGATCAAAAAGGCGGCCGAAGAGATTCGCCGGCTGGCCGATCCGTCGCGGCATTACCGTTTTATGGAAGTGTGCGGCGGCCACACACACGCGATCTACCGATTCGGGTTGAAGGACCTGCTGCCGGAGAACATCGAGCTGATTCACGGGCCAGGATGTCCGGTTTGCGTGCTGCCGATGGGGCGTATTGATGACGGGCTTTCGATGGCGCGCGATGCGAATGTGATTTTTACTGCGTTCGGAGACATGATGCGCGTGCCGGGCAGGGAAGGCAGTCCGTTGGAGCATAAGGCACGGGGCGCTGATGTGCGGATTGTGTATTCGCCTGCGGACGCGTTGAAGCTGGCGCAGAAGAACTCGGACCGGCATGTGATGTTTTTTGCGATCGGCTTTGAGACGACGGCCCCCTCGACAGCGCTGACGTTGATACGTGCGAAAAATCTGGGCGTGCGGAATTTTTCGGTCTTCTGCAATCACGTGACGATTATTCCGGCGATTCGCGCCATTCTGGATTCGCCGGATATGCGGATTGACGCGTTTATCGGGCCGGGGCACGTGTCAACAGTGATCGGGTGCAGGCCGTACGAATGGATTGCGCGGAATGAGAACAAGCCGATTGCTGTATCTGGATTCGAGCCAGTGGATATTCTACAGTCGATCGTGATGCTGCTGCGGCAATTGCAGGCCGGCGAAGCTAAAGTGGAGAACCAGTACAAGCGCGTGGTGCCGTGGGACGGAAACATGGCTGCGCTGAAGGCAATGGCTGAGGTATTTGAGCTGCGGCCGTACTTCGAGTGGCGCGGTATGGGGTTCATCTCGCAATCGGCGTTGGGCATCAAAGCGGCTTACGCGGAGTGGGATGCCGAGATGCGATTCGAAGTGCCGGGCGTGCGCGTGACCGATCCGAAGGCGGCGCAATGCGGCGAGGTGTTGAAGGGCGCCCTGAAACCGGTGCAGTGCAAACTGTTCGGGAAAGAGTGCACGCCGGAGCATCCGATTGGCGCGCTGATGGTTTCATCGGAAGGCTCCTGCGCGGCCTACTACAACTACGAACACCGCAAGAGGCCGCTGACCACGATTGACACAACGGTGAGTGTGCCCGCCTGACATGAGCACGGCTACGCCGAAGATCCGATTTCGCGATGCGCAGATTGAGATGGCGCATGGCGCAGGAGGAAAGGCGAGCCGTAGGCTGGTGGAAGGCTTGTTTGCACCTCTTCTGGTGAGTGCGAGCGATGAACCACTTGGCGACGCGGCGCTGGTAAGTGTCAACGGTTCCCAAATAGCGATTACGGCTGACAGCTTTGTTGTGAAGCCGTTGCGATTTCCGGGCGGCTCTATCGGAGAACTTGCGGTGAACGGAACGGTCAACGATCTGGCCGTTGCGGGTGCAGTTGCGCAGAACCTGGTGGTGACGTTCGTTCTGGAAGCAGGGCTGCCGACCGAGGTGCTGGAAGCGGAAGTGCGCGCGATGGCGCTCGCCGCACAGCGTGCGGGCGTTTCAATTGCGGGCGGGGACACGAAAGTGGTGGAGCATGGCAAGGCCGACCGCATGTACATCACGACTGCGGGCGTGGGCCGGCCGATTCCGGGGTTGAGTATTTCGGCGCGCAACGTTCGTCCGGGCGACAAAGTTCTTTTGAGCGGGCCGATTGGGGATCACGGCATCACGATTCTGCTGGCTCGCGGCGAACTGGATCTGGAAGCTGACATTCGCTCCGATACTCGCCCGGTGCTGCCGTTTGTGCAAGCGTTGGCGGAACGCGCGGGCGCCGGCGTGCGCTGGATGCGCGATCCGACGCGGGGCGGTGTTGCCACGTGCCTGAACGAACTGGCGCGCGATTGCGATCTCTGCGTCACGGTGTTCGAAGAGCGCGTGCCGGTTCACGACGGGGTGCGCGGCGCTTGTGAGTTGCTGGGTTTGGATCCGCTGCATATTGCTAATGAAGGGCAGTTCATAGCTGTAATTGCGCCGGAATTTGCAGACGCGGCGCTTGCTGCGATACGCAGTGTGCCGGGCGGCGAGGACGCGAGGATGATTGGCGAAGTGCGCGCGCAGCCTCAAGCGACGGTGCTTGGAACGACGGATTACGGCGGAACGCGCGTCATCGATATGCTTGTAGGCGATCCGTTGCCGAGAATCTGCTAGGGCGCATTGATTTTGATTAAGTGCCGGCACGGTGATTAACTCCTCGTCATGGCCACGGTAGCGTCTGAGCTGAAAGAGCACGTACAAAGGGCGTTCGCTGAACGCAATAAACTGTTTGAAGATTTCTTTGAGCGCGAGTCATCGGCGCTGGCAGAGGCATCCCGCGAGATGTCGGAGCGATTTCTCCGTGGCGGCCGGCTGTTGGCGATGGGGAAAGGCGCGTGCGCGACCGATGCGCAGCATGTCTCGGTCGAATTTGTGCATCCCGTGATCGTGGGGAAGCGAGCGCTGCCAGCGCTTGACTTGTCGATGCTGTTCGGGGCTTGGCTGCGAACGCTGGTGCAGCCTGACGACATGGTGATGGGCTTCGGACCGCCCGAAGGCGACGCCGAAGTGGAAGCAGCTTTGGGCGAGGCCGCCGCGCATGGGGCGATGACGTTCGCGCTGCCGGGCGCTCGCGGTTCGTATGCACTCAAAAGGCCGCCGAGCGATCCGTTTGCGCATCAGGAGCTGATTGAGATTCTGTATCACACGCTCTGGGAAACAGTGCACGTCTTTTTCGAGCGTCGGGAACTCGGGCACGATGTGGGCGAGGCCGGATTCCTCTACCCATTCCTGGGTCGGAAGAAGCAGGAGACGGAAAGCATTCTCGATCAGGTTGCGAGTTCGATCAGGATGAAGGTGCAGGAAGACGCGCAGCTACGCGCGCAAGTTGCGGCAGAGGAAGCAGACGCGATGGCGGCGGCGGCGATAGCGATGGCTGAGCGTGTGCGACGGGGAGGGAAGCTGATTCTCTTCGGAAACGGAGGGTCGGCGACGGACGCGAACGACTGGGCGATGGATTGCGTGGCACCGCCGTCTGGGTATTCGCCCATCCCTGCGGTGTCGCTTTCGTTTGAGCCGGCGAACATTACGGCACTCGCGAATGATGTCGGGACGGAGGTGATTTTCCTTCGCCAGTTGATTGCGCAGGCGCGTACGAATGACATTGCGGTAGCGATCTCGACGAGCGGAGGATCTAAGAACGTGATTCTGGCGCTCGAAGAAGGCAGGAAGCGGGGCCTGCTTACGGTGGCGCTGTTGGGTTACGATGGCGGCGAGATTCTGCGCCGCGGACTGGCCGATCACGCGTTGATTGTGCGCTCCGATTACATTCCGCGCATTCAGGAAGTGCAGGCTTCGATGTATCACACAGTTCGGGGACTTATGGAGACCATCGGCCATGCCCGTGTATGAACTTTTCGGCACGGCAACCTGCCCGTACACGCAGGAGTTGCGCGACTGGCTGGAATTCAACCGCCGCGAGCTTGTTGAGTATGACGTGGACGCGGATGCGGAAGCTCTAAAACGAATGCAGGAACTGACAGGTGGGCAACGAACTGTGCCGGTGCTGGTGGAAGATGGCAAAGTGGTGCAGATCGGCTGGCAGGGGCACGGCTGCGTGGTGCAATCCGTCACCGCAAATGAAGAACCCGGGGGTAGATGACCGCGCGGCTGATTCGGGTGCGCGGTGTTGTTCAGGGCGTCGGATTCCGGCCTTTTGTTTACCGGCTGGCGAGTGCGCATGAACTCCGCGGCTGGGTGCTCAATCAGGAAGACGGAGTCGAGATTCACGTCGAAGGCGACACGGGGGCGATTGAGCGCTTCGTGCGCGCGCTGCGCGATCAGACGCCGCCGGCCGCCGTTTTAGCGAGCATCGACGTTTCCCAAGACACTGCTGCGAATGTGGCGGCATTCGAGATTCGCGAAAGCCACCGAGCGGCCGCTCCGACGGTACGGATTTCGCCGGACTTGGCGGTTTGCGACGCGTGCCTAGCGGAACTGTTCGATCCTAACGACGCGCGATTTCGATATCCGTACATCAATTGCACAAATTGCGGGCCGCGCTATAGCATCATCGAAAGCCTTCCCTACGATCGCGCGCGTACAACTATGGCGCACTGGAAGATGGATGCGCTGTGTGCCCGACAGTACAATGATCCGCTTGACCGCCGTTTCCATGCGCAGCCGGTGGCGTGTCCTGTGTGTGGACCGCACTATTTTTTGGAACGCGGCGGTGAAATTGTGTCCGGCGATATAGCGTCGATAAGCGCTGCGGCGGATCTTCTGCGCGTAGGCGGCATCGTGGCGGTGAAGGGGATCGGCGGATACCACCTGAGCTGTGATGCACGGAGTGCGGCAGCCGTGCAGGAACTGCGCCAGCGCAAGTTCCGCAAAGAAAAACCGTTTGCCGTGATGGTGCGGGATCTCGAGATGGCGCGAGAGTTAGTGGATCTGTCTCCGGAAGAAGAGAAATTGATGGGTTCGACCGCCCGGCCGATTGTTCTTGCGTCGGCGAAGACGGAACTGGCTGGCGTTGCTCCGGGCACTCACGAACTCGGGGTGATGCTGGCGTACACGCCGATGCATTATCTGCTGTTTGCCGCGGGCGCGCCGGCTGTGCTGGTGATGACAAGCGCGAACCGTTCGAGCGAGCCGATTGCGTACGGGGACGAAGAGGCTCGTGAGCGCTTGGCGGGTTTGGAGGATGCGTTCTTAATTGGGGAGCGGCCGATTGCGCGACGAGTAGATGATTCCGTTGCTCGCGCGGGTGAATTCGGGCCCATGATCCTACGGCGTTCACGCGGTTACGCGCCCGGCGTGGTGACAACGCTGCCTACTCGCAAGCCCATTCTTGCGCTGGGTGCAGACCTGAAGAACACCATCACTTTGGTGGTCGACGGTCAGGCTTTCGTGAGCCAGCATATTGGCGACCTGGATCATTACGAAGCATTCGCCGCGTTCAAAGAGACCATTCGGGATCTGTTGGAAATGTACAGCCTCGATCCCGCGGAGTTGACGGTGGTGCATGACCTGCATCCGGAGTATGTGTCGACCTTGTACGCCGAGGAGTTGCGTGCCTGTAAGCGTATAGCAGTGCAACATCATCGGGCACACTTGGGGTCCGTACTCGCCGAGAGGCAAGCATGGGATCGGCGCGTCGTTGGGGTGAGTTTCGACGGAACTGGGTATGGAGACGACGGGACGATCTGGGGCGGGGAGTTTTTCGTCGGCAGCATGAGAGAGGGATTCGAGCGCGCCGTTCACCTGCGGCCGGCACTGTTGCCGGGAGGCGATTCTGCGGCGCGGTTCCCTGTGCAGTGTGCCGCCGGCTACTTACACGAGATCGTGGATCTGCCGAATTTAAGAGCTAAGCCCTTTCATTTTCCGGACCGGTATGCGTCGGCCAAGCGACTCGTGGAGAGCCGACTGCGGACCTTTGCGACTTCGTCCATGGGGAGGTTGTTCGACACGGTTGCGGCAGTGCTCGGGTTTACGGGCGAAATCAGTTTCGAAGGACAGGCGGCGATCTGGGTGGAACAGCTCGCGAGAAAAAGTTCAGCCACAGAACCGTATGCTTTTGCAGTCTGCGACGAACAACTTGATTTCCGCCCGTTGCTGAAAGAGGTCATCGAATGCCGCGCACACGGGCAAAACATTGAAGACATTGCGCGCCAGTTTCACACGACTGTTGTAGTGGCTTTGTGCGACACGGTCGAAAAGCTGTGCAATCGTAACTCGATTGACTTAGCGATTTTATCTGGCGGTGTATTTCAGAACCAGCTTTTGCTGCAAGATGCTCACAAACGCCTGCAAGACGGTGGTCTGGAGGTCTGGACCAATAGTGCCGTGCCGGCAAACGATGGTGGAATCAGCCTAGGTCAAGCGGCAGTTTGTAGTGCAACTAGACTGTCCGACCGGGTTCACACCTGTAAGTAGTGCTAGGGAATAAATTTAGTTCGCTCCGGGCCTTCGAAGCTGTGATAGATTCGACCTGGAAGTAACACAAGCACTCTGCGGCGAGATGCATCTAGCTGCAGAAGGGAGACTAAAGCATGGCGACCGCGTCGCTCCCGCAGCAACCCTCCCGTACTAAGGGAGTCTCCGAAGTACACATCGTTTGGTTAACCGCAGGGCTCAGTTGTGACGGTGACACGGTGTCCGTTACGGCAGCAGAGCAGCCGAGCATTGAAGACGTACTGCTTGGCGCAATTCCCGGTCTGCCAAAAGTTCACTTACACAACCCAGTGTTGGCCATGGAAGTCGGTGACGACTTCATGAAATGGTTCTATGAGGCCGAGAAAGGTCGGCTAGATCCATTCGTTCTGGTTGTGGAAGGGTCGATTCCAAATGAAAAAATCAAGCGCGAAGGGTACTGGGCTGCCCAGGGAACGGATTACAACACCGGCCAGCCTATTACCACTACCGAGTGGATCGATCGCTTGGCATCGAAAGCATGGGGCGTGATTGCGTGCGGCACGTGCGCCACTTACGGCGGCATCCACGCAATGGCGGGCAATCCGACGGGCGCGATGGGCCTGGTGGATTATCTCGGAAAGGATTTTCGATCGGCGGGAGGCCTGCCCATTGTGAACGTGCCGGGCTGCCCGGTACAGCCGGACAACATGATGGAGACGGTTCTGTATCTGTTGTACCAGGCTGCCGGACTTTCGCCTGTCATTCCGCTTGATGACCAACTGCGTCCGACGTGGTTGTTCGGCAAGACGGTACATGAGGGCTGCGACCGCGCTGGTTACTACGAGCAGGGCGATTTCGCGCACGAGTACGGTTCTCCGAAGTGCCTGGTGAAGATCGGCTGCTGGGGTCCGGTGGTGAATTGCAACGTAACCAAGCGCGGCTGGATGCGCGGCATTGGGGGATGTCCAAATGTCGGCGGTATCTGCATCGGTTGCACGATGCCGGGGTTTCCGGATAAATTCATGCCGTTTATGGATCAGCCTCCGGGCGCCACTTTGTCATCGACGGTTGCAGTAAGTTATGGCTCGCTGATGCGAACCTTACGGTCGATTACTAACAACACCGCGAACAAAGAACCGAAGTGGCGGCATCGCGGCAGTAGACTGACGACTGGTTATCAGCCAGTAAGTTACTAAGAAAGGGTAAATTGAATGGCCACGATAACAGAACCAGTAAGCAGCCAGGAGCGAAAAGGAAGAAATCTGGTTGAGATGAACTGGGATCCGATTACCCGGATCGTGGGAAGTCTCGGGATCTTCACGAAGATCGACTTTGATAACAAGCAGGTTGCGGAGTGCTACAGCACTTCTTCGATTTTCCGCGGCTACAGCATATTCATGCAGGGAAAAGATCCGCGCGATGCCCCGTTCATTACGTCACGCATTTGCGGCATCTGCGGCGACAATCACGCCACGTGCGCCGTCTATGCAGCCAACATGGCCTGTGGGATGGCCACGCCGATCTTAGGCGACTGGATCATCAATCTCGGCGAAGCAGCCGAGTATATGTTCGATCACAACATTTTCCAGGACAACCTGGTTGGTGTAGATTTCTGCGAAGCTATGGTCAAGCAGACAAATCCGGGCGTGCTGGCGAAGGCGGAAACAACGCTAGCCCCGGGCAGCAACCACCACGGCTTCCGGACAATAGCGGATATCATGCGTTCGCTGAATCCGTTCACGGGTGAGTTTTACCGTGAAGCGCTGCAGATGAGCCGTATGACGCGCGAGATGTTCTGCCTGATGGAAGGGCGGCACGTTCACCCGTCGACGCTGTATCCGGGTGGAACAGGCACAGTTCCCACAATCCAACTGTTTACGGACTACCTGGTGCGGCTGATGAAGTATGTCGAGTTCATGAAGAAAGTGGTGCCGCTGCATGACGACCTCTTCGACTTCTTTTACGACGCGCTTCCGGGATACGAGAAAGTTGGGCAGCGACGCATTCTGTTGGGCTGCTGGGGCGCATTCAACGATCCGGTAGTTTGCGACTATAAGTACGAACACATGTCCGATTGGGGTCGGGCTATGTATGTCACTCCAAGCATCATCGTCGACGGCGAAATAGTCACGAACGACTTAGTCGATATCAATCTGCAGATGCGCATTCTGCTGGGCAGCTCTTATTACGACGATTGGGACGAGCGCGGCGAAACGTTCGTCAAACGCGACCCGCTAGGGAATCCAGTAGACAAACGGCATCCCTGGAACCAGACCACGATCCCGAGACCACAGAAGCGCGATTTCAAAGGGAACTATACGTGGGTAATGTCGCCGAGGTGGCTTGACAACCGGACGGGCGATCATCTGGCGATCGACACGGGCGGCGGTCCGTTGGCGCGCTTATGGTCGACGGCATTGAACGGTTTGGTGGACATTGGATACATCAAGTCGACCGGACACAGCGTTCAAATCAATCTGCCCAAGACGGCTCTGCTTCCCGAGACATCGTTCGAGTGGGAAATTCCGAAGTGGAGCAATGCTATTGAGCGCGATCGTGCGCGGACCTATTTTCAGGCCTATGCGGCTGCTGCGGCGCTCTATTTCGTCGAAAAAGCGATGGATTGCGTTCGACAAGGCGACACGAAGACCTGGGCCGAATTCAAGGTGCCGGACGATGCGATTGGATGCGGGTTCCATGAGGCCGTGCGCGGCGTGCTTTCGCACCACGTTGTGATTCGCGATCGGAAGATTGCTAACTATCATCCGTATCCGCCGACCCCGTGGAATGCGAATCCGCGCGATGTCTACGGCACGCCGGGACCATACGAAGATGCAATTCAAAACACGCCTATATTCGAAGAGAATGGGCCGGAGAATTTCAAGGGCATCGATATTATGCGTGCCGTACGAAGCTTCGATCCCTGCCTGCCGTGCGGCGTGCATATGTACGTGGGCAACGGCAAGGTAGTGCGCGCGGAGCATTCGTCGATGTTCGGCAGACACTAGATAGCGAGAGACCTGATATGCCGCACACACCAAAATCGCAGATTTCGTCACACACGGAAGGAACCAACCGGGGCGAGGAAGTAGTCCAGCACAAAGGGCGTGAACCCGGACGGGAAGGGGGCAAGACACGGACTGCGCGTGATTCGACTTCGATTAATCCGAAGTCGCGCGACCCGATCGATCCGCGCATGCCGCACATGCCGCCCCCATAGCGCTAACCCACAATCAACATATGGCCGATAACGAGATCCGCTCGCAGGAGTGGGTCGACAAAATCGAGGAGCTTGTGCGCCAAGCGGAAGTGATTCCGGATATGAAGGCGCGCAGTGTCATCATCGATTTGCTGAAGGCAGTGCTTGATTTTCACGCTGCGGGGCTGGAGCGCATGATGGACATCGTGTTTGACTCAGGTCTCGCAGGTGAAGCAATTGCTGACCAAGTCCTGGGCGACGATTTGACGAGCAGTATGCTGCTGCTGCATAATCTGCATCCGGACGATGTGGAGACGCGCGTCGCTCGAGCCGTGCAAAAGCTGGAAGAGATGTTCTTCTCACTCGGCGTGAAGAAGCTGTCTCTGGTTGGGATTGAGGGAGGCGTGGTGCGTCTCCACTTCGAATCGCAGCGCACGTGGTCCGGGACGCCGGTGAAGGCGAGTATCGAGAAAGCAATCTTCCAGGCTGCGCCGGAGATCACAAGCGTTGTTGTTGAGGGATTGAAGGAAGCTCTTCCGCCGGGCTTTGTGCCGGTATCGGATCTGCTCGCCGGCGTGCGCCTATGAAGCGCGGCGGCCAGACTCCCGCGCGGGGACTCGCGTTGCTGCGGCAGTTCGTCAACACGACCCGCCCGGAGCTGGAGTACTGCGATCTCTGTGCAACGCCGTTGGCGGAGCATCACCAGCATTTGGTGGATCTACAGAAGAGGCGGCTCGTGTGTGCGTGCGACGCGTGTGCGATTCTTTTTGCGAGCAGCGGGGAGACGAATCTTCGCCGAGTGCCGCGCGATGCATGGATGCTGGGCGAGTTCGCGCTTTCCGATCAGGTCTGGAACAGCCTGGGCATTCCCATCGGTCTCGCCTTCATTTACAATTCGAGCGTCGGTAACCAAATCGTAGCGGTGTACCCGAGCCCCGCTGGTCCGACCGAGACATCGCTGGAGCAGGAGTCGTGGCAGGAGATTACAGACGACAATCCTCACCTGTTGAACTTGAGGCCCGATGTGGAAGCGTTGCTCATTAATCGAATGAACGGCGCGCGCGAGTACTTTCGAGCGCCGATCGATGAATGCTACAAGCTGACTGGAATCGTGCGCAAGTATTGGCGCGGATTTTCGGGCGGGGAAGAAGGTTGGGAGCAGATTTCGGGGTTTTTCGATCATCTGAAAGAACGTTGCACTCCGCAGATTGCGACAACGTATGCCCGATCTTTCATTTGAGATTGTTTCTGCCGAGCCCGCGCGTGACCTGATCACGCCCGCTATCAATTTCGAGCTGCGCGTGACGAATCGTTTCCTTGAGCAGTCGATTCACGCTGTTCTGCTGCGTTGCCAGATTCAGATTGAAACCGCCAAGCGGCGGTACAACGCCGAAGAGCAAAAGCAACTGCGAGACCTCTTCGATGAGCCGAGCCGCTGGGGCGATACTTTACGACCGATGACCTGGGCCAATACCTCGGTTAATATTCCAGCGTTTACGGGCAGCACCGTTTTTACGTTGGCCGTTCCGTGCAGTTTCGATTTCAGCGTGGGAACGGCAAAATATTTTCTCGGGATCGAGGGGGGCGATGTGCCGTTGACGTTTCTCTTCAGCGGCACTGTCTTTCATGCTGCAGGGACAGGAGCGCTACAAGTGGCGCCCATTTCTTGGAATAAGGAAGCGCGGTTTCGATTGCCGGTGGCGACGTGGAAAGCATTGATGGACGTTCACTACCCCAACACCGTGATGCTGCATCTGCGACGCGACGTGTTCGAGGAGCTGTATCGGTTCAAGATGGCCCTGGGAGCCGCTACGTTTGAGGAAGTTATCGAACGGATGTTATCGAAGGCGGAAGGACAGCGTCCGGTATGACGAGCAGCGACGTAGTTGAGAAGATTGCGCGGGCGGTACTGTATGAAGGCTACATGTTGTACCCGTACCGCGAATCTGCGCTGAAGAATCAACAGCGCTGGAATTTCGGCGTACTGTATCCGCCCGCGTGGGCGGTACAGCAGACGGGCTCATCAGATCGTTCGTACTTCCAGATGGAATGTGTGGCGCAGGACGTGGAGACAGGCACTTTCGACGTCTCTGCGCGGTTCCTGCAGTTAATGCAACGCCGCAGCGGCGAACGCGACTGGCAGGAAGCTGTGGAGCAGAAGATAAGTGTCAAGGGGCTGGTTGCCCGAAAACTGACCGCGGCTACGCATGTCGAGGCGTTTGTGTTTCCCGGTGATCACGCTGTTGACGGACGCGTGGAGATCTCGGCGGAGGAGCTGCACCAGGGCATTCATCGTTTGACTGTGCGGGTGACGAATACGAGCGCGGTTCACGCGACCACGCGAAATGAAGCGCTCTTACACTCGCTCGCTTCCGCGCATGCCGTTATGACTCTACATGGCGGACAGTTTGTTTCGCAAATCGATCCGCCAGATCCGCTTCGCGATGCCGTTGCCGCTTGCCAGAACATCGGCGTCTGGCCGGTGCTGGTAGGCGATGCAGACGCGCATGACACCATGCTGGGGGCGCCGATCATTCTCTACGATTTTCCGCAAATTGCGCCGGAGAGCAAAGGCGACCTGTTCGATTCGACTGAGATCGACGAGATTCTGATTCTGCGAATTCTTACGCTCAGCGATAGCGAGAAAGATGAGATTCGGCGTTCGGATGAGCGCGCGCGACGCATCCTGGAGCGGCTGGAATCGAGCCCGCAGGAGCACTTAATGGAACTGCACGGCCGGTTGAGCAAGCTGGAGCCGGCAGCATTCGACCGGCGCGCCACATCGCCATACCAGAAAGGCGATCGCGTGCGTTTATGCCCGAAGAAGCGCGCCGACATCTTCGATACGGTGCTGGAAGGGAAGATCGCAATCGTAGAAGCTGTGGAAGAGGATTTCGAAGGCAATATTCATCTGGCGGTCACGATAGAAGACGATCCTGGGCGCGACCTGGGTGAGATGCGCCAGATTGGGCATCGATTTTTCTACTCGCTAACGGAAGTAAAGCCGGTAAATAACATAGCGTCAACATGAGCGGGGATGTCTTAGTTGCGGGTATCGGGAACATTTTCCAGGGGGACGATGCGTTTGGCGTTGCGGTGGCGCAGCGTTTGGGCTGCATCAGCGTGCCGGCGAACGTACGCGTGATAGACGCCGGAATCCGCAGCCTGGATCTTGCGTTCGCACTCATGGACGAACATGCGTTGACAATCCTGGTGGATGCGACATCGCGCGGCGGTGAACCGGGGACGATCTACACGATTGAGGTTGAGCCGAGTGATATTCCGGACGTCAGCGAAGAGGGGTCGGTGGTGAATTCGCATGCACTGGATCCGGTGCGCGTGCTCTCGCTGGCGAAGAGCATGGGCGCGCGATTCGGGAAGACGTTTGTGGTGGGCTGTGAACCGCTTGTGGTCGATTGCGATGCAACGGGGAAAATCGGATTAAGTGACCCAGTGCAGGCGGCTGTGGTGCCCGCGCTGGAAACCGTGCTGAGCCTTATCGAAGAGTTTGCAAACAGAAGTTCGAAGGATCAAGAGGAGGTCTATTCAAAATGAACGTCGTGAAGATCGTGGGTATCGCGGCTGCCTTGGTTGTGGTGGCTGGCGTGCTTATGAATTGGTCTGATGTGAAGCGTTATATCAAGATCGAGTCGATGTAAGTGGGGAAGACGATGCACGAGCTTTCGATTGCGCTCAGCATCGTTGAGGGTGTGGAAGAAGAATTGGTGCTGCGCGGAAATGCGAGCGCGACCGCAGTGTATCTGCGTCTTGGGCCGCTCTCCGGAGTTGTCAGGGACGCGCTACTTTTCTCCTATGACATCGCGTGCGAGGGCACACTGCTTGCAGGGTCCAAGCTGGTTATTGAAGAGACGCGGATCATCCTTTTCTGCCACAAGTGCGGCGAAGAGCGGCAGGCCGTTTCGCTGCAGAATTTGAGCTGCGCAGTCTGCGATACACCGGGTGCGGACATTCGCAGCGGTTCCGAGCTGGAAGTGTTCCTACTCGAATTGGCCGATGCAACCACGTCTTGTTGAAGTCCGACAAAAAGTACTGAAGCACAACGATCTGCTTGCGCGCGAGATGCGGGAGCGCTTCCACGCGGCGGGACTTTACGTTGTGAGCCTAGTCTCCAGTCCGGGGTCCGGCAAGACTGCTTTCCTTGAGAAGACGCTATCGATGCTGCGGCCGAAAGTCCGAGTGGCCGCACTGGTAGGCGATCTCGCTACCGATAATGATGCGCTACGGCTGGCGCGCAGCATGGTTCCCGTGCGACAGATTACGACGGGCACAATTTGCCATCTCGACGCAGACATGGTGACGAAAGCGCTCGAAGGCTGGACGCTTGACGAACTCGAGCTGCTGTTCATCGAGAATGTCGGAAACCTGGTATGCCCGTCAAGCTACGATTTGGGCGAGAACCTGCGAGCGGTTCTTATGTCTGTCACGGAAGGCGAAGACAAACCGCTGAAATATCCGACGATATTCAATACCGCGGATATCGCAATCATCACCAAGACGGATCTGGCGCAGGCAGTGGAATTCGACTGGGATGCTGCGCGCCGGAACATCAATGCGGTACGTCCGGGCATGGAAGTGCTGGCCGTTTCCTCGAAGACCGGCGAAGGGATGAACGACTGGGCGGAGCGGGTTCTGAACGCGCGTCGCGATTAGAACATTGTCGGGGCTTTAGATCCAGCAGGGCTATCTTCTTTCTCCTTGACGTTCTACATATTGTTCGGGTATATGTAGAAAGACACAGAGAGCCGTAGTGGGAAACGACAAATCGGATCTATTGCAAGGCACGCTCGACATGCTGATACTGAAAATCGTCGCGCTTGGGCCCGTTCACGGATACGGCATCTCGCAGCGAATCAAACAAATTTCCAAAGAAGTGCTGCAGGTGCAACAGGGGTCACTTTATCCGGCGCTGCATCGGCTTGAAAAGCGTGGTTGGCTGCACGCCGAGTGGGGGCAATCCGAGAACGGGCGACAGGCCAGGTTCTACCGTCTGTCCGCGAAGGGTCGCAAGCAACTCACAGCGGAGGAGACAAACTGGGAGCGGCTGTCGCGCGCGGTGACTCTGGTGATGCAAACAGCGGAATAACAAACGAGTATGTGGTGGATTTTCAAACATCGCCGTCCTCCCGAAGCAGAGTTGGATTCCGAACTTCACTTCCACATACAGAAGCTAATCGAAAAAAAAATGGCCTCCGGCATTCGGGCCGATGAGGCGCGCCGGCAGGCAATCATCGAGTTCGGCGGCCAGGAGCAGTTTAAAGAGGAACTGCGCGACGTACATCGCATCGCGACGGTAGAGAACGGAATTGCCAATCTCAAAGCCGGCATTCGCCTCATTCGCAAGTCGCCGACATTTTCTATCGCGATCATTCTTACTTTGGCGCTGGGCATCGGGGCAAACAGCGCCGTTTTCTCAGCGCTTGATGCTGTGTTGATTCGGCCGCTCGCTTTTCCCAACGCGGACGAGTTGATGCTTCTGTATCAAAAAGATCGCAAGGCGAAAAATCCGAACAGCTTCGTTGCACCGGTGCGTTTGACGGATTGGAACCGCCTGAACTCTTCTTTTCAGGCACTTTCGGGGTGGTACACACAAGACGCTTCGGAGACATCCGGCACACTGCCGGAGAAAATCACAATGGCATTGGTTGCTCCGCGGTTCCTTCAAGTATGGGGCGTTGCGCCGCTGCTTGGGCGGGACTTCACGACAGAAGAGGAGCATTTCGGCGGTCCGAATGCCGTCCTGATTAGCGACCGCTTATGGCGGCGCAGACTTGATGCCGATCCAAATGTCGTTGGCAAACGCCTGCGATTGGAAAAATCTTCGTACACGATCGTGGGGGTGATGCCCGCGTCGTTTTTGTTTCCAGACCGTGACGCGGAGGTGTGGGTTCCCAATCCGATGGACGCGCCTTATGGGCAGAGCAGAGAATCGACCTGGTTCACCGTGATTGGGCGGCTGAAGTCAGGGATTAGCGTTGCGAGAGCGCGTGCGGATATGGAGGCGGTTCAGGCGGAACTCGGCAGACAATATCCAAAGACGGATGCCAACTTGGCAGTAGACGTTCAGCCGCTGAAGGAAGCTACCGTGGGCGGCGTCCGCAGATCGTTGTGGGTGCTCTTCGGTTCGGTGTCAGTGCTGCTGTTGATTGCGTGTACGAACATAGCGGCGCTGCTGCTGGCGCGGACGACAGAGCGCGAACGCGAGATTGCGATTCGATTCTCGCTAGGAGCTTCGCGCGCGTCCATTATTGCCCAGTTGCTGACGGAGTGCCTGGTGCTTTCTCTTTGCGGGGCAGCAATCGGCATCTTGGTCGCGATGGGAGCGGCGAACATGCTGCGTGCTTTGGGCAAGAGTTTCCCGCGGGTTGAAGAGATCACGCTCGACTGGCGGATTGTTGTGTACACGCTTGCTGCTGCTGTGCTCGCTGCGATTTTATGCGGTTTGCTGCCTGCGATTCGCGGCACACGGAACAACATTGCAAAAGAGGTTGCGCACGCAAGCCGCAGCCAGGTCTCGGCGCGCAATCCGCTGCAATGGGTGTTGGTGGGTGTTCAGGTAGCCTTGGCAGTGACACTGCTGGTGGGCGCGGGACTGTTGCTGAGGAGTTTTCAGGAGTTGGCACGCGTGTCGCCGGGATTCGATTACATGCACGTTCTTACGCTACGCATCAGCGCGAACTGGGGCGAGACAGCGGATTACAAGAAGTTGATGAACCGCATCGACCGCACGCTGGAAACGGTGCGGGCGGTCCCGGGCGTTCGGTCGGCGGCGGTGAGCGGAATGCTGCCTGGGCTTCCGAGCGATGTGCAGACCGAAGTCAAGTTAGACGGGCGGAGCGACAGCGAAAACAGAATTGCGGCGGACAGCCGTTTCGTCTCCGATAGCTATTTCAAGACGATGCGGATTCCCCTGCTGGAGGGTACGGAATGCCCGAGAAGTCTGGATGCGCATTATGCAGTGGTCAACAGCTCGTTTGCCAAAAGATATGTCGGGGGCTCATCCGGAATTGGGCGGCATCTGCAGCTCGTTTCGAGCCTTGCATTTCCTACATCTGAGATCGTCGGCGTAGTTGGGGATGCGCGTGAGCAGGGGCTGACGCGCGAGCCTGTCCCGACGATTTACTGGTGCCTGAACGCGCCCTATCCGAGTCCGTTTTTCCTGATCCGCACGCAAGGGGCGGCTCTGGCGATGGCCGATACGTTGCGCCGGAAGATCCACGTTATCGAGCCGGCGAGATCTGTTTATGACATCTCCTCACTAGAAGAGCATCTGGCCGATAACTTCTTCGAGAATCGTTTGCGCACAACGCTTTTGAGTCTGTTTGCCGTAACTGCGATGTCGCTGGCTTGTGTGGGTCTGTACGGCACCTTGAGCTATTTTGTGGCGACCCGAAAACGGGAGGTGGGGCTGCGCCTCGCGCTCGGGGCTGAGCGGGCTCAGATCCTGGGCAAGTTCTTGCTGAAAGGCGTCAGCGTGGCGTTCATTGGGTGCGTGGCTGGTTTGGCTCTCGCCGCGGCGGGAACGCGGGTATTATCGGGTATGCTGTACGGCGTCTCGTCGACGGATGTTCGCACGTTCTCTTTCGTTGTGTTTCTCATCCTCGGCGTGGCCGGACTGGCGTCTTTTGTGCCGGCGTTACGGGCGGCGAGTGTTGATCCAATGAAGGTTCTTCGCGACGAATAAGTGGAGGTGCACTTCTGCTTGGATAATGGCAGATTGCGCAACAGATTACTAAGTCCTCGGGGCCGGTCTTGTTGTCGCGAAAGCACCTTTTCGAGGGAACTGTTTGGCGATCTCATTCGCGGACCGAAGCGTCACGGCGACAAAGGTTAGCGTGCCGTTTGTGCAGCCCGCATTGGGCAAGGTCGGAGCGCCTACGACGAATAAAGTCTCATGGTCGTGCGTGCGCCCGAAGCTATCCACAACGCTCGCAGCAGGATCCGTTCCCAAGCGGCAGCCACCGGCAGGATGGTCCAGATAATTGCGTTCGCGAACGGTCAGGATTTTTCCGTCCTCGGCACGCGCCAAACGAGCGAATACATCATTCAGATGTTGCTTTGTCTGCGGAAGCGCGGATTCCGTCGCCTCGTCCGATAGATGCACGATGTTCGGCATCGGATCACCGTATTGATTGCGATGCGTTGGGTCGACCGTGAGCTCGCTGTTCTCAGCGGGGTGAACGTCGTAATAGCCGCGAACGCGGGCCATGCCTCGCTTGTTGCGCGCACGCCAATCTGTCGCGATATCGTCGCCCAATAGGATGCGACCGTTCGTATCTTTGAGGCGCGCAGAGAGCGTTCATTCGCCCAAATTCGGAGATCGTGACGTACATAGGGCTTGTCCGGCGCGCAGCGAAAGAATTGACGCGAGATCAGGCCATATTGCGGGTTCTCACCCGGAAGGATGTCGGCGTTCAACTCAATTGTCGAAGAGATAAATGTGTGACCGGTGGTGTATTTGCCAACTTGGCCCGTCTTGTTAGCCAATCCATTCGGGAAGCGAGTGCAGGAAGACAATAGCAGAAGATGCGGACTCCACGTATATCCACCCGGGAACGGGGTTGGTTCGCCGGATACGCCCAACCTTCGCTCCGCCTCGCAATAATATTTTTCGAGTTCCGCCCATTCTATTGGCCAATCAACGTAGCGGCCGTGCGGAAACCGAGGTTGCTGAGACGATCGCGGCCATGGATCCTGGCCGCCATCTTTCACGCGAACGATGAATTCTTCGTAGTCATGGCCGTGAGCACCCGCTGTTGCATCCGTGCCGAAAACGATCTTGAGATTCTTGTGCTTCAACGCTTTTCGAAAAGTGTCGCGAACGATACCGACGCCTTTCTCCATGAACGCGAACCCTTCTTCGTTGTAGTTGCCGATGCCGAAGTACTTCGGCTTATTTTCGTTCTGCAGCCGCAATATTTTCCAACCTTGTACAACAATCACGGTGTTGCGTATAGTTTTCCCCGTGCCATCGATTACGAGCGGAGCTTTTAGCTTCCAGCGGTGCTTGTGCTGCGGCAATCGCCGGAACGATACACAGAAAGCTGAAGAGCCATCGAAAACGGTATTGCATAGATCTCCCCAGTGAAAAGAAAATGCTGGTGATTTGCCAAGTCTAAACTAGAACCGGAACTGGCCTCGCAGTCGAAGCGGGGGTCCAAAATCGATTCCATAAGGCCTTGACAATGATGGACCATCAGTGGTAACGGCGCGAGCACAGCATTCCAATTGAACACATTAAACCCGTGTTCGCTGGACTATCCTGCCTATTCCATTGGGTCTCATGGCTTAGTTCCGGTACCCCGCTGACTCGACAAACTGATTTTTTTTGGTGGACAGTTAAACGACACCTCGCAAAAATTCTGCTGCCGGAATTTGTCAGGGGTTTCGGAGGATTCCATGCGCAAATCTCTCATTCTCTCTGTCCGCGATCATCCGCACGCGGTCAACATTCTTTGGGCCTGTATTTTGACGGCGAGCGGGATTGTGGCCGCCTTGTTTTTGATGAAGTGGGCGTGTTGCCTTGGCTGAGTCGAGAGCCGACAGTAAACGTCGCTCGCATCCTGGCGCTTGAATTTGTAGTATACTTTGATCCCAAGTGCCGAAATGACTTGCCTGCGCCTCCTTCTCGCATATGTGTGCACAGGCGTTTTTGCTACCCTTATGCGCGCACAAGCAGCTGTGGAGTACGCAGCTAAATCCGCGGGTAGCGCAGCCTCGAATCCTTGGGGCGAGTTGCATGTGGGCGTGTGCCCGATCAGCAACGCGGTTATCCCCTGCGTTCACGAGTACTATCCAGTGTCCTTTTATTTCGCCATTGCGGCGACCTGTTTTGTTGTAGCCCTGCTTCTATTCTCCAGACGCAGAGTTTGAAGGGCTTGGACGTGGTTCGGTCGGGCGGCATTGGTCCGGTAAGCGCCAGTACAGGCGCTGGTCGACAACGTCGTCCGTTCAACCGGCGACGACCTTCTATGAGCCTCAGGAATTCCAAATTGAGCAACCGTCTGTTTTCTACTTCATATGCCGGTTGTAAACGGCAGTATTCTCTTCCGATGTAAGCCCAACGGAAATCCAGCGATTTAGCGCGGAACGAAGCTTGCACTATGCTCGCGCCATGAAGCTGCTTTTGGCGATATTGCTGCCGGTCTGCCTTCTGGCGCAACAACAGTCGGCGCTAACCGATTCGAAATTAATGGGTCTGGCACAAGCGGGTGTGAGTGAGGCCGAGCTCCTGCGCATGGTATCGAGTGCGCAGAACATTGATTTCGATCTGCGCCCGGAGTCGACCCAGGCCATGATGAAGGCGGGCGTGTCGGAAGACGTCATAAAGGCAATGGCGGGGCGGGAGAGCGGGGCAGTTGCACCCCTCGCGAGCGGGCCCGCGCCCGCCACGGTGGCGCTCTCCAGCCCGACCACAGCTCGAGCGCTCTCGAGTTCGCCAGTGCAGTCCGCATACCCGGCGGTGCACCACAAGCTACGCTACGACGGCGGATCCGTGCCCAATCTCCAGGTCGGTTCTGCAGTAGCGCTTTACGTTTCGGGCAGCGAGATCCAGTTTCTGCAGGAAGGGCAGCCAGTGCTTCGGATACCGGCATTATCTGTCACAGAGATCAGCTATGGCCAAGACGTGCACCGTCGCGTAGGAACCGCCATCGGTGTGGCCGTGGTCTCTTTTGGCGCGGGCGCTATGTTGCTATTCGCGAAATCAAAGAAGCACTTTATCGGCATCACTTGGAGCGACGGAACAACCAAGGGAGGAGCGGCATTTCAGGCCGACAAGAACGACTACCGCGGGGTGCTGCAGGGCCTTGAGGGAGTCACGGGCAAGAAGGCTGTCAATTCGGATCCCTTGACAGTAAGGAACTGATTGGAGCGGGGACGAGCCCGGCAGCGACCCTGAGCTGCTTAAGCTACTGCGCTGTTCAGGTGGGAGCTAGGGCGCTCATGGTCGGTTGCCGGTACTTGCTATTCCACTGGGGCCGATAGCGCACAATCAGAAGTTCAAAGGAAAATAAGGACACGGAAATGGAAAACGGGATCGCTTTCCCTTCCGCGCACGTGGGCTGTGATCCTCCAAAGCCGCAGCCCACGCTTCAGCCAAAACGGAAGGCGCGGGGAGCCCCCGTCTGCTGACGAATTCCATTCACATTCCTATCTCGCCACTCTCAATTCTCGTGGCCTTTGCCGTGTCGTTCACGGTCGGAGTTGCTTTCGGGTTGTTACCGGCACGCCGCGCCTCGCAATTGAATCCCACTGAAGCATTGCGTTACGAGTAATTTGGCTCGAAAAACAACGGATACGTTTGGCCCGCTGAAAAGGAATCTGCCGCGTTGAATGTGAATCTCAATACGCAGGAGAGCTATTTATGGACTATAAAGAATTTGCAGTTACTGAACCGCGCCCAGGTGCACGGCTCGAACATCGAGAAGGGCCCGTTGCGCGCAGCATTGAGCAGCACACCGCGAAGCTTCCTTCCGACTTGTTCCTGTGGGCGGCACTCGGGTCGATTGCGACTTCGTTGATCTTTCAGGTTATGGGCGACGAGAAAAAGGCGAATTTTGTGGGGCACTGGGCTCCTACCTTCCTCACATTAGGTCTTTACAACAAACTCGTGAAGCTGCACGGTTCGGAAGGCGTTTAGCACATGAAAAAGCGGGGCGCCGGGTGCGCCCCGATCCTGTCATTGTTGCTGTTCCTTGCTAACCTGACAACGCATGGAAATTGTGAAAGTGGTTGGCAGGGAAATCCTCGATTCACGCGGAAATCCTACCGTTGAAGCCGATGTACATCTTGCGGACGGAACAATGGGACGAGCCGCTGTTCCCTCCGGAGCTTCCACCGGAGCGCATGAAGCTGTCGAGCTAAGAGACGGAGATAAGTCTCGTTACCTCGGCAAAGGAACCCGCAAAGCCGCCGAAAACATAAACGCAAAAATCTCGCCCGCATTAGCCGGCATGGATGCCGTAAACCAGAATCTGATCGACCGCACGATGCTCGATCTGGACGGTACGGCAAACAAAGGCAAGCTGGGAGCGAACGCGATTTTGGCCGTCTCAATGGCAGCAGCGCGGGCATCGGCGCAGTCTGAAATGACTCCGCTTTATCGCTATATCGGGGGAGTGAATGCGCGAGTTCTGCCGGTCCCCATGATGAATGTCATCAACGGCGGCGCGCATGCAGACAGCTCCGTGGACTTGCAGGAATTCATGCTGGCGCCAGTGGGCGCAACCAGCTTTTCCGAGGCTCTGCGCATGGGCGCTGAGACATTTCACACGCTGAAGACCGTACTGAAACAGCGTAACTATTCGACGGCGATTGGTGACGAGGGCGGCTTCGCCCCGAATCTGAAATCGAATGAAGAAGCGGTCGAAGTCTTGATGGAAGCCATCGAAAAGGCCGGCTACAAAGCGGGCGAGCAGATTGCAATCGCACTCGATCCGGCGTCGAGCGAGTTTTACGACCAAGAAAAAAAACGCTATGTCTTCAAGAAATCGGACAAGAGTGAAAAGACATCCGAGCAAATGGTAGAGTTCTGGGCGAACTGGGTCAGCAAGTACCCAATCGTGTCGATTGAGGACGGCATGGCCGAGGACGATTGGGACGGCTGGAAGCAGCTTTCAGAGCGGCTGGGTACCCAGATTCAACTTGTCGGCGATGATCTGTTCGTGACCAGCTCAGAGCGCCTGCAGCAGGGAATCGAGAAGGGAATTGGCAATTCGATTCTGGTGAAAGTCAATCAGATTGGGTCTCTTACCGAGACGCTGGATGCGATGCGGCTGGCTGCCAGCGCAAACTATACGGCGGTGGTTTCGCACCGGTCCGGAGAGACAGAAGACACGTTCATCGCCGACTTGGCGGTGGCCACAAACGCCGGACAAATCAAGACGGGTTCGGCGAGCCGCACCGATCGAATCGCGAAATACAACCAGCTTCTGCGCATCGAAGAAGAACTCGGCAGCGCCGCAATTTACCTCGGCAAGAAAGCCTTTCGCCAGTAGTCATGGCGAAACTGAAGCCGCTTGTTCTGACGATTCTCGACGGTTGGGGCTATTCGCCAGCCGTCGAAGGCAATGCAATCGCGCTAGCGCGGAAGCCCACGTATGATCACCTGCTTGCCACATATCCGAATACTCTGATCCATACATCCGGGCCTTATGTCGGATTACCGGAAGGGCAGATGGGCAACAGCGAAGTGGGCCATATGAACATGGGCGCTGGGCGAATCATCTACATGGATGTGACGCGCATCGACCTGATGATCATGTCGGGAGAGTTCTTTCGCAATCCAGTGTTGCTGAATGCGCTTACCAAAGCCGAAGGGCATCATCTTCACTTGCTGGGCTTGTGCAGCGACGGCGGTGTTCATGCGCAGTTGACTCACCTATACGCGCTGTTGGAGATGTCGCGCAAGCACGGCTTGAAAAACGTGTTTGTCCATTGCTTTATGGATGGGCGCGATACGCCGCCTGAGAGCGGCGCAGGATATATTGCACAGCTCGAACACAAAATGAGCGAGTTGGGCGTCGGCAGAATTGCATCCGTTTCGGGGCGCTACTTCGCGATGGATCGGGATAAGCGCTGGGACCGTATAGAGCGTGCGTTTGGAGCGATGGTGCTTGCTAACGGAACCAAGTTCCGTTCGGCAGCCCAAGCGGTGCGTGCTTCGTATGAGAAGGGCATTACGGACGAGTTCATCGAGCCGGTGACCATTGTCGATGAGCGTAACCACCCGATCGGACTGATTCGCGATGACGACAGCGTGGTGATGTATAACTATCGCGCGGACCGAGCGCGCGAGATTACGCTGGCGTTGACGAACGCAAAGCTGGAACAGCCTGCGCGAGCGCTGGTGCCGAAAAACCTGACGTATACGATGATGACGCAGTACGACAAGAGCTTTCCTTTACCATTTATGCTACCGCCCGAGCATCCGGATAACATTCTGGCCGAGGTAATGGAACGCGCGGATTGGAAAAACCTGCGTGTTGCCGAAACCGAGAAGTACGCGCACGTTACATATTTCTTCAATGGGGGCAACGAGAAGCCGTACAAAGGTGAAGAGCGCGAACTGGTAGCCTCGCCGAAGGTGGCGACCTACGATCTGCAGCCGGAGATGAGTGCTGCCGGTATTACCGCGAAAGTTGTGAATGCGATCGAGCAGGGCAGTTTCGACGTGATCGTAATGAACTACGCGAATGCCGATATGGTGGGACATTCCGGCAAACTGAGGCCGACCATTCGTGCGGTGGAAGCAGTCGATGCCGGGCTTGGGGAGATCTACTCGGCGTTGAAGCGCTGCGGCGGTTCATGGCTGATTACGGCAGACCACGGGAACGCTGAAACCATGATCGATCCCGTGACGAAAGGCCCGCATACGTATCACACGTTGCATCCAGTTCCGTTCATTTTTCTTACGAACGACAAGCTAACTTTACAGCAGAATGGTGCTCTGAAGGATATTGCGCCGACAATCCTGGGCATACTTGGGCTCGACAAGCCGTCGCAAATGAAGGGCGCGGATTTGCGGGTTAGCGGGATAAACGCCTAAGAAGCTCGTTCACATACTCGGTCACGACCTTCGTTGCCGGTCCGTAGATCGCTTCGTGGAAGCACGAGGCGCCGAGAGACTCTTCAAGATTCAGTTCAACTGTGTGTGCGCCGGCCTGCCGGGCGATCTCAACCAAGGCAGCGGCGGGGTACACGTTCCCCGACGTGCCTATGGACAGGAACAGATCAGACTGCCGGAGCGCAGTGTAGATCAGTTCCATGTGCATCGGCATCTCGCCGAACCAGACAACATCCGGCCGCATCACGCCGCATAGGCCGCAATACCGACACGGTAAATACGTGCTTAGATCGTCGGTCCAGGAAGTTGTTTGCTCGCAGCTGGTACAGCGCGCCTTGAGAAGTTCACCGTGCATGTGGATGACGTTTGTGCTGCCTGCACGTTCATGCAAATCGTCGATGTTCTGAGTAACGAGAGTGACGTCGGCCGGCCAAGACTGCTGCAGTTTACTCAAAGCCAGGTGCGCCGGGTTCGGAGTAATGGAGTCTGCAAGCAGTTGCCGACGCCGGGCGTTGTAGAAATCATGGACGCGTTCGGGGTCTCGCCGGAACGCCTGGGGTGTTGCGACGTCTTCGATGTTCACGGTGGCCCAGATTCCATCGGGATCTCGAAACGTGTGCAGACCGGACTCGCGCGAAATTCCAGCGCCCGTAAGAATGACGATATTCGAAGCTTTTTCTGCTATTTGAATCAAAGACAAATTGTTAACCTGACAACTGCGGCCAGTCGTTCAGAGAAAATCTACCATCTATGAAAATCGGCATCATTGGGGCAGGTAACATCGGCGGTACATTAACGCGACGCCTCGGGCGCCCGGTGATCAAGGCGTTTAAAAACATCCATGCGCAATCGCTGATGCAATTAGGCCGACCGGCCGTCTCGCGGGACCGAATTGCTCTGCCTGTCGCCGAAGACGACGCGGCCGCGAAGCAGGTTATGATGAAGCTGGTGGACGACTTGGGATTCGATCCCGTTGACGCGGGAACCCTGGACGATTCGTGGCGGCAACAGCCCGGCACGCCTGTATACCTAACGAACCACAACGCACGCACGATTCGCGATGCGCTAGCGCAAGCGAGTCCGAACCGGCCGGCTCCATTTCGAGCAAAGAAGAAGTAGCTACAGCCTCTTAGGCATTCGGAAGCTTCAAAATCGCAAGCCGCGGTTCCGCGTATTCTCTGAACGCATACTGCGGACCTTCCCGCGTATTGCCGGAGCTCTTTATGCCTCCGTACGGCATTTGGTCGGCGCGAAACGAAGGGGATTCGTTGATGCTAACGGCACCGAATTCGAGCGACGGCACAGCCTTGAGAGCACGAGCAATATCGCTTGTAAACACGCCGGCTTGCAGGCCGAAAGGTGTTGCGTTGGCGAGCGAAACAGCTTCGACCCAGCCTGCAACCGGCATCACGGACACCACCGGGCCGAACACTTCCTGACAGCTTACGGCCATGTCCTGGGTCACGTTGGTCAATAACGTAGGCCGAAGCAACCCCTGTTCATTTAAACTGCCGCCGGTCAGGATTTTGGCTCCTTGCTGTTCCGCGGCAGTAATCCAGGCGAGCAGACGGTCTCGACTCATCTGCGTGATTACAGGCCCCACTTGCGTGTTTCGATCGAGCGGATTTCCCACGATCAACTGGTTGATCCGGGGAATCAGTTTTGCCACCAGCTTGTCGTGAACGCTTTGTTCCACAATCACGCGCTGAATGGAGATGCATGTCTGCCCGGCAAATCCGAATCCATGTGTGGTGATCACGGATGACGCCTGATCCAAATCCGCATCAGCGAATACGATCAGCGGCGTCGAATTCCCCAGCTCGAGTAAGACTTTCTTCTTTGGAGCGCTCGCACGCAGCTTCCAGCCGATTTCCGCCGAGCCAGTGAAAGAGATCACCTTTACGCGCTCATCCTGCACAAAAACACCGGCAATCTCCCGTGCATCACCGATGACGACATTGATCCAGCCCGGCGGCGTACCGGCTTCCATAAAGAGTTCGCCGAGGAGGATGGCCGAAAGAGGCGTTTTGTCAGCCGGTTTCAATACCACAGCGCAACCTGCTGAAAATGCCGGCCCAACTTTGTGCGCGACCAAGTTCAAAGGAAAGTTAAACGGTGTGATCGCTGCCGCAATTCCGAGGGGAACGCGGAACACGATACCGACTCGCCCTTCGCCGGCCGGGTGAGCACCGAGATCGATGGTCTCGCTCTGAAAAGTTCGCGCGGTGCTGGCCGAGAAAACCAGCGTTTGAATGGCGCGATCGACCTCCACTTCAGCGGCGGTGATCGGCTTACCGGCCTCCCTGGAAATTGTCTCCGCAAACTCAGCTTTTCGGCTGCGCAGTCTGTCCGCAACTTCGTCTAAGATCCGAGCTCGTTCGTGAGTGGCCAGCGGATCTGCCATAGCTTGTTGTGATGCATCGATGGCGGCCAACGCGTGACGCTGATTTCCCCAGGCGACCTCGGCAACTTCAGCGCCGTCGAAGGGCGAACGCACGGTCAACGTCTCATTGGTTGCGAGCCAGTTGCCGCCGATCAAAAGTTTGCGAATATTGGCAGTTTGGGTGGGCATGCTCGGGCGCTCTACATTTCCAGAGTACGCAAGCGCGGCCGTGAGCTATATAGTTAGCTCGGGATGAAAGTGAAAGCAATCATAACTGGAGCGACAGGGATGGTGGGCGAAGGTGTTCTGCTCGAATGCCTCAACAATCCGCGGGTGGGAGAGGTTCTGGCCATCGGCCGGAGGCCGCTAGGACGATCACACCCCAAGTTGCGCGAGATCATACATGCCGATTTATTTAATCTCGAACCGGTCGCCGGGCAGTTAGAGGGCTACGACGCATGCTTTTTTTGCCTGGGCATATCGTCCGTAGGTGTGAGCCAGCAGGAGTACAAACGCATCACTCAGGACCTTACGCTGGACTTCGCGCAGCTGCTCGCGGCGCGCAACCCGGAACTGACGTTTTGTTACGTGAGTGGCGCCGGCACTGATGGCGGGGAACGCGGTCGCACGACATGGGCGCGAGTGAAAGGCGCTACGGAGAATGCGTTGATGCGGATGTTCAAACGCTCGTACATGTTCCGCCCGGGATTTCTCAAACCGTCCCCCGGCCAGCGAAACGTGTTGCGGCTGTACAAGCTGGTCGGCTGGATGTATCCTCTTGGCCGCACGCTCTATCCGGCAGGCTTCTGTACGTTGCAGGAGCTGGGAAGAGCCATGATCAACGCTGCCGCGATCGGCTATCGCAAACAGATTCTGGAAGTGCGGGATATTGTCGGACTGGCAGCGATGGATGCGAACGAAGTCGAAGCTACAACGCCGCCGGCTCGCTGACGTAATAGCGCGTCACCGTTCGCTGCTGGATGCGGAATTGCGTTAGACCCTCGCGGAAGGTTGCCATATGCGCAGTTTTTCCATGAGCGGCGAGAGTCTCATCACTCTGCCATAGCTCGCTGAGCTGAAAGCGGTTTGGCGAGGTGAGGTCGGTGGCAAAAGCATAATGAATGCATCCTTTCTCCTTCTGCGTTTCGAGCATCATGGTGCGCATCAAATCGCCAACCGCTTCTGCATCTTCCGGGTGGACGTCGAACTGACCGAGGACTGCAATAAGGCTCATCAGAAAGATGGTAGCCGATACGGCAGAAGTGAATCAGGCAATTAGAAGATCAGCTTCAACGACAGCGTCATATTCCGCGGATTGCTCGAAAACACCTGATCCCACCGTTGGAAGTTGGGCGATTTCGGATCGAAGCTGGTGCGCGCCAGTTGACCGGCGGCGGTATTCGGCCCGAACTGCGTAAATGTCACATCGTCGAGATAGCCGCCCACGTACTGCGGGTGATTGAAGATATTGAAGACTCGGATAGCGAACTGAAGTTTCCAGCGCTCATTGATGTCGATGTGTTTAGCGAGCGTGAGATCGAGGTCGTTGATTGGGTTCAGCGCGAGCAGATTGCGCCCAGCGGTCGGCAGCGTTCCTTGTGGGGCCGTCACATACCTGGCGCCCGGATGAGAGCCAGGTACGCAACGCTCTGGCCGGCGTTGTTCAGCAGCGGCGTAACGCCGGAGCCGAGCGAGGGATTGCCGGCCGGATTAACGAACACCCGATCCGGCGCGCTGTCCGCATTGAGGTTCGAATCCGTCTCGCTCTGTGGAGTAATCAGCGTGCCCGTCTGGTAGATGTAGACAGGCGCGATCTCCCAGTTGCCAACGGGATTCCTGACGAACCAGTTCTTGCCCTTCCAGAAGGGCATGTCATAGATCATTTCGAACGACAGACGCTGCCGATGATCGAGCGCTGAACTGGCTTTTTCCGCGACCAAATTCTGGGAGTCCTGCGGCCGCCGTGGGGTGAAGACCGTGCTGGCCACGGTGGCCGTGGAATCGTCAATGGCGTGACTCCAGGTGTACGCGCCCAAGAATTGGAGGCCGTTCGCGAATCGGCGCGTCAATTGATTGGCAAGTCCGTGATAGCTGGAGTTGCCGATGGGCATGAAGGCTGTGATCGGAGTATTCGGATTGCTGAATCCGGCCGCGGCATAGGCTGGAACGATGTAGTCTCCTGCATTGAAAGCGGTCTGAAGCGCGCTGAGTGTGTTCGGCAGCGAGTTCAGCCTGCCCTGGCTCGGCATGCTGAAGTAAACTGGCAAGGCATTCTGCGCATTCACCACTGGCTGGCGATTCAACTGAACCTGAACGGGCAGAAAAATTCCACGGTTGCCTATGTAGCGCGTTTCGAACGTGTAGTTATTCCCGAACACGTGCTGGATCCCGAAATTCCATTGGATGGATTCGGGCCGCTTCTGGTTGGGGATAAAACCTTGTGTTTGCAAACGTGCCTGCTGAACACTCAACGCGCCTACACTGACATTGGGAGGAATGCCGCCGTTTGCAAGGAATCCGGACTTGTCCTGACCAGTGACATCAATCGTCGTCTGAAATTGCGGAGGTAAGCTGAGCGTTCCCAGGTTGTCGTACAGGACATCGTAGTTAATGCCGAACCCAGCACGGATAGATGTCTTCCCGCTGGAACCGGGCGAGTACGCGATGCCGATTCGGGGCATTAAGTCCGTTGTTTGCGGTTGCGGCACACCGAAGTTAATGAGTCCGGGGAGGCCGGCTGCTGCGTTCGCGGCTTGTGACTTCTCCGAAAGCGGCACAGTCTGATATTCGTACCGGAGCCCGAGATCTACGGTGAGATTCGGGCGCAGCTTCCAGACGTCATTCCCAAAGAAGCCGAGCAGGTACTGATTGCCGTAATAGACCACGTCGCCAAGGCCCCGTTGTGCAATCTGGTCGGGATAGTTGTCGAACAGATAATCGGAGAGAAACGCCCATTCGTAGTCACCACGCGAACGTTGCGTGAAACTCCCCGGCGAGATGGAGCTCCAGCCGTCAAATCCAAATTTAAACGAATGATTGCCATGCGTCCAATTGACATTGTCCGCAAGCTGGTACGTGTTCTGAATCGTGAACTGCGGCGCGTTCGGATCGGGGCCCAGGGCAATGTTCAACTCATAAATGCTGATGTTCGGGAACTGATCCAATCCAGGAAAACTTTGATTCGGAACTGGAATGAAGTCGTGATATCGGTTGTACCCCAGACGGAACTCATTGAGGAGCGACGGACTGAAGGTGTGATATTCAGAGAGCGTCGTCAAGTAGCTGTAAGTGGGACGGACAGCAAAGAACTGAGCGGGGAAGCCCTGGTAATCGAGCATGCCGACGCGGTTAAAGACATACCGGGCGCGGAGCGAGTCTTTGTCGGAGATGTTGTAGTCGTAAGACGCGACACCGTTGTCGTCGTTTTGCCAGTTCGGCAACGTGGCGGCGATCTGCCCGACGGGGATGGTAACAGCTGAGGGACTCTGCGTGCCGAGGCTCTCATTTCCCGGGCCGACGGTGACCGGACCTCCAAAAGGGAGTGTGGTGGGATCCGACGCGACGGGGGCCGTGCCCATGTACTTTTTCAGTTGGGTCAGGTTGGTTTGATTAATACCCGGCATGGAGGCCAACGTTGCGTAGGCGCCTGCGGTGGGGGCGTAGTAATAGGTTGGAAGGGCCTGCCCGATCGGGTTGTACTCCCAATCCACAAAAAAGAACATTTTGTTTTTTCGAATGGGGCCGCCGAACGTTCCACCAAAGCGATTATTATCGAAGCGCGGGTGCAGCGGAGTGCCTGAGACGTAATTCAGGTTATCTGCCGAGTGCAGACTTCTGTTCTGGAAGTATTCGTAGAGCGAACCATGGAATTGGTTCGTGCCACTCTTAACCACCTGGTTGAACTGACCGCCCGAGGAGTGGCCGAAATCGGGGGAGAATTGATTCTGCAGAATGGTGAACTCCGCTACAGCATCATTCGGAACAGTGACTAGCGGGCCCGTCGTGCTTTTCTGGTTGTTATCAATGCCTTCCACTGTGAAGTTATTGTTTGTAGGGCGCTGCCCGCCAACGGATGGACCAACACCGTACCCGACGCCGCCAGACGAAGTTACCCCGGCGTTCAAGAGCGAAAGGTTGATGACGCCGGAACCCACAGCGGCGATTGGCAGTTCTTCAGACTGTTTAGCGTCAAACGTGGTCTGAATCTGCGCGGTAGTTGTGTCGATGGCGGGCGGAGCAGTAGATACTTCGATACGGGTGGAGGTCTGCTGGACCTGCAGAGTGGCGTTAGAAGTGACGCTTTGATTCAGCACCACAGAGACGTTGTCGATCTCGGCGCCGGCAAAGCCGGGAGCAGAAACCTGCAGCGTGTAGGTTCCCACCGGCAGATCGGGAATGCGGTACTGGCCACCGGATGTAGAAAGGGTCGAAGTTGTGACCCCGGTTGCATTATTCCGAGCCGTCACGGATGCGCCAGGAAGGGTAGCGCCGGAGGGATCGTAAACAGTGCCTGTAATATTGCCGCTCGTCGATTGAGCGAGCATCGAACAGGCTCCGCCCAGCGCGACGAGGCAGACAAGGGCGGCGGTTCGGAAATCCTGATAGAAAGACCGGCTGAAGTTCATGTTTACTCCCAATTGGCGCCGGAGCGATGCGGCGCGCTTCTGAGGAAAAATGTACGGTTGATTACCGGCGAGCGGGCCTAACTTCTGCGTCACGTTTCCAGGTAAGGCAAGCGCACGTGTTACCCGGCAAGTAATGTGGTTAGTAATATGCCGCTTTGTCAATTACTTACAGCGTGTGATGGCGCTCCACTGAACATCCGTCCGAAGTGCGAGATTGCCGGCGTGTGTCCAGGGCGCGTCATTCCGGCTTGGTGCACATTACGAAATCAATTGAGTTAGCGGTTAGTCTGCCGCCATTGAACCGCTCGATGGTCGGACTTAGGGTCGATGCCAGAGGAATTTTGCTATGCACATCTCGTGGCCCGCGATGCTGATTCGGTTCGTCACATCCGTAAATCCCTGCTGCCAACCAACACGGCGGGGCATAATCTGTGCTCTCGTTTGCTTTGCGCCTTTGTCTGTCGGAGCGGAAACTGCGCCGAGCTTCTCCGACCTGCAAGTCCAATCCAAGAAGGCTGCAGCGACCGGCCAGTATCGTGAGGCCGAGCGGCTGCTGAAGGAAGAATTGTCGATGGCGAGCCACGCAAGCCTGCTGAATCAGGCTGTGCTTTGGAACGAACTGGGCTCTGTTCACGAGCAACAACATCGCCTGGTTGAAGCTGAGCAAGACTTCAACCGGGCGGTTACTATCGACAACGAGACTAATCAGTTGGATGAAGAGCAGCGCGCGACGGCTCTCAACAACCTGGGCACGCTGGCCTTAGCCAAGGGAAATGTCGCGGAAGCTGAACAACAGGTGCGCGCAGCGTTAGACAAGCTGGACCAGATCGGTTTGCGCAACGGTGCGAACGCCGGTATGGTGCTGGGGAATCTGGCTGCTATCTCCCATAAAGAGCGGAATGATGATGCAGCCCGGCGGCTTTATACCGAAGCCGCTGAGATCGTCTCGAACAGATACGGCGAGACGAGTAGCAAATACATAGGCGTGCTGCTCGAGATGGCGATGTTAGATTTCGATAACGGCGATTTCACTCGCGCCAGAGAAAAGGACTCCCAGGCTTTGACGCTGTTAGATAGGCTTTCCGAGAAGAATGGGCGGCAGAAGGCTCTGGCCGAAAACAACCTCGGGTTAGTCCTGAGCGGGATGGCGGAGTTTGGGGAAGCCGATCGCCTGTTAACAGATGCGGTCTCACTCTTGGAGGCAGATGAAGCCGGACCGGATGTGACACTCGTTGAGGCACTCAATTCGCTGGCTTCTGTTCAAGGCCATGAAGAGAAACTGCAGTCAGCCCAACAGAATGCCGGCAAGGCCTTGCAGTTAGCCGGGCGCATTGCCGCCGGGAACAGCGCGCTGAACGCGACCGTCTACAACACGCTGGGGTGCCTGGAGTTGCATCGGAACAATTTATCAGCGGCCAGAGAAGAACTCGAAACGGCATTGCGGCTTTGGGCGATATCAAAAGGTCCGTCGAGCATAGAATTCGCTTCCACTCTGACGAATTTGGGAACCGTGGAAGATCATGCGCGTAATCATAAGCAAGCCGAAGTGCGCTACCGCGCGGCGCTTGCCAGTTACCAAGCGCAGCTCGGGCCGGAGCATCCGCAAGTGGCCTCGGCCTTAAGTAACGTTGCGGCAGAGTTGTTCACGCGCAAGAAGTTTGATGACGCTCTGCAACTGTATCAGCGCGCCCGGAAGATTCAGGAGAGATCTTTCGGCACATCGAGCGTCCCCGTGGCAAGCACATGGCACGATATCGGAATTGTTGAGGTTGCCGCGAAGCGCTTCGATGAGGCGGAGCCGGCGTACCGCAATGCGGTTGCGATCTTCAAGGAATCGCCGGCCGCCAACGGTGTGGAATTTGCGTCGTGCCTGCGGGAATACGCAACACTCTTACGATCACTCAGCCGGTTCAGCGAGGCGGAAGAGAGCGAGGTTCTGGCAACTCGTCTCCAGGTGAAATCCGCCATCGCGGCGCAGAGGGCAGGCGCCGCCTCTTTACTTTCGTTTCACTGACGTAAATGAGGATACGGTGTGTAGCATTTCGCGACACACATGTTCCAGAACCACACGCTTTCGCCGCCGCATCGCAGACTGCCGATGAGTAACTCGAGCTAACCTAACGCATTTCTCCCCGTCAAAGTTTGGAACTCTCCTTGCGCCAGAGTTCGTACTGATTGGGAGGGGTGCATTGCATGCCTACGTCTCGCCAGACTGAAAGAATTGTACGGTTTGGGATGTACGAATTCCGTCCAGACACGCAGGAACTGCGCAAGGACGGAACAAGAATCAGAGTGCAGACGAAACCGCTGCAGATTCTACGCATGCTGATTGAGCGGCCCGGCGAGTTGATCACCCGCGAAGAGTTACAGAAAGAGCTGTGGCCGGATGGCACCTTCGTGGATTTCGAAGGCGGCTTGAATACGGCAACGAACCGTCTCCGCGCCGCGCTGAATGACTCGGCCGAGCAACCCCGTTATATTGAGACACTTCCACGTCTGGGATATCGTTTCATCTGCCCCGTCAAGGATGTCACGGCAGAAGCCGCTGATCTTGACACTCCACAGCCCGTAGCGGCGCAAGTCGTCACCACGGAGGGCGTCGAAACCCGGCAAGTCAATCCCACGGAGATACGCTCGCTGCTGATTGAGACGAAGCGCTCGCCCCTGAATCTGCGCCTTGGCGTCACGGTGCTTGTCGTAAGTGGAGCGCTGACCGCCTTGACCTTGTATTCGCATCTTGGAAGGACGCAAAGGCCTGCTCAACCAGTGTTCCACCCGCTGACATACAGGGCAGGGGCACTGGATTCGGCCCGGTTTGTCGGCCGAACAAATACGGCAATGTACAGCGAGTGGTCTGAGCTTGATGGAGCGCGCACGTTCCTTCTAAAGCTTGACACCGCCAGCGGGCCGTGCGACGTGCGGAAAGGAACGGTGCTGGCTGTATCGTCGACCGGCAATATTCTAATGCGAACGTCCTCTTCTGGGCAATCGGCAGAAACGCTCCGCGCGGTCTCTTCGAGCGGCAATCCGATAAACCTGAACATTGCGGACGCCGTTTCCGGCGACTGGCTTCCTGGCGGAGAGCAGGTAGCTTTGCTTCGCCGGATGGGAATTGAGTCACTGGTAGAATTTCCGGCCGGCCACATCGTATATCGATCGAGCGGTTGGATCAGCAATTTGCGAATTTCGCCTGATGGAAAGTTCGCCGCGTTTGTCGAGCACCCCATGCGCGACGATGATCGTGGATTTGTAGCGATAGTCGATCGCAACGGTGGGGTGCGCCGGCTTACGGCCGATTGGAACAGCGCCACGGGATTGGCATGGTCAAACGGAGGCCGCGAGGTTTGGTTTACCGCGAGCAAAAGCGGGATTCTTCGCAACCTCTATGCAGTGTCTACCAGCGGTGTCTTGCGGCGCTTGTCGAATGCGCCTACGTCGCTGCGGCTATTCGATATCGCCCCAGACGGGCGGCTGCTTATGGCTGTGGATGAAATGCACAGCGCGATGCTGGCGCGTTTCCCCGGAGAAGTGGAAGCCGCGGATGTTTCGCAGTTCGATGACCCCAATGTACAGGCGATATCCAACGATGGCCAGCGCATCCTGTTCACGGAAAGCGGGGACGCAGGGGGCCAGCATTACAAGACGCTGCTGCTCGAACGCGGAAAACATGCTTCACGCTTGATCGGGCCCGGGCGTGCGGCCGCGCTTTCTCCGGACGGGCGCCTCGCTCTGTTGATCGACCCTGAAGATAACGATGCCCTCACGCTGGCGCAACTCGATGGCGGTTCGGCCAGGCACATTTCAGGAGGCGGGCTTCATTATCAGTGGGCGCGATTTCTGACTCGAAATGCAATGCTGGCAGGCGCTTCGTATCCCAATGGTCCGTTGATGCTTTACCGGCAAACGGTGAGCGGTGGCGCGCCCGAGGCTCTCGACGGCTTGCCATTTGTGGACTATCCGGTTGTAGCGCCTGATGGATGCCGCGTCGCGGGCCGCTCGTCAAAAGATGTTTTGCTCGTGAACATTTGCGATAAGACGACCAGGCGCGTGCCGGCCCCGAGTGACGCGCTTGAAGTCGCCTGGAGTGCCGATGGGCGTTCTTTGATTGTGGGTCTTGTCTCGAAGTCGCCTCCGTCACTAGTCAAGCTCGACATCACCACGGACGCGCTCACCACTTGGAAGACGCTCTACGTCCCGCAGCCCTCCGGTTTTGGACACCTCGGTTCGCTTGCGGCGGCGCCCGATGTGAATGCCTACGCCTATTCGTTCGATCAGCAATCGTCTCGGCTGTATCTGGTGGAGGGAGTCTCGTGAAGGTGAATGTGTCACGATTCAAGGGGCCAAAAAGCGGGACTCTGAACTTTCCGCGATCTTGCTGACCCGAAGGACGAGCCGACGGTCGTTAGACCGCAACGCGGAAGCAGTAGCTATGATACCCGGGTGAAGACTTCTCAGCCCGGCATATTCGCTCTCGGAACGGCATCCCACGCGTACCTGGAGTTCGATCTTTTGGATCCAGAGAAGAGACAAGAGTTGGTGAAGGCGATCTCCTCACTGCGTGAGCCGAGGACGACCATGGGCGGCGTCAACATGGTATCCGGTTTCAGGCCCGAGCTCTGGAGCAAAACGGTGCCTGATGACGCGCCTGCCGGAGTGGATGGATTCAATAGAGCCGTCATTGGCATAGACGGCTTGGTGATGCCGGCCACGCAGCACGATGCTCTGCTCTGGCTCTCGGGAAGCTCATACGACGTGATATTCGACGTAGCGCATCAAACGATCGCCGATTTGAGAACAGTGGCGTCGGTTGCGGAAGAGACATCGAGTTGGCCTTACCGACACGATCGCGACCTGACCGGCTTTATCGACGGGACGGAGAATCCTACGCTGGTGGATGCCCCGGAAGTGGCGCTCATCCCAGAAGGGCAGCCGGGCGCGGGCGGAACGATCTTGCTATTGCAAAAGTGGGCACACGATACAGCTAAGTGGGAGTCGCTCTCGGTCAAGAATCAGGAGTTGGTGATCGGAAGGGTGAAGCTGGACAGCGTAGAACTGGATGACAAGCCCACGGACTCGCACGTGGCGAGTACGGATCAGGATCAGTTCGGGAAAATATTCCGGCGGAACATGCCGTATGGAACGGTCACCAACCACGGAACCATGTTCGTCGGCTTCAGCGCGGACCAGCGGCGTCTTTCGAGAATGCTGGAGAGCATGGCGGGATTGGTCACCGGAATGCGCGATGCGCTTACGCACTACACGCGACCGCTCACGGGCGCTTATTATTTCGTTCCCTCAACCGAACGCCTACGCGCATTAGTTACAGAGTAAATGCAAGGCGGCGAGAAAGAAAGCTGGCGGTTTTCGCGGATGACGTGACTGTTAGCGGTCGCAATGCCGGAGTTTGATGCTATCGATTTGTGCCCGCCAAGGAACTGCCAGTTTCTTTCTTGGATATTGGCTCAGTGACGCTTCCAATACCGTCGAAGGTACACGGCCATGTTGAAGGCGCAGACTGCAACGCCGATTGCGGTAATTACCGCATCGGGAATGTCAGGGTAGACAAGGCGATCGAGCCAATGCAACAGAAATCCCCCTTGGTATGGGCCAATGCCGGCATGGCTTTCAAAGAACTGTTCGGCGAGGGTAAGGGGACACGGCCACAGGGAGACTTCGACGATAATGCCCCATACCAGCGAAACAATGTGAAAAACAGCGAGGACTGGACGAGCGCGCGTCCAGAGCGCCCCGAAGATAACCCACATTATCCAGGCCAGATGAATGGTCAGGACGAGAGTGGCTAAGCACGTCACTATTCAGGTCGATATCATTCTTGTTCAAAGTAGCATCTACCAACCAGTTGGAGCCTGTGTATGAAGCTACAACCAGCAAGCGCGCTTACAGTCGTGCTGCTTTCACGTATCGAACACGCAAAACTGAATTCGATCTCCCCATACCGATCATGCCGCCCAGCGGGAGCGGGTATGTTATATCCCTGATACGAGCGGAAATCTCCTTCAACGTCTCACATCTGACGGACAGCTACTGAGGCGCTGGTAATAACGCAGCAAGACGAGCAGGACGCGCCTGCTTTTGGAAAGAAGTACGTATGAAAAGAGGGCAGCTTTTGGCATGGGCCTTTGCGTCCATTGCAATCCTTCTATCGATGGGGCTTCTGATTGGGCAACGGAACAAAGGCTCTCAACAGCCTGCGGACTGGCCACTCATGCAACAAAACCTGAGCGGTACCCGCAATCAGCCCGCTGAACACATCGTCAATACTTCTAACGTGAGTGCCCTCAGTCCGAAGTGGGTATTCACCACGTTTGGAGGCGTCTCTAGTGCGCCTTTCGGCGACGTCTCCGCCACTCCAATTGTGGCCGGCAACGCCGTCTATTTTCCGGATTGGGCAGGCTACTTGTACGCGCTTGATAAAGACACGGGTCAACTGATCTGGAGTCAAAAGATATCCACCTACGACGGCTTCACGACGGCGATCTCGCGAGTTAGTCCCGCAGTGAATGGCGATGAACTGGTTATCGGCGACAATGAAAACCCCAACGCCACGCACAATGGCGCTAACGTGATTGCGGTAGACCGCGCGACGGGAAACATGCGCTGGATCACCAATGTCGACTCTTATCCGGCGGCAATCATAACGGGTTCGCCCGTCGTTTACAACAACACCGTGTACGTCGGTGTTTCCTCGAATGAGGAATCGACCCTGGCTCATCTGCCGACCTACACTCAATGCTGTGCCTTTCGCGGCAGCGTGGTTGCGCTTGATGCAAACACGGGCGCGATTCTCTGGAAGACCTATGACATGCCTGACAATTATGGCGCGCTGAACCAATACAGCGGTGGCGCTATCTGGCAACCGCCCGCGATTGATCCTGGACGCGGACTTCTGTATATCGGAACAGGCAACAATTACACTGTGCCGTCCAATGTGGAGGCGTGCGAAGAGATTGCACAAGGGGCCGGCGAAACCGACGTCGATTGCACCGCGTCAGACGACTACTTCGATGCTGCCCTAGCGCTTGATCTGCGAACAGGTGCTGTGAGATGGGCGCACAAGTCGCTGAATCGAGATAAAGCCGGATCAGTTGACTGGTACTACAAGGTTCAGCCGTACGATGCATGGACAACGGGATGCAGGGTCACACCTATGCCAATCAACTGTCCGCCGATTGCGGGACCGGACTACGACCTCGGAGGCTCCGGGCCGAATCTCTTCCCGAACATGGTGGGATTCGGGCAGAAGAGCGGCGTTTATTGGGCCTTCAACCCCGATAATGGCGAGGTGCTTTGGACCACGTTCGTCGGTCCCGCAGGAACGGGCACGCTCGGCGGCATTGAGTGGGGAACCGCAACCGACGGCACCCGGATTTATGCTCAAGTAGCCGATAGTGGTCACGCCAGTTATCCGCTTCTCAACGGTCCGACAATCACTTGGGGTGCCTGGAGCGCGTTGGATGCAGTGACCGGAAAGCTGATTTGGCAAACGGCCGATCCTACTTCTGGCGCTATGGACTTCGGAGCAGTGAGCGTCGCGAACGGAGTAGTATATGCGGGATCGGAAGCGGCTCCCGGATATATGTATGCGTTCGATGCGCGCACGGGAACCGTTTTGTGGCATTACGCGAGTGGCGGTTCTGTCGTCGACGGGCCTTCCATCGTAGACGGAGTAGTCTACTGGGGCTCCGGCTATCGGATCGGGACGCACAATAACAAGCTGTACGCGTTCAGCATCTCCGGCAAGTAGGCGATTCAGCGGGAAAATCTTTATCCGGCCGCTACGAGCGCGCGTTCCCGGCTCTACGTCGAAACTTGAAGCTGTAGAAGTATCCGCGCGGAGCCGTACTCAAGATTGCGTACAAATCCTAGGCATCTAACGCCCATTTGTCACGATAAGAACTCTATAGCAAGGACGCGTGGTGGACTGGCTTAGGCGCAAACATGAACGACATCGGTTGATTGCACCAGTGGTGATTTCCTGGATCGCTCCAGATGGGAAACAATCTGTCGCGATCGGGAATTCGATGGATGTTTCCCCTTACGGGATGGAGGTGGAAGTCAACGCTGCCATTCGTCCCTATTCCATGGTCCGAGTTCGGCTGAATGAAAAGGAGATTTCGAACAACGCAATGGTTCGACACTGCCGTCAGCTTTGCTGTTGGTTCCGCATTGGACTCGAATTCGACGGCACCTTAGTATCAGAAGACATCCCTAGCCTAATCGAAGCTCTCACCAAGTTACTTCCCGAGACGATCTGACCAGAACAATTGGCGACTCCTGGTCTAGTCAATGAAATGGAATGGTGGGCGCGACAGGACTCGAACCTGTGACCTCCTGCGTGTGAAGCAGGCGCTCTAACCAACTGAGCTACGCGCCCTCTGACGTTCGGCGAGATCGCGAAGGCGACTCTTTGATTCTAAACCAATTATCTATTCACAGCGGGTTTGTGTAAACTCTATATCCATGTCTCGTGCGCGATTCCGAGCTCTCTATAGCGATATCGGTGGTGTTCTCGGTACGAATGGTTGGGATGGAAAGCTGCGGCAAAAGATTTTCGATCATTTCGGCTGCGATTCCGATTCCATTGAGGCGCGCCATCACCTGATGTTCGACAGCTACGAACGCGGCTATATGAGTTTTGAGAGCTACCTCGAGTACGTCTTCTTCAATGTGCCGCGCCCCTTCACGCTCGAAGAAGTGCGCGATTACACGTACAACGCTTCCACGGCGTGGCCGGAAAATATCGAGCTTATGGGCAGGGTCAAGCGGGACAATGGTCTGAAACTCGCGCTCATCAGCAACGAAGGGCGGGGGATTACGGAACATCGCATAGGAAAGTTCGGGCTGCGCGAGATCGCGGACTTCATGGTCATCTCGCACTACGTTCACTTCCGTAAACCCGATCTCGAGATGTGGCGGCTGGCCTTGAACCTGGCGCAGGTCACAGCAGAAGAATCCATTTACATTGACGATCGCCAGATGTTCGTCGACGTTGCTCGGGAGATGGGATTCACGGCGTTCCAGCACACATCGCTCGAAAACACGAAATCGGAGCTGCGGGAGCTGAATTTAATCGTGAAATGAAGCGCGGGCGAATTGCCCGCGCATTCCCCGACTACTTGATCTGCTTATTAACTTCGTCCCAGTTAATGACGTTCCACCATGCGCCGATGTACTCCGGCCGACGATTCTGATATTTCAGGTAATATGCGTGCTCCCACACGTCAAGGCCCAAAACTGGAGTCTTGCCTTCCATCCACGGGCTGTCCTGATTCGCCGTTGACAAGATCTCGAATTTGGGACCATCCTGCACGAGCCACGCCCAACCTGAGCCGAACCGGCCCGTTGCCGCAGCCGTGAATTTCTCTTTGAAACTGTCAAAGCCCCCGAAATGCGAGGTGATGATTTCCTGAATCTTGCCAGTCGGGGAGCCACCGCCGTTCGGCTTCAACTGAGTCCAGAACAGAGAATGATTCGCGTGGCCGCCGCCGTTGTTCCGCACGGCCGTCTTGATCGATTCCGGAACTTCTGCCAGATTTTTCGATAACAATTCCTCAACGGACTTGTTCTGCAGATTGGGCGCCGATTCGAGGGCCTTGTTCAAATTTGTGACGTACGTGCCATGATGCTTGTCGTGGTGAATCTGCATCGTCATCTTGTCGATGTACGGCTCCAGTGCGTCTTCGGGATAAGGCAAAGGGGGAAGTGTAAATGCCATGTTTGGTCTCCAGACTTTAATTAGACTTCTTGAACCATTCTCTAGATGCCGTAGACCATCTCACCGGACACAACCGTTTGCGCAATTGTGAGCCGGGATGCATTTTCGTCCCATTGAAAGCGGATCAAGTCTGCTTTTTCGCCGGGAGTAAGACCGCGCTGCCGGCCCGCGATTCGTGCCACTCGGGCCGGATTCGTGGTCGCCATCGTAATGGCCTCGCGCAAACTGATGCGCCCCATCCACGCTGCGTAGCCGATCGCGTAATCCATTCGCAGGGCCGATCCGGCCAGCCGCGACGTCCCGGGCATCATTACGCTCCCGTCTGCACGCAATTCCACGTCCACCTGCCCAAGCCGGTATGGTCCGGGCGTACACATGGCCGGCATGACGGCGTCAGTTACCAAAATTGACCGTTCGATGCCCTTGGCGCGTATGGCGGCGCGGAAGAACGCTTCGGGAATATGAATTCTATCGACGATGAAACCCGCACTGAGCCGTTCTTCCGCGATCTGCTCCCAAATATAATTATTCGTTTTGGGCAGCACGGGGTGAGCCGCGTTGCCAAGGTGAGTAGACATAGTCGCGCCTGCGGCTACGGCCGCTCGAATCTGCTCCGAAGTGGCTTTGGTGTGGCCCACACTCGCCACTACGCCCGCGCGAACCAAGTTCTCGATGTAATGAGGCGTTTGGTCCCATTCCGGCGAAACGGTAACAAGCCGGATATTGCCCTGGGCAGCTTCCTGCCAGCGCTGGAACTCCGCGAAATCGGGAGCGCGAACGTGTTCACGCGGATGCGCGCCACGCGGGCCGTCTTCCGGCGATATGTGCGGCCCTTCCACATGAAACGCCTCCATCGCCTGTGCTTCCGGCAACTTACTTGAAGCGAATTCCGCTTTAGCGCGCGCTAGATTGCGCAGCGAGTTCACCATTCGTTCTTCGGAACCGGTGATGATGGTGGGAAAGAAGCGTGTCACTCCGGTCGAAAACATGGTGCGGACCGACTTCGCGATGCTTTCAGCGCTCGAGAGGGGATTGTTGTAATCCACGCCCGCGAATCCATTCACCTGCACATCGATAAAACCAGGCGCGAGGAAGTAGTTGGTGTTGGGCGGACGTATGAGCTCGTCGACGGCCGACAGGAACCGGTTGAACTCCACCTGAACGACGGCGGATGATCCGGCGAGCCTGCCCTGCAAGCTCTTGTGATCAGACATTTCCGTGTATCCTTGTTTTTTTCACATCTTACGCACAGGCGCACGCCTGCAAATGCGGCTAAACACGAGGGATAAAACGTGTTGAAAAACTATTTGGAAGCTCAATTCGCACTGGTAAACGAAGTCGCCTTCAGCTAAAACGATAGATAGATTTGGCGCGGTTGTTCGGTCAGCAGGTAATCTCGGGGGAGGTGGCTGCGGGCAGAGCGGCCGTGCCAGACCAAGATTTAGAAGAGAATTTGACATTGGGCCGCTGAATAAGCAAGCCCAAACAGTCGGGGCAACTGGTAGAGCTAAGGAACATCTACTGGGCCCGGCGGGGCGGTGATGTTGGTGACGGAACTCTGTTCTGCTGGCCAACGCTCGCAGCCTGGCCAGGTCGCAGAAAGAATTAGGCCCAGTGGCGCACCGCTGATGGCCGGCAGATTGAGTTCTGCTAGCCAGCATTCGGGGCGCTCCCAAGCCTGGGTTCGCAAGCACGCTGGTTGCCCTGATTGCTGTTCGTGCCAGTAACTGCCCCCTCAGGCAGTTACTGGTTCGGGCACTTCGGAAACCATCGTCAACCAGCCGAATTCGTCTTTCCGCTCGCCTTTGACGATTTCGAAGTAGCGCCTCTGGATGCGCTCAGTAATAGGGCCGCGCTCGCCAGCGCCCACGGTGATGCGGTCTACCGAACGAATCGGTGTCACTTCTGCCGCTGTTCCTGAGAAGAACACTTCGTCGGCGATGTAAAGCATCTCGCGCGGAATGATCTGCTCGACAATCGGAACGTTCAGTTGCTGCGCGATGCGCAGAATCGTGTCTCGAGTGATGCCTGGAAGCACCGAAGCGCCCAACGGCGGAGTGACAATCTTGCCGTTCTTCACGACGAACAGATTCTCGCCGGAACCCTCGCTCACATAACCAGCGTCATCAAGCGCAATCCCTTCCGAATAGCCATTGATATCGGCTTCCATACGGATCAGCTGCGAGTTCATGTAGTTAGCCCCGGCTTTTGCCAGCGCGGGAAGGGTGTTGGGCGCCATGCGGGTCCAGGACGAAACGCACACATCCACTCCATTCTTTAGACCTTCTTCGCCGAGATACTTGCCCCATGGATAGCAGGCGATATAGGTCTCGATCGGATTCTCACGCGGAAGCACACCCACATCCCCGTATCCGCGCAGCACAATCGGGCGAATGTAGCAGTCCAGCAACTTGCTTTCTCGGACTGCCTCCACAATGCCTGCACAGATCTCATCCAGACTGAACGGTATTTGTATGCGGTAGATCTTGGCTGAGTCAATCAGCCGCTGCGCGTGATCGCGGTTGCGAAATATGGCTGGTCCGTTTGGCGTATTGTAGCAGCGGATGCCCTCGAATAATGAACTGCCATAGCTGACGACATGCGAAAGGACGTGTATCTTTGCATCATTCCAGGGAATTAGCCGGCCATTGTGCCAGATCTTTTCCGTTGCCTGAACCATGCCTGAATTATAGCGAGCCGAACCAGTTCACCCCTACTACTCTTTTTCAGCCACCTTCTTCGCCCGCCGGTCGAAGGATTTATCTATTTCGCGCATCCATTCGTGCTCGCGAAGAATCTTCTCGCCCAGGTTGACCGGCAGATAAAACCGCCTCATGCATTCACGGCAGCGCCACGGCTTCATGCCACACATGCGCATAAAAATGTCGAAGGGATGCCATTTTCTAGACCTGCTGATACATTCCGATTTGCAAGTAGGGCACACCCGCCCGTCATGTTACAACGTGTCAGCCGGGCCAATCAATGCAACCTGGGGGTGGGGTCGTCAGACGTTTGAGATAGGAGATGGCAGAACCATTCCGCCGGGCGTGAAAAGCGTATCGGACTCAGGCAGGCGTGTCCCATAAACGAACACGCGCGGTTCCATAAATTTTGAAAAGGTGCCCTCTTTTGTTGATTTTCCGAGTGCATTGCGGTTGGTCCGCAATGTGCCATACAGAGATTAGAAAAGCATGGATGTTCCTCGCGGAAAAGAAGTCGCTCGCCGCCGCCGGCTAAAGCGGATCTTATTTATCACACTTGGAGTTCTCGCCATTGGCGGCGGGACGTTTGCCTTGGCGCGCCTGAAACCCGCGGCGCCTTCAGTAGATATGAGCGGCCTGTGGCCGGGCACCGTACGTCGCGGGCCCATGGAGCTACAGGTTCATGGGCTCGGTGCGCTGAAGCCGGAAGCGATTTATTTCATCAATGCCGCGGTCGATTCGCGTGTGGTGCAGATTGTGCGCCGGCCAGGGCTCGACCCGATAAAAGCCAACGACGTGATCATGGCGTTGAGCAATCCGGACCTTGAACTCGATGCCGAAACGGCGGAATGGACGTGGAAACAGGAACAGGCGAATCTGGCGAACCTGAAGGTGAAGCTGGAAAGCGACAAGCTCGACCAGCAGGCAAGCCTGGCGGATCTGCAGTCCCAGTACACGCAGGCGAAACTGACGGCCGATAAAGACTTGGAACTCACGCGCTTGAATCTGCAGAGCGAACTGACCTCCAAGCTGTCTGTGGACCAGGCGAATCAGCTTCAAAAGCGCGTCGGGCTGCAGAATCAGCGGCTTGGAATTCAGGACGAATCGATCAAAGCCCAAATCGAAGCACAGCAAGTCACGGTTGAGAGCGCGCGAGCCGCGTATGAATTGAAGCGCAAGCAGGTGGATCAGCTCAGGATTCGCGCCGGTGTCGATGGCCAGCTACAGGAACTCGACGTCGAAGTGGGACAACGTGTCCCACAGGGAACTCTGCTCGCCAAAGTTGCCGATCCCACGAAGCTGAAAGCGGTTCTGCAGATCGCGGAAACGCAAATGAGCAGTGTCCACGTCGGCCAGGACGCCACCATCGATACCCGTAACGGCATTGTTCCAGGCCGCGTGACGCGCATTGACCCGTCAGCTACCAATGGAACTGTCGGTGTAGATGTCAGCTTGCCGGAGGTGTTGCCGCCTGGATCGCGTCCCGAACTGAGCGTCGACGGAACCATTGAGATCATGCATCTGAACAATGTCCTCTTTGTCGACCGGCCGGTGTCTGGCGAACAGGGCGCGACGATAGGACTTTTCAAAATGGCGCCGGATGGCAAGAGCGCAGATCGAGTAAACGTGAAGCTGGGTCGCGCTTCCGTGAACACCATTGAAGTGCTGGATGGCCTCAGAGTGGGGGATCGCGTGATCCTCTCTGACATGTCTCAGTACGAAACGTATCCGAGAATTCGTTTGAACCAATAGTCGGCACTCGACGTAGTTACTGTAAGCATTAGGCAACTGTTTTCAAAGAAAGGTATTCGAACCGCATGACTGCATCAGACCCGTTGATTCACCTGGAGAGCGTTACCAAGGTCTTCGTGACGGACGAAGTGGAGACACATGCCTTGTCCGGCATCCACATCGATATACAGCGAGGAGAGTACGTTTCTATTTCGGGGCCATCTGGCTGCGGCAAATCGACGCTACTGGCCATTCTTGGCTTGCTCGACTCGCCCTCGTCAGGCACGTACATCCTGAACGGCAAGCCGGTGCAGAGCCTGAAACTCTCCGAGCGCGCGCGCATCCGAAATCGCGAAATCGGATTCATCTTCCAGGCGTTCAACCTCATCGGCGACCTGAATGTCTATGAGAATGTGGAGTTGCCGCTGACGTATCGCGGGATGGGTTCGGCCGACCGTAAGAAAAAAGTCCATGAGGCGCTCGAGCGCGTGGGCATGTCCCACCGCATCAAGCACTATCCGTCGCAGCTCTCCGGAGGTCAGCAGCAGCGCGTGGCCGTCGCGCGAGCCTTGGCGGGGGATCCTTCCATTCTGCTGGCGGACGAGCCGACCGGAAACCTGGACTCGCAGAATGGCGAGCAAGTAATGGATCTGCTTCGTGAACTGCATCGCGGCGGTGCGACCATCTGCATGGTGACACACGATCCGCGCTACGCGCGCTATGCCGACCGGTCCATTCATCTCTTCGACGGCCGCGTCGTAGAGGAGAACAGAGAGGTTCTTGCGTGACCCGCAATATCGATATTGTGGCTATTGCGCTGCTGCTTCTGGCTATCGCACTGTACACGCATCTTCGCCACTTCGTTATCCTCCAGTTAGATGAAAATGGAGTTCGCCTGCGGCCCGATATGAACAGAATCATCATTCCACCACCTCCCCCGGTGCCGCCACACGTCTGGACTATGCGCGATTAATGATCTCGCTACGAAACATCGAGAAGTATTTCGAGCACGGTCCCAGTCGCACTTACATCCTGCGACGAATCAATCTGGATATCAAAGAGGGAGAGTTTATCTCCATCATGGGTCCGTCCGGGGCGGGGAAGTCGACCTTACTTCATCTGCTGGGAATGCATGACAGCGCCTGGACCGGCGAATACTTTTTCCTGCACGAGGCTATACACAAGATCAATAAGAAGGATCGGTCAGAGATTTACAAGAGATACGTCGGATTCGTCTTCCAGAGCTACCATCTGCTCGATTCGTTGACTGTTTACGAGAACCTGGAAGTTCCGCTATCGTATCGCAACATCAAGAAATCGGAGCGGCAATCCATTGTTTGTGACAGTCTGGACCGCTTCAACATGGTGGGCAAGAAGGATCTCTATCCGAACCAGTTATCCGGCGGGCAGCAGCAGTTGGTTGCTATCGCGCGCGCGATGATCGCGAACCCGAAGTTGATTCTTGCCGACGAGCCCACGGGTAACCTGCATTCCAGCCAAGGCAAAGAGATCATGGAATTGTTCAAGAAGCTGAACGACCAGGGGACCACCATCATTCAGGTGACTCACAACGAGAAGAATGCCGAGTACAGCCATCGTGTTGTCTACATCGAAGACGGGTGGATTAAACAGAACTGACAGACCGGATGAGTTTTGTTCCCTCGCAAGTTCGTATTCTTATCGCCGATGATCAGCCGGACGTTCTGGAAGCTCTGCGGCTTCTGCTAAAGCGCGAAGGCTACAAGATCGAATCGGCGGAATCGCCGCAGCAGGTCGTCCAGATGATTGAGAACCGCGACTACGATGCCGCGCTGATTGATCTGAACTACACGCGCGACACCACGTCGGGACTGGAGGGCCTGGAACTTCTCGCCAAGGTCCAGAACATCGACGCCATGCTGCCGGTGATCGTGATGACCGCATGGAGCAGCGTGGATCTAGCGGTTGAAGCAATGCGCCGGGGCGCGCGTGACTTCATTCAGAAGCCGTGGGATAACGAGCGCTTGTCCACCATCATCCGCACTCAGCTTGAGTTGAGCGCGGCTATCCGACGCGGCCAACGGCTGGAGCTTGAAAATCAGCTTTTGCGCGGCGAGAACCTGCCGACGATGATCGCGCAATCGCCGGCCATGCAGCCGGTTCTGGATCTGATCTCGCGTGTCGGCCCATCGGATGCAAATGTCCTCATCACGGGGGAACCTGGCTCGGGCAAGGAAGTGGTTGCGCGGACGCTGTACGCGATTTCGAGCCGCGCCGGCAAGCCGATGGTCACGGTCAATGTTGGTGGCCTCGCAGAAGGCGTTTTCGAAAGTGAGCTGTTCGGGCATGTTAAAGGAGCCTTCACGGACGCCAAGATGGACCGCGTCGGCCGCTTCGAACTGGCCGACACTGGAACGCTATTTCTGGACGAAATCGCAAACGTGCCCATGAATCTGCAGGCGAAACTGCTGCGCGTGCTTGAAGTGGGTGAGATGGAGCGCGTGGGCTCATCGAAAACTAAGCGCGTTGATGTGCGGGTCATCTCGGCTACTAACGCGAACTTGGCTGATGAGGTGGCAAGCGGTCGTTTCCGGCAGGATCTGTTGTTCCGCTTGAACACGATTGAGATTCACCTTCCGCCATTGCGCGAACGCCGCGAGGACATTGCGCCGTTAGCAACGCATTTTCTGGGTGTGCACGTTCGCCGCTATCGCAAGAACATTTCAGGGTTCGACCACAACGCTATTCAGGCTATGTACGAACATTCATGGCAGGGCAACGTGCGCGAGTTGAACCATGTCATCGAGCGCGCGGTCTTGATGGCGCAGGACCAAAACGTTAAAGCCAGTGATCTGGCATTACGCGCCGGAAGCGGCACTTCGCCCAAGCTGGATCAGATGAGCCTGGAAGACGTGGAAGAGTTTCTCATCAAGAAGGCGCTCGCACGCCACAACGGGAATGTCAGTCATGCGGCCAGCGCTTTAGGCCTGAGCCGGAGCGCCTTGTATCGCCGTCTGCAGCGCTTTGGTTTATAACTAAGTCGCTGCAAATATGAAGCGCGCGCGTCCTCAATGGCAACTGACCCATGACGGCCGCGTGTTGCTGCTCGCGCTGGCGGCTGGCCTACCCGCTGTCCTGACGTGCGTCATTCTCCTCGCGCTCGGCAATCACCCGGCGCGCGATCAGTGGACCTTCGACATTCTCATAGCGAGCTTCTGGCTGATATTTGCTTTCGCTGCACGCGGCCGCGTAGCCAACTCTCTTCGCACGCTCGCGAACTTGCTAGAGGCCATGCGCGAAGGCGACTACTCTATTCGCGGTCGTGTCTACCACGCTCATGAGCCAATGGGCGAGGTCATGGTCCAGGTCAACGCCATGGCCGCCACGTTGCGCGACCAGCGGCTCGGCGCCCTCGAAGCCACCGCACTTCTGCGTAAGGTCATGGAAGAAATCGATGTCGCGGTTTTTGCGTTCGATCCTCAGCAAATGTTGCGGCTCGTGAACCGTGCAGGCGAGCGATTGCTGGCGCAACCCGCGGAACGTTTGCTCGCGCGCGATGCAGACTCTCTCGGGCTCGGCGACATCCTTTCGGGCGATACGGAAACAACGATTCAGCGTTCCTTTGCCGGCAGCAGCGGCCGCTGGGAAGTTCGCCGCAGCCAATTTCGCGAGGGTGGCGTGCCGCACCAGCTTCTCGTGCTGACAGATATTACGCGCCCCTTGCGTGAAGAAGAGCTGCAAGCGTGGCAAAGGCTCGTGCGGGTCATCGGGCACGAGCTGAACAACTCACTGACGCCCATCAAATCCATCGCCCAGAGCCTGGCGGATCTCCTGCGCGCCGAGCCGCTGCCGGACGATTGGTCGGATGACATGTTGCGCGGCCTCAACGTCATCGCAACGCGTTCGGAGTCGTTGAGCCGGTTCATGAGCTCCTATGCCAGACTGGCGAAGCTGCCACCACCAAAATTCGAGCCAATCGAAATAAACGCACTGCTCGATCGCGTGACGGCCCTCGAGACCCGCATGCAGGTGTTCTTTGAGCGTTGTCCGACGCTTACGATCCAGGGTGACCGGGATCAAATCGAACAGGTGCTCATTAACCTCATCCGCAATGCGGTCGACGCGGCGCAGGAGACCGGAGGGCGCGTGTTTGTGCGGCACGACCGTAATCCATCGACTGTGGAGATCATCGTTCGGGACGAAGGGCCAGGATTGTCGAATACGGCGAATTTGTTCGTGCCATTCTTCACGACGAAACGCGGCGGATCAGGGATTGGCCTTGTACTCAGCCGCCAGATCGCCGAGGCTCACAACGGCACGCTTTCGCTCCAGAACGCGACATCAGGACCCGGCTGCGAAGCGAGATTATCGCTGCCGATTCAGTGAGCGCAGGCGTGAACGCTGGCGGCGCTCGCTTCCGAAGAATCCGCGTGGTACGAACTGCGCACCAGCGGTCCCGCTTCAACGTGAGCGAAACCTATGCGCATGCCAGCGTCCTTCAGGGCATCGAAATCGGACTGCGGAACGTAACGAATAATCGGCAGATGCTTCGGTGACGGCCGCAGATATTGACCCAGCGTCAGTATGTCCAAATCGTGGTCGCGCAGATCGCGCATGACTTGCAGAACTTCATCAAGAGTCTCGCCAAGCCCGAGCATCAGGCCGGACTTCGTCGGTATGTGCGGCCGCAGCTGCTTGGCATAGCGGAGCATGTCGAGCGAACGCTCGTATCGCGCGCCCAGGCGTACCTGTCGATATAAACGCGGAACGGTTTCGGTATTGTGATTCAGAACGTCCGGATGCGCGTTCATCACAATGTCCAAGGCCGCGTGCAAGCCCTGGAAATCAGGTACGAGCACTTCTACTTTGCAGCCCGGAATCGCCCGGCGGATCTCTTCGATGGTTAGCGCGAACAGTTCTGCGCCGCCGTCTTTCCGGTCATCTCGGTTGACGCTTGTGATCACGGCATAGCGCAGCCCGAGGGCGGCACAGGCTTCAGCGACACGCCGCGGTTCGTCGTAATCGACAGTCAGTGGGGCACCCTTTTGCACGGCGCAAAAGCCGCAACGGCGGGTGCACACATTGCCGAGAATCATGAACGTGGCCGTGCGACGGTTCCAGCACTCACCCAAGTTCGGGCATGCGGCGCTTTCACATACTGTGTGCAAGTTCAGCCGCGTGACAAGATCCTTCAGCTCGCGATAGTTGCCGCCAACCGGCGCAGGCGCGCGCAACCATTTGGGCCGGGCTGGTTCGGACGAGATGGTTATGAGCATACTAGATCCAGTTGCCGGGCGGCGCTACTTCCACCCACTCACCTTCCAGCTTATCGGCGTGGAGGGTGATGCGCCGGACGTACTTGCGCAGAACGCGATAGGCGCCGGGGGTTTCTACTGAGTACCCTTCGTGACCGGAACCGGCAACAACGCTCGCATCCACCTCACGCAGGCATTGTAATAACTCGCTTGCCAGATGTCCGGCATCTTTACCTTCGGGTTCAGCGTCGTAGTCGGGTTCGACAACAACCCGGCCGATGGCCGGATCGGTGGGCTCAATATCGGCGAAAGCCTGTTCGAGAAAATCTTCAAGATCGGGATGCATGAAATTACATTTCGCGGCGATTCTCGAGTGAGCGCGACATAGTCACTTCGTCCGCAAACTCGAGATCGCTGCCGACCGGAATGCCCATCGCAATTCGCGTAACACGCGGCCCGAGAGGCTTCAATAAACGAGACAGATAAACGGCAGTTGCTTCACCCTCGACAGTGGGATTCGTCGCAACGATAATTTCCTGGATTTCGCCTTTATGTAGGCGGTCTACGAGTCCTTTGATCTTCAACTGCTCAGGGCCGATGCCGCGGAGGGGCGATAACGCGCCGTGCAGCACATGATAAAGGCCGCGGAACGTATGTGTCATCTCAATGGGCAAGATGTTATGCGGCTCTTCCACTACGCAGATCTGGTTGTGCTCGCGATGCGGATCGCGGCAAAAGAGACACAGCTCGCTGTCGCTGATGTTGTTGCACTGCGCGCAGATTGTCAGCTTGTCTTTAATATCCAGAATGGCCTGCGCCAGATTGGCGGAGTCTTCACGCGGCGCGCGCAGCAGATGAAATGCAATGCGCTGCGCCGATTTCTGCCCGATGCCCGGCAGGCGCTTGCATTCCTGAATGAGCCGGCCCAAAGGCTCGGCGAACTCTGCCATGGAACCTTAGAACATGCCGGGCGGAAGGCCCAGCCCTCCCAACATGCCGCCCATCTTGCCCTGCGCCTCTTCGTCCACCTTCTTGGCGGCTTCATTGAATGCAGCCACAATCATGTCCTGCAGCATCTCCACATCGCCGGCCACTTCAGGGTCAATCTTCACGCCCAACACGTTCTTGTGACCGTCCATTTTGACAGTGACCATGCCGCCGCCTGCTGAGGCTTCCACGCGAATGGCGGCAATCTGCTCCTGCAGCTTCTGCTGCATGACCTGCGCCTGCTTCATCATGTTCTGCATGTTGCCGGGCATTTTCATCGTCGTCGATTGATCCTTATCTCTGGGCTACTCATTCAAATTTCGCACGTTGCGCACTTGCGCTCCCGGGAAGAGCTCCTGGAACCGTTTCACGCCTGGATGCGATAGGGCGCGCTGCCGGATCTCGCTTTCAGCCGATGGCGTTTTTTCGGCGGCCGCGACAGGCGCCACGCTGGAAGCCTCGCCTGCTTCCAGCCGAACGCGCACGGGTTTACCAGCCATCAACGCGGCCACTCGCTCCACCCCCGGGTCCTTTAGCAGGAGCAGCATGCCTTTCGGAGCGCGAATGATCATCTCGCCGCCATCTAGGCGGACGTTGGCGTGTTGAACGGCATCCGCACTGTGCTCCATGCCCGCTTCCGAAAGAGCTTTGTAAAGGTCCTGGCGGATGTCACCGGTAGAAACCGGCGCCTCGGGCTGTGCCGCAACGATCTTCGGCACCTCAGCAGGCTGTGGCCCACGAGGCGCGGAAACGGTCGGTGTCACAGCACGGGGCGCAACCGCTACGGCAATCGGCGCTGTGGAAGCAGGCCCCGTCGAAGTAAGCGAAGTCTTGGAAGGCGCGGGAGACTGAAAAGCCGGAGGACGATGGGTCGGCCGCGCCGATGCCGTCAGCACAGGCTTGTCGCTCGCCGGCAGTCCCGCAAGAGCTTCTTCGATGGACTGCAGCTTGCCGGCTTGCACCAGCTTTACGAGCCCCAGTTCCAGATGCAGACGCGGTTGCAACGAGTATTGCAGCGTCTTATAAAGATCCAGTGTCAGGTTGAGGTACCGCGTGAGATCTTCTTCGCTGAAGGACGCGGCGGTATCGAGCAGCTCTTTCTGTTCGTTCTCGGAAGCAGCAATCAGCCGAGTCGGCTGGCGCGCAATCTTCACCACCAGCAAATTACGCCAATAGCGCGCCAATTCGCGGCAAAAGTGCTGCAGGCTTTGGCCGTGCCGCTCCAGATCCTCGACCATCTCGAGCATGCGGGCGCCGTCCTGCTGGCTCACGGCTTCGGCTACCGCGCGCAACGATCCGGTGCCGAACAAACCCAAAAGCGAGCGGATGCTCTCGACATTTAACGTGTTTCCGCAGCAGGCAATCGCCTGATCGAGCGCGGATAACGAGTCGCGTACGCTGCCTTCACCGGCTCGCGCGATCACGGAGAGCACTTCGTCATCGGCCTCAATACCTTCCTGCTGGACGATGTACCGCATCCGCTGCATCAGCTCCGCGAAATCCACGGAACGAAAGCTGAAGTGCTGGCACCGCGAAGCGATCGTATTCGGAATCTCGTACGCTTCGGTCGTGCACAGAATGAATACCACCCATTCGGGCGGCTCTTCCAGCGTCTTCAGCAGGGCATTGAACGCTTCCTTGGTGATCTGATGCGCTTCATCAATGATGAAAACTTTGTAGCGGTCCCGAGCAGGGCGGTAGCGCACGTTTTCACGAATCTCGCGCATTTCGTTAATGCCGCGATTCGACGCTGCGTCGATTTCAATCACGTCCACCGAATTGCCCGCGCTGATTTCCGTGCAACCGGAACAGACGCCGCAAGGTGTCGGCGTCGGTCCGTGAATGCAGTTCAGGCAACGGGCGAGGATGCGGGCGACGGTTGTCTTGCCGGTGCCGCGTTGGCCCGAGAAGATGTAGCCGTGAGCCAGACGGCCGCTTTCAATCGCGTTCGCGAGCGTCTTCTGAACGTGCTCCTGGCCGATCAGTTCCGCGAAATTCTGCGGACGGTATTTTCTCGCGATGACCTGGTACATGATTCTTTGATGCAGTACCGCAGACGGGGGCTAGCGGGGAAGATCTTGCCAGACCCCGGGTGATCCGCGGCACACGAGCTAAACCGCTACCGTTGCTCCCTTCCGGACCTGGCGGGGTTTACAGCCGCCCATTGCACGAAGCCCGGGGCCTGACAACTCACTATGTTAGCAGTGGAAGGGACGCAAACCGCCTCCATCCCGTGAGTCAGGTTCGCGGGTCGGTTGTCTCCAGCACCGCGCGCAACTTATCACCGAAAAACGTGCTCTGGCCCTGTTTTGCGTGCTCCATTGGCCTCGCATGTTCCGCCGGTTTTGTCGCGTCAGCCGGTCTTGAATGTTCAGGCGGCCTTGGATGGTCAACGGGACTGGCTGGCGTAGCCGGCGCAGACGGGGCTGGTTGCGCTTCCGCCGGAACAGCAGCTTTCGGTGCCGCTGCCGGTTTGTATTCCAGATACTTCTCTTTTTTCAGAAGCACGCGTTCCAGCGGTGCCACCCATCCCGTGAACTCGCCGTCCAACTGCTGATCGCGTCTGAGCGCACTCTTCAGCGCGTCCATCTTCGAGTCCATATTGTCGAGATGATGCAGCAACAGCGCCTCCGCAAAAATGGGCACCTTTGGCGAGCCGAATTCGAGTTCGCCGTGATGGCTGATGATCATGTGCTCAAGCAACGAGCGAAGTTTAGGCGGGAAATCGGGAAGCTTCTCGAGCGTCGTGCTCAGCAACTTCAGGCCCATTACGATATGGCCCAGCAACTGTCCCTCAGCACTGTAGCCAAAGCTACGGCGATATGAAAGTTCCTCCACTTTGCCGATATCGTGCAGAATCACGCCCGTCAGCAGCAGATCGACGTCAATGTCTTTGTAGTGCGCCGCCGTCAATTTGGCCAGCGTGCAAAGTGACAGAACATGTTCCAGCAAGCCGCCGCGGCAGGCGTGGTGAATGCTCTTTGCGGCCGGCGCCATTTTGTACAACGCGCAGAGTTGGGTGTCCGAGAACACTGCTGTCAGCAAGGCTAGGAGATGCGTATTCTTAAGACCCGCAATAATGCCCCGCAACTCCGAAAACATTTCGTCCGGGTTACGCTCTGAGCACGGAAAGTAATCGTCAAGCTCTACTTCGTGATCTTCCAGGCGACGCAGTCTGTGAATGGTGAACTGGCTACGGCTCTGATAGATCTGCAGCAGACCTTTCACCTTGACGAAATCGTCACGCTCGAAGGTGTGCATCACCTCCGGAACGTTGTCCCACATCTTGGCTTCCAGTTCACCCGTGCGGTCGGATAGGTGGAGCGAAAGATACGGTTCGCCCGTTTTCTTCTGCCGGATTTCCTTTGAAAGAACAAGGAACTGCGCCGTCACGACGTCATTCGGCACCAGATTGCCGATAAACGGCGTTTTCATGGAAAGGCTCCTGCGTTCACCACCGAGAAATCAACGAGAACTGCTGGCTCCAGTGACGTCGATGTGCGTTCCGGGAATCGGGATGGTCCAAAGCAGGCGCTTCATGCGTGTCTTCTGCTCCACTTCCGCCTTGGTCACCGTTTCGGGTTTAAGTGTCGCCGGATCTTGCCATGCTGTGTTCATCCCCGGGGCCGCTCCGGTGTCCGCGTAGCCGGGTTTGATCTGCAGGAATGCTGTCTTCCGCAGCTGAGTCAGATATTTGCGAACCTCGGGCTCCATCTTCGGGCCGTAGAGAACGTTTTCAATCTCCGGCTTCGCATCCGCCAGCGGTTCCAAACCTGCCTTTGTGTGATCATCCACCTTGAAGACCTCGAAGCCGGTTGCGATCTTGATCGGTTTTGTCACGCCGCCCTTGGGCAGATTCCAGACGGCGTCATGGATCACCTTTTGCAACTCGTCATTCTTATAACCACCAAGAACACCGCCATCCTTTGCGGTCGCAGCATCGGAATTATCACGCGCCAGATCGGTGAAGCGCTCTCCGCGCGCGGCCTGCTCTGAGATCTGGGTAGCCTTTTTCTCTGCGGCAGCCACACCCGCTGCCTCTTTGCCTTCCGTCGAGATCAAAATTTCGCTGAGATACACCTTCTCCTCGCGAATGAAATCTTTCTCGTGCGCTTTGTAGTAATCTTCGATTTCTTTATCGGTGATGTTGATGTGCCGCCCTACTTCCTGTCCGATCACTTCGCGTGTCAGATAGTTGTCTTTCGTCTCCGATTGAAAATCTTCAAAAGTGCGGCCCGACTGTTCACGAATCCACTCGTGAAACTTGTCAGGATCGGTAATGCCTGAGCGGCGCTGCAAATCTGCCAGGTACTTCGTCACATCAGAATCTACGTTAATGTTCAGCTCCTTGCCTTTTTGAATCAGCAGAAGCTCGTCAATCCGATTGCGCAGAACGTCTTTCGAGTGATCTTGGTATGCCCGGTCGAGGGTAGCGCCGCTGGCGCCCTGTTGCTTCAGTTCAGCCGCAAGCTCACGCCCCAGCCGCTGCAGTTCATCCTGGCTGACAATATCGCCGTTAACCTTGACGATCACCTGATCGATGACGACAACAGCGTTATTGTCGGGCGCGGCGCCCTTGTTATCGGCGGCAAAGGCACACCCCGAAACTATTTCAGCAATAACAAGACTTAAAACGAAGAGCAACCTAGACTTCATGGATTACCTTCATTATGTCCCAGACGGAACATCTCATCGACAGGTTGCAGCACTTCCGCGACTGCCCCCCGGCTATGTTGAACGTCCATGAGATTCTCTGCTGACGCCCGCCGGTTCTTTCGCCCCGCCACCCGATTCGCTCGTCGTGAGATCGAGCAGCGTATTCCGTAAATCCTCGAGTAGTGCTGCATGCGGGCGGTTAGCTGCCATCGGGTATTTCAATACGCCCGCCGGCGTAAACTGTGCGCTGGCCGTATTGCGAATCAGCGCCATCAGCTTGAACGGATCCACCTTCGATTGCTGGTGGAATTTGATATTCGCGAATCCCTGCCGCCGGTCAATGGATTCCACGCCCGTGCGCTCCGCAAGGCTCTTCAGCCTCGCAAACCGGATCAGATTATCCACTTCCTCCGGCACCGGCCCGTAGCGGTCGGCGATCTCCTCGGCCAGGCGCTTAGCGTCTTCCTCATCTTTGATGTCGGCAATACGCTTATAAGATCGCAGCCGTTGTGTCTCGTCGCCAATGTAGGTGGACGGAATCCGAATGTCGATGCCCAAGTTGAGCGTCGCGTGGATCTCCAGCGGCACCTCTTCGCCCTTCAGTTCTTTCACCGTCTCTTCGAGCAAACGAACGTAAGTGTCATAGCCAACGGCTTCGATGTGTCCGTGTTGCTCGCCGCCAAGCAGATTTCCCGCGCCACGAAGTTCGAGATCGAGCGCGGCAATCTTAAAACCGGCTCCAAGATCGCTGAACTCCTTCAGCGCAGCGAGGCGTTTGCGCGCCACGTCGCTGAGCTGCGTATCCGCCGGTACCATGAGGTACGCGTAGGCCCTGCGATTCGATCGCCCCACACGCCCGCGTAACTGATACAGCTCACTCAACCCGTAACGTTCGGCGTTCTCGATGACGATTGTGTTCGCCAGCGGTATGTCCAGGCCGTTTTCGACTATAGTCGTGCACACAAACACGTCGTATTCGTGCCGCATAAACCCGAGTAGCACCTTTTCGAGTTCCGCTTCGCCCATTTGCCCATGTCCCACACCAATTCGGCACTGCGGTAGCAGTTCCTGAATGGACGCCGCGCGCATAAAGATGGTGTCCACACGGTTGTGCACAAAGTAGACCTGACCTTGCCGCGAGAGTTCCTGCTCGATTGCCGATTTGATCAGATCTTGGTTGAAGTGGGCCACCACCGTGTTGATTGCCAGTCGATCTTTGGGCGCAGTTTCGATAACCGACATATCGCGCAACCCCAGCAGTGACATGTGCAGCGTGCGCGGAATCGGAGTCGCCGACATCGTGAGCACGTCCACGTTATGCCGCATTTGTTTCAGCCGTTCCTTGTGACTGACACCGAATCTCTGCTCCTCGTCGACGATCAGCAGCCCGAGATCCTGAAACTGCACGTCCTTTGAAAAAACGCGATGCGTTCCGATAAGCACGTCCACTTTCCCGGCCGAAAGGTCTTCCAGCACGGCCTTGATCTCTTTCGGAGAGCGAAAGCGGCTGACAAGTTCGATGCGCACCGGAAAGGATGCAAAGCGTCGCTTGAATGTCTCATAATGCTGAAACGACAGGACCGTTGTGGGCGCCAGCACGGCCACTTGCTTGCCATCCCCCATCGCCTTGAACGCCGCGCGCATCGCGACTTCCGTCTTGCCGAAACCAACGTCACCGCACAGCAGCCGGTCCATGGGCTGCTCGCTTTCCATATCGGCTTTGATCTGCTTGACTGCCTGAAGCTGGTCCTTCGTCGCCGAGTATTCGAAAGCGTCTTCGAACTCGCGCTGCCAGTTACCGTCAGCCGAGAACGAAAAGCCTTTGCTCATGCGGCGTTGCGCGTAAAGCTTTAGCAGTTCGTCGGCCATGTCGCGCATCTTGGCCTTGACACGCGATTTTGTCTTTTCCCAGGTGACGCCGCCCAGACGATCCAGATGTGGTTTCGCTTCGCCGGCACCTCGATACTTCTGCACCAGGTCGAGCCGCGTGAGCGGAACGTACAGCTTGCTTTCGCCGGCGTATTCCAGCAACATGAAGTCGCCCTTTTGGTCGCCTTGGACAATCTCGCGAATCCCCAGGAACTGGCCGACACCATGGGTCGTATGCACGACGAAGTCGCCGGGCTTCAGATCAGCGATGTCGGCCGCAAACGCAGCCAAGCTCGACTTCATCGGCTGGCGCGCGATGAGGTCAGAGGTCTCGAAAAGATCTTCGGACCCTAGAATCGCGAGGAGCGAATCCGTGAGAACGGCGCCTCGTCGCACGCGGCCCTTGATGAGATAAGCACTCGAAAAGGAACCCGCGTGATACGCACGCTCAACCAGCGAAGGCCGTGCACCGCTAATCGAATCAATGCCGACCCGATAAGGCACGGCGTACTCCTGAAGCACATCGGCCACGCGCTCCAGTTCGCCCGTTGACGCGGCAAAGAACGCTACACGATTGCCGGCCTCGATCAGATTCCGCGCCTCCCCAACTGCCACAGGCATATTTCCCTGGAACGTAAGCGAGGGTCGCGTCGGGATATGGAACGTTGTGGGAGCGTTCTCCAGCGGAGCCGTGAGGAGTTCCAGTTCCCGAAAGCCGATGAGCGTTCGACTGGCTATGTCTTCGCGCAGCTCTTCCCAGCGCAAGAAATTCTTTTCCGGCTCGATGGGCGCTGGCCGGTCCGGCCTTTCAAGGCGCTGCCAAAGCCTGTCCGCCGCCGCGGCAATCGCGTCAGGTTCATCGAGAATCACCGTGGCCTCCTGCTGCAGCGAGAAAAGATGATGCGTGCGCGGACGCACCAACGGCACAAGATACTCCCATCCCGGAAACACCTCGCCCGGATTCGATAACTCCAGATCGATATTTTCGGCCACTTCGGCAAGCTGCCGCAGCAGGACAGGGGAGCGCGGATATTCAGCCAGCGGAAGCAGGTTGGCTGAGGGGATTTTCAGGACCGAGCGCTGCGACTCAACATCGAACTGCCGAATCGATTCGATTAGGTCGCCAAAAAGTTCCACGCGAATCGGACGCTGCGATTCCGCCGCGAACACGTCGAGGATTCCGCCGCGAACCGAGTACTCGCCGACCATCTCCACCGGCTCGCGCCGCTCATAGCCGATACTCTCGAGATGAGCAATCAGGTCCTCAAGCGGGATGTCTTCGCCTGCTCGTAGAGTCAAAGCAAGCTGCCGGTAAAAAGAGGCAGCTTCGATACGCAGCAACGCCGATGCAACCGGTACAACTGTAATCGGGATCCGCTGCGCCGACAAACGCCACAGCCCCACGGCCCGCGTTTCCGCAATCTCGTTATGTGGCGACAGCCTTTGCTGCGGCAGGACATCCAGCGCAGGAATGAGCTGCGGCTTGGGCAGATTGTGGCCCTCCAGCAGCAGATTAAAAAAGACCTCGACGGACTCCAGCAGCGACTCGGCCTGCTTATTTCCGTCCACAAGAACAAACAGCGGCTTCTCCGTCGCCTGATACAGCAGTACCAGGTAAAGCGCCTTCGCCGTATTCACCAGACCAGAAAGTGAAAACGGTCCGCGCTCGCCCCGCGTCAAAGCCTGCAGTAATGCCTGGAAGTCCGGCTGACGCGCGGCGGATTGAAAAAGCTCTCGTGTAGCGGGATGAGTCACTGCAGGGCGGGTCTAAAACTTTAGGTTCTCATGCTGAGTGTGGCGACTCGCTATCCTGAGATTTCAAACATCAGATAGGTGACGGAATTTCAGAACATCCTCGTTCGCGCAACGAACTGGGTCGGTGACGCTGTGATGTCGGTCCCGGCGTTACAGGCTTTGCGGGCGCGATTTCCGCAGGCGCGCATCACAATTCTGGCGCGTCCCTGGGTTGGCGGAATATACGGCCGCGAACCGTTCTGTGACGAACTCATCCCTTACGAAGCGCCCAAAGGCTGGGAAGGAGTCGGAGAAAAGCTCCAGGTTGCCGCGCAACTGCGCGGGAGAAAGTTTGATTGTGCGCTGCTCCTGCAAAATGCGTTCGAAGCGGCCGCCCTCGTGCGCATGGCAGGAATTCCAGCACGCATCGGATACGCAACCGATGGCCGTGCATGGATGCTGAGCAACGCAATTCGGGTCCCGCGCCCCGACGAAACAGCCCCGCATCAGCGCTTCTACTACCTGGAGTTGCTCAAGCGCGCCAAGCTCATCGCGGATTACCCGCGCGAAGGCGATATCCGGCTCTCCGGCGCTGCGGCCGCAGCCGAAAAGGGTCGTGAGCGGTTTCTTCAGGCGTCCATATCGGGTCCCGTGGTCGGCGTCAGTCCCGGTGCAGCCTACGGCGGAGCCAAGCGTTGGCTGCCCGAGCGATTCGCCGAAGCAGCAACTCACGTTGCCCGTGACCGTTCCGCAACGGTCGCTATCTTCGGCGCTCGTAAAGAACTCCCCGTCTGCGATTTGGTCCAGGCCCGTCTCGAAGCGGTCGGCCAGCGCTATGTCAACTTCGCAGGAGCAACAAGCATCGCGGATTTCGTCGAAATGGCTGCCGCCTGCGATGCCTTCCTGACGAACGACTCCGGGCCAATGCACATCGCCTCCGCATTGGGCATTCCGACAATCGCGATCTTTGGCGCAACCGACCACTTAGCAACCGGACCCACGGGGGCGTCCAGCTGTGTCGTTCGCGAACGGGTCGACTGCAGTCCTTGTTTGCTGCGCGAATGTCCTATTGATCATCGCTGCATGACGCGCGTCTCCGCGGCTCGCGTGGCGAATACCGCGCTCGAATTGATCGAAATTCAGAAAAGGGCCGAGTGCCGGTGAGTCAAAGTTCCATTCTCATCATCCGCCTGAGTGCCATGGGTGACATCATCCATACTCTTCCGGCAGTAACAACATTGAAGAAGCGCTTTCCCGATCACAAGCTTGTCTGGTTGGTTGCGCCTCGCTGGGCGTCGTTGCTCGAAGGCAATCCCCACATTGATGCGCTGATGCCTCTGGACCGGCGCGACATTCCGCGCGCCTGGCATACGCTGCAAAGCCTGCGCACGCTCCAGCCGGAAATGGCATTCGATTTCCAGGGCCTCTTCCAGTCCGCAATTCTAGGCCGCCTCGCCCGGCCGAAGAGCTTATTCGGCTTCGCAAAATCTGTCGCTCGCGAGCCATTCGCGGCCTTGTTCTATAGTCATCCGGTGCCTGTCGAAGGACCGCATCGGGTCGAGCGCGCCGTTCAGCTTGCGCAAGCCGCAGGTGCGCAGAAGCCGACTTTCGAAGCGTGGATCCCGGCCGGCCGGCTCGAAGGCGAATTGCCCTCAGGACCCTTTGTGCTAGCCAATCCTTTTGCCGGGTGGCCCGGCAAAGAGTGGCCGCTTGAGGCGTTTGACGCGCTGGCCCAATTGCTCAACAAGCAAGGGCTCCAGCTCGTATTGAACGTGGCCTCGCACCAAGTCAAGAAACTGCAGAGCTTTGAACACATCCACATCCATACTTCAAGTCTCGCGGGATTGATCCACGCCACGCGCCGTGCTGAAGCCGTCGTGGGGGTGGATAGCGGACCCTTGCACCTCGCCGCGGCCTTACGCAAGCCTGGAGTCGGCCTTTATGGTCCCACGGATCCCGCCCTCACTGGGCCTTTCGGCGGCAGCATCTCTGTGCTGCGAACGCCTGATGTCGAGACCACTTATAAGCGGCACGCTGAGATTCACGCGAGCATGCGCGAAATCAGGCCCGAAGTAGTCGCAGCCGCAGTGCTTAAATCCATACGGCAACCCACAACGGCTTCTCTGGTTGCCGGTTCGTGAGCGAACAAGGCTACTGGTTTCCCAAGCCGTACGCCGATTTCGTCCAGCGCCTACGCGTACCTTGCGGCTTCCTTCTGTTGGTCACCTTTGCCTGGTTATCGAATCCCACATGGCACTCCATCGCCATCGGATTGCCCATCTCCGTTATGGGGCTGGCGCTGCGGGCCTGGGCGACAGGCCATCTGACGAAAGACCAGCATCTAACCACATCGGGCCCTTACGCCTATCTGCGCAATCCTCTCTACGCCGGAACGCTCATCGTCGCCGCGGGCACAGTTATCGCCGCGCGCAATGCAGCACTGGCTGTCATATTCGCCGCTGTCTTCTGCTTCGTTTACCTGCCCACCATCGAACTGGAAGAGCAGCACCTGCGCAGCAAATTCCCCGCCTACGCGGCCTATGCGCAACGCATCCCGCGGTTGTTCCCGTTACGTCGTTGGCCGGGCGAGCGCATGCCGTTTTCGTGGGAGCGCTATCGCCGCAATCGGGAGCACAAAGCGCTCGTCGGATTCCTCATAGCCGTCGCCTGGCTCATCGCCCGCTGCCTTTAGCGTCACTCTCTTCAGACTTCGTGATACGCTTTCGCTGATGAGAGTCGGATGTTTCACCCCGCTGCTGTCGCACTTCTCGCTCGAAGATGTTTTCAAGAAACTGAAAGCGCTGAACATCAGCACTGTTGAGCTTGGTACCGGAAACTACCCGGGAGATCCGCATTGCAAGCTCTCCATGCTTCAGAACGAAAGTGAACTCAAAGAATTCAAAAAGAGGCTGGACGACCACGGTTTTTCCATCAGTGCGCTTAGTTCGCACGGCAATCCCCTGCACCCGGACAAAGCCGTCGCAAAAGGCTTTGCAGATATAAGTAAGCGCACTGTCGAGCTTGCCGCGAAACTCGGCGTGCCTGTCGTGATCGATTTCTCGGGCTGCCCCGGCGATAGCGACACCGCGACATATCCGAACTGGGTCACATGCCCATGGCCGCCGGAATATCTCGATGTGCTGGCGTGGCAGTGGGACAAAAAAGTAACTCCGTACTGGGCAGAGCACGGCAAGTTCGCCAAAGATCACGGCGTCAAAATCGCTATCGAGATGCACCCCGGATTCGTGGTCTACAGCCCGGAAACTATGCTACGCCTCCGCTCCATCGCCGGTGACAGCGTCGGCTGCAACTACGATCCCAGCCACATGTTCTGGCAGGGCATCGATCCTATCAAAGCGGTGCGCGTGCTCGGCGACGCAATCTTCCACGTCCACGCGAAAGACACTCAGATTTACGACTACAACCTGCCGAAAACCGGCGTGCTCGACACCAAGAAGTACACCGACGAGCGCAATCGCGCCTGGATCTTCCGCGCCTGCGGCTACGGTCATCCCTACGGCTGGTGGAAAGAATTCATTTCCACTCTGCGCATGTACGGCTACGACTACGTGCTCTCCATCGAACATGAAGACTCGTTGATGTCGCCCGACGAAGGCCTTACGAAAGCCGCCAACTTTCTGAACGAGATCGTCATTCGCGAGGAACCTGGCGCTGCCTGGTGGGTCTAGAGGCCGGCCGATCTCTGCTGTGCGTGGTACTCGGCCAGAAACGCCTGTTCATGGGTGGCCACGAAATCTCGATAGCCCTGCGGGTCGACGAACGGATTCGCTTCGCCGGCCTGCACGCGCTTCAGTTTTTCGTCCATATTGTAGTACTCGCCATGCGCGCCTAGAAAGACGTCGCAGGGCAGGTTCTTCAGTATGCGAAACGTCTTCTCATAATCGGCTGCAATCTGCGGGTATTCCTTGTTGCCGACAAGCTTGTACCCCGGATTCACGTTCGCACTTCCTACAATGACCACGTGGAGCGTGCGCCCCAGCTCCAGCACCTCGGTAGTCCACGTCGTGCATCCTCTCGTGTGTCCGGGCGTCAAATGCGCGCGCAGAGTTATGCCGCCTAACGTAACCGCGTCGCTATCGTGCAGAACGCGATCCACCTTCACGGGGGTCCAGTGCTGCTGATATTGAAAATCGCCTTTACCGCCGGACTGTATCTCCGCGACGTCCGCATCCATGACCATCAGCTTCGCGCCCGTCTGCTGTTTGACTAACGCGCACCCTGCCGCATGATCGTCATGCGCATGGCTAATCAACAGGATCTTGACATCCGAGAACCGGTATCCGAGCTTCTCGACACTCGCCCGGATGAGTGGCACGGACTCTTCGTAGTCTGGATTGATCATGATAAGACCCGCAGGTGTTGTGATCAGGAACGAAGCGAGATAATTTGTGCCGACATAATAGATGTTTCCCGCTACGCGGTACGGCTGCAAGGGCCGGTTCCATTCGGGGGTAAACCCTCCCGGCAGCGATCCCGCCATGGCCAGAAACAAAGCCAATAACATTGCGCGCATAGGGCCAGTATGCGATAGGCATCAGCGCTAAAAAGGGAGACATGCCGGAACTCGTTGTCTGCCCCATTGATCCAGCGATCGTTTCTCCAACTTAATGTCAACTCGCCGACGCCCTGCGACGCGTATGAGCCGCGGACATTGAACTCGACGAGCGCACCAGCACCAGGCCCCGAAGAGGCAACGGGTGCTGCATGAATCGTAGATATATACGATTTCAGAGGTTTATCAGCCAACATCCGACTAGCCGATCATTAGAGAGGCGGCGCCACGGATGTTTCACCAGTCCACTTGCCCAGCGGCAAATCCACGGTCATCGGGTTGTGATCGGAAATTCGCTGCGGAATACTGTGGTTCAGCACCTTCAGGGTACGCCCATAGTGCGGTGCGAACAGATCGGTACCGTTCTTGTCTTTCGGCTTCGCCAAGTTCGGCGGCAAAATGAACATCCAGTCGAGCTTGTACTGGCCGACAATCCCGAACGACTTCCCAAGTTCGTTCGTCGACACAAATCCTTTTTCGCTGCGCTCATTTGAGTTTGCAAGCGTCCCGTCGCGTTCATTTGAAGACTCATCTTTATCGCCTCGGAAATCGAATGCCCTTCCATCGGCAGACCGGAATCTCTGCAGCATGGAGAAAAAGTTCGCTTCGGGATTGTCGCCCACCAACGGGATGCTAGCTCGCGTTGGATCGTCCACCTTCCGCACAACCCCGATGACGCCAACCGAAGCGCTGTACGCCCACCCGAACGGCGTCAGGTAATGTGCAGCTTCCACCGCGCCTTGCTCGGCCCACCACTTCGCGTCGCCAAACCTTTGTCTGAGTGCTCGCGTTACGCTGATCGGAACACCAGTATGAGTGGAAGTATTCATGTCGCCTGTCAGAATGACCGCGTGGTCCACACCTTGTATCTTGTCCAGAATCTCCCGTAATTCCTTCTGCCGGTTTGCAGGTGTGGTCACATCTTCCAGGTGCGTTGCCACAACAGTCACCTTGCCTGACGGAAATTCCGGGTCCGAGATATCGGCCAGCAGCATCATCCGTCCCCCGCGCCGAACCTGCCGTATCAGTTGTTCTTTGAAGACCGTCGCACTGACTTTTCCCTCCACTTTTTCGGGTATGGAAACCTTCTTTTCATCGGCGTACCAGTCGTGCGCCTTCGTGGTGAAGGGAATCAGCCGAACATTGTCCAGACGATAGCGGCTGAGGATAGCTGTCCCATGCAGCCCTTTGTAGCGTTGCGGGTCAGGCGTCATAATCTGTTTGACGTACGCCAGCATCTCGTCTCGATCCTTCCCTGGTTCCGAGTAAGCTTCCTGGACCTCCTGAATAGCCACCTGCTGGTTGATGCCCATGGTGATTGGATCGACCTCAACGAATTCCACCCCGTACGCGTAGTTCATCCCGCAAGCATTCGCCAAGTCTGCCGCAACGTTTCGGAAGCGCGTGCGGTTCATTCCCCAATCGACTTCGTTCATCACGATCAGATCCGATTGCTGCAGCACGCCCAACTGCTCGAAGATTTCGTCTCGCGTTTTGTCGTCCACCTTGGAGCCCTTGTCTTCCATCAAGGCATTAAACTGCTTGGAGTCCGTGAACGCGAGACGGATGGCATCAAACTCCAGACCGCGTTCGATATTCCACTGCGCAACACGAAGAACTTTTCCCACTGCGGGCACGCTCGGCTTCAAAGGCTGCCGGCCTGAATCCGCCGCCGTATTCCGGACGAATGGGGTTGTCAGCAGCTTATGCAGTTTGTTGTTCAAAGCAGGCGGCGGCACATCTTGCTGATAAAGCTGTATGATCTCGTCCCACGTCAGGAGCTGCGGATCACGTGGAGCTTGACTCTGTGTCTGTGTTGCAAGCGGCACCTGTGTCCGATTCTGCGGTGGCATTTGAGCTGCCCCAACGCAGCTCGCCGGAATCGGGACAAAGCGTAGTAAAAGCAAAACCGGAAGCAACGTGCGCTGGTTCGGCATAAATACTGATGTGGGACCCTCCGTTAGATAGATCGGCGGGATGGCGAACCCGCTGCATCCCGGTTTTAACATGAGAAGCGAGCGATACACGCTGAACGAACTCGCCCGGGCTCTCACTGCCGATCTGCATCAACTCCTTGGCATTTGGCCGTCGCCCTCCGGCAGTTTCAACTGGTAATCCGAGTGGCACCACTCGTTGCCGATCGGGAAATTAGCCGCACTTGGCCGATCACCGTCGGCGCACGCGCCACCAACTTCGTTTAAGGAGCGACTCGGAGAGCGAGGATCTCAAGAGGGCTCAAATTAGGGCTGTCCTTCTTGTCCATTTGCGGGTTTGCGACGTAGTAAAGTTCGTTGCCCACCAGCGTTCCCGTTGTGATGCCGTCGAATGCCGGGTTCCGGCGCTCAAGCATTGTCATTCCCACAATCTGCCGCCCGTTCTTACTTAGGTTGAATTGGGCGATACGAGGCAGCATTGGGCCATTTTGGATTGCAATCAGGCTTTGCCCAATCGCATAAAGGCCATCGATAAATGCCAGGCAGACATTATCCGCATGCGCGATGGGCTTTACTGACCCTGACGGGAGATCAATCACGTCGATGCCATCTCCCCATGCCGAGACATACAGCATCTTTTCATCCGGAGAAATAGCGATTCCGTTCGCAGCAGTAAATCTGTGCGGCGGTGCCAATACTCCCAGTGTGTTCGTTCGAGAGTTCAACCGGTAAACGGAACCTTCGCTGGTGTCGGTGACATAGACGTTGCCGCTGGAGGAGAGAGCAAGGTCGTTGAAGACGTGTTTGCCTTCCATAGATGCAGTTTGAAGCAGTTTGCCGGAATGAATATCATAGCGTCGAAGGCTCGCCCCAACAAGCGAATTATTGGTAGCCCAGAGTGTACGTATGGGCCTATCAATTTTCAGTCCGAGTACATAGCTCTTCTCTGTGAGATGGGGCTTGACGAGCACAATGCACGCTGCCCCCACAGAACATCTGACGATCTTGTCTTTTGCCGTGCTGCCAAGAAAGAAAGTGTTCCCCCTTGGATCGAAGGCAACGTTTTCGGGAAAAAGTTCTCGCTCGTCTATGGTGGCGATCAACCGACTTTTGAGAACAGGCGGTGTCTGGCGACGTACTTCGTCCATAATCGACTGGAATTCAACGGTGTTTCGAAGTCTGGCAAAATCCGGGTCGCGGGACGGGTCAAAGCCAAGGTTTGCGTCGACTACCTTCCGCAGCCTTCGAATCGCCTCCGCATATTGACCGCCGGCCGCGTAGGTATTGGCGATCTGGAGTTCGACTGCGCCCTTATCGTTAGCTGTTGCGAGCAGGTTCCGCAGTCGCTCCAATTCCTTCTTGAACTCCCGATCGTCTTCCCGAGAGAGTTTCTGGGGCGAGGGCAGTTGCGCGTATACGGAAAAAGCGGCGATCGCAAAAAAGAAAGCGACCGCGGTAAGCCGAAAACTCATAAAGGTCTTTCTACCGCGGCTTGGAGAGCCGGCCACTCACAACGTAACTACAACGCGCCCGGGTCGGGTCGGATGCTCCACAAGTTCGTGTGCTCGAGCAATCTCCGCAAGCGGAACCCGTTCGGCGATCTGAAAACCTGACCATCCCGCCTCGAGCGCAGCGTTCAAATCGCGGGCCGCCAGTATCTTTGCCTCTTTCGGGAAGTCGTCACTGCCCAGGAAGAAGACCCGAATGTTCTTGAACACCATCTGCCAGAACGGGATTTCGGGTGTCACATTAGTCGTAGCGTATGTGGCAATAGACCCGCCCGCACTCAACAGTTGTACGTCCGTATCTACGTTGGCGCCAAATGCCACTTCTACGATATGGTCGACGCCGTCCGCCGCAAGTGCCTTTACACGCTTAATCAGCTCGCGATCGCTGAGAACCACCTCGTGAGCGCCATTCGCTCGTGCCGTTTCTTCGTCGGAAGACGATCGCACTTTTCCGATCACGCGCGCTCCAGCATAATGTGCCAATTGAACCGCGCAAAGCCCCACGGCACCCGCCGCGCCTTGCACCAACACGGTGCGTCCGTTCACAGGGCCGCCCACGTGGACAGCGCGATGGGCGGTTATGCCGGGTATTCCCAGACACGCGCCCTGCTCCATCGAGACGTTCCTGGGTAGCGCTGCGATTTGATCAACCGGAACTACCGTAAATTCTGCGGCGGTACCAAATGGGCGATACGATTGAGCTCCGTAGCACCACACAGCGCGGCCCACCCATTCGGAAGAAACGCCTGCGCCGACCTGGTCCACAGTGCCAGCGCCGTCACTGTGCGGAATCACGCGAGGATACGCCATTCCGTAACCGAACGAGTCTTCACGCTTCTTGATATCACCGGGATTGATGCCCGAGGCAGCGATGCGAATGCGAACCTCTCCGGCGCCGGGAACCGGATCCGGCATTTCCCCAACGGTCAACACGTCGCCAGGCGGCCCCTGCTTCTCGTACCACGCCGCCCTCATGCAAGATCCTCATTTCCTTCGAACATACGTTTTAGTCTCGCAATTGCGAAGTCGGCGAGCCGTACCAGAAAACTTGTCCCGATCTTCGACAGCCTAGCCGCCCGTCGCGACTGGAACCGTGAAGTGAAACGTGGAGCCTTCCCCAACTTTCGACTCCACCCAGATTTGTCCACCGTAACGCTGCACTATTTTCTTGCAAAGCGCCAGGCCGATTCCGCTCCCGGGAAACTCATTCCCGTGTAGCCGCTTGAACGGTTCGAAGATGCTCTCGTAATGCTCGGCGCCTATTCCCACTCCGTTGTCCTGACATCGGAAATGCCAGTAACCAACCTCCCGTTGCGCAGAGATGCGAACGTGCGGGGTAGCGGAAGAGCGGTAGCGAATTGCGTTTGCAATCAGGTTCTGGAACAACTGAGTCAAGCTCGTGTCATCCATACCGACCTTCGGCAGGGAAGTCCACTCAATGACTGCGTCTGATTCAGTAATCACACTGTGTAGGTTCTCGACCACAATCTTTAGGGCCGTTTCCGCATCGATGGGCTCAGTCGAGTAATCGCGCTTCGATGAGAGCATCGCGAATTCAAGCAGATTCTCAATGAGCGCGCCCATTCGTTTGGTTGAACTCTCAATCTGCTGCAAAAGCTGTGTGCCATCTGCGCCCAGCTTGTCACTGTACCTTCGCCGCAATAACTGGCTGAACAGAGACACCGTATTTAACGGCGAGCGAAGGTCGTGCGACGCCACATAGGCGAACTGCGACAGGTCTTCATTGGAACGGCGAAGTTCCGCCGCACTCTCTTCAAGTTGCCTGTAGGCCTCTTGCAGCTTTCGTTCGTCTTCACGACGCTGAGTAACATCGCGAAAAACGATCACCGCGCCGGAAATCGAACCGTCTTCATCAAAGATCGGCGCTGCGGTGTCATCCAATACGAAAGTTCTTCCCTGAGCCGATACCAGCACAGTGTGGTTTTCCAGCCCTACCTTTGCTCCCGTCCGAAGCGCGTCCCTTATAGGATTCTCGATCCGTTCCCCAGTGTCTTCGCGGACCAGCACCAGCACGTCTTCAATCGGATTCCCTATCGCCAGGTCGGGATCCCAGCCCGCCAACTCTGCCGCAACCCCGTTGATAAAAGTGATGACCCCTCGGTCATCCGTTGAGACAACCGCATCGGCGATGCTCGATAGCGTCGTTTCAAAAAGATTTCGCGCGCCAAGTAACTCGCGTTCATACAGCCGTCTCACGGTTGCTTTGAAAACAGCCCATCGGTTTAGAACGCTTTCGGTCCGCGTGTCTCGCGTCTGCCTGGCATTCACCAGCGTCGGCAAGACGCTACCGTCCTTGCATACAAAATCAAGAGCTATTTCATCCACAGACTGTTGCGCGTTAAGCAAGAGCGCCAGATGCGTCTCATAAAACAGACGGCCGCCAGGCGTAAGCAGATCCACAAGCCGCACTCCGGATTGAAGTTCCTCACGCACATAGCCGAGCCAGCCCAGCAACGTTTGATTGATGTTAAGCAAATTTCCCGACGCGCCGGTTGTCACATACCCGCACGGCGCAGGCCCATACAATTTCTCCGCTAACTCAAGAAGAGATGCCTCTTCGGGGAGTGCTTCGTGTTCACGGTCGCTCAAGATACTCCCGGATTACCTCAATCGTTTCTGCGGGTGCGCTCAGGTGAGGGCAATGTCCCGTGGCTTGCAGCGTCACGAACTTGCTGCCTGGGGTATTCCGATGGACGTAGTCTCCAACCGTATCAGGTGCAATGTCATCTTGCGAGCACTGCATCACCAGTGTGGGAACGGTGACCTTCGCAAGGTCGGCACGGTTGTCGGAAAGAAAAGTCACGCGGGCGAAGTGCTTCGCTATCTTAGGATCGGTCCGGCAGAAGCTGTCTGCAAGCTCTTGCGCTAGTTCCGGACGGTCCACGTTTTTCATGATCACCGGAGCCATGGCTTTCGACCAGCCCAGGTGGTTATCATCCAGCGTCTTTAATAGCGCTTCAATGTCAGACCGCGAGAACCCGCCCGCATAATCTGCATCGTTGATGTAGCAAGGCGAAGGACCGACAAGCACCAGTGACGCGAACGCCTCCGGCCGCTTGATTGACGCAAGAACACCGATCAATCCGCTCACGGAATGACCCACGAAGATCACAGGTGCTCCTCGAACGGTCTCAATGATCTCTAAGACATCATCAGCGTACGCGGACAACGCTCCATACTTCTGCCGGCTGTATGCGGAAATATCGGAATTCCCCGCTCCCACATAGTCGAACAGCACAACCCGATAGCGATCCTGAAACGCCGGCGCGACGAAGCGCCACATCGTCTGATCGCAGCCATAGCCGTGCGCGAACAAGATCGTCTTGTCGCCCTTACCATACGTGTTGATGTTATGTTTAGTGAACAACGACACTGGGGTTGATTCCGCTCCAACTTGGCTAGCCGAACTTGGAATTTTACCAACATACGCCAGGGCACACGGCGATGAGAAGCACTCAAGCGCCTTGCCCGGCCGCGCGGCCCCAATTCTGTTCAAGCCATCGATTGAAGCTGGTAAGCGCTGGGTAATGTTGGCGCACGTTCGCGATATCAACGTGGTAGCCCTTTTCTTCAAACCACCGAAACATCACGGTCGTTTCGTGTCCCACCTGCTGTTCGAAGCGATCCCACGGCACCTGCTGGTACCGCACTTGGTGCCCTGATGCGCGACTGAACGCCTCAGCCAACTCAATCATCGACAACTCATCGCCGGCCAATTCAAACGTAGAATTATGCCAGTGCCCCGGGTGTTCAAACGCGAGCGCCACGAACGCGCCAATATCATCCACCGCGATCATCTGCAATCGCGTTTGCGGGCTCAGCGGCAGCATAATCGCGCCGTTATCAATCCCCGCGCGCATCCCTAGCCAGTTCTCCATGAAAAATACCGGCCGCAAAATCGTATATGGCATTCCGATTTCCCGGATGCGTTCTTCAATTTTGCCTTTGCTTTCAAAATGCGCAATGCCTGTGTTCTGATCCGCCGCGCCAACCGAACTGTAAACGAAATGCCCAATCTCTTGGCGATTCGCTGCTTCAGCGAACGCAATCCCTTGACGGATCTCCGTTTCAGCGCCTCGCTCCCACGGCTGCACCGAATAAGCGCCATCGGCTCCGTCGAGCGCTCGTTCCATGGATTCCTGATCATCGAAGTCGCCTCGAAGGACTTCCGCCCCATGACCTTCCAGGTCACGTACTTGTGGCCCATCTGGGTTGCGTACCATCGCGCGCAGCCCGAACCCACGCTGCTTTAAGTGACGGAAAGCCGCGGCGCCTTGTTTACCCGTGGCGCAGGTCACGACGATTGTTCGATTCTTGTGTGCCGCCATTGCAATCACTCCTGACCGTAATGGACGCCTACACGAACCCTTCGGCTGCACACAATTTCAGCCGGTACTTTCCACCGCCTGGATCAGAGCCCGGATGTACCCATAGCAAAACGCGAACGATTGCAGGCCGCTCGTATCGCCGGGCGCGACCGGCACGTGGTCTGGCATCAGCATGTACTGGTAGCCAATCTCCTTGTAAATCTTGATCGCTTTCACGAAATCGATATCGCCTTCGTCGGGGTAAACCTCAACAAAATCATTTCGATGTCCCCTGATGTTTCGGAAATGCACATTGAAAATCTTTTTCCGAGTACCGAAGTAGCGAATGACGTCGTAGATTTCGGTTCCAGGATCCTCCAGCATTTCCGAGACTGTTCCCTGGCAGAAATTCAGGCCATGGTACGGGCTCTCCCGAATGCTGACGAACTTCTTCAGACCGTCCACGGTCCCTAGCACGCGAACCACGCCTTGATAGCCTTCGGGCGGCACGCCCGGATCGTGAGGATGACACGCCATCCGTACTTTGCATTCATTCGCGACAGGGATTACGCGATCCAGGAAATAAGTGATGCGTTCCCAGAACATATCCGCATCCACGTGACCGGCGCGAGTAAGCGGCGGATTGGGATGTGCTTCCGGGAGTTTCCACGTACTGTACGAGGCGTCGCCCCGGCCAGGAGTGCGGCCCGTCCGTAGCACGCCCAGAATACTCATGTTGTATTTGATAGAGGGAACACCGGCTTTCGCGCAGTTGCCGATAAAGTTCTGCATCGCCTCGATGTCGCGGTCACGCTCCGGACTTTGAGCCAGCATGATGGCCCCGTGTTTCTCCCGGTCGACATGGCTCGATGTAAGAAACGGCGGTGCAGCGCAATCAACCGTGATTCCATTTTTCTCGGCAACATCGCGCATACGCGTCAATTCCTCGACGGTCGCGTACAGCCGACCTTCCCCAATTTCCGGATATCCACAGATGTTTCGCACACCGTACCGAGCAAGATACTTCATATGTGTATCGTTGGTCGGTGCACTCTGGCACCCTAATTTGATGGAAGTCGGATTCGCCGTGCCGCCTTTCTCGGGGTCGCGTGAAGTGCGCGTAGCCGCAAGCGCGCCGCCAGCCACCGACAAAGAAACAAATCGCCTGCGATTCATAGGGTTCTGTCTCAGCCGGTTTTAGCACAGTCAGAACCGAGCAGCATATTACTTCCTAAGGACGCTTAGCGCAGGCCCTGCGGAAGACTTCTATCATGTTGGTCGTTTATTCGTACCGTAACGCCGTCATGGGATCAACGGTCGAAGCGCGGTGCGCTGGAGCGGCGCAGGCGAGGGCGGCGATAAGGGTCAAGAGCGCAGTCGCACCCAACAGAACGAGCGTGTCCCGAGAACTGCCTTCCGCCCAACGGGCGAGCACCTGGTTGAGAGCTAAAGTCAGCACGACTCCTGCAATCAGCCCGCCGCCGACACTAACCACTGCGGAGGAGAACACCACTCGCAAAACGTCTCCTCGCCGTGCACCCAGCGCCATGCGGATGCCGAACTCGTTCGTCCGCTGCTCCACAGAAAACGACACGACGCTATAAAGCCCGGTGGCCGCGAGGCCCAGTGCCAAAACGGCAAAGGAACCGAATAGCCACGCGACTAAATGCTCCTGCTGCCATTCCGGCTCTGTTTGAATCCAGTGTTCCAGGTCCTGCACGTCTCCCTGAATCTGTTGGTCGGCATCCACTGAGTTGACCTGCTTGCCAATGGCGTGAAGCAACGCTAGGGGCGAGCCCTCAGACCTTACCAGGATTTGCGTCCACATGCGCTCGGTCAAGGTGTAGGGAATAAAACCCTCCGGAAGTATAGGCTTTCGAAGGCCATCGTCCTTCTTGTCAGCGACTACACCAATGATCTGCAGCCACGGATCTTCCCCCGGCGGCGAAAGTCGAAACGGAGGGTCGTTTTTCATATCAGTGATCTTGAGAGATTGACCGATTGCGCCGTTAGGAAAGTAAAGGCGCGCCATGGTCTCATTGAGGACGATCACGTGCGCGGCGCGGTGATTTTCGGTTTCGTCCCAGAATCGGCCCTGGGCTAGCGGGATGCGCAAAACGGGGAAGTATCGCGGATTGACGAAATTAATGCGCACTTTCTGGTCGTCTTTTGGAGCTTTGCCCAGAATTTCAATTCCCGTGTTCCATCCGTTCGAAGGCGGCGTCGCGTTGGTAGATATCGCAGCCATACTGACGCCGGGCACGGCAGCAACTTTGTTCAAGAGCTGTTCGAAGTAGGCCGTGCGCGCTTCCCAGCTTGGATACGCGCCGTCGTGGACCGGAATGCCAACTGACATTACGCTATGCGGGTCATAGCCCAGCGGCGTGTGCAGCAGGTGCAGAAAGCCTCGCATGGCCGCGCCCGCGCCCGCCAACATGACCAGCGTCAAAGCAATTTGCCCGGCAATAAGGAACTTGTTGGTGACCCGGCCGCGTGTGCCGCCGGCGACGCGACGCGAACTGGACTGCATCACTTGAACTACGTCGGGGCGCGACAACTGCAAGGACGGCCAGAGACCGAACAACACGCCCGTGAAAAGCGCCAGTCCCACGCTGAAGATAAGAACCGGCACGTTGAGCCGAATAGCCGCCTCGTGGGGGAACTGGTATTTCGGAAGCAGCTCAGCAATGATGGCGGTCGCACGGTAGGCGAGCAATACACCGAATGCGGCGCCCGTCACTGAAAGCAGCAGAGCCTCGGCTAACATTTGCCGCACCAGGCGGCGTCGACTCGCGCCAATAGCGGCCCGCACCGCAAACTCATGTGCCCGCGCCGTGCCTCGGGCTAACAGAAGAATGGACACATTCGCGCAGCCGATCAGCAGGAGAAATGCGACCGCGGCGAACAGCAGATACAGCGTGCCGCCGAGTTGTTTCACAAAGTCATCATTCAGCCCCTGCACATGCATCCGGAACCGGCCCTTGGGAAAGCGCTTCGGTACTTCCTTCGCGAACTGCTCGATCAGAGGCTGCAGCGCCGCATTAGCCGCCTCGTGAGTAACTCCGGGCTTAAGGCGCACTCCGACATAGTAAGTACGCGCAGGGTCCTGAGTCACTTTCAGCGGAAGATAGACGTCGCCGTCACCCCAGGCAAAGCGAGGCGCGGCAACGCCGATGATAGTGTAAGTCTTTCGCACAAGTTGAATGGTGTGGCCCACGACGCCAGAATCTGAGCCGAAATGACGCTGCCAGAACTTGTAGCCCAGCACAACCACCGGCTGCGGATCCTGACCATCTACCGCGTCCGAAGGCAGCAGCCCCCGCCCGAGCGCTGTGGGCACACCGAAAAAGTGGGAGGCATTTGACGTTAAGTAGATCGCGTTGACATCCTCGGGGAGATCGCGACCCGTGACAGTGAGGTTCCAATCGTCCTCGGCAAACGCATCTTCAACGACAGGCGATTTCCTGATCACCTGCAATTGGGCGCCATTCAGCCCGAAGCCGCTTTCGTGACCAGCCGAATCGAGAAGCCGCATGTGGATCATGCGTTCCGACGCCTTGTAGGGATACGGGTTCATCAAGATGGCGAAGATAACGCTGAAGACCGCCGTCGTTGCTCCGATCCCCAGAGTCAGCGAAAGCACCGCAGTCAAGGTAAACCCGGGAGTCTTGATCAATTGCCGGAAGTGGTAGCGCAAATCCTGTAGCAAGGCAGTCATAGGTCTCCTTCGCCCCCTGTGAGTTGAACCCGTCTAAAGCTAGTTGTTGCGCCACGTGCATCGGCATAACACAGCCGTACGTAATACCGACGTCGATGAAGAAGGTTACGAGAAAAGTGTCGTCGCAGACAGGTGTCTAATGTCCCACGTCTCAAACCTGTCCGGGCGGACAGAGAAGCGTGGCGTGCGCGACGCCCATGGCGTTCAGCCTCAATCGCATGAGACCGCTTCAGGCGGCCCGACGCTCCCGCTATTTGTGCGCCGATACTCGTCAGGTGTGACCCCAACGACCCGCTTGAAGGTCTTACTAAAGGAGCCACCCGAATCGTAACCGACCGCGTTGGCTACCTCAGTCAGTTTCTTATCTCCGTCGCGCAACAGGACAGCAGCCTTATATATTCGCCAGCGCGTCAGGTACTCGAGCGGTGTCTCGCCCACGATTTCTCTGAACCGCAACGCGAAAGCTGATCGGGACATGCTGGCCGCCGATGCCAGTTCCGCGACGGTCCACGGCTGTTCAATCCTCTCGTGCATCGCCCGCAGCACTGCGCCAATTCGGGGATCGGAGAGCGCCCGCAGTGATGCTGTCTGGCGGCATGTGCTCGATGCGATGTGCTCGCGAATCATTTGAAGCAGAAAAATGTCGGCAAGCCGCTTTAGGACAAGATACGCGCCAAGAGAGTTTTGAGCAGCTTCCGCCGCAAACAGTTGGAGAGTCTGGTGCAGCGGCAGGTCTTGGGCACGTTCGTTCTCGATGAGAATAAACGGCGGGAGTAAATCGGTAAGCGGTTTGCTGTTGGCCCTGTCGAAAGTGAATTTTCCCCCGATGATGGTGGTTGGAACTCCTCCGCCGCCAAAACGAATGGTATTTCCGCACTTTGTGCGGATTACGTCCTGCATGTCGGTCGGAGGCGTATCCGGATGGTCTCCTAAAGTGTGCGCGTGGGATTGGGCGAACAAGCAAAAGCAATCGCCGCCCGTTAGTGGAATCGGCTGCTCAATGTCTTGGACACTCAGCCAACTCTTGCCCCGGGCAATCGTGCCAAAGCACGCGTAATCTCCCTGGCCGAATCTGAGCCCCCACGGGCTGCTTAATTCGATACGACCGTATACGACACTGTCCACCCGCATAGCAGCGAACATGTCCGTAATTGGGTCCACATTCCTCCCGGAAATTGGACGGACAGACCGTAAATCGAGACGATTGTGCCGCGTCCCGTCCTTAATGTTGGACATCTGGATGTTAGCAGATGGAAGTTCGAATGCCTGAAGATTTATCGAAAGGACTGCCGAGCCGGAGCACTTTTTCAAGGGGCGACTCAGTGCAGGGAAGTAAGACAGTGAGTACTCAAATTCTTTCGCCGAGCGAGCGTAGACGGATTATTTGGTCGGTCGCGCTGGCAGCGCTCCTGTTTCTTGCCGCTTCGGTAGCGTCGAAAGCATCGCAATTGAATCCAGAAACTTCAAGCGCATGGAACGAGTACATCCAAGCGCAAACTGCACGAGTGGCCGAAACTTGCCACAACCGTTTGTTTCTGTGGAGCGACCAATCGCCAGATAGGATTCGCCGCCTGCGTGAAGGGGAAGTTGTTGTTGCTCCAATGGGCGAGAACCCGAAGGCAGTTCCCCACGGTATGATTCATCACTGGATCGGCGTTGTTTTCTTGCCGGGCGCGAATCTCAACGACGTACTCGCCGTAGTACGCGACTACGACAAATACCAAAAATTCTATGCTCCGAACGTTGTTGAGTCCCGGCTTCTGCAGCGTGGGAGCACAGAAGATGCATTCTCATTGCGCATGTTGAACAAGGCTGTCGTTACTAAATTTGCGCTGGATGCGGAATTCCAGACCTCCTACACGCAGTTGGATGAAAACCGTTGGTACAGCGTTGGCTATAGCACACGCATTCGCGAAGTTGAGGACTATGGTCAGCCGAATCAATACGAACTGCCACCGGACACCGGCCGCGGGTTTATCTGGCGCCTCTATAACATCGCCCGATTTGAGCAACGGGACGGCGGTGTATACGTCGAATTGGAAGCCGTCGCACTGAGTCGCGAGGTGCCCGGTGCGCTTCGATGGGTCATTAATCCGGTGGTTCGCCGCGCATCGAAAGGTTCGATGCTGGTTTCGCTTCAGAAGACGCAAGAGGCAGTCCTCGCATCGAACGAATTAGTGAGCCGTGCCGCAACGAAAGACCAGACGAGTCAAAAGAAGTCGACATCCACGATGTCACTTTCGACCGATGTTGATAAAGGATTTGCGTCGCCTAAGACGTTTGGACCCAGCCGCGGCACGCTTAATGGCGATCTGTCATCAGGGCACTAGGGACGTCGTTGCCCTGGTGTTTGGCAGCAAATGCCTCGTGGATTGAACGCAAGCATGGTCTCGGGGCTGGACGCCGATGGGATAGTATGATGCCTGATGCTCAAAACCCGCGCTGCTTGCTATGCAGTGCTCGTAATCGTGCTGGTTGCCAAGCCGGCGCGGTCTACGACGGTTTTGGCTGGTAGCACTCTTGAACTCCGGTTGAGAACCGCGGTGGGGTCGCGAGTTTCGCATCCTGGCGACTCTGTGAGGGCTAGCGTGGTAGCCCCGGTTGCAAGTGGTCAAGAGCGCGTCATACTAAATGCCGCAACGCTCTTGGGCGTTGTTACGGAGTCCATACCTGTTGGCTTAGGGGTGAGGCACAACGCCGCCGTTTTGAACCTACGCTTCCATTCCATCCGGCTCGCGAACGGATCCGAGATCCCCGCTGACGCGGAGGTTGTTAGCGTGGAGACGGCGCGGGAGCATGTGGACGATGAAGGACGTGTCATAGGCATCGATCCGGTAGTAAACCTGTCTTCGGCAGTTTCGCTCCTCGTTTCGACGGGGCTACTCCAAGCCGGCCTCATTCCCGCTGCAATTGTGTTCAAGTTACTGGCTGTTCGTTCACCCGATCCCGAGATCTTCTTTCCCAAGGGAACCGAGTTGCTGGTTCGATTGACGCAGGATGTGCCGCTGGATGTCGGTGAGAGCGGGGACGAGATTAAGCCGCTGTCGACGACCGATATGCTGCAGGTACGCGGCGCATTGTCGCGACTTCCGGTACAGCAGGCCGAACTGACGCATAGTCGAGCGGCAGATCCTGTGAACATAGCGCTCATCGGAACGCCAGGGGAGGTGGAATCGGCCTTTCGGACCGCGGGTTGGAGTGGTGAGGCTCCGCACTCCGCCCTTTCTCTATACCGGCTATATCGCTGCCTCGTTCAGAGGATGGGCTATAGAACCGCTCCGATGTCGCGATTAACGCTGGACGGTGTGCTCCCTACGAGTTCGTACCAGAAGAGCCTGGACACGATTGCGCGTCGGCACCACGTCAGGTTCTGGCGGCAAGGAAGCACCGACATTTGGCTCGGGGCAGCAACGGAAGATATTGGACTTACCGTGAGTGAAATGCACGTTACTCATATTGTGGACGGCCAGGTCGACAACGAGCGTGCCAAAGTTGCAGATGATTTGTGGTCTTCCGGGTGCGTTGCAGGCGGTTCAGCAATGCCACGGCCCTCGTTTTTCCCTACGCGACATAACGGGACGACGATTGATACGGACGGGTTTCTAGCTGTTATTCGCTTGCGCGATTGCCAAGCCTCAGCGGTTCTTGAAAAGCAAACCGCCGCCCACGTCTCTCGTTTTCGAGTGGCTTGGCATGCTCTGGTCCGCGACACGTTGCGAGCCAACCCAGTGACGGTCGGCTTGGCGGTTGGCCGCAGCTTTCCGCACTGGAGAACTTCGGGAGCGGGCAGGTCTTTGTCGACGCAATCTTTCAGACGGCCAAGCATAGTGAACTAACAGCTAGTGCTTAGGGCTGACGGCCGGATGGTCAAGCCTGCTTGTGCATGATAAACGAAAAATCGTATGCGTGTTGCGCGAAAGGGCGGTACAGATAAAAAAAGAGATTCGCAACGAAACACGTCGCTGCTTGCTTACCAATCCAGTTCGATAAGCGAAATAGCCTGCGATGGTAGCGAGAAGTGTAGTTCAGTTATTCCTTCATGAGCATTCATCCAGCGAGGTGATTCCAGAAGCTGGAATTGTCCCGCCGATTCCAGTTTCGTGTATTGGTCGGGCGATGGGTGCTGCGGTGAACCCATTTGCTTCCAAACCGTATAAGCGTTGCTATGATCCTGGTCAACTCTGTAGTGATGGAGGAGAATGCGTTCGACACGCTTTGGAAGCCCATCGACGCTGACCTGAACAGGAGTGTCGGGCCCAATGACGTCGTCGTCCCGGTAATTCCAAACCAATACCTGCAACGCGTTTTCGGAGGCTACAGCAAGCGTGTCCACATCGGGGTGATTCCGAACACCTGATGTCAGCATAGACTCAAGTGGAACCGCTCCGGTACTGGTCGCGACTACCCGACTGCCGGTCATCAAACCGGCCATGCGAAACACATTGAGGACAGGCTTATCGATGCCATTTGTGGCCAGATCGCGAAAGCCGGCAAAGTACGGCTGATCTTCGAACTCAAAGGCCCATGTCAGGATGCCTTGGAGATTCATGTGATCTCTTTCCGTGAGCTGCAGGATCGCTTTCATCGCGGTTGCAATGTAGACGGGATAGAGGGAGCTGTTCCGATACGCGTTCTGAGGATAAACTTGCGCGGAGCATGCCGCACAACCCTCCGGGTCGGCTTCGCTCAAGACTATCGGAACATCGCGGAACTTTGCGAAAGAATTGACAATTGCAAAACCCTCAAACGCGTCGCGGAGTTCCTGCGAAATGCCCATCCTGACGTGTTGCTCAATCACGGCTGGCTGACCTTTTACGTGATAGCTGATGAAATCAAGAGGCGCGCCTGTGTTCCCGGTTGCAAGATTTCTGCCCGATGAACAGTGCTCGAGAAATTGCTTCAGAAAAGCGGCGGCTTTGGGATCCCGGGGCGAAGTGGATGCAGGCCCACCTATCTTGGCCGTCGGAAGAGCACGTTTCACTGCATCAGCAGTGTAGTCGTACAGCTTGTCGTATTCTTCCGGGGTGCCATGCCAATAGGAGATGTTAGGTTCGTTCCACACTTCCCACTCCCAGCTCTCGACCTCTGATTTGCCATATTTGTCCACGCTGTGTTTTACCCATTCGTACACCAGAGAACCCCACTTTGAGTAGTCTTTGGGCGGATATGTCCAGCCGATGCTGTAGTTATCGTTCTTCGTCCCCGCCTTCCATACTGGTTGGTATGGTTCCGGTTTCGACGAGAGTGCCTTTGGCATGAATCCGATCTCGACGAACGGCTTTGCGCCCGCTTCCAAGTAAGTCGAGAGGATACGGTCGACAATGGTCCAGTCGTACAGGGGCCGGCCGGATTCGTCCTCGGTGTATGCGTTAGTCGATCCCCATTTCAGTCCCGGTGCTCCGTTGCCGGTCGCGAGTAGGAAGTGAGTTCGAATGTGCGGCGGAGTCTTGCTGAGATGGGCCAGTTCGCGGATAAGCTTACGGCCGTTGTTGGTGTAAGTATAGTTTGCTTCGTCATAGCCGAAGTAGTTCCAGACCGGCTTGAACTCACCCTCCGCCTTTGACGCGTCAACGTGGACGGTGACTGGTAGCTGAGCCAGCGCAGTGAGCGTAAATAGCGATAGAACGCTAAACCTGACCGACGAGACGAAAGTACGCACCATTCCACTTCAACTCTTTCTTGAAATCTGGGATTGTCGCCCGCGCGCTATCTGATCCGAGTGCGACGCGATCTCGGCCCGCGTCTCTTCTCCAAACATCAGTGCGCGCCGGCTTTTTGACCGTAATAGGCGTTGGGACCGTGTTTACGCAAGAAGTGCTTGTCGTGAAGATCCTGCGAGATCGCCGCCGCGTCGGCGTTGATGGTTAGCGTCAAAAACGCCATGTGAGCGATTTCTTCGACGATGGCCGCCATATGCACCGCTTCCGAAGGCGAAGGCCCCCAGCAGAATGGTGCGTGTCCCGCAACGAGAACAGCAGGAGTCGCGAGCGGATCTAAGTCGCGGAAACGCTCGATAATAACCTGTCCGGTGTTCCACTCGTAATCCGATCGAATCTCGTCCCGTGTCATGAGACGCGTCGCAGGAAGACATCCGTGCAAGTAGTCCGCGTGAGTAGTTCCGAAACAGGGGATCTCGCGATTGGCTTGCGCCCAGGAGGTTGCGTAACGAGAATGCGTGTGCACGATTCCATCGACGCCTTCGAAAGCACGATACAGCGCAAGGTGCGTTGGCAGATCAGAAGATGGCCGGAGACTTCCTTCAACGATTTTTCCTTCAAGATCGGTGACGACCAGAGCGTCCGCCTTCAGCTCTTGGTAAGGAACGCCGCTAGGTTTTATGATGGCCAGGCCGCTGGCGCGATCGAACCCGCTCGCGTTGCCAAACGTGAACACTACCAAATTGCGGCGAACCAGTTCACGATTCGCTTCCATTACTTCTTCTCGTAATTCTTTGAGTAGCAAAGTCAATGCCTCGCTCGGGCGTTTTCCCGACGATTCTACCAGTACTTTTGCGACCAAAAGCGTCCTGAATGGAACGCTTGCCACCCTATTAAATAGAATGTAGCGATACAACCATGTACCGTCTACGTGTCCCTCTCGTAATCAGCGCGGCAGCTTTCGCCATCATAGCGACGTTGTCTGGCCAGACGGCTGCCGATCGATTCGCGCGTGAGCCCAAGCAGGCCATTGACCAGTGGTACACAGAGCGCATTCAGAAGTACACGACAGCTCCCAATCTGAATTCGAAGTTAACAGATTATCTGCCCGCATCCCAGACCGTTCCGACTCCGGCCAAGGTACTGGGCGACATTGCGGGCGCACCCGACATGCTGCCCTATGCCGAAGACGTGTACAAATATTTCCGCATGCTGGCTGTGGCGAGTCCGCGGGTCAAGGTTTTTAGCATCGGTCACACGGAAGAAGGCCGCGAGATGATTGCGGCGGCTATAGCCGATGAAGGCCTACTCACGAAGGCGGAACAGAACAATCAGCGGCTGGCGAAATTAGCGGACCCACGCGTCATCGGCATGGACGATTCGGTTGCAGAAAGGTTGGTCTCGCAGTCGTTTCCCGTTTATTACATAACCGGGACGATCCACTCCACCGAGACGGGCGCTCCGACAGCTTTGATGGAACTGGCGTACAGGCTGGCGGTGGACGATGCACCATACATTCAGTACATCCGCAGTCACATGATCACGCTGATCACGCCGGTGGTGGAGGTGGACGGACGCGACCGGATGGTGGACATCTACAAATGGCATCGCGCGCACCCGGATGAGAACTGGCCGCGACTGGTGTATTGGGGCCACTATGTTGCGCACGACAACAACCGCGATGCGATGGGGATGACACTCGACCTCACAAGCAACGTACTGAACACATACGTGGAGTGGCATGCGCAGGTGCTCCATGATCTCCACGAATCGGTTACATTTCTATACGACAACACCGTGGGAGACGGTCCATACAATCCATGGATCGATCCCATGCTAGCGGATGAATGGGCGTCGCTGGCCTGGGACAACGTGGCCCAGATGCAAAACTTCGGCATGCCCGGAGTATTCACGCACGGCAACTTCGACACGTGGAGCCCGGGATACCTGATGTTTCTTGCCGGGCTGCACAACGGAATCAGCCGCCTGTACGAAACCTTCGGCAATGGCGGCGCGGACACGGAAAAGCGCATTCTCACTCCGAATGAGTATTCGCGCACCTGGTACCGTGCGAATCCGCCCTACCCGGTAGTCGAGTGGTCGCAGCGGGATAACAACAACTACGAACAATCGGCGCTTTTGTCCACATTGAGCTATTTCGCGCACAACGGACCGCATTTCCTGCACAACTACTACCTGAAGAGCAAGCGATCGATCGAGAAGCCGAAAGACGCCGGACCGGCAGCCTACGTGCTGGTAGCGGATGAAGCCGCGGCGAACCGGCAGATGCAATTGCTGAAAGTTCTCGTGAAGCAGAAGGTGGAAGTGAGCCGGCTAACTGAGCCCGTCACGATGACTATACCGACACCTCCGCGGGCGCACCAAAGCGAGGACGGAAACAAAGGCGAGAAGGCGGATGCGCCGAAGACGCAGACCTTTCCAGGAGGCAGTTTTGTCGTGCGGATGGACCAGCCCTTTTCACGCGTGGCGGATGCGCTGCTGGACCGGCAGTACTGGTCACCTGACGATCCCCAAAAGCATCCCTATGACGACACGGGCTGGTCTTTCGGCGATTTGTTCAATGCTCACGTGGTCCGTGTGACCGACCAGGCGATCTTGGCGGCGAAAATGGAGAAAATCGCCGATCTGACGAAATTGTTGAGCGACGCGCCCACCGCGGCTGCGATCTATGCGGTCGAAAACAGCGGGGGAGTGGGACTGGCGGGGCTGACGTATGCGCTGAAGGGCGCTGACGTCTCAGTTGCGGAAGTGGCGTTCGAGAGCGACGGCCATCATTTTGCGCCGGGCTCATTAGTCATCAAGCAGGCGGATAGCGACAAGCTCAAGACAGCAGTGCGAGACCTCGAGCTCAAGGCTTACGCGCTGGGGAGCGCGCCCTCGATTGCGACCCATCCAGCGGCAACTCCCCGCATCGCGTTCATGCATACATGGCTATTTACCCAGACCGAGGGTTGGTGGCGCATGGCTTTCGACAATCTGAAAGTGCCGTACGACTACATCAGCACGCAGACGGCGAGCGAACCGAATCTGCGGAGCAAGTACGACGTGATCATCTTCGCTCCCGTAGGGAACACCGGACCAGCGCAAATCATCGCAGGATTGCCGATGTGGGGCAATGCGTTGCCGTGGCAAAAGACCCAACTGACACCGAACATCGGCAGCTTGGATTCGACCGAAGACATGCGACCGGGGCTGGGGTTTAGTGGCGTTGCGAGTTTGAAGAAGTTCGTGGAAGAAGGCGGGCTGCTGATTACCTGCGAGGACACGGCTGAGCTTGCGATCGATGAAGGGCTGGCGCCGGGAGTTTTTGCCGCTCCACGTCGCAACATACACGTGGTTGGAACGGTGCTGAAAGCAACCACGGTGGATAAGGACAACCCGGTGAGCTACGGTTATGACGGCGCTTTGGCCGTCTACAGCAAAGACGGACTGGCATTTACGGTGAGCAACACAGTTACGCCGGGTCGCAACTTACCTACGGAGAAAGACTACAAGCGGCCAACAGGTCGGGGCGGTCCAGACGACGAGGACATTCCGGAGGGCCGGCCGATTCAGAAGCCTGCGCCCCTGCCGTCGCCGAAACCCTGGCAGGCGACCCCGCTGAACGAAGAGCAGATGCGGAACAATCCGAATGTTATCCCCGAACCATATCGGCCCAATGTAATTCTTCGCTATTCGGAACAGAAGGGGCTACTCATTTCAGGGCTGCTGGAAGGCGGCGACGCGATAGCCGAGCGTCCAATTGTCGTGGACGCACACCTTGGCCAGGGCAACGTGCTGTTGTTTGCCAACAATCCCATGTATCGGGGCGAAACGATCGGCAGCTACGGGCTCGTCTTCAATGCGATCTTGAACTACGACCACCTGAACACGCGCCCGCATCCGCGTGAGCCGATTACAGCGGCGGGAAACGAGGCGTCACGGGACGATCAAAAATAAACTGTTGGGGAGCAATCATACTGCGATCTCCAATTCCTCGTCGCGAATCGGGCGCGGTGTTCGCTTCGGATTCTCTTCCTCGACGCCGGCATATTGTGGGAGCTCGGTCTTTGACCACTCGGATAAGAATTTCCCGGCCCATCGATAGACATTGTTCTGTTTAACGTTCTCGCGCATTCTCTTCATCCGCCGTTTGCGTTCTTCGGGCGGCATTTGGAGGGCTGCGTAGTATGCGTCGGCGCCTTCCTCGATTGAGAAAGGATTGATCAGTACGGCGTCTTTCAATTCCCGCGCTGCTCCGGTAAATTTGCTAAGGACCAAAACGCCATCGTCATCAACACGACTGGCAACAAATTCTTTCGCAACCAGATTCATGCCATCGTGCAGCGAAGAAACCACACAAAAATGCGCAAGCCTGTGTAACGCAATCATTTCAGGCTGCGAGTAGTGCCGCTTCAGCAGAACGACAGGACGCCAGAATGGGGTGCGCCAACGGCGATTGATCTGAGCAGCTAAGGCGTCAACCTCTCTGTCCAAATGCTTGTACTCGGGCAATTCGGATCGACTCGGCACTGCGATCTGCACGAAAACGAGCTTGCCCCTGTATTCAGGATGTTGCTGCAATAACAGGTCCAAGTAGCGTAAGCGCTCGGGGATGCCTTTTGTGTAGTCAAGCCGATCGATGCCGATCGCTAATAGTTTGTCGTCCAACGACAGTTCTTTTCGCCACCGGCCCATATGTTCGGCGACCACGTCTGACTGTGCTGCAGTTGAGTGCTCATCGAAATCGATGCCGATGGGGAACGCGCGGACAGTTGTAGAGTGACCGCCGCGATAGATAATCGAGCCGGCTTCATCGGTTCGCGCTTCCAGTGAACAGTCGACGGCTGCCAGAAAGTTTCTGCAGTCGTGCGGCAGATGAAATCCGAGCAGGTCGTTTCCGAGCAAACCGTCCAAAATCTCCGCCTGCCATGGGAAAGAGCCGAAGACTTCGCAATTGGGCCATGGAATGTGCCAAAACTGAGCGATTACGAGATTGGATCTCGCGTTGCGCAGCATGCGCGGCAACAATGCGAAATGATAGTCCTGAATGAAAACGAACGTCGGATCGCTGCCGGCTTCTTCCAATACGGCTTCGGCGAAGCGCTCGTTCACGCTGCGATAAGTAGCCCAATCTTCAGGGTTGAGTATCGGGCGTGTGAATGCTACATGACAGAGCGGCCACAAACCCCGATTCGAACAATTTGAGTAGTGGCCATCGACTTCCCGTTTCGACAGCCAAACACGACGAAGAGTATATTCGGGATGCTCCGGAGGAACCTGGACGCGATCGAATCGATCCACGGCTTCGATGTCAGCGCTGCCGCTTCCATGCGCAATCCAAAGACCGTGACACGCTTGCATGACTCGGTTGAGTGCCGTGGTCATGCCGCCAACGGAATGAATACATTTAACTCGCTTGCGAACGCGCTCATGTTGAAATGGCTCACGGTTTGAGACAACCATAAGCCGGTAGCCTTGGAGCTGCGTTTGCACGAACTCAGTGAGCGCCTCGCGGGTCCAAACGTTCAACCTTAAGCTCCTTTCATCTTTAGATGGCGCGACGTCAGTAGAGTTTCATACCAGGCAATTATTGAGTGTGTCCAGATTGTGACAATCGATGAACCGTCGATTCTGCAACGCACCGCAACGGTAGCTAACGAAATTTGCGAGACGGATGGGCACCCTGAGTTTCGAGTGTTCTAAGCAGAAAGGTGAACGGGACGACTCACAGTCTTGTCGGCGCAGTCGTTATCGTAGGAAATATGGCTTTAGTGAAAGTCAAACCGTTGGCCGAATTTCCGCCTGGAGCGGTGGAAGAGATCGAGTCTGGAGACACGAGCTTTGCGGTGTGTAATGTGGATGGCGTGCTCCATTGCATCGAAGGCGTCTGTCCTCACGCCGGCGGACCGCTGGGCCAGGGCAATCTCAACGGCAACTACGTTGTCTGTCCTTGGCATGGTTGGGAATTCGATTGCCGCACTGGTCAAAATGACTCTGATGAAGATGTCAGGCTTGCGACCTTCCCAGTCGTTGTGCAGGACGGCGTTGTCCACATCGATGTGCCGTAATCGTGCCTGAACTACCTGAGGTAGAGACTGTTGTTCGCTTTATTGCACCGCGCGTTACGGGCAAGATCATACAGCACGCATCTTTATACTCGAAACGCGTTACTCGCGGTGGACTGACCGGAACAGCGAAGGCGTTGGAGAATCGGATAATCCAGAAAGTACGCCGCCGTGGGAAACAAATTTACTTCGAATTGGACCGCGGCATCCTTTATATTCACCTCGGCATGACAGGAAAACTGCTTTGGAATGGGGAACATACCGCCTATACCCGCGCTGAGTTTGTTCTCAACGGGGGAAAGCTTCTCTACGACGATATCCGGATGTTCGGACGCGTCGAATATTTTGAGGGGTTGCCGACCTTGATCGAACGTGTCGGGCCGGATGCGCTTACTGTGCCATTTCCAGAATTCTATTCGAGGCTGAAAAAGCACCGGACGGCGCTCAAACCCTTACTCTTGAATCAGACGTTCATAAGTGGCGTTGGAAATATCTATGCCGATGAAGCCCTGTTTGCCAGTAGCCTGCATCCACGTGCCAAGGCCAGTCGCATCTCGCAAACGCGCGCCGAATTGCTCCATCGCAATTTGATTGACATCCTCCAACTAGCCATCCGCCATCGCGGCTCTTCTATTTCAGACTACGTCGATCCCTGTGGCGAACGCGGCGATTATCAGCAGATGCACAACGTCTACGGAAAAACTGGTGAGCCGTGTCCGCGCTGCCAAACGCCGATCCGGCGGATCGTTTTAGGACAGCGAAGCACGCACTACTGCCCACGTTGCCAGCGCGTCTGAACCGGAGGAGCATCCGGTTCGTAAAGCGTGGCGTGCCTTACGGAGTCCGCCACATCAAACACCGGTTTCAGAGCCTTCACGTCGTGAACGCGAACAAGGTGCGCGCCATTGATGATGCATGCCGCCACGGCCGCTGCGGTCGCGAACTCTGTGTCGGTCTCCTGCTCCTTCTTCAGAAAAGATTTGCGCGAAGGTCCGATCGCAATCGGCAGATCGAAGCGCTTCAGCATCCCGAGCTGCGCAATGATCTCCGAATTCTGCTCGCGACGCTTCCCGAATCCAAGCCCCGGATCAATAACAATCTGGTGTTGCTGCACCCGCCCCTGCGTCGCACGGTGAATCGCAGCCTCTAAATCGATCGTTATTGACCGCATTAACTCTTTCATGGGCGGCAGTTTCGCCCACGTTTCCGGCCGTCCGCGCATGTGATTGATAATCAGCCCCGCGTCGTACTTGGTGACCACCTTGGGCAACTGCAGATCAAATAATACTCCGCTCGGATCGTTGATGATCTCAGCTCCATGCTCAAGTGCTTTTTCGGCTACTGCCGACTTGTAGGTGTCCACCGAAATCGGTATTCCAAGGCTGTTGCGTAAGCGCTTCAACACGGGCACCAGCCGTCGTAGTTCTTCAGCCTCGGAAACGCGCTCTGACCCCGGTTTGGTCGATTCTGCCCCGATATCTATAATGTCCGCCCCCTCGTCCTCCAGTTCTAAGGCTCGGGCGAAGGCTCGGTCGGGATCTGCGTACTTTCCACCGTCGGAAAACGAATCGGGCGTCACGTTCAGAACGCCCATAATCAGAGTTCGCTCACCCAGTACAATCTCGCGCTGCTTCAGCCGCCATCGATAGCGTTTTTCCATACCGCACTCACGAGTTTGGCAGAGCCACTCTGTTCGGTCTCGATGAGCGCCGCCACCGCTGGTTGCGTTTGTCGCAACTTGTTAAGGAATGCCGAGCCCAGCTCACTGCTGCTATCGGGTGGCAACGAGCCGAGAGGCAGCCGCACGCCTCTGATCACCTCCCGCGTCATTTCTTCGGCGATGTATTCGAGCAGGGCCGCGAGTTGATTGCCGCTGATGCCGGCCGCTCGCAGGCTCTGTTGGGCTGCGGTAAAGAGCGGAGCCGCCAAGACCGCGCTCAGCAACTCCGCCGCATACAGCAGATGCTTCGTTCCCATCTTGAGCTCGAAGACTCGCCCCTCATGGCGTTCAATGAGTCGCCGCGTGAGACGACACGCGATGGCTTGGCCCTCCACCACGAAGATATTGCGTTCTGTTGTGGGCAAGTTCAGAAGAGTTGCCACCGAAGCGCCTCGTTCACGCAACGGATTCAGCGCGTCCGTGCAGAGCCAGGTCTCGCAAAGAACGAAGCAAAGGCGCTTGAATACGAGATCGGAAGCGCAGAGTTCCTGGACGAGACGGGCGACGGATGAATCGGGAACACGGATGAAAATCAACCGGGCCATCTGCAGTTCCTCGTACCCAACCACCGGATAACCGCCCTGCATCAGGTTGGAAAAGCGCCGTGCCAGCCTAATGGCGCTCGATTTAACCGGCCCCAACTCTCTAGCCAGAGACGGCAACCGAAGTAATGTGGAGCGGCTTGAACTACCCTCCAGAACCAGGCCGAGGGGCAACTGCTTCCTCATAGATCGCGCTCGCTTTCAGAGCCTTCATACGATCACGAAACTGCGCCGCCTTTTCGAAATCAAAAGCCTTGGCCGCTTCTCTCATCTTCTTCTCTAACTCGACAACGAGGGTCTCGCGTTGTTCGGGCGTAAGTTCAGCTTCGGGCTCGGTTTCCGTGTCAAGTGGCACGGTTACATAATCTCCTTCCGCGACCGCCACAAGGCTCATATCGATGGGCTTAATGATTGTTTGAGGCGTAATGTGATTCGCTTCGTTATAAGCCTGTTGCATGGCTCGGCGCCGGTCGGTTTCCCGAATCGCCCGGCCCATACTCTCTGTTATCACGTCCCCGTACAGAATGGCGCGGCCGTTCACGTTGCGCGCCGCACGCCCGATTGTCTGAATGAGTGATCCGCTGGAGCGCAAAAAGCCTTCCTTGTCCGCGTCCAGCACGGCCACAAGCGATACCTCGGGAAGGTCCAGGCCCTCGCGCAATAGATTGACTCCAATTAGCACATCATAAGAACCTTTTCGTAGATCGCGAAGGATTTTTATGCGGTCGAGAGTACTAATCTCGGAATGCAGGTAGGCGCACTTCACACCCACTTCGGAGTAGTACTCTGCGAGATCCTCTGACATGCGTTTGGTAAGCGTCGTGACAAGTACCCGTTCGTTGCGTTCCACGCGCAGCCGAATCTCGTGAAGCAGGTTGTCCACCTGCCCTTTGATGGGACGTATATCCACTTCGGGATCAACCAAACCCGTGGGTCGAATGATCTGCTCGACCACCACCCCGGCCGATTTCGTAAGCTCATATGGGCCCGGTGTAGCCGAAACATACACCACTTGATTGACCCGATTCTCGAATTCCTCAAATGTCAGCGGCCGGTTGTCCCTTGCGCTCGGCAGACGAAACCCGTACTCGACCAGAATGTCTTTCCGCGAGCGATCGCCGTGATACATGCCCGATAACTGCGGAACCGTCTGGTGGCTCTCATCAATGAACAACAGAGCATCGTTCGGCAAATAGTCGAGCAGGGTGGGAGGCGCTTCTCCGGGGAGCCGCCCTGAGAAATGACGCGAATAGTTTTCAATCCCGTGACAGTAGCCGATCTGCTTGATCATCTCGAGATCAAACATGGTGCGCTGATACAGACGCTGCGCCTCAATCAGTTTTCCCTTGCTCTCCAGTTCTTTGTGCCACCACTGGAGTTCGTTCTCGATGCTTTGCATGGCCTGCTGCCGCGTGGGCGCATCCATGACATAGTGGGTTTTCGGATAAATCGGCAGCCGCAGATACGTTTGCTTGACTTGACCTAAGACTGGGTCAATCTGGCTCAGCGATTCGATCTCGTCACCCCATAGCTCGATCCGGTATGCGTTGTCATCGTACGTGGGATACAACTCGATCGTGTCGCCCCTGACCCGAAATGTTCCGCGCCGAAAGTCATGGTCGTTGCGGTCATAAAGAATCTCCACCAGGCGCTGTAGCAGCTCTTTACGGCTGATATGCTGCCCCTTCTCGAGCATCAGCAACATGCCGTAATACGCCTCCGGCGAACCTAGACCGTATATGCAACTGACGCTGGCGATTATGACGCAATCGCGGCGCTCGAACAGGGAGCGAGTAGCCGAGAGCCTCAGCTTGTCCAGTTCGTCATTGATTGTTGCTTCCTTCTCGATGTAAATATCTCCGGAGGGAATGTAGGCTTCCGGTTGGTAGTAGTCGTAATAGCTGACGAAATATTCCACCGCGCTTTGCGGGAAAAACGTCTTAAACTCGTGATAAAGCTGGGCAGCCAAAGTCTTGTTGTGAGCCAAAACTAGCGACGGTCGGCCGCTGGCTTCAATGAGCTTAGCCATCGTGAAGGTCTTGCCGGAGCCGGTGACGCCCAGCAGAACCTGATGCTTTTCGCCATCGAAAAGGCCTCGGGTAAGCTGCTCAATAGCTTGTTGCTGATCACCGCGAGGCTGATAATCGATGCCTAAACGAAACGACGTCGACACCTGTTCAGTATAGGAGCAAGATGAAGGACCCACAGGCCACGCCAACCTTCCCGCGCGAAGGAATCGCATTTCTCAAGCAGCTGAAGGCTCACAACGATCGAGATTGGTTCAACGACCACAAAGCCGATTACAAACGACTGGTGGAAGAGCCCGTGAAGGAGCTTGTGCTTGGTGTATCGGCGGCGTGTCGCAAACGGGGACTGCCTTTGCACGTTAAAGAGAAGACTCCCGTCTTTCGCGTCTACCGCGACATTCGCTTCAGTAAAGACAAGACTCCGTTCAAGACGCATGTGGGAGCCGAAATGCGGCGCTCATTCAGCAACTCGGAGTGCCTCTTGTATATGCACTTTTCGCCGCAGGAGTGTTTCCTCGGCGCTGGCGTCTGGCAGACAGGCAAAGATCTGCTTGGTGCCTGGCGGACATCAATGATTGAAGATCCGGACCGCTTTCAGAAGATGATCGCCGCGCTGGGGCGCAAGAAACTCGCGCTCGGCGACGAACATTCGCTGTCGAGCATGCCGCGCGGCTTTCAGAACTATGCCGACCAGCCGATTGGCAAATGGCTCAAGCTCACCTCTTTTATCGTGCACCGGCCGTTGACGATCGCGGAAGCGCTTGGTCCCGAAATGGTGGATACAGCGGTCCAGTTCGCCCTGGCGGCAAAACCGTTATTCGACTACGCCTGGAATATCGAAGACAAACACAATGCTCGTCCCGTGCTTTTGCAAGGCTAGCGCCACGCTTCACCCTTGAAAGGGAAGCAGGCCGATACGTTCCCGCTCCGCATTGAACTCGCATCCCACCAGCGCAATACACGCGATCAGATAGAGCCAGATCAACAATACGATGACCGTTCCGATGCTTCCGTAAAAGAAGTTGTAATTTGCATGGCCGACGTAGAGAGCGAAGCCCGCCGTGGCCACCATCCACAGCAGCGTGGCTACAAAGGCGCCAGGCCAGACGCGCATGAATCTCGGTCCAAATAATTTGTCACACTGCGCAGGCTCGGGCCGATAGTTAGGCCCGAAATAGTAGAGCAATCCCGTGACGAACGTTGTGGTGCAGAATGCGACCAGGTAGCGCCCAAGACGCCAAAGTATCTCGACCGGGCCGCTTATATCTGAGACTCCTATCCATTGGATAAAAGCCTGCTCTCCCCGATTCCCGAAAATGATCAGCGATGACGCGCCTACCGCGGGCAAAGCCGTCACCACAACAAGAAAGATCGCCATTGCACGTTGCTTCAGAAAAGGACGGCCGCTCGGAATCCGGTATGCGGCCTGAAATCCTTCCATGAGGCTGATCATTGCCCCCGAACCCGCCCACAGCGAGAGCCCAACGGCAAACAGCGAAAACTGAATGGGCCGATGCACCTGCTCCCGCAGCCGTGACAGCAGGATATCTTCAGCTCCCGGCGGTGCGAACTGCCGAACAAACGTGGCGAGCACGCGCACCACCGACCGTGCGTTCGCCAGGATCAGAATCGAGGTGAGCGTCGTAAGAACGGGAAATAGCGACAGCAGAAAGGAATAGGCTGCTCCCTTGCCGATGCTGAAGCAATTGTCCTCATAAGCCGCGATAAACGCCCGCTTGAGCAGCCAGAAATTCCGAGCGAAGAAGCTGGGCTCGGTGATCAAGAATTTGGGCTGGGCTGTATCTTCGGAGGCCCTCTGGGGAGAAGTTCCCACGGTTTCCGGCATCGTGACGCCTTTGTCACTGATCATAGCGGAGTTCGCGGCGGTTTCGTCGCCTTCTGCTATCCTGTTAGTTCCAAACGGGGTTACTCCTCCGCGCACTCCCTGCACAAACCCTATGGAGGAGTGCTCCCTCGCCAAATGCATGTTTTCGAACTGACCCGCCGTCTGATTGATATCGACTCAATCACGCCGAATGAGCGGGCCGTAGGTGATTTTCTTTTCTCGCATCTCAGCGACTTGGCGCGCCGATTCAACGGCCAGATCGAGCGCATGCCGGTTGAAGAGGGCCGCGACAACGTCTTCGTGAGATTTGGCGAGCCGATAACCGTGCTCTCCACCCATATGGATACCGTTCCACCCTTCATCCCATCGCGTGAAGACGAGACTTTCATCTGGGGGCGCGGCGCGTGTGACACAAAAGGCATCATTGCCGCCATGATCAAGGCCAGTGAACAACTGCTCGTGGGCGGCAAACGCGACTTCGGGCTGTTGTTCGTGGTCGGTGAAGAAAGGAATAGCGCCGGAGCCCTGGCTGCGGCGGAGACTCCTCGCGGCAGCCGTTTTATCGTAAACGGCGAGCCCACTGAGAATCAGCTTGCCCTCGGCTCAAAAGGCGCTTTGCGATTTGAGATTACGGCGAAGGGCAAGATGGCGCACTCCGCGTATCCGGAACTTGGCGAGTCTGCAATTGAGAAGTTGCTGAATGCCCTCGGCCGGATTCGCCAGATGGCTTTGCCTGCGGATGAGATCCTCGGCCCCAGCACGCTGAACATCGGAACCATTCAGGGCGGTCGCGCACCGAACGTCGTTCCCGATCACGCGATGGCTGAAATTTTCATTCGCGTGGTGGGAGACGTCAGGCAGTCGCGCAAAGACGTTGCGGCTGCTGTCGCGCCGGACGCGTCGGCTGAGGAGGTGCTGTTTATCCCTGCGCTGCATCTTGGCAGCATCCCCGGATTCAAGACGACCGTAGTCGCCTTCACGACTGATATTCCTGCGTTTAAAGGTGCCTGGGGTCAACCCTATCTCTTAGGACCCGGCAGCATCCATGTAGCGCATACGTCCGAGGAGCGCATTCCGAAAGCTCAACTGGAGGAAGCTGTTGTCATCTATGCAACTTTGGTAGAACGGCTGGGACGTTGAGACAATAATGCAGAACGCGATGAAGCCGGTTGAAGTGGGTGTTCTCGGCGGCACCGGAATGGTGGGACAACATTTCGTCCGTTTCTTGCAGGGACATCCGTGGTTTAAGTTGACATGGCTTGGCGCGAGTGATCGCTCTGCAGGCAAAGTGTATCGCGATGCGACTACTTGGCGGCTGGAAGGTGATATGCCCGCCGAAGCTATGGAAATCACGGTCGCAGAATGCAAGCCCGCCGGCGCGCCTCGCCTGGTTTTCTCGGCTATGGACGCGTCGGTTGCAGGGCCCATCGAGATCGAATTCGCGCAAGCCGGGCATATCGTCGTTTCGAATTCGCGAAATCACCGCATGGAGCCTGATGTTCCCTTGCTGGTGCCCGAAATCAATCCTGCGCATCTGGGCCTGATCCGGGCACAGCAAAAGAACCGCGGCTGGAGCGGCATGATCGTCACGAACCCGAACTGTTCCACCGTCGTACTGACGATGGCGATTGCACCCTTGCTGCCCTTCGGGATCGATCGCGTGCTGGTTACTACCATGCAAGCTGTCTCCGGCGCAGGCTACCCGGGCGTTTCGTCCATGGACATTCTGGGCAACGTGGTTCCGTTCATTAGTGGCGAAGAAGACAAGATGCAGCAAGAGACACAGAAAATCCTCGGCGGCATTCACGATGGCGCGCTTCAGCCACTCGAAGCCCGCATCAGCGCAACTTGCAACCGCGTTGCAGTGACCGATGGTCACATGGTTTCCGCGTCCATCGCTTTTCGCAAAAAGCCTTCTCTCGCGGATCTGCGCGATGCGCTGAACGCATTCCGTGGTGTGCCACAAGAACGGAACCTCCCAAGCGCCCCGGCGCAGCCTGTCGTCTACATTGAGCAGCAAGATCGCCCACAGCCCCGGCGTGATGCTGCCCGTGACAATGGCATGGCCATCACAGTCGGCCGTCTTCGCGAATGCAATGTTCTCGACGCCAAGTTCCTGGCCTGCGGCCATAACGCTGTCCGCGGCGCGGCTGGGGCAGCCGTTCTGAACGCTGAACTGATGGTCGCCGAGGGCTTCCTCGATTAGGTCTGGCCGATGATCGTCATGAAATTCGGCGGTACGTCCGTCGAATCACAGGAAGCTATCGCGCGCGTTGCTCAAATCGTCAGGAGCTATGAAAGCCGGCGCCCCATCGTTGTTGTCTCTGCAATGGGCAAGACGACAAACAAGCTTCTGCAGACTGCCCGTGAAGCTGCTGCCGGCCGGCGCGAGCAAGCGCTCACCATTGTCGACGAACTTCGTGGTCACCACCTAACCCATGGATTAGCCCTGGCGGGTGCCGCAGCCGCGGATCTGGACCGCTATGTACGCGCTCATTTCGATTGGCTCGAAGAGTTAGTCAAGGGCCTTTCTGTCGTCGGGGAACTTTCGCCGCGATCTATGGACGCCATCGCCAGCGTCGGCGAGCGGCTTTCCAGTCTGATTGTGACTTTCGCCTTCCAGTCGCAAGGCATGCGCACGCAGCACGTCGATTCCCGCCGCGTGATCGTGACTGACAATCGCTTTACGCAGGCCCAGCCCATTCTGGACGAAACCTATCGCGCGTTGGCTGACGACGTCGCTCCCGTTGCGGAACGGAATGTTGTAGTGATGGGCGGCTTCATCGGCAGCACGCGTGACGGGCAAACTACCACGCTTGGCCGTGGCGGCTCAGACTACTCGGCCGCCATCGTCGGCGCGGGCGTTGACGCCGAAGAGATCCAGATCTGGACCGACGTAGATGGCATGCTGACCGCAGATCCGCGCATCATCTCCGGCGGCCATCGAGTGAAGAGCATCTCGTTCTCGGAAGCTGCCGAAATGGCTTTTTTTGGCGCGAAGGTCCTCCACCCGGCCACTGTCATCCCTGCCATTGAGAAGAACATCCCAGTCTTGATCCTCAATTCGCGGCGGCCGGAGGTCGACGGCACGCGTATCACGGCGAACGCGGTCCCTTCACGAAATCCCGTAAAGTCCATTTCTTGCAAGCGCGACGTCGCCATCGTCAATATTCATTCCACGCGCATGCTGCTGGCGCATGGGTTTCTGCGCCGGATTTTCGAAATCTTCGATCGGCATGAAACAAGTGTCGACATGGTATCGACTTCGGAAGTGAGCGTGTCACTGACTATCGACAACTGTGAGCAGTTGGACAACATCAAACAAGAACTGCTGGAATTCGCCCAGGTGAACACCGAGACAGGGCAGGCGATTGTGTGTCTTGTAGGCGAAAACATCCGCCACACGCCGGGCATCGCAGGTCGCGTATTTCAGGTATTAAAGGATAAGAACATCCGTATGATCTCCCAAGGCGCGTCAGTGCTGAACCTCGGCTTCGTGGTCAACGACGGCGATGTTCCCGCTGCTGTGGAAGCGCTTCACGACGAGTTCTTTGCCGAAGTTGATCCGGCGGTATTCGACTAGCTATGGCGGACAAAAAAAGACTTGCGCTGGTCGGGCACGGCAAGATGGGCCGGCTCATCGAACAGTTGGCGCCGCAACAAGGTTTCGAAGTTGCCCTGATTCTTGCGTCTACCGGGAACGCGCACGGGCGCGCCATTCGTCGCGAAGCATTTGGCGGCATCGACGTTGCCATTGAATTCACCAACCCTGAGGCCACGCCGGCGAATCTGAAGCAACTTGCTGTGGCAGGCGTCCCGGCGGTCTGCGGAACTACTGGATGGTTTGATCAACTACCCCTGGTTACAGAAGCGGTTGAGAGTGCGGGCAACGGATTGGTCTACAGTCCGAATTTCTCCATCGGCGTGGCAGTGTTTCGACGGCTTGTCGCTGATGCAGCGGCGCTCCTGAAGGATGAGAACGGTTACGGAGCGTGGGCGTGGGAAATCCACCACGATACGAAGAAGGACGCGCCCTCCGGCACGCTGCTGCATCTGGTGGAAACCATGCGCCTGCACGGATTCGACAGAGCCATTGATGTCAGTTCGAACCGCGCCGGGCGTCATCCTGGAACGCACGAGGTGGGTTTCGATTCCTCGGCTGATACCATTACGTTGCGGCACGTGGCGCGCAGTCGCGAAGGCTTCGCGCTCGGTGCCCTGAAAGCGGCGCGATGGATTTCAGAGCACCGCGGTGTCCATACCTTTGAAGAGGTTTTATTCGGCAAATAGCGGCGCCAACGCGCTGCGCGTTAGGAGTATCCCATGTTTACCGGCTGTGGCACAGCGTTGGTTACCCCGTTCCGACAGGACGGCGGCTTAGACGAACCGGCGCTTCGCGCGTTAGTGAATCGGCAGATTGACGCAGGTATCGATTTTCTCTGTCCCTGCGGTACCACGGGCGAAAGCCCTACGCTCAAGCATCATGAGCACCTGCAAGTCGTCCGCATCACGATCGAAGAAGCTCGCGGCCGCGTACCTGTACTGGCCGGTGCGGGAGGCTACGACACGGATGAAGTGATCAGCTTGGTCGCAGAACTTCAGGAACTTGGCGCCTCCGGCATTCTCTCTGTGACTCCCTACTACAACAAGCCTACGCAGGAAGGCCTGTTTCAGCACTATCGCGCGATTGCCGAATCCACGCGCCTCCCTATCGTCGTCTACAGCGTTCAACCACGAACTTCGGTGAACGTCGAACCTGCGACACTCGTGCGGCTTTCAGAGATTCCCAATATCGTCGGCGTCAAAGAAGCGTCCGGCAACATCGGCCAGATGGCAAGTATCTGTGCGCGGCTTTCGGAATCGTTTGTTGTGCTCTCGGGCGATGATGCAGTGACCATTCCCTTGATCGCCTTGGGCGGCCAGGGCGTTATTTCCGTGGTTTCGAATGAGATCCCGGCCGAATTTGCTGAATTGACCCAAGCCGCATTAAGTGGCGATTTCGCCCGCGCCCGCGCGATTCAGCGCAAATATCAGGCGCTCATGGAAATCAACTTCGTGGAGACCAGTCCCGGACCCGTGAAGTTCGCGATGGCGCGCATGGGATTGCTGGAGCCCGTCTGGCGTCTGCCGATGGTCCCTCCCTCGCTTGCCTCGCAGGACAAAATCGAGCACGTGCTGGAGTCTTTGAGCTTACTCGTCGGAGCGCGCGTTTGAGTGGGTTGCAACAGGCCGTCGAGAGCCTGTTTGAAGAAAAGCCCTCCAGCTACACTGACGAACAGCGAGAACTGTTCTTCCGTTTCCGCGATCTTCTGAACACTGGCGAGGTGCGTGCCGCAGAACCCGATCCCGCCGAACCCGGCGGCTGGCGCGTCAACGCCTGGGTCAAGAAAGGCATCCTGCTTGGCTTTCGTATCGGCGGCATCGTCGACATGTCCGGTCCCGGCCCTCTGCCTTTCTTCGACAAATCGACCTACCCCGTCAAGACATTCAGCGCCTCCAGCGGCGTCCGCATTGTGCCCGGCGGCTCCAGCATTCGCGACGGCTCTTATATCGGCCGCGGCGTCACCTGCATGCCTCCTATGTACGTGAATGTGGGCGCGTATGTGGCAGACGGAACCATGATTGATTCGCACGCGCTCGTCGGCAGTTGCGCCCAGATCGGTCAGAACTGCCATATTTCGGCGGCATCCCAGATCGGCGGAGTTCTCGAACCCGTAGGGGCGCTGCCGGTGATTATCGAAGATGACGTGCTGGTCGGCGGAAATTGCGGCGTCTATGAAGGGACCATCGTCAAGCGTCTGGCAGTTCTGGGCAGCGGCGCCATCCTGAACCGGTCCACTCCGGTTTACGATCTGGTCCGCGGCGTCGTTCACCGCGCTACCAACGAAGTGCCCCTCATCATTCCGGAAGAAGCTGTCGTAGTAGCTGGGTCTCGAAAGATCTCGTCCGGTCCGGGTGCAGACTGGGGCATTTCGCTTTACACTCCTGTCATTGTGAAGTACCGCGACGCCGGAACCGAGGCCAAGGTTCAACTCGAGGACCTGCTTCGCTGATCCGCTAATTTGATCTTTCCAACCAAAAGGTGACCGCACGCGAGAAGGCCCGCTTTTTGCAGAGTCGCGCGTGACGCGGCGTTTCGGACATCGCAGCGTGCTGCTGGCCGTTTACCGTTTTGGTAGCACACTCTTTTTAATTCCTCAACAAGGTAACTGCCGTATCCAAGGCGGCGATGCGGCTCGCGCACTGTCATGAAGAGATCGGCGTAGGGAGGATTGTAGTGGCAGAGAAAACCACCTTGGGCCACGATCTCACCCGACACATCGAGCACATAATCACCTGCGGGTTCCCTCTCGTGCGTTGTGGCCTCCGTAAGGCGCCGGAACTGCGCGTTCATCGGAGCTGGAAGCTGAGTCGTGAATGCGTCGGCGAACAGCACTTTCTCGGCTTTGATGTTCGTCGCGCAGTCGTGAATCGCCAGTGACATCACGCCGATATTCGATTGAGCTTCAAAGTGTGTAGCTTTCGTATGCGGCAACAATTCGTGAACCGCGGGTAGAGCATGCCGGCGGTATTCGGGCAGGATGTAGAACTCGATCAGTCGGCCTTTGTCGTAGCGGTTCGAGACGGCGCCATGTCCTGCTAGACGACCATTGATTTCGATGGCATAGGCATCCAGCAAGCCGCGGCGCCAGAATGAGTGGTGGATGATCTGGCAATTCGCCTCTTGCACGTATAGTTCGTGGAGTTCCATGAGATCCTGCGGGGAACGCTCGCCAATAGAGATCTTCATGTGCTCACTCTAACCGGACGAGCTGCAACCGGCGTGAACTCGCATACATCCAAGTAGCTGAAGTATGCGTGGCCTTGTTTCGGCCCTTTTTGCCCTCCTCGTACCAGTGACTACTCCATTTCTTGCGCGGCCGGTTCAGGAAGCTCCGGCGCGCACGTTAAATGACATCGTTTATTCCCGTGCCGGAGGCGCAGACCTCCTGATGGATGCATCGCTGCCGGCTAGCAGCGTCCCGGCTCCGGCCGCCATCATCGTTCACGGCGGTGGTTGGGTTCGCGGCGACCGCCGCATCGATGTGCGTCCGCTCTTCAAGCCGCTTTCCGATGCTGGGTTTGCGTGGTTCTCCATCAGCTACCGCTTCGCGTCCAACGTGGCGGAATTCGGCCTCGCCATAGATGACGTCGAAGCTGCCGTGCGCCACATCAAAACGCATGCTGCGGAATACAACATCGACCCGAACCGGCTCGCTCTGGTCGGCGAGTCTGCCGGAGGTCAGCTTGCTGCCATGGCCGCACTGCGGGGCGGGGAAGCTTCTACGGTGAAAGCAGTGGTCGGCTTCTACACGCCTACTGATCTGGTGAACTTGATCAGAAACTCAACCTACATTCCGTCTCGGATACGTACTCAGGTGATCGGAACTCCCTGGGAGCGGCTTATCATGACAGGATTGTCGAGTTTGTCACCGATCGATAATGTCCGCCGCGATATGCCGCCGTTTCTTCTGATCCATGGCACTTCCGATCCCCTGGTCCCGTTCCATCAATCAGAAGAAATGTGCAGTCGCATGCGACAGGCAGGCGCGAGCTGCGAGGTCTGTCCAATCGACGGCGCCGGCCACGGCATTCGCTGGTGGTCGCAGTCCGAATTACGATCTGCCGACGAGAAGATGGTGAGTTGGCTTCAGCGCGAACTCAAACCGGCGCAGCCCGCTGCCTAACTTCAGGTCTTAACCGCTGACCTACGGCGCGAGAACAGAACCATAGCGAGCAACGCGCCAGCCCCTACCAGACCCAGTCCGTAGGTCGCCGGCTCCGGTGAGGGCTCTACATACCCAAAGAGACCGCCCGTCTGGTTATCGATACCTGCATCGAAATAGAGTGCGTTGGGAACGCCCGAGGTGAACGCGCTCGAGCGGAAATCGATCGCCCATAAATCCGGGAGCACAATCGCATGTCCGTTTGTGTCGGAAATCGTCCCGATATAAGCGCCTGTGTTCGGATTGTAAGCATTGATCGTGCCGTCGCCGAAGTTGCCCACCAGGAGGTCGTTGCTAAACAGGCCGAAACTGGAGGGTGCCAGGGTGACACCCCACGGCGAATTCAGATGCCCGCCCGCGATCAGGCTGCTGATCAGGTTTCCGCTGGTATCGTAGACATCCACGTATCCCAATCCCGCACCTGTCACTGATCCGCGGGATCCAACCTCGGCATACTCAACGTAAAGATCGTTCCCCACCAGTTGTATGTTGTAGGGGGCGTAGCCCGACGGAATACTCGGATCCTTGAACTTGTTAGCGAAAGTCGTCCCATTCACGGCGTTGAAGTTGCTGTCGAAAACGTTGATACCGCCTCCCGTCGCCGCGAAATTGGCGGCATAAAGGTACGACGACGTTCCCACCTGCGCTAACGCCAGGCCGGTGTAACTAGCGCCCGCGGTTGTCGTCGCTACAATCGCTGTAGTTCCCGCTGCACCGTTCCAACCCGCGATCTCGCCGGAAAGCGTGTCGAATAAGAAACTCGCCGCTCCCCCCGTTCCGACCGCAAAACTGCCGGCTGGGGCAGAATTCTGCACTTGTCCGGTAGGGCCTTGCGGACCGGACATGGTAGGCGGTACGGTTACGACAAGTGGAGTTGCCGTCCCGACGCCGTTATATAGAGTAGCGGTGTTGCTCCCCTGATTCGAGACCCAGAAGGGGCTGGTCGCGCTGAACGACATCCCCCATGGATTGATCAGATTGGGATCCGTTTGGGCAGCTACTCCAGGCGTGTTAGCAACCAGATTCACCTGCGAGTAGACCAGTGAATCTGAAAACAGGAGTGAGGTTTGGAAAACCAGAAGCGTGCATGTGGCAAGTAACAACGTTTTCATGCGAAACTCCCCGTGCCGTTAGACCCCCGCGGACTGGCAGCAGATACATCTTGCGAAATTTGTTTCAGAAAAAAGGGTACTGTCCGAATGAGCTTAGTACTGGTAATGAATGCTGCCGGACGATTCTGAGGTTTGCGCGTTCTTTTCATGCGGTAGTTTAGACACTACGCCGCAGCCTCCAGTAACATCCACAGCGGAGGTTTCACAATCTGTTTACACGCCGTTTACGAGTCGGCCAAGTAAGGCTGCATAGATCACATTGGGCGTGCGTTCGAGCTATAAATTCCCGCGTCTGGCCTGTTCTCTCTCGATAGCTTCGAACAGCGCCTTGAAGTTGCCCTTGCCGAAGCTACGGCTGCCCTTACGCTGGATAATCTCAAAGAACAACGTCGGACGATCTTCCACCGGTCTCGTGAAGATCTGGAGCATGTAGCCCTCGTCGTCGCGATCCACCAGAATGCCAAGCCGGGCGAGTTCATCCAGCGGCTCGTCAATCTTCCCGACACGCGCGGTTAAATCATCGTAGTAAGTCGTCGGAACGGTAAGAAATTCGAGGCCCTGCCCCTGTAACTTGGTAACCGTTTCAATGATGTTATCCGTTGCCATGGCGATATGTTGCACACCTGGGCCGCCATAGAAGTCTAGATACTCTTCAATCTGTGATTTCCTGCGTCCCACCGCCGGCTCGTTGATTGGAAAACGGATGCGCTCATTGCCGTTTGCCATCACTTTTGACATCAGGGCTGAATATTCCGTCGAGATGTCCTGATCGTCGAAGTGCTTGAACATGCGGAATCCCATGACGTGCTCATAGAAATCTACCCAGGTGTTCATCTGTCCCCAGCCGACATTGCCCACCATGTGATCGATATGCAGCAGACCAGTCGTACGCGCGACCGCGTCGGGCAGGGGCATGGCGACGAAACCCGGCAGAAAAGACCCTCGGTAATTCCGGCGCTCTACAAATGTGTGGATCGTGTCGCCGTAGATTCCGATTGACGACATTCTCGCCTCGCCGTGTTCGTCCTTCAAAACTGTTGGAGGTTGAACGGATTTCGCGCCGCGAGTAGTTGTCTCGCGCCACGCCGATTCGGCATCGTCTACCCAAAGCGCGATCGATTTCACGCCGTCACCATGCCGGTAAACATGGTCCGCAATGTCACCGGAGGGCATCAAGGGCGTCGTCAAAACAATGCGAATCTTGTTTTGCTCGAGTACATAAGACACCTTGTCGCGCGTGCCGGTCTCGGGCCCACGATATGCGATAAAGCTGAACCCGAGACACGACCGGTAATAGTATGCAGCCTGTTTCGCATTTCCAACGTAGAACTCCACGTGATCCGTCCCGTGGATGGGAAGGAAATCGTCCGCGCTGGGGGTCGTAGTCTTGTTTTTTGCTTGTTCAGCGAGTTGTGGCATATTCCTGTACCTCTAGTTCTGACATTATGCTTTCCAGATTCTCTACCAGCATTCTGTTTTCATCCGGAGTGCCTACTGAGACGCGCAGGCACTGCGGCAATCCCGTAGACGCTAGCGGTCTGACAATAACGCCTCGGCGCAAAAGTCCATCGAAGATTTGTCGTGATTCCTCGGCGTTCTGGAACTCGAGCATCATGAAATTCGCCGCCGGAGGGACAACTTTCACGCCCAGGTTGCGTAACGCTCGAGTCAGATAACTAAGCCCAGCCGCATTGTTCTCCAATGTCGCGCGCAGGAAGGCGTCGTCCTCTAAAGCGCCCAACGCAGCCGCAGTCGCGAGTCCGCTTGGCTCAAACGGCAGCTTGACTTTCAACAGCATGGCAATCAGCGATTCATGAGCGCATCCGTATCCTATACGCGCCGCCGCCAAGCCATAAACCTTCGAGAACGTGCGGAGCGTGATTACATTATCAAATCGGTAATGCAGCGAATCGGGGCACGTTGGCTGCGCAGCCGCAAACTCGAAATAAGCTTCGTCCAGAATAATGAGCACCCGTTCGGGCACGCTCCCGTAGAAGTCTTCGAATTCGTCGCGAGTGAAATAGGTGCCAGTGGGATTGTTGGGATTCGCGAGGTAGATCAGTTTCGTCTTCGTCGTAATCGCGTCGGCCAGCGCGCAAAGGTCATAGTGCCAGTCGCGGTAAGGGACCGTTCGGTAGGCGACTCCTCTGCCTTTCGCAAGTACCTGAAACCCTCCGAACGCCGCGTCAGTAGTAAGCACTTCATCTTCATCGCACAGGAACGTTCGGACCACGTTGGCCATGATTCCTTCGCTGCCCGATCCGGTGATCACGTTTTCCACCTTCATGTTGAACCGTTCGGCAAGCCGTTGACGCAGCGCGAGACCTCCGTCCGGATAGCGATGCATTGCGCTCAGCGCTTTCTGGGCACATTCAATCGCTTTTGGTGAAGTGCCCAGTGGATTCTCATTCGAGGCGAGCTTTGCCACGCGCTCCAGTCCAAAATGTTCCTTCACATGCTCGGCGGAAAGCCCGGGTTCATACGTGCGCAACCCAAGGAGATGTGGAGGAACCAGCTGGTCGGGAGGAATCATGTTGGATATATTAGATCTACTTTCAATATACTGAAAGTATATCCGATGCCGACGGCAAAAAACAGCAGGAAAGATGGCACTCTAGCCGAGCGGGCCTATCGATTGCTCAAAAAAGGAATTCTGCGCGGTGAGCTTCCTGAAGGTAGTTTTCTGGTGGAATCAGAGATCCTGGCACATTATGCGATTGGCCGCACTCCGTTTCGCGAAGCGTGCAATCGGCTGCACAACGAACAACTGCTCGAAGTCGTGCCAAGGCGCGGATATCTCGTTCCCGAACTCAGCTTTCGCGGCGTACGTGACCTGCTAGAGACACGTGTCTTGATAGAAAGTATGGCGGCTGAACTTGCTGCTCACCGCGCGCAGCCGGAGCAAATGGATGAACTGGATAGACACTATGCGTCTGTTCTGAGGGCAGCCAAGAATAAGGACGTGGATGCGCTCATAGAAGCCAACCAGGAGTTTCATTTGCAAATTGCACGTATGACGCATAATCGCGAGTTGGAAGTGCTGCTCCGCGGCTTGCTGGAGCGCTTCTCGCGTCTGGTCTATCTCGCGGCGAGCAATGCGAAACAGGCGCCCCGCGACATCGAGACTTTGATGAAGCCGATTGCTGAGGCTATCCGCAAAAGGAACGCCTCAGCGGCGCAGAAGGCGGTCGTTGCTGATATAACACAAGGGCAGTTGAACGTTCTCGGCCGTGAGTTCTGGGACATGTCGGCCAGAACGGCGGCTACTACTCCCGGAGTGGAGAAGAATAAATAGGAGGTTTATATGCCGGTGTATCTTCGGTTGGGTGAAATTCCGTCCAAGAGGCACAAAGTCTATCGAAAACCGACTGGCGAACTCTATTCGGAAGAGTTGATGGGCAACATGGGTTTCGTAGGACCCTCCTCGCTGCTGTATCACGTGCGCCGTCCAACGGCCGTGCGCGCCGTGGAGGTAGTTCGCGAGCTGAAATGGGAGCCTGCAGCGCCGGAACCGTTGCGCCACCGCCATTTCCGCACGAGTCATACGACGAAACCGGGGAATTCCATCACGGAACGAGTCCCCCTGCTGTTCAACAACGAAGTCTCTATGTCCATTGTGCGTCCTGAGGAAAGCACGTCGGATTTCTACCGCAACGCGCAGGGCGATGAAATTGTGTTCGTGAGCGAAGGCGACGGCGCGCTCGAGACCCCGTTCGGAAGCATCGTGTTTAGCAGCGGTGATTATCTGGTGATCCCGCGTGGCATTCTTCACCGCTACCGCTTCGCTTCCCTGAAGCGCTTACTGCTCGTCATCGAAAGCGCCGGATATGTGCGCACTCCCAAACGCTATCGCAACGAATATGGGCAGCTTACCGAAAACAGCCCTTATTCGGAGCGCGACATTCGCGGCCCGCAGTCGCTAGAAACCCACGATGAAAAAGGCGAGTTTAAGCTAATTGTAAAAAAGCAGAACACGCTGAGCGAGATGACGCTCGCCTATCATCCCTTCGACGTGATCGGTTGGGATGGGTATTACTATCCGTGGGCAATCAATATCCGCAACTTCGAACCACGCGTAGGCCGCTTCCACCTGCCGCCACCCATTCACCAGACCTTCGAAGGCGACGGGTTTGTTGTTTGTTCGTTCTGCCCGCGCCCCTTCGATTTCGATCCCGAAGCTGTTCCCGCGCCGTACAGCCATTCGAATGTCATGTCGGACGAAGTACTCTTCTACGCGAATTCAGAGTTCATGAGCAGAAAGGGCATTGAATATGGTTCCATTACGCTCCATCCCGATGGACTCGCGCACGGGCCGCAGCCGGGACGCACGGAAGCTTCACTTGGTCAGAAAGAGACAAACGAACTGGCCGTGATGATGGACACTTTCCATGGCCTGAACGTAAGCAGAGAAGCCGTCGATATAGAGGACCGCGATTACTATTTGAGCTGGCTAGACACATAGGTGATCGACGAGACGCATGATCCCGGGCTAACGAGTTGGGTGGAACCGGCGAACGAGCCCGGCATTGATTTCCCAATCCAGAATCTGCCCCTCGGTATCTTCCGCACGCGCGAAAATCCGACGCCTCGCGCCGGCATCGCCATAGGGGATTTTGTTCTAGACGCCTCGGAATGGATCCCGGGAACGACGCTCGATGGGTACATGGCGCTGCCGCAGTCGGATCGGCGCGACATTCGCCACCGAATCAGCAGAGCGCTCGAAAAAGGTGCGGTAACTCGCGGGTTGCTGTCGCAAACTGATTGCGAAATGCTGCTTCCCGGAACAATTGGAGACTACACCGATTTCTACGCTTCCATCCATCACGCGCGAGCAGTAGGCAGCATCTTCCGTCCCGAGAACCCGCTACTCCCGAACTATAAGCACGTTCCTATTGGGTATCACGGCCGCGCTTCGTCGGTGGTCGTGAGCGGCACTGGCGTGCGTAGGCCATCCGGCCAGTTAGGAGCGGGCATATTCGGGCCCACGCAGCAGTTAGATTACGAACTGGAACTCGGCGCGTGGGTCGGTCCCGGCAATGCGCTCGGCGAGCCGATCCCGATCTCGCACGCTGATCGTCACATTGTTGGCGTTTGCCTGCTGAATGATTGGTCTGCGCGCGACATACAGCGATGGGAGTACCAACCGCTGGGCCCGTTTCTCGGCAAGAATTTCTGTACCTCCGCCTCGCCGTGGCTAGTGACCTGGGAAGCGCTGGCGCCATTCCGCACCACGCCGGCCGAACACGAGACGCCAGTCCTCCCCTATCTGCAATCGGCGGGTGCCGACGCATTGACCATCACCTTGGAAGTTTTTATCCGCACCCAAGACCTGGGCGAACCCGTCCAAGTGAGTTCTGCTTCGTTTCGAGATATGTACTGGACCATCCCGCAGATGATCGCTCACCACACCTCGAATGGGTGCCCATTGCGCCCCTGTGATCTGCTGGGCAGCGGCACGGTCTCGGGATCTGATGGAAATGCAGGAGGCTGTCTTCTGGAGCTAACTCGCAATGGCTCGAAAGTACTCCAACTTACAGCAAGCGTACGCCGCTGCTATCTGGAGGACGGCGATGAAGTGATTCTACGCGGTTACTGCAACGCTTCAGGATTCCGGCGAATCGGATTTGGTGTCTGTTCAGGCAGGATTCTCACCGCCTGCATGGAATCGCTCGCGGGCCGAAGAGATGCCTTCTAAAATAAGGACTTAGCCTTCAAAGCTAGCCTTCGCAATGTCTGGCAACCAACAACATCTCGGTACTCGCTTGTCTGCCCGTGTGTACCGCCTACTCGCGCTCGTTCTGGTTCTGCGGCCTTTTGGAAACTTGTCGCTGGCGTGGGGTATGCGGCATTTCTCATTTATGCTTGCCGCGAATCCCTTTCTTTACGTACGCGCCCTGTTCAACCCCTTCGTCGCCATGGGAGTAGGCGCATTAGTTCTGGGGCTGCTCACACGAATGGCGCTGTTAAGCATGGCTGATCTCAGTCTGGTTCTACCGCTCACGGCAAGCGGCTATATCTTGTCTACGTTACTTGGGAAAGCAGTACTGCGCGAAGAAGTAACAGCCTGCCGTTGGCTCGGTACGGTGCTGATTTTTGCCGGCGCCATAGTCGTCGGTTTCAGCACCAAAACGAAAGATCATCAGACCTGTGAATCCAAGATGTTACATGCGAGTGACTAAGCTCGTCTGAACAAGGGATTGTAGTCCGGCGTTCCAGGTCATTCGAAACTAATGAAAAAGAAGCAGTCATTTAGGACCCCAAATGAAAATTAGCGTGCTCGGCGGTGACGGCTACTGCGGTTGGGCGACAGCCCTTTACTTATCGGCGAAGGGCCACGAAGTTTCCATTGTCGACAATTACGCTCGTCGCCAATGGGACTTTGAGCTGGGCGTTCAGACCCTCACGCCGATTCGACCTCTTGTGGAGCGGCTGCGAGTATGGCAGCAGCTTACAGGCCGCACCATCGACCTGTACGCAGGCGATATCTGCGACTACGATTTCCTGTCCTCGGCTATGAAAGCCGCGGACCCTGAAGCAGTTGTGCATTTTGCCGAACAGCGCGCTGCTCCGTATTCCATGATTGATCGCAAACATGCGGTCTTCACCCAAGTTAACAACGTCGTAGGCACGCTGAATCTGCTCTTTGCGATTCGCGAGCTTCAGCCCGATTGCCACATTGTCAAGCTCGGCACGATGGGCGAATACGGTACTCCGAACATCGATATCGAAGAAGGCTACATCGCTATCGAGCACAACGGCCGCAAGGATGTTCTGCCATTCCCGAAGCAGCCGGGTTCCTTCTATCACCTCTCTAAGGTGCATGACAGCCACAATATGATGTTCGCGTGCAAAATTTGGGGACTGCGCGCTACGGATCTCAACCAGGGTGTTGTCTACGGAACCGTAACGGATGAAGTTTCCTTCGACGAAGCCCTTATTAACCGCTTCGACTACGACGAAGTGTTCGGGACCGTTCTCAATCGTTTCTGCGCGCAAGCGGCGGTTGGACATCCGTTGACGGTTTACGGCAAAGGCGGCCAGACACGCGGTTTCCTGGACATCCGCGATACGGTGCGGTGCATCGAACTCGCGTGTCTGAATCCGGCCGGTCGTGGCGAATGCCGCGTCTTCAATCAATTCACGGAGCAGTTCTCTGTGCTGGAACTCGCCCAACTGGTCCAGACAGCGGCGCGTAAGCTCGGCTATGACGCCGATATCGATTACCTCCCCGATCCCCGTGTCGAACTCGAAGAGCATTACTACAACGCCAAACACTCGAAGCTGATTGACCTGGGCCTGAAGCCGCACTACTTGTCAGATTCGCTGCTCGACTCACTCATGAACATTGCGATTCGCTACCGCGACCGCATCGATCAGACCATGTTCCTACCGCAGGTGAACTGGCGTAACGCAACCAACGAGCGCCGCACGCATTCTGTGGAAGCTGCAGCCTTTGCAGCCGTGCCAAAAGGCTAATTAAAGCCAGCTTCAACGTCCGGACGCCGTACTGGCAGGCACCAGCATGCCGTCCCGTATTTGGTACTGACCGCCGCGCCACCGCACCGTATTGCGCGCGAAGCTTGCCACCCACATGCAGAATGCCGCCGCGTCCCAGACAGGCACCAGCAGGAGCTTCCGCCAAAGATCCTTTCGCCTCAGACCCCAAACGCCGATCATGTACGTAAGCAGGAATCGCAGCGTCAGATAGACGATCGCCAGCAAAGCCGCCAGCTCAAGGCTCGGCCGAAGAGCAATGGCCAGAATCAGCCAGGGCAGGGCATTCGTGAACAGGAGGCCGAAGTGCCCCCAAGGCCGCATATGCCGCATCACCACAAGCCAGCGAAGCCGCTTTTCCATCAAATCGTTTACCGACTCGTAATCGGCGACCGTCTCCACTGTGTATGGCGAAAGCTTAATTTCGTACCCTTGGTCTGCAATCAACCGCCCGACGAGAAGATCATCAGCCGGACGGTTTTCAATCCTCTGATAGCCGCCGAATTCGGCCAGGCGGGTGCGCGTGGTTGCGATCGTCGGCCCCAGCGCGAACTTGACGCCATCCAGCTTTTTCGCAACCAGCAACCCGGCATAAAAATCGGAGATCATTCCGATGCTTTGCAGGTCCTCCACGAGGTTCGTCTCGCCCGTCGAGACATAGAGGCAAGTGACCGCACCAACGCGCGGATCCGCCAAAGGCGCAATCGTCTTGCGCAGGTAATCAGGCCGGACGCGTACGTCACTGTCGCTGATTACAAGGTGCTCATATTTTGCTTCGCTCGCAAGCCGTGCTAGTTTGGCTACTTTGTCGTTCGCAGCCGCGCGGCCAGAGCCATAGAGCACTCGGATACTGCGGTCTGGGTAATCACGCTGGAGTTTCTCTATGACCGGTAGAATAGGATCTTCCGTGCCGCCGACGCAGAATACTACTTCATATTCCGGGTAATCCTGGCGGCAGAAACTCGCGAAATTCTCGTAAGCGTCGGGATCAACGCCACGCACCGGCTTCAAAGTGCTGATCGGCGGAGTGAAATGACTTTCTTCTTTCAACTCCGGTCGGCGCTTAAAAAAATCCCATGTGCCGTAAAGAGCAATCAGCAAATAAATAAACGGGAAACTGGCTACCACGAGTAACAGGTGGACCGTTGTAGGAAGCATCTAACCTCGTTTTTCTAATGTCTTTCTGCAAACTTCAGACCCCGTGTCACCCCATCCAACTCTAACAAATTGCAAGACTTGCTCCCTCATTAATGAAGCGGCTGCTATCTTGGAAGCAGCTCTCCTTTTTGATCCGCTTGCCAAGTTCCGCATACAAATCCGCGCCCGAAGTGCGACCAGTTAGAGTTCCAGACAAATCGGAAGTTGCTTCCCAGCGGCCCGTTTATTATCTCTACCTGCTGGTGATCGCTGTCGCGGCCGCCGTGTATCTGGGCTGTATCATTTCGCCACCATCTCTTATGGATGATGTGGATGCGGTGCAGGCTCAAATTGCACGTAACATGCTGCACTCGGGGGACTGGGTATCGGCGCGTTTGGATGGTGTGCTCTATCTCGAAAAGGCGCCGCTTCTCTATTGGCTCATAGCATTCTGCTACAAAATTTCCGGAGCTTATGACTGGGCAGCGCGCATACCTGTTGCACTTTCGGCCATCGGGCTGGGGTGGCTGACCGCTGCCTTCGGTGTTTGGGCTTTCGGGCGTCGCGCGGGATTGTATGCAGGCCTTTGCATCTCCACCTGCCTTGGACTTTTTCTCTTCACGCGGATTCTAATTCCAGACGTGATGATCACGTTAACCATCGCGCTGGGCATCTGGTCTTTCCTTCGTGCCATTGACCCCGAGGAGAAGCACCAAAGGTTATGGGCCTTTCTGATTGCGGCCAGTATCGGCATCGGATTACTGTTGAAGAGCCTCATTGGCGCCGTTTTTCCGATTGGAACCGGGCTGATCTATTTACTGGTCACGCGCCAACTGTTCTCGCGTGAAATCTGGCGCCGGATTCGTCCTTTCAGCGGAATTCTCATCGTGCTCGCAATAGCGGCGCCTTGGCACATTCTCGCGACCCTCCGCAATCCCCCCTACTTCGATCTAACCTGGCGCAGCGTCCCCGGCGAGTATCACGGCTTCTTCTGGTTTTATTTCATGAATGAGCAGGTTCTGCGCTTTTTGAACCTGCGCTACCCGCGTGATTACAACACCGTTCCGCGACTCTGGTTCTGGCTTTTCCATTTGGTGTGGCTGTTCCCGTGGAGCATTTACCTTCCAGCCGTTTTCAAACTTGGCTTTCGTCCGGTAGATCGCGCCGGACGCGCTCGTCTGCTGGCGCTGTGCTGGATCGGTTGTGTGCTGGTGTTCTTCACCTTCTCCACCACACAGGAGTATTACTCGATGCCGTGCTACCCAGCGTTTGCTCTGCTGCTCGGTTCAGCAATCGCTACCGGTGGCCGCTGGATCAAAATCGGCTCTAAAGTGCTCGGCGTAATCGTCGCGTGCGCTGCTGTCGTTGGTATCGTCATCCTGGCGCAGGTCTGGAATTTGCCCGCTCCGGGCGATATTTCACGGGCCTTATCCGAACATCCGGATGTCTACACACTGTCTCTCGGACACGTGGAAGACCTTACATTGAAGTCGTTCGCGTATCTCCGGATTCCACTGCTGGTTGCCGTGATCGCCTTCGCATTGGGAGCTGTGGGAGCATCAGTTGCGCGCGGCAAAAGTACTTTCCTTGTCTGGGCAGCGATGATGGTGATCTTCTTCCAGGGGGCACGGCTTGCACTGGTGGTGTTCGATCCGTACATGTCATCCCGACCGCTGGCTGACGCCTTCCTGAAGTCCCCTCCAGGCGAGATGATCGTCGATCATCATTACTACGAATTCTCCTCCGTGTTCTTCTATACCGACCGCCGCGCTCTATTGTTGAATGGCCGCTTCAACAATCTGGTCTACGGGTCCTACGCGCCGGGTGCACCGAACGTCTTTATCGACAACGCCGAGTTCAAGCAGCTCTGGGCGACGTCGAAGCGCTATTACGTTTTCGCGGAGCTTCCCGGAGTTCAGCGCCTGGTGCAACTCGTGGGCCGCGACGATTTGTATGTCGTCGCGACCAGTGGTGGAAAGTTTCTGTTGACGAACGAACCTCTGCCGACCACGACGCTGCTTCCACCGAACATACAGAAGTTCAAGTCCTGAGACGCGACTGCCCTTATCGCCATCCTTCCCTTTCGGCGAATGCGCGCAGCTACGGCGTGAGAGATGTTCGTGCTTGGCGGTTGTGGCTATTTTTTGCTAACTCGTCGCTGAAGACCTCGCGTTTGTCATGTTCGGAAGCAGCTCAGCCAGTAGCGCCGGGTCGAAATTGGGGGGCAGCATGTCTGCGAGCGCGGAGCCGACCTTCATTTCGGCATAGTTTTTGCGGGCCGTGGCGGTGGCCACGTTCAATTCGTGCATCTCGGCTTTGCGAGCTTCCTGCCCCTGAGCCCGTTTTTCCCGTTCAAAGCCAATTTCGGCTAAACGCCGTCTTTCCCTATGTTTGTGGAGGTCGGCGGCAGCACGTGAGTAGGCGCGGTCGTGCGCGGTCTGATAGCGGAGGTGCAGATCGAGGTCGGTACGGACGCCAACACCGCATTTGCCGCGAGTTTTTTGTTCGTCAGTTTGCGGCTGCACAAGAAAGCAGCCGTTCTGGCAGCGGATGGCACGCTCCGACATCCAACTGCTGCGCGCCATTTTGCCCACCAGATCGAGTTCGACTTCGTCGACGGGCTGCTCGGCGCGAATGAAGCCTTGCAGAAATTCGTCGAATATTTCCTGTGATTCGCCTTCGATGACGCGAAAGTTGCCGCCTGAGAGACCGTGCTTGAGACGGTTCTGCGCGACCTTCTGCTTCGTTTCTTCGGATTTGGGGCCGCACGACTTCTCGGAATTGCGGCGATTGGCGGCGATTTGCTTGGCGGTGGCCATGGATGATCCCTTCGAACAAAAAATTAGAACCGGGAGAGTAACCCTCCGCTTGCTCTGGCGCTAAAGCGTGCCAGCAAGCTGGCAAGCGCGCGGTTCTGTTCGCAGTGTGGATTCGGGACGTGCGGGAAACGGGCAGTGAGAGAGGTTAAAGCGTTCAGGACAGGGGAGATATAAATGTTGGGCGATTTGTCATCCGATTCGCGCCGGTGAGCGGCAGGTATCACTTCATAAACGCACAATAAACGGCCGTACTTGACCGTTGAAGACCTTGATCTTATGTAAGATCATGATTGCCAAAGTTTCCTCGGTTGTCGCTGTTCTAGGTCTGACAGTTTGTTGCGGTGCTGCCGCGGCTCAAAACGGAACCTCTACTTACTGCTCATCTGCGGTGCCGTCGCAAGATCTTTCCAGTGCGAATAGCGGCCAGGATTATGATCGGCCTGTCTCGTGGAAGCGGCTTGTGCCGAACATTCTTTGCGATCAGAAGCAAATCTGGCTCTTTCCAATAAAAGCAGCGGAAGGTCATGATTGGCTTCCGGTCGTGTCAGTGGTGGGGGCCACGGCGGGACTTGCAACGCTCGATCCGGCTGAAGGGCGGTACTTCCACCAAAGTTCCGGATTTCAAGGCTTCAACAACATCTTCACCAGTAACGGTACGGCCCTTGCTACGCTTATTGCTCCTACATCGATTTATTTTGCAGGCTTGATTCGGAAAGACACAAAGATGCAGCACACAGCCTTGCTGGCAGGTGAGGCTGTGGCGGATTCCGAGATTGTCGAAACTGTCCTCAAGGACATCAGTAATCGCGCTCGACCAAGTACGTTTGCGAACCACTCCAACTATTGGGACTCGTGGTTCGAAGGCAAAGGTTCGAAGGTAAGCGGAGGTGGAAGCTTCCCGTCGGGACACACGATTGTCGCGTTCTCAATTGCCACCGTCGTCGCTCATCGGTACCGAACGCACCGGTGGGTTCCGTACGTCGCGTATGGCGGAGCAGCCGTAATCGCATTCTCTCGCCTATCTTTATCGGCGCATTTCGCCTCCGACGTCTTTGTGGGGGCAGCGCTCGGCTATTCTATTAGCCGATTCGCAGTGCTTCAGTACTAGGCCATTGAGCGGCGCGCCTGCTCGGCAAAGCGTTCCTCGGGCGCCAGAACCAGCCTCTTGCGCGCGTACAGCGCGAAGTATCCAATTCCAAGCGCGAACCAAATGGCCGCGCCGATGACTCCCGGCCGGTAGTCGCGATTGAGAAACAGCGTCAGTAATGTTGCAATTGCTATGACGATTGCCGCTGTTGCCCCCGGGTTTCCCAGAGGACTGCGATAGGGTCTGAGCATCGCAGGAAATAGCGCGCGGAGGCGAATGAACGAAACCATCTGGAGCACATATGCGATCACCGCGCCAAAGACCGCCATATTCAGGAGCACTGCGCCCACGGAGCTCTGCTGGCCCGCCACATAGATGACCAACGCAGCCAGATAGCCCAGAACGGAACCCGCAACCAGTGCGCGGCCAGGCGTCTTTCGGGTGCCGTGAGTTATGGAAAGCGAAGTGGGAAGATAACCGGCCCGCGACAGCGAATAGATCTGACGTCCGTAGGCAAAGATAATCGCGTGGAAGCTGGCAATCAGTCCAACGCACCCGATAAGTGCCAGAATCCGTGCTGTTGCTCCATTTCCAAAGATCGTCCGAAAGCCGAGAAAGAGAGGCTCGTTTGACCGGCCAACTTCCTCGGTTCCTGGCGCTATACCGGCATTGAGAATGACTGTCAGGAATGCAAACAGGATGAGCGTCGCGAGACCGAGAAGCAGGCTTTTCGGAATATCGCGGATCGGGTTTTCGGCTTCTTCGGCTACGAGCGGAAGTTGCTCAATCCCGAGGTATACCCACAGCGCAAAGGGCAAAGAGCGAAGAGTCCCAGTCACTCCATGCGGCAGCCAGCCTGAGTTCGCCAGCGCCCATTTGTGCAGTTCGAAATGCGGTAGTGCTCCCGCGAAAAACACTGTCAAGATCAGCAACGCGAGGAGTGTAATCACGAGCGAAATGTGGAACGACAGCTCTACGCCCGCTACGTTGAAAGCGACGAAGACGACGTAGCAGACCAGCCACCAAATGGGCGCCCAGTTGGCTGGAGTTCCAACAATCGCTCCTAAGTACCCACCGATACCGACTACGATCACCGCGGTAGTGAGTATGTATTCCATATTTTCGGCAAGACCGGTTAGATAGCCGCCCCACGGGCCGATGGCTGTTCGGGCAAAAGAGTAAGCACCACCAGCGTGCGGAAGCGCAGGAGACATTTCCGCGATGCTGAAACACAGTCCGGCAAACAGCACCGTCATGATCGCGAGGGCGATCAGCATGCCGCCGAAGCCGCCTTCAACCAGCCCAAAATTCCAGCCGAAGAAGTCACCCGATATCACGGCGCCCACCCCGAGCGCCCACAGTTGTAATACCCCCGCGTAACGCCGAAGTGCGCGCCGCTCGAAATAGGCTTTGCCTGGCTCTACGAAATCAAATCGCGACACTAATTTGGAAGACCGAACGCAATAATATTCGGCCCGCTTGCCACCGCTACGTATTGTTTGCGATCAAACTCATACGTCATCGGCGAAGCGTGCGGGGGCGAATTGGTCTGAAATCGCCACAACAGCCTGCCCGTTTTGGCATCCGCAGCAGAAAACGCGTCATCGTCCGCTCCGTAAAAAACAATCCCACCGGCAGTACTTAGGACGCCACCCCAACTAGAAGCATCGCCAATCTCGGGGAGTTGCCAGACCGCCTCACCGGTATGTACGTCAAAGGCGCGCAGAATGCGCTGGCCGGGGTGGGCCGGATCACCGCTGAAGGACCCTCCCATATAGCCGTGCCCATCCTGATATTGCATATCTGTGCGAGTGTAAATGCCGCACCTGTCATTGGTCTGCACATAATATAAGCGGGTCAGCGGGTTGTAAGAACTGGAGTACCAGTTCGAAGCGCCGTTCAGCCACGGGCAGATCAGTTTTCCCTCGTGCGTGGGCTCCTGGTCCGGCACCACGATCGGGCGGCCGTCAGCCGTCAAACCGCTCGCCCAAGTGAGTTGGCCGGTATACGCGCGACCGAATAAAAACTTCCCATTCGTGCGGTCCAGGACGTAAAAGAAGCCGCTCCGATTCGCCTGTACCAACAGCTTGCGGGGCTGCCCCTGCCAGTCGGCATCAATCAGGGCGGAAGGCGCCATCGCATCGAAATCGTGCACATCATGCGGGGTGAATTGGAAATACCACTTCAGTTTTCCGGTCTTCGGCTCCAGCGCCAGAATTGAATCCGTATAGAGGTTGTCGCCCAGCCGTTCCTCTCCATACAGATCCGGCCCCGGATTCCCAACCGGCCAATAAATGGTGTCCAGCTCCGGATCATACGAGCCCGACATCCAGGTGGAACCGCCGGGATGATCAATCGCGCTTCCTCGCCACGTCTCCGAACCGGGTTCGCCCGCTTTCGGCACCGTCCAGAATCGCCACAGTTCCTTGCCCGATTTCTGATCGTAAGCCGCTAAGAACCCACGGGCGCCGTCATCGCCTCCCGCGATTCCCGCCACCACCATATCTCCAATCACCAGCGGGGCGCTGGTCGCGCTGTAGTTTTTGCGCCAATCGGCCATGACGCAATCCCACAGAAGAGCACCAGTGAATCGATTCAGGGCGATCAAATGGGCGTCGTCAGTCTCCATAAAGACTTTCTCGCCCGCAACGGCGGCTCCGCGATTTTTTCCCTCCGCCGCAACACCCGCGACGCCTCGGGTACGCGTGCGGCGGTAATGCCAGATCTGCCGGCCGTCGCCCGCATCCAGGGCGTAGCACTCGTTTCCGGTAGTGACATACATGACACCATCCATCACCACCGGTGTCACCTCCAACTCCCGAGCTCCCGCAAGTGAAAACATCCACTTCGGCTCCATTGCGGAAACATTGCCGGCAGTGATTTGGGCCAAGCCGCTATACCGGTTCCCAAGGGTGCGGCCATCATAATTCGTCCAATCGTTTTGCGACGTGACTCTGCGATAGGCACCGCCGCTAGCCGCCTTTCGCAGCAGGTACAACTGACGATCATCGCCCAACATCTGCACGCTCTCGGCCGACCGATTGAGCTCGATACCGCGAATTTTCGCTCCATCCTGAAGCGTCATTTCAGAAGGAGTCGCCGACCCTTCGTTAGGCTTCAGCGTGCGCAAGAACGCGATCAGGTTGGATCGGTCCGTTCCGACCACATCCGGAAACGCCGGCATCCCCGAAGACGGCACCCCGTTGTGCAGTAGCAGCACCAGATCCTCATCGCTCCGCAGCCGAACCCGGTCCAAAATCGACGGAGCAAACTCGCCGCCTTTGCCATTCGTGCCATGACACGACGCACACCGCGTGATAAAAATCTGCCGGCCTGCCGCCTCGGCGGGCGTCAAGTGAAGCGGAATCTGAGAATACGAAACACTGGCGGTTGCAAGGGAAAAGAACCCCGCAATGACTATGGAGCGCACGCAGGGCGTATGAAGTTGGGGCAACTCCCCCGATTATAAGTGTCGACGCTCAGCTACTCGAAACTGCGTTGGCGATGGCGCTGCCCAGGTCCGCTGTCGAAGCGTTGCCTTGCAGGTCTGGCGTCAGCGGGGCATTGGAAGAACTAAGGACGCGCTCAATCGCTCGCACGATGACTTTGGCGGCCTCGGGCTCGCCCAGATGATCGAGCATCATCGCAGCAGACCATATCTGACCGATGGGATTCGCGATTCCTTTGCCAGCGATATCGGGCGCGGAGCCGTGCACCGGCTCGAACATGGACGGATACACGCGCTCTGGATTGATGTTCGCTGAGGGCGCAACACCAATGGTTCCGGTCACGCCGGGCCCGAGGTCAGACAGGATGTCGCCGAACAGATTACTCGCCACTACAACGCTGAAACGCTCGGGAGACATGACGAAGCGCGCGGCAAGAATGTCGACGTGATACTGGTCGACTTTAACGTCTGGATATTCTTTTCCGATAGCGGCGAACCGTTCATCCCAGAACGGCATCGAGTGGAAAATGCCGTTTGACTTGGTCGCCGAAGTCACGTGGTTGCGGCCGAGCCGACGCGCCAACTCAAACGCATAACGAATGATGCGGTCCGTGCCGCGACGCGTAAAGATCGCTTCCTGAACGACTATCTCCTGGTCCGTACCTGAATAGATACGGCCGCCAATCTGTGAGTACTCGCCTTCGGTATTCTCGCGCACAACCCAGAAATCGATATCACCTGGCTTGCGATCGCGGATAGGAGGCACTATTCCGGGCAGAAGACGCACCGGCCGGAGATTCACGTACTGATCGAACTCGCGCCGGATGGGGATCAGCAGGCCCCAAAGTGAGACATGATCCGGCACACCGGGAAAGCCCACGGCACCAAGGAAAATGGCGTCGTGATCGCGGAGGCGCGCCAAGCCGTCTTCCGGCATCATGCGCCCGGTGTGCTTGTATGTTTCGCAGTTCCAGTCGAAATACCGATAGTCGAAGCGGACGTCAAACTGTGCGCCCACAGCATCGAGCACTCGCGTACCTTCCGGTACGACTTCCTTGCCGATTCCATCGCCCGGCACGACAGCGACCTTGTAGTTCTTCATTGTTCAACCATTTTGCGTAACACTGCGACGTTACCATCAGCTGTATGCCGAGTGAAGACCGACCAGAGTACACAGGCGTCAGCACGATTTCTCCGGTTGAAAGTTCCTCAGCGGCAGTGGACATTAGAAGCGGAACCACATGGCGCTGGGCCGCGGTGGTGATTCCCGGCCTGATCCTCTATTTCGTTCCTATCGCGTCTCTCAATGCCGATCAGCGTCATCTTCTTGCATTCTTCGTTGCGACGATCATTTCTCTTGTCGTGCAGCCCATGGCTATGGGCGCGTGCATCCTGACAGCCCTGACCGTGGTCGTGTTGACAGGAACGTTATCCCCAGCCGTGGCGCTGGGAGGGTTCGCGGACCAGACAGTTTGGCTCATCTTCACGGCATTTCTCTTTTCGCGCGCGGTCACGGACACGCGGCTGGGCGCGAGGGTGGCTTATCTCTTCATCCGAAGATTCGGCCGAAGCGCGCTTACGCTGAGCTACTCTATCGCGTTTTCGGATCTGGTGCTGGCGCCCTTCGTTCCCTCCGACACAGCTCGGGGAGGCGGAATTATTTCCCCCATCGCCCGCTCGGTAGCCGGGGCGCTGGGCTCGGAGCCCGGTACCAACTCCGGCAGAATGGGCGGCTTCCTGGTTTTGGTCGCTTTTCATACCACCTATGTCGCTTCCGCCATGTTCCTGACCGGTATGGCTTCCAATCCGCTGATGGCGGATTTCGGGCTGAAAATAGCTCACGTCGAGATGACCTGGATTCGCTGGTTCGTAGGAGCAATCGTTCCGGGCGCTATTTCGATCCTGCTGGTGCCGGTTCTCCTCTATCGCATGTATCATCCGGCGATGACCAACACTCAAGCCGCACGAGACCACGCGCGCGAGCAACTGGACGACATGGGCCCTCCTTCGCAGCGCGAGCGCAGGCTCGGCGTGATCATGCTGCTTGTGATGTGCGGCTGGATCACATCGCCATGGCATCACATACCTAATGCGTTCATCGCGTTGGCTGGCGTATCGGCGATTCTTATCACTCGTGTGCTCGCCTGGAACGATCTGCTGGGAGAGAAAAAGGCGTGGGATGCGCTCATTTGGTTTGCACCTCTGATCATGATGGCCGGGGAACTGAACAAGCGCGGAGTCATTCAAGTGCTTTCACAATCGATGTTCCACTTTTCGCGTCTGTTGCCGTGGTCCCTGGCTTTGATTTTTCTTGTTGCCGCATACCTTTATGTTCATTACGGATTCGCGAGCATGACGGCTCATATCACGGCTCTCTATCCGGGGTTTCTTTTGGCAGCGCTCGCGTCGGGAGCGCCGCCTTTATTGGCGGCACTGATGCTGGCCTACTTCTCGAATCTGAATGCCGGTCTCACTCATTACGGCACGGGATCTGCTCCGGTGTATTTTGGACTTGGCTACGTCAGTCAGGCGACCTGGTGGAAGATTGGATTCCTGATATCTATCGTCACCCTGTTCATTTGGGTCGGGATTGGAATGCTTTGGTGGAGAGTCATCGGCTACTGGTGACCACAGGAAGTCTCGACGTGATCGCCCAAGTATGAAGATTACTGCCATACACGACATCGTTGTTCCTATCAAGTCGGCGATCAGTAACGCCGTTATCAGCTTTTCCGAGATGACTGTTTCCGCGGTCGCAATTCATACCGATGTTGTGCGCGAGGGTGCGCCTGTGATCGGGTTCGGATTTCACTCAAACGGCAGGTACGCGCAGCAGGGCATTCTGCGCGAGCGCATGGTTCCGCGACTGCTCGGGGCGGCTCCCGATTCGTTGTTGAACGACGACGGCTCCGGTCTTGATCCCGAGAAAGCATGGGCGGTCATGATGAGGAACGAAAAGCCGGGCGGTCATGGAGATCGGGCCGTCGCAGTTGCCACGATGGACATGGCGCTCTGGGATGCAACGGCGAAGTTGGAGAGCAAGCCACTCTATCAGGTACTCGCGGATCGATATGCGGATGGAAGTGTCGATCCGTCAGTGAAGGTCTATGCCGCGGGCGGATACTACTATCCCGGAAAGGACATTTCGGCGCTGACCGCGGAAATGCGTTCCTATCTAGATGCGGGCTACACCACCGTCAAGATGAAGATCGGCGGCGCAACACTTGAGGAAGATAGAAACCGAATCGACGCTGTCCTGAAACTGCTGCCATCGGGCGACTGCCTGTGCGTGGACGCGAACGGCCGCTTCGATCTCCCGACTGCGCTCGAGTATGCACGCGCCCTGGAGCCGTACAAGCTCAAGTGGTATGAAGAGCCTGGTGATCCGTTGGACTTCAAGCTGCTCGCCGAAGTTGCGGCGGCTTCTGCGACGCCGATTGCCACAGGCGAGAACCTTTTCTCGACGCAAGATTCGCGCAACCTGATCCGGTACGGCGGACTGAAGCCGAGCCGTGACTTTTTGCAGATGGATCCGGCGCTGAGCTACGGCATCGTCGAGTACCGTAGAACCCTTGAAATGCTCGGGAGCGAGGGCTGGTCGTCGAGGCGCTGCATCCCCCACGGCGGCCACCAAATGGCGCTGCATGTGGCAGCGGGGTTGCACTTGGGAGGCAACGAGAGCTACCCAGGCGTGTTCCTTCCCTTCGGAGGTTTCGCGGATAACACGCCCGTGCGAAACGGCGAAGTGCGTTTATCCGATGCCCCTGGCATTGGCATTGAACTCAATTCCGATCTCTACGCACTTTTCAAGACGTTAGTGTGATGGGTTGAGACCGGCAAGCACCGGTTGATGGTGCGCAATCCGCTCTCCATTTTTCGCGGGACAATGGAAAAGCATGAACCTCGAACGGTTCTGCGTGTGCCTCATCGTGGCTGCGTTGTTGCTCCTTGCTGTGCGCGGCTGCTTGAGTTTGAGGTAGGGCACCCGTCAATCCCGCAGCAGGGAGCAGCGGTCTAACGGCACAGCGTTAGCAATCGGTCTGAATCCGCGTGGCGTCTCTGCTTGCGTTTCCGAGCGCGTACAGACAGAGCCGTTGCCCAGAGGACGATCGAGAGCGCGACAGCAGTTGCCATAAAAAGCCTTGTTTTGGGAGTATGCACCGGGATTAGTCTCTTTGTCCAGATCAGATCTTTCTGAGAAGCAGTTCCACTCGCTAAACTAAAACCTCCAAAAAATCAGATCTCGTTTTGAAGGAATCGTTCCTCACAAAATGTCCCAGGATTGGCAGCAGGCCCAGCGCGGAGCACTCTTTGTAAGCTGCTCGGCCTCATAGTTAGCATTGGCGACTACGACCTCATAGCCATGACCGTGCGCTTCGTGTTCGAGTTGCGCGACTGGCTTTGCTACTGATCTTCTGAATCCTAAAAAGGCTGAACGGATACTTCGATCGGCTGCCCGGGAAGCTGTTTAAGGATATTGCTTTGTTTACGGTTGAGTTTGCCCACCGACCAGAAAACAATACTGACAACGAACAGAACGCCGGCTATCCAGACAGCTTGGTGCGCAATGCCATCCACGACGTCATCTACTAAGCCAGGCAGGTTCAGCAACCGTTCTGCGATCCAGCCGATGGATACACCGCCTGAGAAGAGCGCGCCCCCAACTCTCAACAATGGATACGCACGTGTGCGACTGAGAAGAACAAGCGAGGGCATGGCGGCGGCAACCACGATCAACTGCATTGCCTCAATGCCAACGTTGAACGCGAAGATGTTGGCGAGGCGCGCCCACATTCCAAGTCCCAGTAGTCCTAGAGTGGCGGCGAACGCCAGGCCATGGACGAGGCCGAAGCAAGCCGCTATGACGGGTTCGCGGCCGGGGAATATCGGGCGCAAGGCGTGAATAGACGAGACGAGAATCGAAACAGCGATCAGGACTTCGATGGGACGGCTGGGCAGGAGGACAACTCCTAATCCCGCTAAAGCCAGCGTGATGGAATGTCCAACAGTGAAGGCCGTCACAACGCGCAAGATTTGCCTGACGCCATGGCGCAGGCTTGCGAATCCGTCCCAACGGGAACCGAAAGCAAATAGCGGCGCCGGCAGAAGCAACGCGAGCAAAAACAAGAGATGGTCCGTACCTTCGGCGATGTGCCGCATCCCAAGGCGGAACATACTCACGAATCCGCCGAGATTGCCGAGCGAAGTGCGGAGCGACCACCATCTAGAAGCGAGCGCACCTGACGCAACGTCGACCTGTGCGTAATCCAGTTCGTACACCGACTGATTCTGGTTTCGGTGCTGGGCAAGCACGTGAATATCCGGGTCCCGAGGCACCAAGCAATTCACGAGATAAGCCGCAATCCGGCTTTGATGACGGTTTTGAAGAATGATTTTGCGGTTGTCGCCGCCGCGGGGTAGATCGGCAGTGAACTCAATATGGATTTCGCCGAGCCCTTGCTTCATGTCGTCTAACGTGGGAAAGCCGAACGATACCAGCTTGGGCTGCAATGCATGGCCATCGATGGTGAGCGAGAGATCGCGAAGCACTTGCCGTGCGTATGTCCGCCGTTCCGCTATCGAGATTACACCGTCCCGATTGGTATCGATATTCGCAAGGATGGTGGGCAGCACGGCGACACCCGGAACCAATCGCATCGCCACCTGAACTCGTTCTTTCGAGATAGAGATCATGGCTGCCTGGAGATACTCGTCCAGCCTGTGCGCGAACCCGGGCAAGCCGATACAAAAAAGAACTCCAATGGCTGAGGCTAGCTTCGTTTTCATTGCGGGATGAATTTCCGGCCGTAGTCGTTCGTGGGATCGCGATACATGGTATGGACATGCAGGGCCGGATCGCCGCCGAGAGTCTGAGGCGCGTACTCAATGACCAGATGCGGACCTTGAACCCGGTAATACGCCGTGATGTTCTTTCCAGCAACAGCAGTTGTGGGGCCGCTCCAGGCGAACCAGGTCTCATTGAGGTCGGCCTTGATCTCGGCGATGCGAACGGCCGCCGCGCTCTCGTGAATGATTCCAGCCCATTCCGATATCACGTCCAGGAGCATCGCGCGCTGTCGCTCGTTCATCTCAGTCGCTTTTAAGCCCTCCGGCTCAATGATCTTGCCGTCCTGTCCCGGACCAAGCACCAGGTCGGCTAACTCATAGCTCAGGATTGCCTTTTTTCGCTGGTTTTGGTCGAGAGCGTTCAGTAGGGCGAGAGCTTTGTCGCTCTCCTGGCCGAGAGGCCGGACGGTTTTGCCGTCAATTGTATAAAGGGCAGGTTGAGCGCCGGTGAGCGTAGGCGTAAGAACGCCATGTTCACCTGCAATCGTGATATTCAGCGCGAGATGGTGCCCTCCAAACTGCAGCATCCACGGAGTCTTTTCCGAAGGTGTCCCCAGAATGGAGAGGTAATAAAGATCTTTGCCGAACATAGCACCGTTGTTACCGAACGGCGGGCCACCTGGCCCGCGAGCGGATGCTGGAGGACCTCCGGGACCACCAGGCGGTCGTGGTCCCCGATTACCGCCCGGCCGCTGGTCGGTTGTCTTGTTGACTTCGTCGCCCTCCATGATTTGTTGAACTTTCTCAAAACCTCTTGGACTAAGCGCGGACGCGACCAGCGCCATGGCGGCGCCGCGCTGAGTGGAATTCATCTCCTTCAGGCTGATGCCACCGCGCGGAACCATCGCAACCGGGAAATTCGACCAGCGTTTGCGCTGTTCCTGATCATCAAACGAAAACAGCACCGCCTGACGCTGCTTCTGATCGAGCGTCGCAAGAAAGCTATTGGCGGCGGTAACGATCCGGGCAGTCGCCGTCCTGGCTGTATTCTCTTGGCCCGCGCGTGTCAGCGAAAGGCAAATCAATGCCAGCCCGGTGATACCGGAAGCTGTTTTTATCGAAAAAGAATTCACCATGTTCTGTTCACTGTCGCAGGTGCGATCACGCCACTGCTGCTATATTTACTTCTCCGGATTTCCCAAAACGAACGGCGGTTCCGGATTGTGACAGTTTGACCACCATGAGAGTGCGGTCGTCCTGCGGGGCTTCAGGGCACGCAAACGCAGTCACCTGCTTTATGATCCGCTCACAAAGCGCTTCGGGCTCTTCGTCAGAGCCATCCGAAACGATCTCTGCAATGCGAGCTTCGCCAAGCTCCTCTTCGTTCATGTTGGCCGCCTCAATGATTCCGTCCGAGTAAACGATCAGTTTGTCGCCGTCTTCAATCTTGACGATGCCCGCCGAATAGGACGCGTTCGGAAGCAACCCGAGAACGGGGCCGCCCTCGCATAATCGCTCGATACCTTTACGGCCTGGACGTACCAACATCGGAGCAACATGACCAGCATTCACGTAACGCAGCTTATTGGTTGCGGGGTCGAAAACGCCCCAAAATAGCGTTGCAAACCGTTCACATGCCGTTCGCTCGCACAGCATTCGGTTAATTCGCTCGCAGGCGAATTCGTGCTGCGGCGCCGTCGAGGAGCGAATCGCTCCTTGCAACACACTGACCAGCAGCGCCGCCGGAACGCCTTTGCCCGAAACATCGCCCAAGACCATGGCAACCTTGCCGGATTCCGCTTCAAAAATATCGTGGAAGTCTCCCCCAACATGATCAGCCGCTACCGCACACGCGGCGAATTCTACAAATGGTGATACCGATTGGGGCCTCGGCTGAAGGTCATTCTGAACTCGCTTCGCCAGTTGCAGTTCGCCCTCCAGATACTTACCCCGAAGGTAATGTGGAGCGTGCAGTCCGATCACCACAACAGACACCAACAACGCAATGGACGCGATCAGCCCAAGGATGAGATTGTTGCGTAGACCCGCGAATGAGCCGGCAACAGCCTTGAGCGAAATGGCGACTTCCAGCACGTATGGTGCGCGCCGGTCATTCAACGGGTCCCTCCCTGAGTCTGTCGAATCAGGCTGCGAAGAAGCACGTGCCGACCGAGGCATCCGAAGCGGGAGCATGACCACCAATGCGGGGCCGGTGCGCGTATCGACTGCGGTGCCGAGTCGCTCGTGCTTCTCAACTCGATCCCACCACCGCGCCGGGAATTGAGGCGCTCCTTCCGGGCTGCCCCCGTGTGCGATCACGTTACTGTTCAGATCGAGCACCCGCATCCAGAGGACGCGATCAGACACAGGTTCGAGAGTGTGTTCTATCGCTGGGCCGAGTGCACGCGGATTGGTGATTCCACCACTGCGTGCAGCCGCGCTGAGCGCGCCCACTTGCCGCGCCGCCTCGCGCTCGGCTTGCTGCGGAACGAGAACAGCATCCGCATATAAGTAGGTCCGCACACATTGAACACAGAGCACTAACGCGATCAGCGCGCCGGTCCCGAGGACAAGACCGAATTTCAATTGCGAATACTTGCGCAGTTTCAATCCAACTCCTTGCATATTAAGCAGCATGATCTGCGAACCTTAAATGTTTCTGAAGGAGATCGGAGACTCTAAACATGCTCGTTTGCAAAACCATGCGTCTGCCTGAGCTTATAGACGAAACCCAATACGTATGAAATTACCGGAGAACTGTAAAGGATGAGTAAATGTGCGGCGCAGTTGGTGACGTCACCGACGGCGGGCTACACGGACTGCTCACTGGAAGTGGCGACAGTAGACGGCTGCTCGTCAGAACGCCTTAGCGAAACTGTGAACCTGGAGCCCGTGCCGACGGAGCTTTGCACTCCTATCTCCGCCCCGTGATTTTGCGCGATTTCGCGAGCGATAGCGAGACCCAATCCTGTTCCGCCTGACTCTCGCGAACGTACCTGATCGGCGCGCCAGAAACGATCGAAGATGAACGGGAGCTCATCTGCCGGAATCCCTGGTCCTGTGTCCGAGACAGAGATCATGACCCGGCTTTCATCCACAATCAGCGAGACTGTCACGGTACCAGGGGCCGGCGTGTACTTGATTGCGTTGTCCAGCAAAATCAGAAGCATTCGCCGGAAGGAATGTTCATCGACTTCAACGCGTACTGGGTGCTGGGGCAGGCTGGTGGAGACGTCAAGCCCTTTACTGGAGGCAAGCATACTCGCTTCGTTCGCAACATCTCCTACCAACGACACCAAATCGGTTGAAACTAACTCGATGCGGCCGCTGCCTGCATCCGACCGCGCAAGAAAGAGAAGCTGGTTGATTACTTCTTAACCTGCCGCAGAGGGTTATTGTACTATTTGAATACGTACAGGGGAAAAACCAACGCATGCCCAGATTAGCGGTTGAAGACAACAGTCGGATGTCCCTGCGGATTCCTTCCGATGAGAAGATCATCCTCCTGCGGGCGGCGGCACTAAAACACACGGATCTTACGGATTTTGTCCGCCAGCACAGTTTGAAAGCCGCAAGGGAAATCATCGAAGAAGCGGAGCGTCTAGAACT
>DATBEG010000036.1:0-16872 GCA_036276155.1 Bryobacteraceae bacterium | reverse complement strand
GGTCAACTCTGGCGCAAAGCGGCCGCCGGATCCACTTGCGTTGCACGATTCGCCGGCCACCAAACCGCAACCGCCGCAGTGGCGAGAAGCACGACAGGAATTGTGCCGAACACCAGCGGATCCCACGCCGTGACGCCGAATAAGAAACTGGAGATTTGCTTTGCCAGCGCGAACGCTGCGCCTATACCCACCAGAAGCCCGACAATGGCGAACGTCATGCCTTCGCGCATGACCATGTTGCGCACATTGCCGCGCTCCGCACCCAGCGCCATTCGGATACCGATTTCCTGGGTCCGTTGTTCGACTGAGTATGCCATCAATCCATAAATTCCTATTGCGGCCAGCGAAAGGGAAACGGCTCCGAAGACGCTCATCAGCAGCATGTGAAAGCGTTCGCGCGAAGTGGATCGAGACACAATTTCGGACATGGAGCGGACATCGCTCACAGGCAGGCCGGTCACTTGGCGCAGTTGCTCCTCCACCGGACCGCGCAGTTGCATAGGCTCGACGCGAGTGCGAATGACCCATGAAAGAGGCCGGATTTTCGAATTCAGAGTCTGAATGGCATCGGTTAGCTGGCCGGTGGGAACATACATCTCCGGTTGCGGGTCTCTATTTAGAGATCCATCTCTTTGGTCGGTCACAATGCCGACGATCTGGCGTACAGGTTCCGCGTCGAATTCGGGCATGATGCCTTTGCCAATCAGGATGCGATCCTGCAGCGGGTCACTTTTCTGCCAATACTTCTTGGCCATCGCTTCATTGATGATTACCACGGCCGCCCCGGCATGAGTGTCACGATCGTTAAAAGATCGCCCGCGAATCACATGAATGCGAAATGCTTCGAAAAATCCTGGCGAAGCATCCTTGAACGCGGCGCCGCCGTTGAATATGGCGCCACCTTCCAAAGGTCGGCCAATCACTCGAAAGCCGATGCCATAGCCGCCTTCGAGCGGCACGCAACAGGTCGCACTCGCTAATTCGACGCCCGGCAATGCGTTGAGCCGATCTGTACCCTCTCGGATTAGTTGCTCTACCGCGGCGCTTGTGGCGTAGGATTTGCCAGTCAGGGACATGCGCATCGTGAGTATGTTCTTTGTATCGAACCCGGGCTTCACCGCATAGATCGCGGCAGCAGTGCGGATGAGCAGTCCTGCTCCCACAAGGAGCACAACGGAAAGTCCGACCTCGCTGACTACGAGCAGCGTGCGCGCCTTACTTTGCCGGAAGCCGGTACCGGACCGGTTTGCGCCTTCGCGAATGGTGGCGTTCAGATCCGCGCGGGCAGAACGCCACGCCGGAAACAGTCCGAAGATGATGCTGGTCAGCAGAGTCATCACGCCGGTGAACGCGAGCACACGCCAATCGAGCGTGACCATGGAGCCCGCCGTGCCGACACGCGGCAATCCGGCTGTATTGACAGAGAGCAGAGCGCGAATGCTGACCAGCCCTAAAGCCAAGCCGAGAACGGAGCCGGCCGCAGCCAATATGAGGCTCTCGCTGAGGAGTTGGCGCACGATTCTGAGACGCCCTGCACCGAGTGCCGCCCGGATGGCCATCTCTCGCTTGCGCACTTCTGCGCGCGCGAGCAGCAGGTTGGCGACGTTCGCGCAGGCGATCAGCAAAACGAACGCAACTGCGCCAGCCAGTACCCAGATGGAGCGCTCAGAGCCTTGCACCAGGGCATCTTTCAGCGTCTGCGAAGTGAAGCTTTGATTTTTGTCGAGGCCGTTCGGGAATTTGTGTCGAAATGCCGCGGCAGAGGCGTCAAGCCGTGCATTAGCTTGCTGGAGCGTGACACCTTCGGCCAGTCTTCCCGCGACCTGAAAGAAATGGCCCTGATCGATAGAGTTCGGGTCGAGCTGAAACGGAATCCAAAGTTCAGGCGCATCGCCGAAATCCTGAAAATCGAATTTGGACGAGACAATGCCGGTGATGGGATACGCTTGGGATCCGAGCATCATTGTCTTGCCGAGAATGTCAGGATCGGCGGCGAAGCGGCTTTTCCAGAGGCTCTCGCTGATCACGACAACAGGCGCGGCACCGGGCGCATCTTCGCTCGCATTGAATGGACGGCCCATAATCATAGGAACGCCAAACAGGCGGAAATAGGACGAACTGACGCGCTCGGAGCGAAGCTGCTGTGGCAACTGGCCGCCCGTCCAGTTCACCACACCGCCAGCAAAGGCGGCGACGGCTTCAATCGCCTGCGTCTGTTGCGACCAAAACGCGAATTTCGCGGGAGACCCGCCATCGAACGATCCCTGCGGTGTCCTGGTTTTCAGGATGACTATTCTGTCCGCATGTGGGAAAGGGGGTTCCTTAAGCAGGACGGTATTGACAAGAGAGAATATGGCGGCATTCGCGCCAATTCCCAGCGCAAGAGCTATGACAGCAGTAAGCGTGAACGAACCGCCTTGCAGGAACAGGCGAAAGGCGTGACGGAAATCCTGTATTAATGTGTCCATGCCTGAGGGCTAAGACGCACTTACGCCGCCAAAGTTCCCGTCGCGCCGAGGTTTGAGGTGCGCGCTATGCGCCGACCGCAGCTTCCTCGGGAACGCCGGCTTCTTTGCGTTTCTTGAGAAACGTCATCATAGCGCGGAGCCTGGCGCCGACTCTTTCGACCGGCTGGTCCTTGGCTCCTTCCCGCATCTTGAGAAAATTGTGACGGCCAGTGCGGTTCTCATTGAGCCACATGCGGGCGAATTCGCCGCTCTGAATCTCACTCAGAATCTTCTTCATCTCTTTGCGGGTTTCTGCGGTGACGATGCGCGGCCCGCGAGTGTAATCTCCATACTCCGCAGTGTCGGAGATGGAATACCGCATATAACCGAGACCGCCTTCGTAGATGAGATCCACAATCAGTTTCAATTCGTGCAGGCACTCAAAGTAAGCAATCTCGGGCGCATAACCGGCCTCGGTCAATGTTTCAAAACCAGCTCGGATCAGTTCGCTGACACCACCGCAGAGAACCGCCTGTTCGCCGAAGAGGTCGCTTTCGGTCTCCTCTTTGAAAGTGGTTTCAATGACGCCGGCTTTCAGACAACCCAACGCGTAGGCGTATGCAAGAGCGTTTTCGAGAGCGTGACCGGAAGCATCCTGCGCAACGGCAACCAGTGCCGGCACTCCCACGCCTTCGGTGAACAGTTCGCGCACGCGATGACCGGGTGCCTTGGGCGCAATCATGCTCACGTCGATGCCGTCCGCCGGCTTGATCTCGTTGAAGTGAATATTGAAGCCGTGGGCGAACATCAACGTCTTGCCCGGCGTGAGATTCGGAGCGACGTCGTTCCGGTAAACCTCGCCTTGCAGGTGGTCCGGAATTAGCATCATCACAACGTCGGCGCGCTTCGCGGCATCGCCAACGCTAAATACATCAAGGCCGGCCGCACGCGCTTTCGCAGCGCTCTTGCTGCTTGCAGGCAGACCAACTACAACGTTAACGCCCGAATCCCGCAGGTTTAAAGCGTGCGCGTGGCCCTGGCTTCCGTAACCGATGATCGCAACGGTCTTGTTCTGGAGAGGCGCGAGACTTCCGTCTTGCTCGTAAAACTGTCTTGGCATGTTCTTTCCTTGAATGGGCTGCGAGCCGTTTCAGCCCGCGATTTCCAAAACCTCTTCCTGCGCGGCGCCGACAGGAACGGGGGGCGAAAGGCGCAGCTTTTTGTTGTCGAGCGACATGGAGATAATGCCGGAGCGCGTCACGTCAATCTCGCCATAACTCTTCATCACGTCGATGAACTCGTCCAATTTTTCTGGATCGCCGGTTGCTTCGAGCGCAAAGCCTTCGACCGTGGAATCCACGACACGAGCCTGGAAAATCTCCGCTTCTTTCAAGACCGAGGTTCGAGTCGCCTGGGTGGTTCGCACGCGCACCAGTACTAACTCCCGATTCACCGCCGGGCCATCGGTTACGTCGGTCGCCTGCAGAACGTTGATCAGCTTATTCATCTGCTTGATCACCTGGGACCGAATTTGCGGCTCCACGTCGACCGTGATGGTCATGCGTGAGATTGTCGGGTCAAGAGTGCGGGCTACCGTGAGGCCTTCAATGTTATAGCCGCGCTGGCCGAGCAATCCGGTAACGCGCATCAACGCGCCCGGTTTGTTCTCCATCAAAAGAGAAATGATCTGTTGCATGTAGCTATGCTTCCACCGGCTGCGGAGGCCGCAGAACCATTTCGTTGATGGCGCCGCCAGCGGGAACCATGGGGAAAACGTTCTCGAACCGCGACACCTGGACGTTCAATAGATACGGGCCTGGGGTGTGCACAACTTCTTCCAAAACGCGCGGCATTTCCGAGACATTTTCGACTGTCCGCCCGGTAAAACCGTAAGCTCCGGCAAGCTTTTCGGCATCGGGGAAGGACGTCAGCGCTACCTCGCTGAGTCGATTGTTGTAGAACAATTCCTGCCACTGTCGCACCATCCCAAGATGGCCGTTGTTCATGACGATGATCTTGAGGGGCAGCGAGTGATTGGCGATGGTTGCCAGTTCCGGAATGGACATTTGGAAACCGCCATCGCCGACAATGGCGAACACCAACTTATCCGGACGGGCAAATTGCGCGCCGATGGCCGCGGGAAGACCGAATCCCATAGAACCTAACCCACCGGAGTTGATCCATAGGCGCGGTTCGTTGAAACGAATCAACTGCGCAGCCCACATTTGATGCTGGCCGACATCGCTGGCAACAATTGCCTGCCCACCGGACAAGCGGTCGATTTCCGCCATCAGGTGCTGCGGTTTGATTTCAGACTCCGAGATTTCGGCCCGCAGTGGATGCTCTTCCTTCCAGGCGCGAATCCGCTTCCACCATGCCTGGCGTTTTGCCGAGTTCTTGGCGCGCATCTCCGGCGCGAGCGCCTGGACTTCTTCTGTAAGTTTCGGCAGCACTCGTTTCAAATCGCCCACGATCGGCAGATCGGCGACCCGATTCTTGCTTATCTCCGCCGGGTCGATATCGACGTGAATCACCTTCGCATGCGGCGCGAAGGCTGCCAGTCTACCGGTCACGCGGTCGTCAAAGCGCACACCTAGGGCGATGATCAGGTCCGTGTTCGACATGCCCATGTTTGCGGCATAGCTGCCGTGCATACCGGGCATGCTGATGAAATTCGGGTGGTCCGCCGGCAACGCACCGAGTCCCATCAGTGTGCAGACTGCCGGCGCATCCAGAGCCTCAACCAAGCTGCGAAATTCCCTGCTAGCGTTCGCGGCGATGATGCCGCCGCCGCCATATATAAAAGGCTGCTCGGCTTCCCAAATCATCTGGGCGGCGCGCCGAATCTGCCCTGAGTGGCCTTCGCTGAACACTTTGTAGCCGGGGAGATGAATCGCGGTAACCGGCGTGTAATGCGACTGGCTCTGGAAAACGTCTTTTGTCACGTCAACCAGGACCGGGCCGGGGCGTCCGGACGCGGCGATGTAAAAGGCTTCGTGAATCACCTGCGGAAGGTCGGCAATATTCTTGACCAGAAAATTGTGCTTCGTCGCAGAACGCGTAATTCCGAATGTGTCAGCTTCTTGAAAGGCATCACTGCCCATCAGCTTGGTGGACACCTGACCGGTGAGCGCAACCAGCGGAATAGAATCCATCAGGGCGTCGACGAGTCCCGTCACCAGATTTGTGGCGCCCGGTCCGGACGTCGCACAGCAGACGCCGACTTTGCCGGTTGCTCGCGCATAACCTTGTGCGGAAAACGCGGCGTTCTGCTCGTGACGAACCAGAATGTGGCGGATGGGGTGGTCGTACAGTGCATCGTAGAGCGGAAGCGTGACACCGCCGGGATATCCGAAGATGCAATCCACGTTTTCGCTCTGCAAGCAGTTGAGAAGAATCTTTGCGCCGGAAAGTAGATTAGATGACATTCGTTTGGGACGTTGTCAAGGACCTCCGGTGAGTGGTGACCCGCGCTCCGGAGGCCCAAAACTTTTCCACGATCCGTCCGGAAACCCGGTGAGGCTTGCCGGTACAGCTCGATTAAAACCACCGTAGCCTAGAAGTAACTTTTATGCAAGAGAATCAAAGTATAAGAAGTGCTTATGGGTTCGGTTCGCCTGGTAAGTCTTCGGCGACCAGCGGCATGCGTTCCGACATAGGCGCCCGTGAACTCACGTTGTAGCGTCGGCGTGCCGCGAAAAGCTTTTCGACTTCCACTCGCGGGAGAGCCTTTGCTCCCCCCATCATCTCGGCGACGAAGGTGATGCGCGCGAAATGCTCCACCATTTCCATCCGAAAGAAGGCTTCCCAGACATCGCGGCCAAAGGAAGTGCAGCCGTGATTTTCGAGCAGAAGGGCATCGTAATCAGGAATCCACGGCCGCATTCCATCGCTCAGAGCGGGTGTGCCGGGAAGTCCGTACGCGGCCAATGGAACCGCGCCCAACTGAATGACGACTTCCGGCAGCAGAGCTTTATCCAGCGCACGCCCGGCAGCAGCAAAGCCCGTCGCCACAGGTGGATGGGCGTGGACCACGGAGCGCACATCAGGCCGCATCGAGTAAACAGTGATGTGCATTGCAATCTCACTGGTTCGCTCCCGTTCGCCCGATACCTTTTCACCGCCCATGTCACAAACGATGATGTCGTCCCGATCAACAAAACCTTTGCTGACCGCCGTAGGAGTACAGAGAATGCGGTTGTCATCCAAACGGATGCTCACATTTCCGTCATTCATAGCTACCCATCCCTTGTCATAGATGAGTCTGCAAACGCGCACCAGGTCTGCGCGATGTTCGTCTTCCGTTGTGGCCATCTAAGGTTTTCGATTTTAGCAGGGTAAGCGCATTTCGGCGGCTACAATGAAGCGGTGGAAAAACGCCGCATGTGCCCGAACTGCCGGGCCTTCATTACTATCAGCGACCGTGTTTGTCCTTACTGCGGCGCGCAACTAGGTCCACGCGCTGTCGATTTACGCGCCAGCCGACTTGCAGCTTCGTTCCTGCCGCGGGCAAATCTCAGCAGCGTCATCGTGCTGATCATCAACGTAGCTTTCTTCATCGCCGAGATAGTCCTCGGTTCCCACTTCGGAAACGCATCGGCGATGAACATCGATCCGCGCGCGGTAATTCTTCTAGGCGCGGAATATCCATCATTTGTTACACAGGGCCAGTGGTGGAGGCTGATTACCGCCGGATTTCTGCACGGCGGCCTGTTGCACATTGCGATGAACTCGTGGTCGCTTTTCATCCTTGTGACTGAGGTGGAACAGTTCTACGGGACGGCGCGACTGATTGTCGCTTACGTTGTTTCGACATTCATCGGGTTCTATTTCGCATATCGATTTGGGACGTTCGCGCTGGGTGCATCGGCGGCTGCGTTCGGAATGTTCGGGATCATGCTCGCAATGGGATTGCGGGAACGCGCCAATCCGCTCGTGCAGGCAATTCGCGCGCATTACGGTCAATGGCTCGTTATCGGACTCGTTTTGAGCCTCGGGCCGGGCATCAGTATGGCTGCGCATCTTGGAGGATTGCTGGGCGGATTTATCGTAGGCGCTGCGGGAGGACTGCCCGGATTTCCCAATACTCCGCGCGAAATGCTTTGGAAAATACTCGCCGCCGCAGCGATTTTGGTAACAGTTTATTGTTTTTTTCTGGATTTAACGTTTTTCTCTCGCATGCTGAGCAATACTTAACAAGAGAGTTAGTCTTCGGGTTAACTCTTCACTCTCTCGTTGGCACATCTGCTGCTGCGGGGGGCCAAGCAGTTGTTGACTTTGCGTGGTCCTCGTGGCGTACGTCGCGGCGTCGCCCTTCGCGAACTCGGAATCATTACTGACGGATCCGTTCTCGTGCGAGACGGGCGTATTGTCGAAGTCGGATCGACACGCCGCATTGAGAATCTGAAGGAAGCCCGCGACGCGATCGAAATATTTGCAGACGGCCGTATCCTCGTTCCCGGGTTTGTCGACGCCAGTCTTAGTCTGAAGGTAGAAACGGACGAATCGAATGGCGGCAAGAGTTTCCATAAGCGGAAAAGTATTATCAACTTCCATGAGGGAAGTCTGGGGTTGCTCCGCGCGTGCCTGCAGCACGGCACGCTGACTGCGGATGTAAAGGCCAGCGGCGGCGAGCGTTACCGAAGCCTTGACCTTCCTGCCCTGCGCAAGCTGGCCGACATAGGCAGTAATCCGATTTCAACGGTTCGAACGTGGCACGTGGGTCACACCCCGGAGAGCCAGGCAGACGAAAATCTGCTGTCGATTTTGGCCACACTGGATCGCCGCCGCCTGATTCACTTCATCGAGTTCAGCGGCGAATCAGGACATGCCATCGACCTGCAACTTCTTTCTCGAGTAGTTGATTCGAATATCGGCATCAAGCTGGCATGGCCGGGGGGCCTGGAAGACGAGTTGCTGCGCTGCTTGCAGCAGTTCTGTCCGGCGGCGGTCTACTGTCCCGCACCGATTTTTCTGACCGCGGAAGAAACCGCTGTTCTGGCAGCCAGTTCTTCGATCGCGGTTCTCGGCGCCGGCAAAGAGGTGTTTGAAGGACCGATCTCGCGGATTGGGCGCGATCTCGTCGATGCAGGAGCAGCCGTCGCGCTATCGAGCGGCTATGATTCTTCTTCGGCCGCGAGTTTCAGCATGCAGATGTCAATTTCCCTCGCCGTGGTCCGCCTTGGTCTCACCGTGGAAGAAGCATTCTCCGCTGCCACCATCAACGCGGCGTATGCTGCCGGCTGCGGTGATCGGATCGGCAGCATCGAAATAGGCAAGAAGGCTGACATGTTGCTTCTAAACGCCTCGGATTACCGCGACGTGCCGAATCAGTTTGGCGTCAATCATGTAGACATGGTGATACGCGACGGAAATGTTGTGCTGAACCGGACGCGCTGGAAGGCGATGACCAGTTGAAGGAGCCGCTAATCGAGTGCGTTCCGAATTTCTCTGAGGGCCGTGAGCTAGATAAGATCGATGCGATTGAGCGGGCAATCTCTTCAGTGAAGGGATCGCACGTTCTCGACCGCACCAGCGACGCAGATCATAACCGCAGCGTCATCACGTTTGTTGGAACGCCAGTTTCCGTGATGGAAAGTGCCCTTCACGCCGCTGCTGCGGCGGCTGAACGCATCGACCTGAACCGGCACTCCGGCGTGCATCCGCGGCTGGGCGCACTGGATGTGCTTCCGTTCGTGCCGGTTGAAAACGCAACGCTGGAGCAGTGCGTGGAAATCGCACAAACGGCGGGACGACGGATCTGGCAGGAGTTGCACATTCCCGTCTACTTCTACGAAGCTGCCGCGCTCCAGCCAGAGCGCAGCAAACTCGAAGATGTGCGCCGCGGAGAGTTTGAAGCGCGGCGAACGGAAGGATCCGAAAGCCCGGCGATGCGGCCCGATGTTGGCGGCCCCAAGCTTCATCCGACGGCGGGAGCGGTGATCGTCGGAGCGCGCAAATTTCTGATCGCGTTCAATATCGTTCTCGATAGCGGCGACATTTCACTGGCGAAATCGATCGCACGCCGGATTCGCACAAGCTCGGGAGGGTTTCCGGCCGTGAAAGCCCTTGGCCTGACTCTCGAATCACGCGGACTGGTGCAGGTCTCGATGAATCTCACTGATTTCGAGCAAACCCCACTGATGATTGTCTATCGCGAAGTCGAACGTCTTGCGGCCGAAGCAGGCGTGGCGATTGAAGAGAGCGAACTAATCGGACTGATTCCGCAGCGAGCGCTCGACGGCACGTCGCCGGAAGCACTCAAGCTGCGCGACTTCAACGCGAACCGGGTGCTCGAGAATCGCTTGCGCTCGTGCGGACTAGCTTAAATCGGGCCTGCTACATGCGCCGGAGTTGAGCGCTGCTGCTCAAACGTCGCACGAGGATCGCGCGCCGAGCGCTTACCGGCATAAAAATACGCGAAGCGCACACAAACGCCGGCCGCTGTTCCAAGTATGCCGGCCAGAATACGTTTTTTGCGTGAGTGACCGGGCGCAAGAGAAACAATCGCACTCGCAATTACGAGTACTTTTGATGTTTGCCAGAGCATCCCTGTAAAGCCATCCTGAAGAGGCCGCGCAACTCGCTCCACCTTGGCCACTTCGGTCTCGAGTTGTTTGGCAAAAACCAGCTCACCAACTTTCCCGATGAAGCCGAACAACTCCACCGCACGCGCTTCATTCGCATTCAACGGCAGCAGTTCCAGAAACGAACTCGCGGCTGCTGTGCCCGAGCAGAGCGCGAACACAGACCATAGTGGATTTCGCCAAATCGGTACTGCCGTTTGCACGAGCAATACGCCCGTGTATGCAGCGAGCGGCAATCCCAGTAACCCGGCGACAACTCCGCACAGCGCTGTCATAGGCGCGAACACGCTTGCGAAACGCGGCAGGAACCTCGGCGCCACAGGCAGTACGGCCGCTCCGCCTGCTGCTGCTGAAAACGCGCTCAGGATCCAACTGCCCATGCTCATCGGAGAGCTGATCTTAAATACGCGCAGCATGTGAAGAAACCGCTCCGGCCGACCGAGATCCTGAATCAGCAATAAGCTGCTCATGGCGCCCCCCACGGTCGCGATCCAGCGGGTTTTCGTGACGAGGCCGCGCATCTCGCGACCCCCGAACAATTGCGCGGCGGCGCCCAGCGTGGCCGACATGCCCGACATACCGCCGATGTAGAAATACGCTGCGATGGTCCAGATCCAGACCGGCTGTTTCAGGACGGGAACGCCGTAATAACTCGGCGAATCCGTCGATTGACGACTCGGCACATGAGGGAAGATCTCCGAATGCAGAGCGACATCTTCGCGGCTCGCGAGCGGTTTCTGCCCGGCAGCATCCCCAAGCAACAGCCCGAGTTGCGGATCGATGTTGCGCCCGTCATCACTCCGCATGGGAGCTTTCGATCCGCCTGGAATCTCAACAAAACCGGGAAGCGCTTCGGCCATGTTATCCCTCGTGATTTTTCGCCGAACGGCCAAACAGCGCGGAGACTAGCGCGGCCGCTGCAAAGCCTACGGCCGCTATGCCTGCGGCTTTCCAGCTTTGATAACCGCGAATGGTGGGCACTTCGGGATCGGGCGGCAGGTTATAGACCTCCGGTTTGTCCACTAAAAGGAAGAACGCATTCAGTCCGCCCGTCCCCGGCTGACTCGCTGCATCTACTCCGTAGAGATAAGCCTCTCTCATCCCATGCTCATGTAGAATTTCGAGACGTTTGTGCGCGCGCTCTTTCAACTCGGCGATATCTCCGAACTGAATCGAATCGGTGGGACACGCCTTGGCGCACGCCGGCTCCAGACCATCACGCTGGCGGTCGTAGCACAAGGTGCACTTCCACGCGCGGCCATCTTCGTGATTACGGTCGATAACCCCGAACGGGCACCCGGACACGCAATAGCCACATCCGTTGCAGATATCCTGCTGCACGTACACGGAGCCATACTCGGTGCGCATGATTGCGCCCGTGGGACAGTTTTCGAGGCAGCCGGCGCGTGCACAGTGTTTGCAGACGTCGGACGCCATAAGCCAGGAAAAGCCGGTATCCGCGCCGTTCAACGGAACCGGCCGTTCAATAAAGCTGACGTGACGCCACGTGGATGCGCCCAAGTGCACCGTGTTGTCGAACGACATGCCGGTGAAGTGATAACCGTCATCCGGCAACTGGTTCCACTGCTTGCATGCCACTTCGCAGGCTTTGCAGCCGATGCAAACAGTCGTATCTGTGAAGAATCCGTTCGCCATATCAGGTTTGATCGCCTTGCTTCGAGAACGGCCCATGAACGCCATGCCGTCCCACCGGACGATCACGAGCGCCCGGTAGATCGCGCAACTGCTCGTCTGGCTCGTCGTTCGATTGTTTCCGCGCAGGCGCACTTCGATTTCGCCGCCCTGCCCGTATATTGCCCGTCAGCGCCTTCGATTCCTGAATGGTCGAGTTCGTATCACCCCCGAAGGCCAGCAGTTCATTCGTGGAATCGCCGGTGACCAAGCCGCGATTGCCGAAGTGATACGGCATCCCGATCTGATGCACCGTTCGGCCGCGCATTCTCAACGGACGCATACGTTCGGTGACCAGCACGCGCATTTCAACTTCGGCGCGTGGAGTGGAGATCACCGCCCAGTCACCATTACGCAGCCCTTTTTCCTGGGCAAGCTCCGGTGAGATCTCACAGAAAGCGGCAGGCTGCAACTCAGCCAGCCAGGACAGCCATCGCGACATGGCGCCTGTTGTGTGATGTTCGGTGAGACGGTAGGTCGTGATCACGTATGGATAATTCGCGTCGTTGTAAGGACGCGCAAGTTGATTATCCGAGCGCTCGTATTCCATGCGCAGCGGATTGCATTGCTGCCCATATAGCGGATTGTGCACCGGCGATTCGAAAGGCTCGTAGTGCGCCGGCATCGGACCATCCTGTAAGCCTGTGGGCGCAAACAGCCAACCCTTGCCATCAGGCTGGAGAAGGAACGGATCGTCGCCGGAGATAGTCTCGAGACCCTGCGCATCTTCGGACGCTCGATAGGAGGGTGGCACGGGTTTCATGAAGTCAGGCTCGTCCCAACCGGTCCAGGTCTTCTTCTCCTCGTCCCACCAGATCAGCTTCTTGCGCTCAGACCATGGCTTACCTTCCGGATCCGCAGCCGCACGATTGTAGAGGATTCGCCGGTTAGCAGGCCACGCAAAACCCCAATCGTGACCAAGTTGATAGTGATCAGTAGCCGGATGCTTCAGATTGGCGCGATTCACTCCGCCTGCATAGATGCCGGAATAGATCCAGCAGCCGCAAGCTGTCGAGCCGTCCGCTTTGAGATCAACGAACCCTTTCACCGGATTCTTGTCAGCGGCAGTGTATCCGTTTATCTCTTTAACGACGGCTTCTGCAGAAGGTTCCTGGCGCGCGCCATGCACCGGGTAGTCCCACGCCAGTTCTTGTATGCCGCGATCTTTCGGATCTTTCGAATCGGCATATAGCTCCTTCAGCCGTTTGCCAAGGTGATAGGCGAAATGCAACTCGCTGCGTGCGTCGGCGGGCGGCGGGACCGCTTCGTTGTGCCACTGAACCAGGCGCTGCGTTTGCGTGAAGCTCCCATCTTTCTCAACGTGTGTCGCCGCCGGGAAGAAGAACACCTCCGTCCCGATGGTGTCCGCGCTCACCTCGCCGCGTTCATGCTCCGGAGAATCCTTCCAGAACTCCGCCGTCTCGATCATGTAAAAGTCGCGGATGACCAGCCACTTCAGGTTCCGCAATCCCTTGCGTTGTAATCCGGAATTCGGAGAGCCAACCACGGGGTTCTGTCCCATAACGAGGTAGCCGTCCATATCGCCGTCGGCCATATTCACAACGCTGGTCATGTGCGTGTGGTCGCCGGTGATTTTAGGCAGCCGGTCGAAGCAGAAGTCGTTCTCCGGCGTTGCCGCATCGCCGAACCATGCTTTCAACAGCGACACCATGTACTTCGGAAACTCCGTCCACCAGCCTGAGCGTGCCGTGTAGTTCTTGATGTAATCGGCCAGGGTGTTATCGACGCCGGCCTTCGGCATCGGCAGGTAACCGGGCAAAAGATTATAGAGAGTGGGGATGTCGGTCGAACCCTGAATGGTGGCGTGACCTCGAAGCGCCATAATTCCAGCGCCTGGGCGGCCCACGTTGCCCATCAGCAATTGCAGAATGGCGGCTGCGCGAATGAACTGCGCGCCCGCCGAGTGCTGAGTCCAACCTACGGCGTAACAGAAGGCCGTCGTACGCTCCCTGCCCGAATTGCGGGAAAGATGCTCAGCCACTTTGAGGAACTGTTCCGGACTGATGCCGCACGAATCCTGCACCATCTCCGGCGTGTAGCGCTTGAAGTGCCGTTTCAGCACCTGAAACACGCAGCGGGGATGCTGGAGGGTGTAATCCGTGGCATATGCCTTCACCTTCGGGCCTGAGAAATGCGCCGAACGCTCGGCATGTGATTCCGGCACGCGCGTCGACTCATGTTCCTTGAAGTCGGCATCTTGATAGCGCCACGTGGGGCCTTCGTATTGACCCTTCTCGTCTACCCAGCCGCTGAAGAGACCATCGAGATCCTCGGTATCGCGATAATCTTCACGCAGAATTGCAGCGGCGTTCGTGTACGCCGTGACGTACTCTTTGAAATACTTTTCGTTCTCGATCACATACGAGATCAGCGCGCCCAGGAACACGATGTCCGTACCCGCGCGAATGGGCACGAACATATCGGAAACCGCGCTGGTCCGGCTGAATCGTGGATCGATGTGAATGATGGCGGCCCCGCGGCGCTTCGCCTCCATTACCCACTGGAAGCCCACCGGGTGAGCCTCCGCCATGTTGGAGCCCTCAATGATGATGCAGTCTGAATTGGCCAGATCCTGCAGCGACGTTGTGGCTCCGCCTCTTCCATACGTGGACCCCAGACCGGGGACCGTGGAAGAGTGTCAAATACGAGCCTGATTCTCTACTTGAACAATGCCCAGCGCGCAGTAGAGCTTTTTGAGCAGGTAATTCTCTTCGTTGTCCCAGGTTGCTCCGCCCAGGTGCGCCATTGAAAGATCACGGTTGACCGCGTCGCCTTTTTCCGTGGTCGCTTGCCAGTTCTCATCGCGCGACTTCTTGATCCGCTGCGCGACCATTTCCATCGCCTGTTCCAACGGCATGACTTGCCACTCGGTCCCGTACGGACGCCTGTACAGGACGTTTAGTACTCGCTTATTGTTAGTAACGAGCTGAAAACTCGCCGACCCTTTCGGGCAGAGGCAGCCGCGCGACACCGGAGAATCGGGATCACCTTCGATATCGATGATCTTTTCGTCTTTGACATAGACCAGTTGCCCGCAACCCACGGCACAATAGGGGCAAACAGATTTGACGACGCGATCTGCCTTGCGGGTGCGCGATTGCAGCGCATGGCTCCGAGGAGACATGGCGTTGTGTCCAAGGGCATGCGGATCGCCAGACTGAATCTGCTTCAGCACCGGCCAATCTTTCACGTTGGGAATTTTCATATTCGAATCTCTCCCGGTAGTACCAGGAACGCTTGCCTCGTCACCAGAGCTTTAATATGATGCGTCCGACGTACGCAAGGTATCAAAGCGAAAAGGAGCTTCCATATTGAAGACCGCAAACCGTTGGACGATTGCGATCGCCGGAATATTTTTGCAGATGGCGCTTGGCGCCGTCTACGCCTGGAGCGTATTCCGCACCCCGCTCTCGAAACAGTTTGGTTGGAGCATTTCGCAGGTAACTCTCACGTTTACGATCGCGATTTTCGTACTGGGTTTCGCCTCTTTCTTCGGTGGCCAGTGGCAGAATCGCAGTGGTCCGCGCGTGGTTGCGATCACTGGCGGAGTGTTGTATGGAATGGGAGTCTTCCTCGCAAGTTTCTCTGCGCATAATCTCTACTGGCTTTACTTCAGCTACGGGCTGATCGGCGGTATCGGCCTCGGACTCGGGTACATCATTCCTGTCGCAGTCCTCGTGAAATGGTTCCCCGACAAGCGCGGGCTCATGACCGGAATCGCGGTGGGAGGCTTTGGCGCGGGCGCGCTTGTGACCGCTCCCATCGCAACGCGTTTGATTGCCAGTGTAGGAGTGCTGACCACTTTCGCTTATCTGGGGATCGCATACCTGATCGTCACCGTGGTAACCGGATGGTTCATGCAGAATCCGCCTGCCGGGTATGCGCCGTCTGGATGGACCCCCAGTACTTCTACCGCAGCCCAGCGTTCCGCGCGTGATTACAGTCTCGGAGAAGCGGTTGGAACATGGCAGTGGTGGGCACTATGGCTGTTGCTGTTCTTAAACACCTCCGCGGGTATTTCCCTCATCTCGCAGGAAGCACCGATTTTTCAAGACTTGGGCAAAGTCACACCAGTGTTGGCCGCAGGAATGGTGGGTATCGCATCCATCGGCAATGGCGTAGGCCGCATTTTTTGGGCGTGGGTGTCTGACACGGTCACTCGGCGCATGACTTTTCTGATCATGTTTGCGATACAGGTAATCCTCTTCTGGTTGCTACCGGCGGTTCATAACAGCACACTCGTCACTGTCGTCGCATTTGTCATTCTGATGTGTTACGGCGGCGGATTCGGCACGATGCCTGCGTTTTCGGCTGACTATTTCGGACCGAAAAATGTTGGCTCCGTTTACGGGCTGATGTTGACTGCCTGGGGCTTCGCCAGCGCATTCGGTCCATTGCTGATCGCGTATATGCGTCAGGGTAGCGGCAGCTACGCCGGCGGCCTGCACGTGATTGCGATCGTGCTGCTGCTATCGATGATCCTGCCGTTTGTTGTGCGGCCGCCACGCCCGGCAGCGGTTGAGCAGCCACAGACTGTTGCCAAGGTTTGATGCTCAGCCGCGAATTCCCGGCGAGGGCTAGAAACGTGTCGGGTGTTCGGCGAGATATCGGGCGATGGCGCCCTCTGGCGCTTGCGGTAGAGACGCAGATGAAAATTCGAACCCATTTCCGCCGTTCGCGTGTTGCTGCCTGGCTAAATTCTCAGCGATGGACGGCGGAACGTACCCAGCATTGATTGCGGCGAAAAACTCGGCATCGGACTTGAAGGGGTCGGGATCGGATGCAGCGGCGGGATCATCCGCTGTCTGCCGATCGGACTGGAGTTGCTTCAGTTCTTCGAGAGCCTTTCGGCGTTTGCGGTCGATGCGCGCTTCCTGAATATGGAGGTTGCGTAGTTCCTTCTGGCATCGCTTTCCGGGCAAACTCCGAAAGACCTAGATTGAAACCCAGCTATTGCCTGTTCGCGCCTATCGGGCGCTCAGGCGGCGCGGTTGGCCGCGATTTGCTTGGAGCCAGCTACCTTAATCAAGACGTAAGGCGGTGGCCGGATCAACGGCGGCAGCACGGCGCGAAGGCAAGTAGCTCGCGATGAATGCAATGAACAGCAAAAGGAATGACATTCCAAT